>JAGBNF010000037.1 GCA_017634555.1 Eubacterium sp. | reverse complement strand
TTTTTATTTTTTCTCCATACTATGTATACGATTACTCCGGCAGAAACAATCATACACATAAGAATCAAGATCAATCGGAAACTATCTCCGGTTGTCGGAGCATTATTGTCTGTCCTATTTGTTCCCTGCTTATGTGTTTCTGTTGTAGTCTCATTTATTTCTTCTTTCTTTGACTCAGTAGTATCAGACTCTGTTGTCACCTCGGTCGTTAATTCTTCCTTTGGCTTTGCAGAACTTCTACCCTCATTGTCACGTAATTTTTCATCCGGATTATTATCTTTATTCGGATTATTATTTGTAGGTTCCTTGGATGGATCTTTTACCGGTTCATCCTTAGCAGGATCAGTCTTTGTTTCCGATGGATTAGAATCTGTCGGTGATGCCGGATTTGACGGAACAGGATCAGTCGGTGACGCCGGATTAACAATCTCTTCTATAATCTCATCCTCAACCTTCTTCACTTTAAATGTCACCTTATCAGAACAAAGAACCTTTTCTTCATTCTCCCACTCTATCTTAAGCGAATACTCACCTTCGTAAGTCTCATCCAGTACTATATCCGTGTTTATACTATAAGGTTCATCTTTATAAACACTCTGTCCGTTCTCATAGTATACTTCTTCAACGAAACTATCTTCACTGTTATAGAGTGATATGGAAACGTCACCATCTTCCGTATAAAGAAGAGATTTTGTTTCCGCTTTAACAACTACGGTTTCATCACTCAGATATTCCTTTTTGTCAGTTGAAATACTTGTTGTAAGCATCCCCTCATCAAGAGGTATTATCTTTTCCTCACTGACATTATCTGCATTGTCAATGGCATAAACATGAAGATACTGCTTTTTATCCAGCTCCGGTGCTTCGATGCTTATGCTAAGCTTTCCATCAGAATCAGCATTATTCGTATTAATGACATGTTCATGATTCTCATCATATTCAACTATATCCATAGGCTCAGTTGAATCCGATACAGTATAGACATATCCCATTATTCCTGATATAGACGTCAGATTTTCCACATTGGATTTGATCAGTTCATTATCTATACCGGAATATGGTATTGCAGATACATAGTACTGATAATCAGTTCCAAAGTCCTCGGCATTTAATATCATTTCAATACTATCGTCATTAACTTCTTTCACGGTTATATCTTTAACCACAGGTTTCTCAATATCATAGAAATCATTGTCTGTTGCCGTTGTTGCATCTGTCATCCTTTTCAGATAGAACAGCGTATTCGCAAGTATTCTTCGTTCATCATCAGTTGCCCACCCACTATGACCTGTCTGGATCATCGCGCATGAGCCCTTTGTGATCAGGTAAAAATTGTCTTTATTGTTGTATCCTGAATACTCCATCCATATAGTTGAACCACTGTTTTCCGGCACATACTGACCTGATGTATGTGAATAAGGTATATACATCGTACCTGTAAGCTTCCATGGAAAGCTTGTAAGTACTCCATGATTTACCACATTAACGTAATATCCGTCTCCTCCACCATTAGAGTTAAAATAGCTAAATCCAAGATACTCTTCTCCCAAACGTGCAAGATAATAATGTGTCTGTGCAGTGTTATCTACAACACTATCATGGCCAAACAACACGCCTCGACCGGAATTCAAGAACCCTCTCATAGCATTATATGCATCTAAAGACAGATCATAACCTCCGTTACAGTCTGAGCTTCCTATCATAAGCACATCATATATGTAGTTACCGTTTTCATCCAAAAGATATGCATCCGGATCATGATTGAATGATCCGAAATCAACTCTTGATATATCCAAAACTCCTTTAGATGCTGTTTCGTTTGTATTTCCTATCGTATTGTTCATCCAGCCATACAGATTATTACCGGCCGGCGGGTAAATATTTAATACTTTTACAACCTCTCCATTCCAGGTCGATCTGGTCTCCCATTCTTCATTTCGTTTCTTTCTGTAGAACTGATAATAATACCTATTATCCTCGCCTGTTATATCATTCCAACTGAATTCTGAAACATTATTCGCTCCATCTGCACTGTCCACATTCATAACCAGAGGGATCTGCTTTTTATAAAGAATCTTGAGTTCCTTCTCGCCTTTAATCAGAACCTTTCCTTCGCTGTCATACAGTACAGTCTTAACTACATATCTGCCCTTACCGTCTTCGGTAAATGACATCACTTTATCCGAACCGAGATATTTCGAATCTTTTGAAAGTGTAATGTTCTCTGTGACTTCACCGATAACCTCACCATCTTTTGTAGCTGTAACAACAATCTTTCCATCCACGTCATAATTTGATATATATGAGATGCCATAGCTGACATCTATTACTTCATCCTTATTTCCCCAGACAGCATATTCACTGAGTATCGGAGCAGCCCACATCAGATCTAAATAAGGTTCTTTGTCTTCCTGCTTATCAGCATCTCCCGGGGTATGTGCATCTCCCGGAGAATGAACATCTATATCCTGAATCGATTTAATATCTCCTCCGATTTCTTCAGGAATTCCGACCACTCGGAATATCGCAGATAATTCAGCTATCTCTTCTCCATCACTGGTACATTTAAGAATGACGTTATACTCGCCCTCTTTTGAAGTATCCGGGATAAATGACAGGCTGTTATCACCTGCACTGTCTTTGCCGGGGATAAGCTTTACATTTGATGCATACGACGTAACAACATTCTGTCCCTGAACAACCTCTATACTTATGTCCACATCATTATCCACATTGGTGTTATAGAGCATGTCATAAGAAATTCTTATTTCCTTCTCTTCTCCGACATATGCAAAGTATTCACTGAGAGTAAGATTTATATCCGCTATCTCCGTCTCTCCGACAACTGCAGGATTGATCATCTTAACAGTTCCGGTCGTTTCCTTAACTACATTTTCTCCATCAAGAAGCTGCACAGTAACGAGTATCCCATCATCTCTATTCTCATTGATAACGATATCCTCAATGTTTCCCGTGATCATATTCTTCTTTGGAGAAAGCGTCACCGGAATATCTTTAACCTCTTTTAATAATCTGTTACCGTTTACAACAGTACATCTAATCGTATATTCCTTTTCAATCTGCGACTTATATGAAACAGCATATGACACATCTATCTTTGTATCCTTCTCATAATATGCTGTAGATGTATTAGATATCTGAAGATCATTTATAAGCACCATATGGTCTATATCCATCTTACCGAGAAGCCATACAGCAAGTGATGTCAGATGAACGTCATCACAAAAACTTCCATTATCCTTTTGGATTTTTGACAGGTTATTTACCACTTCCTCTATATCGTCCAAAGAATTATTCTCAAGAAGCGCCAACGCAATGTATAAATTCTCTTCTATTGTTTCTTCCGGGAAAGTATTATCGAATCGCTTCTTCAGATATGCAGTAGATTTCGAGATCATATCTGCCGTAAGATCAGATGTGATCTTATTATCCGACATATATTTACTAACTGCATATAAAGCCATCGCAGTTAGAATATTATTGGGATTAGAATTCTTTGTATAAGAAAATGAGCCATCCTTATTCTTTTGTCTGGCTATATAAGTTACCATTTTCCATGTTGTATTATTGTGAAATGTATTGTCTAAAGAATTGATTGCTTCGAGAGCCAGTATAGAATCCAGAATATCACTTCCGTATTCCTCACTAAGACCTATGCCACCATCCTGATTCCATGCTTTGAGCAAGTTCTTTACATCATCAGTATTTCCTTCGGTCATAATAATTCTGGACATTACATCAATATTGGACTCTTCATTATGATCTTTAAGCCAGGTAAGTGATCTGCTTACATCAACATCGGAAAATCTACGGAGTACAGCTGCAGCCTCTGCCGTATCATTTATAAGATATGTATCACCAAAAGAACCATCTTCATTTTGAGATGATTTCAAGTACTGAATTGCTGATGTTAAAATTTCATTCTTCTTGGATTCAAAAGACTCTGCAGCATAGACGTGGCATGGTTCAAAATTTGAAACCACACACTCAAAAAACAGGCACAGGCATAATACCAGTGCTAAAAATGATCTGGATTTCTTCATATTGTCTTCCCCTCATAATTACTTTAACCCTGACATTTGGTCAGTAGGCATTTGATATCGGCACAATGTAGGATGATAGCACATTTTTATATCTAATAAAAGAACCTTTTAGTATACATCAAAAAATAGCGGTAAACAGCACTGTTTACCGCTATCATATATCCTTAATTCTTTTCAGTTGTCATTTCATCTGTGACAATCTCTGAAGCGCCTCATCCTTAACGATAATTCTGAAGTGTTCATCGAAATAATCAACGCTGGTATAAACAGTTGATACCTCTCTTCCATACTCACCGGCTTTGATTCCGGCTCTCCTAAACTCTTCCTTGGTATTTCTGTTTCTGTACATTATGAGATAAAATCTCTTATCCTTCGGATTTGAGTAAAGACTGTTGTTGCTGTCGTAGAAGCCTGTAATGATATGAGCTACTTCAATAACATCGTTCAGTCTGTCGAATGCGAAGGTCATATAAACCGAATTATCTGTTTCCTCTTCTTCGGAAACATCTTCCCACACATCATCAGGAATATCGCCTGCATCATTTCCTTCTTCTTCATCGATGATATCCTTGAACGGAAGCTCATCCATGTCTGAAGGATCCATCTTATCACCTGCGAACTTGGAGAATCTGGAGTTCATCTCTTCCGGATTATCGACCTTTGTAATGATCAGCATAAGTGAATCAGGCTTAACCGGGATAGCCTCTATCATTATAGGAGTCTCATCCGCTTCAAAGCCAAGCTCTTCCTTAGCCTTATACATCAGGTCCTTAAAAAGCTCCTTAGCCTTCTCCGTACCATATGCAAGCTCTGTAAGATTTATATGCATAGCTGCCAGTTCAGATCTGGAAAGCGTACACTTTATTTTGTTTTCATTTATACGTTCTAGTTTCATATAAATCCTCACATTAGGTTTACGTTACCGTTCAACATAACAACTCATCTGTTATGTTTGTGACACTATATCACAATAATGCATATTGGTCAAAATTATTATAACATATTTTTAGTGAAATATCAGTGAACTGCTTCCGGCGACCTATACATTTTTCCTAACAATAACAGAAATGCGTTCGAATTCCCGAGAATTGCGTTCGAATTGTTGTTGCACCCTGAAAAGCAATAAATATATAATTAATTCAGAACATCACACGAGATTCCATGCAGTAAAATGTGCGGCAGCCCGAAAGCCGTTGTATGGAGATCATCATATCAGCATGACGGCAATAAAATATATCACAGAAAAACTCCTTATTCAAGTAGGATAGCTGTCGCCGTGCCGGAAAGGGTGTGATAATGTAAATTGATATATAGTCAATCCGTAAATCATATTTTGTTTTTTTATCTTTAAATTTCCATAAGACAAAAAAAGAGCCTGTCCTCATCGGACAGGCTCTTCTCAGTTATAGATTACTCCTCTGAAATTGCGCCAACAGGGCAAGCACCTGCACATGTTCCGCAAGAGATGCATGAATCAGCATCGATAACGAACTGTCCGTCTCCCTCTGCGATAGCGTTTACAGGACAATTACCTGCACATGTTCCACAAGAAATGCATGAATCATTAATTACGTATGCCATGATTATTTCCTCCTTGAATAATAGATTAAGTCATAACCCTTTTTATTTACATAACTCACAAGGCGAGTATACAACAGCGTTATTTATTTAGACAATTTAAACTTTATTAGTTATAACTTACTATAATTCAATTGCGGCGGAATACACGTCACGCTTAGGAATTCCGCGTTCTTCAGCAACCGCTTTTACGGCTTCCTTCTTCGTCATTCCTTCGTCCATACGCATTTTTATATGCTCCTCAAGTGAGATATCCTCCCACTTCTTCTGTTCTTCTTCACGAAGCGCAGCCATCGGCTTTCCCTCTATAACAAGGACATATTCTCCTCTCGGACCCTCGTTCTCAAAGAAGGTAAGTGCCTCACCGAAAGTCGTCTTCGTAAAGCTCTCATGCTTTTTCGTCAGTTCCTTACAGATCGTAAGGCTTCGGTCAATACCGAAAACCTCAGCCAGCTCATTAAGTGTCTTTACGAGTCTGTGAGGTGCCTCATATATGATCATTGTCCTCATCTCGGATTTAAGCTCAGCCAGGATACTGCGTCTTTCCTTTTTATCCTGCGGGAGAAATGCCTCAAAGACGAATCTTCCCGTTCTCTGGCCCGAAGCTATCAGCGCATTTACCGCAGCGCAGGCTCCCGGAACAGGAACAACAGTAATCCCTGCATCAAAACACTTCTGAACCAGAACCTCGCCCGGATCGGAAATGCCCGGCGTACCGGCATCCGTGATAAGTGCGACCGTCTTTCCCTCAAGCAGATCTGCCACAAGAAGCTCGGCCTTATCGTATTTATTAAATTCATGGTAGCTCGTCATAGGAGTCTTTATCTCGAAATGGTTGAGCAGCTTGATACTGTTCCTCGTATCCTCGGCAGCTATAACGTCCGCCTCTGCAAGGATCCTGACTGCTCTATAAGTCATATCTTCAAGATTTCCTATGGGTGTTGCCACCAGATATAATGTACCTGCCATTATTCTATCCTCGATAAATCATCTTCTATGCCGACTCTTCCGTCAGCTTCAATTACTAACTATACATCCTGCTTGCCATAGTATTTCAGCAGTTCCTTCGTATACTCTCCATCATCACCGCGTACTATCAGCGTTGGAAGCACCTTACAGAAGGCTCCCGCTCCCTTTACCGCCTCTATAAGCACCATATTCGGCTCCTTATCGGCAAAAGGCTGTACCAGCTGCATTCTCTTCGGCTGCAGCTTATAACGCTTCATAAGCTCTATTATCTCCGGAAGACGGAACGGCTTATGGACCATATTAAAGCTTCCTCCGGAATTAAGCAGATAGGATGCTGCGGCTATCACTTCCTC
Organism: Eubacterium sp.; assembly: GCA_017634555.1. Lineage (GTDB taxonomy): Bacteria > Bacillota > Clostridia > Lachnospirales > Lachnospiraceae > Eubacterium_Q. Next base: position 10,228 of record JAGBNF010000037.1, on the reverse strand, counting down.
GAGATTAACGAGGATCTCGTGACGCGCTATATTTACCGAACTGCTTGGATTATTCAGTCCGCTGCTCTCACTGATGTAAGGCGGATTGGATGTAACGATGTCGAAGGAGCCGTGCTCATACATTTCCCTGACATTCTTGATATCACCCTCGATAATCCTGCAGCTGTCCTCTACATGATTGAGGAGAATACTCCTCGATGCCATTTCGGCCATTTCATGCTGGATCTCCAGGCCCGTAAAGTCAGCGCCCTTTCCTTTCGCCTTCATAAGAAGAGGGATTATGCCGGTTCCGGTTCCCAGATCCATAACCTTCGCGGACGGCTTTCCTACCGTGAAGTTGCTGAGCAGGACCGCATCCATTCCGAAACAAAAGCAAGAAGGGTTCTGTATAATACAGAACCCGTTGCAATCTAGATCATCTATTCTTTCATTTTCAGTCAAGACCGGATTTTCCATCATTCTTCTCCAAAGCTTCCAGTGCCTCAAGCTCCGAATCCTCTTTCTTACCGCGCTTCTCGTTATTATCATGACGATGACGGCGGCGAGGCTTAAACTTAAGCTCGGAAACCTTATAATCCATTGCCTCCTTGTTACCCTCTTCATCGGTAACAACTATTCTGACTGTCTGTCTGAGTACATTTACATCGGCAACCTCTCCCACCAGACCGTCAAAGGTCTTAACGGAATCTCCCACATTTGGAAGCTTTGAGTTCAGATACTCATATGTATCCTCCTCATACTTGAGGCAGCACATAAGTCGTCCGCAGACACCCGATATCTTTGTCGGATTAAGTGACAGGCTCTGTTCCTTCGCCATCTTGATGGAAACAGGGATGAACTCCGAAAGATATGAATGGCAGCAGAGCTCTCTTCCGCACATTCCGAGACCTCCGGCAAGCTTTGCCTCATCTCTGACACCAACCTGTCTAAGCTCTATTCTTGTCTTAAATACAGCGGCAAGATCACGTACCAGTTCACGGAAGTCAACTCTTCCGTCAGCCGTGAAGTAGAAGAGTACCTTGCTGTTATCAAATGTGTACTCTGCCGCTATAAGCTTCATTTCAAGATTATGATTCTTGATCTTCTCAAGGCAGATTCTGTAAGCCTTCTCGGATTTCTCCTTATTGGCTTCATACTGCTTGTGATCTTCCTCTGTGGCAAGCCTGATTATCGGCTTGAGATCCTGAGGTATTTCCTTTTCATCTACGGACTTTCTCTCCGTAACTACGCGGCCATACTCTACGCCTCTCGCTGTTTCAACGATTACATAGGACTCGGCCGGAATATTATATTCTTTGGGATCAAAATAATATATCTTACCGTTCGTTCTGAAACGAACACCTATAACATCTCTCATCATATCTCCTTAAGCGTCAGTATCAGAAGACGCATAATATCATCGAATCTGGCATTGGCTCTGAGGCGTACCTTAGCGTTTTCAACGGCCTTTGCCTTATCCTCAAGCTCGTTGAAGGACAGATACTTTGCCTGATTGCTGATAACCGAATACTGATCCTTGAAAAGGATCTTGTCCGGATTACCCGTAACCTTGAGCACGATTATATCCCTGTACCACATCATCATAAGATCGAGATATTCTTCAATGCTCATCTTATAACGCTCTGCAGCCTTGAGACATTCTACTATCTCCTCCATATCCATCTCATAGATATGTGTTTCAAGCTCGATTACCGAATTTATAAGTCCCTGATACTCTTCATTTGTTGCAAGGCTGATTGCCTTTCCGAGATTACCCTGTGCATATTCGATGGCAAACTCTGCTCTCTCGCTGTCGATACCGTAATGAGTCTTAAGGAAATCCTTGATATCCTTTTCTCTGACAGGCTTAGTTGCTATCTCTATACATCTTGAACGGATAGTCGGCAGAAGCTTATCCGGATTTGAAGTGATAAGTATAATGATTCCGTATTCAGGCGGCTCCTCTATAGTCTTGAGCAGCGCATTCTGAGCCTGATCATTCATCTTCTCACTGTCTTTGATTATATAAATCTTATATTTGCTGCTGTATGGCTTGATATCCATACTGTTTACAACCTGTTCCCTGATCTCTTCAACAGAGATAAAGTTAGGCTTTGCATGATTTACATATATTACATCAGGATGATTTCCTGTATCCATCTGGTGGCATGAGTTGCAGTTATCGCAGGAATCCGTTCCGCCCTCTTCGCACTGCAGCGCCTTAGCAAAGCAGAATGCAAGCGAGCTTCTTCCGCTGCCCTCCTCACCTGAAAGGATGTATGCATGGCTTACCTTACCGGATTCAATACTGCTTCTGAATCTGGTGATTATATCTTCATGTCCTACTACATGTCTGAAATCCATAAGCTAAACCTCCACTATTTTGAAAGGATCGTCTCAACCCTACCCTTTATAATACCACATATCTCCTCGATAGGTAAAGTTGCATCTATCTTTTCTATTCTCTCCGGGAATCTGGTATGCAGGCTTCTATAGCCCTCAGCAACGGCCTTGTGGAATTCCAGAGACTCCAGCTCCATTCTGTCCAGCTCCTTCTGATCCTTCTTTCTCGCTATTCCCACCTCTGCAGGAAGGTCCAGGAGAAATGTAACATCAGGCATATATTCACCTATAGCACGAAGGTTTACCTCATACACATTTTCTACTCCGAGGCCCCGTGCCATTCCCTGATAAACGAGGGATGAATCAACGAATCTGTCGCTGATAACAGCCTTTCCGCTCTCCAGCGCCGGTCCCACAACCTCACTGATGAGCTGTGCTCTGGCTGATGCATAGAGAAGCATTTCCGTTACAGGTGACATTTCCGAATATTCCCTGTTCAGGATCACGGCTCTTATGGCCTCACTGATCCTGGTTCCGCCCGGCTCTCTGGTTATCAGGACATCATAGCCCTTCTCCTCGAGATATGCCTTAAGCAGCTCTATCTGTGTACTCTTTCCGGAACCGTCCGGTCCCTCCATTGTGATAAATATACCCTTTTTCATCTATCTATATCCTTATATCATATCAATCTTCGTAAGCTTCTTCGTCATTTCCGGATTCACTGTATGAATCATCATAGGATCCTTCGGTCTCGTAAGATTCATCATAAGACTCCTCATAGGATTCTTCCTCATCATCTTCCCACAGATCCCCGTATACAGGCCATGGCAGGTCAATCTCCTGCATTACAAATCCCGTAACCTCATACGCTTCCTCAGGATTCGTGATCGGTGCCGGCTGCCAGTTATTTGTATCTCCGGTAAAGACATAGCACGGGATGATCTCACGTTCACCGGACTCGAGTACATTTTTACCGTTATCCCTATGTATCTTCAGATGATACTTATAGATCATAGTCCTGTTCGGCAGTGGACAATCATTTCCTCCGAAGCAGAAATTTCCGAGCGAATAAACAATATCCACACCGTTATACTGCTCAATCTGCTGCAGGCAGTGCGGATGCGATCCGATTATCAGGTCAGCTCCCTGATCGATAAGACTGTGATCAGCCTCGATCATCCATCCTTCCGGATAATAAATGTGCTCTATACCGCCATGATAATAAATTATCTGAAAATCCGAATTCTTCTTTGCCTCTTCAAGATACTCCTCTGTCTCATAAACCTCATCAGGCGTATAATATGCCGAGCAGATGACAGCAATCTTAAATCCACCCTTCTCATAGTAGATTATCTTATCGCGGTAGCCCCACATTACACCTGCATCATCAAGTGCCTTCTTTGTATCCTGAAGTACACTCTCACCGTAATCGAGAATGTGGTTGTTGCAGATAGTTACCGCATCGATTCCGGCAACCTTGAAAACTTCCGCATTTTTTGCAGGAGACTTAAACCAGAAGCCTCCGTCCGGACCTTTATCTCTCAGCTCGCCCGGATTATCCGACAAAGCATTCTCACAGTTTGCAACTGTCAGATCATCATTCTCAAAATACTGACTTACCTTTTCAAAGAAATAATCCTGCGGATAGTTCTCAAGATACCACAGCATAGTTCCTTCGCTGTCATTTTCGAGCTGCGTTGCCAAACAGCAGTCACCAACAAAGGTAAGCTCTATATCGAAGTCGGTTGCATCATCGGGAACCACTGCCCTTGCATCTCCCTCAGAACCGACATTCTTACCGTCTTTATTACTTCCTGACTCACCCTCCTGTACATCCAGCCTCTCGGCAATTCCGATACCCGGATTTATGGATGCCTCTTCGGTACTTGCGTCCGAAGCCTCCAGAGCTGTATTATTTACTTTTGCAGTATTAGTTCCTTCTTCCCCCTGTGTAAGCTTCCACCATGCAAAGGTTCCAATACCTGCTATTATTAAAAATCCCAATAATATAGTTAATCTTGTTCTTCTTACCTGACGCTTTCTGACTGCCGCCCTCTTACGTCTTTCTTTCTCAGCAACTTTACTTCTAAAATCTTCACCACTCATCTTAATTTACACACTCCGTAACAAATAGTTGTGCAGCAAGTCCTGACTTACTTATCTCCGCCGCTGCCTTCTCCGCCAATTCCTTCTTATCGAATATACCGAAAACCGTCGGACCGCTTCCGCTCATTACCGCATTCATCGCCCCCTGATGCTTCATGAGTTCTTCAAGTTGTCCTATTTCCGGATGACGCGCTGCCGTTACATATTCAAGTACATTCATCAATCGATCGGTAACACCCATCAGACTGCCCTGCTCAAGAGCTTCAACCTGCCCGTCGATATCGGGATGAACTATCTCCTCCCCGCTGCCAAACAGCTCATCAAAACCTCCATACGCCTCAGCTGTAGAAACCGATATTCCCGGCTTAGCTACTACAAAATACGATTCCGGAAGTGGTTTAAGACGTGTAAGCACTTCTCCTATTCCTTCGGACAGAGCCGTTCCTCCCATGACACAGTATGGAACATCTGCCCCGAGTCTTACACCGATCTCCATCAATTCTTTCTCCGAAAGACCTGCACCCAGAAGCTCATTCACTCCCAGAAGAGTTGCCGCACAGTCGCTGCTTCCACCGGCCATTCCGGCTGCGATAGGAATGTTCTTCGACAAAGTTATCTCGATTCCGCCGTTATAACCCGCTCTTTCCGCGATAATATGCGCTGCCTTATAAATAAGGTTATCTTCCCCCAGTGACAGGTTTCCCGCCGTCTTAAGTGATGACTCTTCACTTCCGTTCAACGTTCCCGCGGATTCGATCATCATGATCCTGATTCCCTCTGCATCGCTCTTCTCAAAGGTCAGCTCATCGTATATATTCAGGGGCTGCATTATCATTCTCACAAGGTGATATCCGTCGTCTCGCTGTCCGACTATATCAAGTCCGAGATTCACCTTCGCATATGCTTTTCGTTCGATCATTTTGACACCTCCGCTCTAAATGTTTATTTTACTATATTTTTAATAAACTTGCATTAAAACCTTTATTGTGCTAAATTCTTCTTTGGTACTTTTTTGTAACCTATTTAAATAGGTTACATCTATTTATTTATACGGAGGTTTTTATGGCAGCTACACGTGTTCAGACAAAGGGAAGCGTTAAGGCTTCCGGTATCATTTTTATCATTTTGGGAATCGCACTTGCTATCATTGGATGTATTATTCTTGCAGTAAACGCAAGTTACATGATTTCAGGAGAATGTAAGGATCTTCAGTCATATATTGAAGAGGCTAAGCCTTATCCAACAGGCGAATATGTAAAGCTCGAGGTTAAGTCAGCTTTCGGTCCTTACGCAGAGCTTAAGAAGACTACAAACGGTATTCCGACAGGAACTACTCAGTACTATGTACTCTGGCTTGATGATGACAACCTTATCTCACTTGGAGTAAGCGGCAAGAAGAACTATGAGATCATGGATAAGATAGTTTCTGAGACAAGCTCAAGCTCAGACGGATATTCAACAACTGTCTTCCATGCAGAAGGAAAGCTTGAGAATATTACAAACAATGAGCAACTTAAGTATTATAAAGAAGCAGTTGCAGGCACTGAAGAGATGGGATTTACAATTAAGACTGTCGAGATTGATTGTACAGATTCAAGATCATCACTCTGGGGCATCTTCGCTATACTTGTAGGTATCGGCGTACTTCTCTTAATCGTAGGTGTTTCTTATATTAAGAAGGCTTCAAAGATGGGTAGTGTACCTGATGCATCTTACTCAAATGCAGGTTATACTCCTGTAGATACAACACAGCCTTATACACCTGTTGACACAACACAGCCTTATGATCAGACAGGTGATCAGAATTACTCAGATTACAACAATCAGTAGTAATCATAAATCAATTTTAAAAGGTCAGTTCATCGTAATGGTGAACTGACCTAATTTTTTTGTGAAATGTACCGCGCCCCTTAACAGCCGACGATGTTTAATTCGCCTCTGTTTAGTTCTGCGTTTAATCCTGTGCCAGATAATCTCTGACATCGAGAAGCGATCCGAAAATCTCTCCTGCGAGTCCTCTTATCTCATCATCCGGCTGTAAAATATCCGGAACCATAATAGGGAAGCCCCCTGCTGCGTGTGCTGCCCTGATTCCGTTGAAGGAATCCTCTATTATGCAGCATTCCTTAGGATCCACACCCAGTACTTCAGCTGCCTTGAGGAAGCTGTCCGGTGCAGGCTTGCTGTTCTTTATCATATCTCCGCCAACAACCTTATCGAAGTAATCCAGAAGACCGGCTTCACTGAGCTCTCTTTTTACTGTATCAGACTTTGTGGAAGAAGCGATGGCTATAGGTACCTTCTTATCCTTCAGATATTCAAGTATTTCAACAACACCTTCCTTCACCGGAAGATTTCCGCCCATAGTCTTTTCCTTGAAAAGACCTGCCGTTTCAGCCCACATTTCATCAAGTGGGAAATCTTCTCCCAGACAAGCTCTCATCTTGCGAAGCGTCTCCTCGAGAGTTATTCCGATACAGCTTTTCCCCAAATCTTCAACCATATCCATATCGGTAATTCCGAACTTACGTGCCGCTTCCTTGTTGCATTCTATATAGAGTCTCTCCGAATCAAAGATGACTCCGTCCATATCAAAAATCACTGCTTTATATTTCAACTCTATTCCTCCTGAAAAAACAGCACCCGGCATACGCCGGGTGAAATAAATATTTCCTGTATATTATATCATATATGTCAATTTTATCAGAAGCCCTCAAAATCAAGCACGGAGGCTTTCATCGGAGGCTCAAATACAGAACCCTTCGATATCTTCGCTTCATACTCATCCGCAGTGATCATATCGCCCCACTCTCCTGCCCATGTAGGATACATATCAAACTCAGCATATTCCTCTTCAAACATACCCCAGTTTCCTTCAACAGCGAAAATGTAATACTCCTGATCAACCGCATTGCCATTTTCATCCGGCTTATATCTGGTCTCAACAACCGGAAGGAAGAATGCAACATTCGGATTAAATCGATAGTAGGTTTCTATAACTGATCCGTCGCCATCTTCATCTCTCCTGCTTGCCATACAATCATCATAGAGAGTAAGCTCCGAATCTGATGCAGAACCAAGCCCCACTACACTCTGACTGCCGTCATACGTGTAAATCTGATGCAGCTTTCCGTCAATGTAGATCAGCATTTCCAAAACGCCGTCATTATTTATATCTACTACGATGTATTCCATACCTGCCGCGTCCGGTGAATCCTTATAATTCATCAGAACCTGAGAATACTTATCAAGTACATCAGTCTCCAGATATGAAACTCTCTTGGACGCATATCCCGTTATATTTTCGAGACAGAGCGAGCCGTCTTTTCCGCTCTGATATAAAGCAAATACCTGCTCCTCTGCGGTCTTTGGATCCTTATATGCGATACCGATATTCGGAGTATCACCGTAGAAGGAAAGCGTAACCAAAAGCTTTCTGTCCTTATCGAGATACGGATCCTGCTCTATCACATCATATACAAAGGTCGCATTTCCGGATGCATCCACATCCTGCATCATCAAGGCAACGATTCTGAAATCCACTAAGCCTAAATCAGTCGTCATAACAACCCTTGTTGAATATGTATCGTTAAAGAGAGTCCAGTATTCCATACCCGTCTCATCAATACTCACATCATCGTAATATACCACCTTCAGCGGGCATTTGGTTGAAGAAGCCGCTGCTGCGTCGCTGCCGTCATCCTCGGTTTTTCCTTCGACCTTACCCTCTGTTTTGCCTTCAGTCTTGCCTTCTGTTGTATCTTCAGTGGTATCCTCAGTTGGATTCTCAATTGCCATCATAGTGTTCTTTGCTTCCATCTCCAGCTTCACATCATGATCCGGCATTGTAAATGTAATAAGGAATCCCTTTGTCTCATCGTATTTATAATTCAGAGACTCTCCGTCAAGATAGAAGGAATAATCCGTATCAGTAGCAATAATACTGTAAACCAGCGATACCTTTTCTCCCGGCTTGTAAGAACTCTTCGCACCGAAATAATCATCCTTCCTTCCGCAGTAATCAACCTTGTAGCGGACCTCATTATCCGCCTCAGTGGTGGTGGCCTGTATATTTCCCGATTTACCGCAGGCAGAGATCATCATCGATATAATAAGCAATACAGTAAATAATAGTTTTCTTTTCATATATAATCTCCCAGATAAACAAAAAACAATGATATATAAATTATCCGAGAAATAAGGGTATATTAAATCATCCGTAATGCTTAAATGTGCATATAAAAAGCTGACAACTGAAATCAGATCTCAGCTGTCAACTTGTGTTGATCAATCTGTATTATGCACTCTTCGGAATGAATGCGAGTTAATTAATTCATTTATTTTTCTGAATACGATCGTTACCGCTACTGTAATCGCCATATCAGGGATTGTATATCCAAACACCATATCGGTTTTCATGAGGATTCTATATACCACGAATCCTATGATCCATGCAAGACTTGCTGTGATATCAACTCTTTTATCTTCATTCTTATGTCTGAGAATGAAGTTGTCTGCAATCTGTACGGATATCATCGGCGCAAATATCGAACCTATGAAGTACAGGAACTCTGTAATATTTTCCATAGGGAACAGCATTGCACAGACGGTTCCTATTACTGTATCGATTATTCCCGGCAGGTTTAATAAAACATTTTTCTTAAGTGTCGGCTTCTTGTCCGCATCCGGAATGAATTTTTCTTCAGGTATCAATGCATATGTTGACTGATTGCATGAGAATGCATCAATAAAGTTCGTAGTTACACATGAGAAGACTATTATATAAAGTCCTGCTGCTCCGAGTCCTGCTTTAAGCATTATCTGATCTATTCTGGTTTCATGCGTGATGACTGCAGCTCCAAGTCCTATTATATACATCCACATACTGGCAAAGCTGTATGTTACACACGCCGAAAGGGTTGTCTTTATCGGTTTCTTGGCTTTATAAGTATAATCAGCGATCATCGGAATCCATGAAAGCGGCATTGCTATAGATAACTCTAAGCCCTGTCCAAAGGAGACAGCCTCTGCCAGTCCACTTGACGCTGCTTCTCCATTTCGTATTCCCGAGAATATGATAAATGAAAGGACAACAGTCAGCAGCATCAAAAGTACCATTACGATGATATTCAACTTATCTCTGCTCTTACTTCCAAGGACGATCCATAACACGGTAAGGATTCCTATGATCAGACACCACCATCTGTGACCTATATTCAATATGCCTTCTGCCGAATATGATGCATCAAAGATCATTATTCCCTGCCAGCCTACAAGCTGGATTATATTCATGATAGCAAAGAAGAAGCTTCCAAACCTTCCGAACGATAAGGCCGATGACTTCATTGCTCCTTCTTTATTCTTAGCACCGATCATTCCGGCAAGATACAGCAGTAATCCTCCTATAATATGACCCAATACTATTACTATCAGTCCACGTCTCAGACCCAGGCCCTCCAGACATGCACCTGTTAATATCTCAGCTATTGAAACAGCTGCTCCGAACCAGATTAATGATATACGTGACATAAGATTCCTCCTTTGTATATTTATGCATTATAGTCCAATCTGATATTTTTAAAATGTTCAATTTGAAACTTTTTTATATGGTCAGATCCTCGTCACGATCTAGCTGGTTTCGCACATATAAAAAACAGGGTATGGCTGAGCCATCAATGTCATTAAGTTAACATTGAATCATTCGAGGTACAGCCCCAAAATCAGCAAGAGCGATGGAGATATTTATATCTTCAATCGCTCTTGTTTTATTTCTGAACATCACAATAAGACAGACAAAAGT
>JAGBNF010000036.1 GCA_017634555.1 Eubacterium sp. | reverse complement strand
GAAATACACAGTTGTTAATGGTGTAGTGAAATAGTTGGTGATTAGGGGGATTTAAACTATGAGAAAACGAGGATTGCCATATGTTTTGGCGGCAATGATGTTGATCGGTTCGACGGGAATCGGTGGAAACTATGTAAGAGCCGATGAACCTATAGTGACTGAAGAGGGAGAAGCTGAAACAACAGAAACAGAAGAAATAGAGGAAACAGAAGATTCTAAAGAGGAGACCACCGAAGAGGTGGCAGAGGAAATCACTGAAGAGGTGACCGAAGAGAATACTGATACAGTGACAGATGTGACTGCAGAAGAAACAACAGATATAGAGGCTGAAGTTTTGGAAACGATAGAGAATAACACTCTGAATTCTGAAGAGGATGGAGATACAGAAGCTTCAGATGCAGTTGAAGGAGAAATTATAGGGAAGAAACGAAATATAAAATCCGTAATAGAGAACGATTCTCATGATGAAGAGGATAGTCCTGTTTCCGGAGCACTTCAGCTTGAAGACTTTGAATATGAAATTGTTAATAAACAAATAGTATTAAAAAAATATAATGGAAATGATACTGAAATTACTATACCGGTTAATACAACTTATCAGAATAAAAGCTATAAGGTGGCTTTGGGATCGGGATGTTCGGTATTTTCTGAATGTATAAGCTTAAAAAAGATTGCTTTTGAAGATGGATTTGTATTCCCAAAGGATTGTTCTAATTTGTTTAATGAATGTACGGGTTTGGAAAGTATTGATCTATCCGGTGTTAATACATCATCTGTAACTAATATGAGTTATATGTTTTATGGATGTGTTAAGCTTAAATCGCTGGACTTAAGCAGCTTTGATATGTCATCTGTAACAAAAGCTGATGGGATGTTGAGAATTTTAGATTCATTTTATGATATTTATCCCAAAACGATAAATTCACCTCGGAATGTAAAGATTGACATTTATTTTCCTACACCGTACTGGATTTTGGGTAGTGATAATGGCAAGCAGGTTGTTGATCAACTTCCTAAAAATAAGTCGATCAGTTACAAACTGAATGCATACGAAGATTATTGGATTATGTCAGATGAATTAACCGGATGGTTTGAGGTATATGGAGAATGGATATATTATTTTACCGGAAACCATTATTCAGGTAGGAGGATTATCGCAAAAAATAACGTTAATGGAAAAGAAGTATGGTGGGTAACCGATGATGGTACACATGATACGAGTTTCACGGGGATAGCCCCAAAGAATACAAACGGTCATTTAAGATTTGCCAGAAATGGTGTCATGGATCTGACATTCACAGGTCTTGCATTGGATCCAAAAAACCACTGGTGTTTTGTAAGAGACGGAGTTCCGGATTTGAAATTTTCGGGAATTGCCCAGACCACAGAAGGAAAATGGTATTACTGTAATAAGGGCCGTATAGATACTTCCTTTACGAACATGATTGCAAAATGTACGAACGGAAAGTATTACTACGTAGTTAAGGGCAGACCTACATCCAAATTTAATGGAATAGCATATTGCCCTGAAACAAAGAACTGGTATTACTGTACAAACGGTAGAATAGACTTTAAGTTCAGCGGAAAAGTTGCTCCTTGCACTAACGGAAATTGTTATTACGTAACAAAAGGCAGAATAGATTATACATTTACCGGAGTGGCTGAAGGAACAGACGGAAAGAAATACTATGTAATCAAAGGACTTGTAGACAGGACTTTCTCGGGAACAGTTACATATAAGGGAAAGAAGTATACAGTCGTAAAAGGTGTAGTTAAGCAGTAGTGGTTGTATATAAAATGTTAATGCTACCGGCAGCGTTAATGACTGTAAAAGTAATACCTTGACTTTGATTAATGACGGTTGTATAATCTCAGAAAGTTTAATATATCCATCAAACCTGTGACGAGGACAGTAAGATGATGTAATTGAGATCGACAGAGAGAAGTATCAAAGGCTGAGAGTACTTCAGATTATGGAATCATCCGAAAACTACCTCCGAGGGATCCTGAGTACGGGACTCACAGTCAGCCACATGACTATGGTGATCAGAAACGGATACGGTGATTACGTTATAATCGAATTGAGTGGTCATACATTTATTATGGTATGACAATTAGGGTGGAACCGCGTGAATTACGTCCCTTGTACCGAATTTCGGTGCAAGGGATTTTATATTATATGTTCATCGAAATTCAAGATTGGTTTATTTAATTAATATAGGAGGAATACGGATATGGAAAAGGAAGAGTACAAAGAGTACTACCTGAGTGTATACAGACACTCACTCGCTCATGTTATGGCTAAGGCTGTTATGGAAATTTTCGGTAAAGAGAATGTTCAGATAGCAATCGGTCCGCAGATAGCTGACGGATTCTATTATGACTTCATGCTTCCGAGAACAATCACAAACGATGATTATAAGGCTATCGAGGATAAGATGCGTGAAATCCTGAAGCGTCGTGAAGACTGGACATGCAAAGAGGTTTCAAAGGACGAAGCTCTTGAAATCTTTGCAGGACAGAAGTATAAGGAAGAGCTTATCAACGACCTTCCTGAAGGCGAGAAGATCACAGTTTATTATACAGGTGATGATTTCGTTGATCTTTGTCGTGGACCGCACATTTCAAATTCACAGGAACTTATGAATGCATCATTCCAGGTTAAGTCGGTTTCAGGTTCATACTGGAGAGGTGATGAGCATAATGATCAGCTTCAGAGAATCTATATGTATGCATTCCCTTCAAAGGAAGAGCTGAAGGCTCACCTTGCTTTCGTTAAGGAAGCTATGGAGCGTGACCATAAGAAGATCGGACCTGAGCAGGAGCTTTTCATGTTCGATGAGTCTGCACCGGGTATGCCATACTGGCTTCCACGTGGATTCAAACTTTACAATGCAATCCTTAACTTCTGGAGAGATCTTCATGAGAGACATGGTTATCAGGAAATCCTGTCACCTGTCATCAATCATAAGAACCTTTGGGAGACATCAGGCCACTGGGGTCATTATAAGGAAAATATGTTCCTTGTAACAAATGCATCAGTTGATCCTGAGACAGATGAGGAGGTTATCGATACAGACGTTCAGTATGCTATCAAGCCTATGAACTGTCCTAATGCGATAAATGTATATAAGAACGGACTCCACAGCTATAAGGAGCTTCCAATCAGATACAGTGAGACTCAGGTTATTCATAGACGTGAGAAGAGTGGTGAGCTTAACGGACTTTTCAGAGTTCAGATGTTCCATCAGGACGATGATCATACATTCCTTACAGAGGATATGATCGAGGAAGAAATCGGAGATATCATGGATATCGCAAAGTATATCTATGAGACATTCGGACTTACATATGCTGCAGAGCTTTCAACAAGACCGGATGATTTCATGGGTGCTCCTGAGCTTTGGGATGCTGCTGAAGCTTCACTCAAGAGAATTCTAGATAAGAAGTACGGCGAAGGAAATTATGAGATCAACGAGGGAGACGGTGCTTTCTACGGACCAAAGATCGACCTTAAGATGAAGGACTGCATCGGCCGTGAGTGGCAGATGGGTACAATCCAGCTTGATTTCCAGCTTCCGCTTAACTTCGATCTTAAGTATGTTTCACAGGACGGAAGTCTTAAGAGACCTGTTATGATCCACAGAGCTATCTTCGGATCATTCGAGAGATTCATCGGAATCCTCATCGAGAACTTCAAGGGAAGCTTCCCATTCTGGATGTCACCGTTCCAGGTAGGTGTTGTTCCTATCAGAGAGTCTCATAACGAGTATGCAAGAATGGTTGTAGACCTTCTCAGAAAGAACGGAATCAGAGTAGAAGCTGATTACTCAGATGAGAATATGAAGAACAAGATCAAGAAGTTTAAGAACTTCAAGGATCCGTACATTCTCATCCTTGGAGATCAGGAGGCTGAGAACAATACAGTTTCCGTAAATCTTCGTGGAAATAAGCAGATGAAGGATGTTCCTCTGGATACATTTATCAAGATCTGCCAGAAGCTGAACAGGGATCATAGCCTCGAACTTATAGAGAGCGTAGACGAGTTATAATACCGGAATTTTAACTGCGGGAAACGGTAAGTGTTCAGGATATTAATATATCATTAATTATCCAAGTTATACTTGCCGTTTCCCTTACTTTCTATTATACTTAAATGTGGTATGCTGTTTGCAATACACAGATTATGTAAACTGGAGAAAGAAAAATGCTTAATGAAGGCAAAATCATGCTCATGACCAAGGTGGCCATATATGAAAAGCATGAAGAAAACGATAAGCTGGTAATGGCCAGATATTTCAGAGAAGACTATATAAAATACGGATGTCTGAAAACTGTTGTTGCTACGACGGTTGTGTACTGGACATATGTCGCGATTTATATTTTGATGAGTTTTGAAAAGATCCTGGATCAGCTGACTGATATGGATATGGATTATTTCGAAGTCATTTCCGTTTACCTTAAAGGGTATGTGGTGGCGTGCGTCGTGATGTTTGTATATTCCTTTATAATATACCTGTTTAAATTCCAATTGGCGAAGCCCGGAATTATAAAATATAACGGTATGTTAAGGAAACTGCTTAAGTACTATGAGATTGAGCAGAGAGAAGAAGATAGGCTTAAGAAGCGTATCAGAGTTTATGACAGCGTAGGCGGAGCCGAAGAAGATTTAGCAGCCGATGAAACCACAAGGAGACAGGAACGATGACACAGTTAGTTGCATATAAAAATAAAGTTAGAGATTTTTTCAGAAAGTTTGATGAGATAACAACACCAATACTCAGATTTGTATTTGCGCTTCTTGCGTTTTTCGCAATTCGCACACTTTTTCCATATCATGAACTTGCCGTAAGAACAGATGTATGTATTCTTCTTGCAGTAATGTGCGCTATTCTTCCGGACGGATTTATGGTCTTTATGGTAGGAGTTCTTATAACACTTCATTCATTTACGGTGTCGTTTGAAGTGGGTATATCATTCATCCTGCTTTTCATGTTTATGTATCTTGTTTATATCAAGTTCTTCCCTAAGTGCGGAATGGCTATAATGCTTTCGGTTATTCTTTTCCTTTGGGGATTTGAATTTGCAATACCTTTCGTTGTAGCAATATTCGCAGGTGTAAGCGGTGCTGTTCCTGCAGCACTCGGTGCACTTATATTCTATTTTGCCAAGTATGCAGATGAAGTTAACAAGCTTCTTCCAAAGAGTTCAGCAGCTGATATCGTTTCATCACTTGCATCTAAGGGTAACAAGAGCCAGACTGACGGACTTCAGTTCATGATCGAGAACATGTTGAAGAACAAGGAAATGTTCGCTATGATGGGCGTTTTCATTGTAACTATCGCAGTCATCGGTATTATCTACAATCTGCATTTTAAGTATTCACAGTACGTAGCAATTGCAGCAGGTGTGCTCGCAAACATTTTCTCATACATTTACATGTGCTATACATTCGAGCTTGACGCTGATCTTACAGGATGCCTTAAGGGTATCTTACTCGGACTCGTTGTAGTATTTATAGTCAGGTTCTTCAAGGGATTCCTCGATTATCCGCATACAGAGCGTGTATCCTTCGAGGATGATGAGTACTATTACTATGTTAAGGCAGTACCGAAGCTTGCAGAAGAGAAGAAGCCTGCAGTTGATTTTTCAAAGCTTGCAGAGAAGGCTAAGAAGAAGGCTCCAAAGGCTGTTAATATGGATGAACTCGATGCAACTCTTGCTAAGGATCCTGATGCAGCATATAAGCCGGAAGGCGGAGAACAGTGGAATGATGTTTCGGGAACAAATGCGAAATAATTAATTTGATCGGTTCGATCGTTAGGGGAACAAATGGCAGGGATAGCAACATCCATCTGGGCGTCTATCAGATCATATCTTGACTGGTTTTATTTTCCGAAGATATCCTGGACAGACATACTGGATATAATCATAATTGCATATCTCATTTACCATATCCTCCTGTGGCTGAAGACAAGCCGTGCCTGGACGCTGCTGAGAGGTATTGGTATTATTGCGCTTTTTCTGGGACTTGCTGCCCTCCTGAGACTCAATACGATTCTCTGGATAAGCAAGAATCTTATAAATGTATTCCTCCTTGCAATCATCATTCTGTTCCAGCCAGAGCTTCGAAATGCTCTGGATGAGTTGGGACGTAAGAACATTTTGAGGAACATTATCAATAACAGTGCTATAAAGGATCCGGATAAAAAGCTTACGGATCGTACGGTATTTGAATTGGTTAAAACAGTGACCGAGCTTTCGAAGACCAAGACGGGAGCACTCATTGTTATCGAGCATGATACGCCTCTCGGAGAGTATATCAACACAGGTATACTTATCGATGCAGAGGTTACAGAACAACTGCTCGTAAATATATTTGAAAAGAATACACCGCTCCACGACGGAGCTGTAATTATCAGAAACAATCGTGTTATTGCGGCAACCTGTTACCTTCCGCTCACTTCAAGAACGGATGTTAACAAGGAGCTGGGAACAAGACACAGAGCCGGACTCGGAATCAGTGAGGCAACTGATAGTATGACTATCATTGTTTCAGAGGAGACCGGTGGAATATCCATAGCCCATGGCGGAGTTCTCTACAGAGATCTCCGCGAGGCTGCAATCAGAGAAAAGCTTGCTGATATTCAGGATAAAAAGCCTGATGACAAACCTGTCAGAGCAAAACGTGCTAAGAAAGGGGGTCATAAGGCATGAAAGAAAAAAAACTGAAGATATTTGACCACCTTGGACTTAAGCTTGTTGCTCTTATACTCGCCTTTTGTGCGTGGCTTATAGTAATGAACATTGATGACTACAAGGTCAAAAGAACCTTTGCCAATATCAAGGTAGACCAGATGAACGGCAGTGCCATAGAACAGCAGGGAATGGTTTACGATGTTGTTGACGGAGAGATGGCCACTATCATAGTAAACGGACCGAGGTCCGTAGTTGAAGGGCTTTCGTCGGAGGATTTCAGAGCTTATGCGGATCTCTCACATTTGTCTGTAACAAATACCGCAGAGATCAAGGTTGAAGCTCTGAATCCGAATATTGCATCTCAGATTACTATAGAGAATCTGAATACAACAATGACACTCAGTATTGAGGAGACGGCTTCTGTCGAGCTCCCGGTCAAGATAGTAACGACCGGTGATGTTGCGGGAAACCATGCACTCGGAACCTGCGTTCCGACTCCGAATATCATAACAGTTGAGGGACCTGCTTCGGTACTTTCGGGTATAACGGAAATCAGAGCGGTTGTTAATCTCAACAATGAGGCCAGCACATTTGACACGGCCGTTAATATAAGTGCCTTTGATGCATATGGTAAATCTCTTGAGAATAAGCATATCAAGCTTTCCGCAAATCAGGTTTCCGTAAATGTACCGATCTATCCGACAAAGGAGATTCCGATAGAGCTTGAAACTAAGGGGAATCCTGCTGAAGGTTATTCGGTGATCTCACAGAGTTATAATCCACAGACAGTAGTCATTTACGGAGAATCACAGCTGCTTGGTGGTGTTAATAAGATAATAATTCCTGATATCTCGCTCGACGGAGCCGAGGAAAATATCGAGAAAAATATTATGCTGAGCTCTTATCTTCCAAAGGGTATATACCTTACGGATATGAATCAGCAGGTTGCTGTAAATATAGCGATCGAATCACATGTTAAGAAGACGATACCATGCTCGGAGGGTGATATCACCGTTAAGGGAAAGACAGACAGGCAGAAATATAAGGTGACGGTTCCGGCGTCCTTCACGATCACTGTATCGGGACTTGAAGAGGATCTGGAAAATGTAAAGATTTCCGATCTTAAGCCGGTACTGAATGTGGAAGGTCTGGAATTACCGGGCGATTATGATTTGAAGCTTCAATTTGATACAAATGATAAGATAAAGATTGTAGGAGATTATGCACTTAAGTTGACTATCGAGGATGATACACCGGCTACCACAGAGGAGGAATAGCTTATGGATGAGAGATCTGAGAAGGATATTGAGAGGCTCCAGCAGGCAATCGACGAGTCGAGTTATATTGTTTTCTTCGGAGGCGCAGGCGTGTCTACCGAAAGCGGTATACCCGATTTCAGAAGTCAGGACGGACTGTACCATCAGAAGTATAAGTATCCGCCTGAAACCATAGTAAGCCATACATTTCTTATGCAGAAGAAGGAGGAGTTCTTTGAATTCTACAAGGATAAGATGCTTGCTCCGAATGCGCTTCCGAATGCTGCACACAAAAAGCTCGCAGAGCTTGAGGCGGCAGGAAAGCTGAAGGCTGTTGTTACCCAGAATATCGACGGGCTGCATCAGGCTGCAGGTTCCAAGGAGGTTCTTGAGCTTCACGGAAGTGTGCTCAGAAATTACTGCATGAGATGTGGTAAAAGATATGACGGCACAGAGGATGATGTCCAGGCAGGAATGAAATATGTCATTAAGTCGGACGGAATACCTAAGTGCGAAGAGTGCGGCGGACTGGTCAGACCGGACGTTGTGCTTTATGAAGAAGGCCTTGACAGCGAGGTAATCTCGAGAAGCGTTATGCATATCGAGAGAGCGGATATGCTCATTATAGGAGGTACATCCCTTGTGGTATATCCTGCTGCATCATTTATTAATTATTTCAGAGGAAAGCATCTCGTTGTGCTGAATATGGCACCGACGTCAAGGGATGCAGAGGCTGATATAGTTATCAAAGAGAAGATCGGTGAGGTCCTCTCACGTATCAAAGTTAAATAATTTGACTGAACGTCAAAAGACAAAACTCAAAAAATAATTCATCGGAGGAAAAGTAAATGTACGATTTTTCAGAAATCATGAAGACAGACGCTGAGGTTGCAGCAGCTATGACAGACGAGATTACTCGTCAGAATCAGAATCTTGAGCTTATCGCTTCAGAGAACATTGCATCTAAGGCTGTTATGGCAGCTATGGGAAGCCCACTTACAAACAAGTATGCAGAGGGTTATCCGGGAAAGAGATATTACGGCGGATGCCAGTATGTCGATGTTATTGAGGATCTTGCAAGAGAAAGAGCTAAGGAGCTTTTCGGTGCTGAGTATGTAAATGTGCAGCCTCATTCAGGTGCTCAGGCTAATATGGCAGTATTCTTTGCTACAATGGAGCCGGGCGATACATTTATGGGTATGAACCTTGACCACGGTGGACATCTTACACACGGAAGCCCTGTAAATATGTCAGGTAAGTACTTCAAGGCTGTTCCTTACGGTGTTAATGATGAAGGAAGAATCGACTATGATAACGTTCTTGCTATTGCTAAGGAAGCACGTCCAAAGCTTATCGTTGCAGGTGCTTCAGCATACGCAAGAGAGATAGATTTCAAGAAGTTCCGTGAGATCGCAGATGAGGTTGGAGCAATCCTCATGGTAGATATGGCACACATCGCAGGTCTTGTAGCTGCAGGTTACCATATGAGCCCAATCCCATATGCACACATCACAACAACTACAACACATAAGACACTTCGCGGACCTCGTGGTGGTATGATCCTTTGCAGCAACGAGATCAATGAGAAGTACAACTTCAACAAGGCTATTTTCCCTGGAATCCAGGGGGGCCCTCTTATGCATGTTATCGCAGGTAAGGCTGTATGCTTCAAGGAAGCTCTTTCACAGGATTACAAGGATTACATGGGAAGAGTTGTTGAGAATGCAAGCACACTTGCAGCTGCTCTTCAGGAGAGAGGCTTCAAGATCGTTTCAGGCGGAACAGACAATCACCTTATGCTTGTTGACCTTCAGAACCTTGACAGAACAGGTAAGGAAGTTGAGAAGCTTCTTGATGAAGTACATATCACAGTTAACAAGAATACAGTTCCTAACGATCCTAAGTCACCATTCGTAACAAGCGGTATCAGAGTTGGTACTCCTGCAGTTACAACAAGAGGTGCTGTTAAGGAAGATATGTTCACAATAGCTGATGCTTTCAAGGCAGCTATTATCGATAATGATGCAGCTAAGGCTGAGGCGCTTGTTAAGAGTATTACAGACAAGTATCCACTTTACGCTGACTAATTTCAGAGTATGATTTTTGAGCGGCTCCGGCGGAGCCGCTCATCGGATATAATGAAATAATACAATTAAAACTTGATTGGAGTATTTAATGGGCGAAAACGATAACAACGACAATAAGAATAAAAAGCCGGGAGGCCTGAATTCTACTGTCATTATGCTTGTCATTGCTGTTGTCCTTACGCTTATCTTCTGGATTCAGTTCAATAACTACAGATCCAAGGGTGAGACAGAGGTAGAGTACAGCAAGTTCATCAAGATGGTAGAGAGTAATGAGGTCGGTTCGGTAAAGATTTACGGCGATAAGATTTATTTCGAACCGAAGGTATCCGATACAACTACAGAAAATGTGGTTTATTACGTTGTAAGACTTACGGACTATGATCTTGTAAACAGACTTGCCGAATCGGGAGTCGAGTTTAAGGCTATTGATGAGGGTGGAAATGTAATCTTCCGTGAGATCCTGTCATGGGTGATCATGATCGCTGCATTTTACCTTATCATGATGCTCTTCATGAGAAGTATGTCGAAGAACGGTGGCGGAATTATGGGTGTCGGAAAATCCGGTGCCAAAATGTACGGTATGGAGAAGGAAACCGGTATAACCTTCGCGGATGTTGCCGGTGAAGAGGAGGCTAAGGAGTCACTCACCGAGATGGTTGATTTCCTTCGTGAGCCGAAGAGATATCTCGAGATCGGTGCGAAGCTTCCGAGAGGTGCCTTGCTTGTAGGCCCTCCGGGAACAGGTAAGACACTGCTTGCCAAGGCTGTTGCCGGTGAAGCAGGTGTTCCGTTCTTCTCAATGTCCGGTTCTGAATTTGTAGAAATGTACGTCGGTGTCGGAGCATCTCGTGTAAGAGATCTTTTCAAACAGGCAACTGCAAAGGCACCATGTATTATCTTCATCGATGAGATCGATGCTATAGGACGAAGCCGTGATACCCGTCATATGGGCGGTGATTCTGAGCGTGAGCAGACTCTCAACCAGCTGCTTTCGGAGATGGACGGTTTCGATACCGAGAAGGGTATCATCGTTCTTGCGGCAACCAACAGACCTGAGGTTCTTGATAAGGCGCTCCTGAGACCGGGACGTTTTGACCGAAGAGTTATAGTTGAGAAGCCGGATCTTAAGGGACGTGAGGATATCCTAAAGGTTCATGCAAAGAATGTTAAGCTTGATGAGACGGTTGATCTTCATGAGCTTGCATTTGCAACAAGCGGTTCAGCAGGTGCGGATCTTGCAAACATCATCAACGAGGCTGCTCTTATGGCAGTACGTAAGGGACGTAAGCTTGTATCCCAGAATGACCTTCTTGAATCTGTAGAGGTTGTTTTTGCAGGTAAGGAGAAGAAGGACAGAATCCTCAGTGCAGAGGAGAAGAGTATAGTTGCATATCACGAATCAGGACATGCACTTCTTACTGTTCTTCAGAAGAATACAATGCCGGTTCAGAAGATTACTATCGTTCCGCGTACGGGAGGCGCTCTCGGTTATGTATGGCAGACTCCTGAAGAGGAAAGATATCTTCAGACAAAGACTGAAATGGAAGCTCATATAGTTATAGCAATGGGTGGACGTGCAGCTGAGGCAATCAAGTTCCCGTCAGTTACGACAGGAGCATCAAACGATATCGAGCAGGCTACAAGAGAAGCGAGAGCCATGGTTACCATGTACGGTATGTCCGATAAGTTCGGTATGGTTCAGCTTGAAGCAATCACTGGTGAATATCTGGACAGACGTGCTGTTGCACAGTGTTCTGATGAAACAGCCACAAAGATCGATACAGAGGTTAAGAACATAGTAAATGCTGCTTATGAGAAGGCTTATAAGATTCTCAAGGAGAACGAGCATGTGCTTGATGCTCTTGCAACTTATCTGATCGACCATGAGACTATTTCCGGTAAGGAATTCATGGAAATCTTCAATCAGATAACAGGTAAGCGGATAGAAGTTAAGATGAATGAGAAGGGTGAAGTTGTAAACGAGTCCTCAATGTTCACATCGGGGTTCGATGTTGACCTCGAGAAGGCAGCAGACCTGAAGGAAGCAAAGAAGGCTGCTGATAAGGCTGCAGAAAAGGAAGCTAAGAAGAAAAAGAAAAAAGAAAAGAAGGAAGCTGAGAAGAGCAATAAGGTTAAGGTTTACAGTTCGGATAATGTGGCTGAACCGAAGAAGGAAGAGATTCAGGTGCCTGAGATAGAGCCTGAAGTAACAGATTCTTCTGATGACTCGAGCGATTCGGAAAGTTTTCCTTGGAGTTAAAATGATTAGAGGGTAAGCGTAATGCTTACCCTCTTTTTTACTCTAAACTATAAATGACTATAAAACTATTTTGACAATTCATCGAGTGTTCTTCCGTATGGAGGAAGGAATTCTTCCATAAAGTCCTTAATTTCCGGAAGTTCTGAAGCGAGCTTCTCGAGTGCGCCGGAGATGGTTTCTTTTGCGGTACGGAACTCGCGGTTGCCTGAATTCTCTTCTTCTATACATTTGATGTATGCGGAAAGCTTATCGGCACCCTTTACAAGACGGCGCATATAAAGTTCGTTATCATCTGCATCCGCAGGCTTTCTTAGTATTGATTCATATTCGGTTCTGAGATCTGACGGAAGTCGCTCAAGCAGCTTAAACTCGGCCATTCTCTCAACTTCCTTATAAGCATCTTTAAGATGGTCGTTGACATACTTAATCGGTGTTGGCATATCGCCGGTGATGATCTCTGATGCATCGTGATAGAGTCCGATGAGAGCAGCACGGCTTGCGTCGAGATTACGGTTATAGCGCACATTTCCTATGGTGCAGAGTGCGTGGGCTATCATGGCAACCTCCAGTGAATGCTCACTCAGATTTTCACTTCTGGAATTCCTCATCAAAGCCCAGCGCTCGATATATTTCATTCTTGATATAGTTGCGAAAAAGTTGTATTCCATTGTATTTAACCTCGCTAGAAATAGAGTAGATTCATGATAACAAATCAATAGGGCCTTTTCAATGGCATAACTGTTTTAATAAGTTTGTAATTGATAATTTATATGATTATTAAAGTGATTATGATATACTGAGTTTTGTGAATAAAGTATTATACAGTGAAGGATTAGGTGAAATGCTGAGAATACTGATAGTAGAAGATGAAGATGCGATAGCGAGAATGATCGCGGTCAATCTCGAGTGTTCGGGATATGAGGCGGTCGTATTTAATAATGGTGCGGAGGCGGCCGAGGCTCTGGATGAAGACTCGGATTATAGTCTTGCACTGCTGGATGTTATGCTTCCGGGTATGGACGGCTTTCAGCTTTTCGAAATTGTTAAGGCAAGAGGAATCCCGACGATATTCCTTACCGCAAAGGATGATATAGTATCTAAGGTTACAGGACTCAAGGGCGGAGCCGAGGATTATATAGTTAAGCCGTTTGAGGTTCTCGAGCTGATGATCAGGATAGAGAAGGTTCTTGCGAGAACGGGAGCACTTAATAATACTGAGAAGATATGCGGTCTTGAAGTGGATTTTGAAGCAATGCAGGTAAAGCGTGACGGAGAAGAGATTCATCTTAAGGCTATGGAATTCAAACTTTTTGAAGTTCTGATACGAAACAGGAATAAAGCTATATCAAGAGAGAAGCTTCTCACTATGGTATGGGGCGTTGATTTTATGGGCGAAACAAGGACTGTGGATGTTCATATAGGACAGCTCAGGAAGAAGCTGGGCCTTGAAGATGCAATAAAGACAATTCCTAAATTCGGTTACAGACTTGAGGTAGAATAGTGAAGCTGAAGAATAAACTTATAATAACTGTCTGTATTGCCGCTGCTGTAAGTGTTATGGCCAGCGGCATCGTTCTTTTATTGATGCTTCGAAGCAGTATGATGCGCGATGCATATGGCGAGGCAATGATGGTAGCTGTGGAGAAGTTTTCGGATTTCGAGGATCTGATCGAAGAACGTGGCGGAACATCTGTAGATCAAAGGATAAAAATCTTTTATAAAAACGAAGGCAACTGGAGAAATGTGGTCTTTAGTTCGAAAGGTGAGATATATAACCTGACTGTGTTTACCGAGGAACAGTTGGATTCTGTAGCTTATCAGATGAATTCGGGCATTGTTTCTACAGATAAAAGAGATGAGCTTATCCATGAGGACGGAAGATATATAGTACACAGTAAGAAAATCGACGGATACACATTTTACAGGCTGTATGATATTACGGATGTATATCAGAAGGTGAACAGATATACGCTTTATTATGTTCTGATTTCACTCGGAATGCTTGCTATAGTTATGGTCGTGACTATGTTTGTTTTGAGAGGGGTGCTGTCTCCGCTCAGTGCACTTACCGATGCGACGAATG
Source organism: Eubacterium sp. (assembly GCA_017634555.1). Taxonomy (GTDB): domain Bacteria; phylum Bacillota; class Clostridia; order Lachnospirales; family Lachnospiraceae; genus Eubacterium_Q. Next base: position 49,564 of record JAGBNF010000036.1, on the reverse strand, counting down.
ACATGGCGGAGGGCGATTACTCGAAGCGTGTTGAAGTATCGTCTAAGGATGAGATCGGAACGTTGGCCGCACATTTTAATGAAATGGCTGAAGCTGTTGAGGAGAACAGCAGAAGGCTTACCGAGTCGGAGTATAAGAAGACTCTGATGATGGGAAATCTGTCACATGAGCTGAAGACTCCGATGACTGCGATCGCAGGCTATGCGGAAACTCTGCTTACTACAAAGCTCAGTGAAGATCAGAAGAATGAGGCGCTTTATTACATTTATTCCGAGACAAACAGACTCGGAAGATTATCGAAGAAAATGATGCAGCTTCTCAGTCTGTCGGAAGGCGAGGCTGTGGAAAATAAGGATATAGATGCGACGGAGCTTCTGGAAAGTATTACCGAAACTATGTCGGTTAAGGTTAAGGAAAAAGAAATTCAACTGATAACCGAATGTGATGCGGAGATGATCCATACCGATGAGGACCTGATAAAGGATGTTATCATTAATCTCGTCGATAACAGTATCAAGGCGAGCAGTCCCGGCGGACGTATATGGGTCGAGCTGAAGGATGACAGTCTTATAGTAAGGGATGAAGGAATAGGTATTCCGGAAGAGGAACTTGCTTCTATTACCGAGCCTTTCTATATGGTGGATAAATCCAGGTCACGTAAGGAAGGCGGAGCGGGACTCGGTCTTTCTATAATTAAGCTGATAGTTGACAGGCTTGGACTCACGATGGATATATCCGGTAAAGTCGGCGAAGGAACGACGGTAACGATACATAATTTACATTTTGTTTACAAAAACAGGAATACTTGATTTAAGATTTGGATGTATCTTTTTACCATGATATTTATTCCAAGGAGGGAAATGGTAAAAATGATTAAGAAGATTAAGGGGGCAGGATTTGTGCTTATTATGGGAGCTATGATGGCGGCTGCGTCGGGATGCGGAAAGACCGAAGAGACAACCGCGGAAAGAGCACCGATCGCTGAAGGCAAGGTTATGGATGCCCTGATAGATGAAGCTGAGAATACGGAAGATAAGGTTGATTATACTACCGATAAGCCGGATGAACCTGAAGAGAATACCGATGGGGATGCTGAAGGGGATGTTGAAGGCGATGCTGATGCTTATAGTAAGATAGGCGATTACAAAACTACACTTGAAAGTGATAACGGTGTAATAAAGGTCGAAGTCGATGCACCGGTAAACATTAGAGAAAGCGACAGCTATCCGATGGTGAAGGTTTCGAGAAAACCTATTGATAACGAGTTTTTGAAGCTTGCAAAGGATGCACTTCTGGGTGATGTACAGCTTTATGACGGAATCAGGGTTATGAATCCGGTCCATGAAGAAATCGTGAAGGCAGGTAAGGCGGAAACTGAATTACCAGGACTTGATCTGAGCGGTCAGGTGTATTATGAGGATATCAAGGATTATCCGATTGAAACAGGACTTTTTAATGTTAATGCTTCGGCAGAGAAATACAGTGATGAACCTCATTACGGAGATTATTACATGAATCTTATGCCGGATGGCGATATGTTTTACGGAGTAACAGATGGCTCTGACGGAAACTATGCAAGTATCACGGTTGTGAATTCCGAGAGATACGGAAGCTCACTGAAGTATTATAAGAACAAGGATTATTATGTATCAGACGGCACAGTGCTTCCGGTAATGAATTTATGTGTGTGGCCGGTAGAAAAAGGAAAGAATTATCCTTTTGATGAGAGTGTTAATCCGACACCTTTTATGTATCCGCCTTCGGGAGATGGTGAAGATATCTATGATGAAAATGGAAATTATGTAGAAACGGTATATTCAGGCGACGTCGATCCGAATTTCACCGGATTTGTAGTTGAAGAGAGTAAAAATGAGACGAATAATATTTCCAAAGATGATGCGATAAGCCAAGCTGAAGATATCCTTGCCAAGCTCGGATACAGTGATCAGTATTCTGTAGTTTATGCTGAGGACAGTTATGTTATAAATGATGAAGATGCGCAGTTTGAGTATGGTGAGAACGAAAAATACTCGATCAATATGACAAGCGGAAGAGTATGGGATCTTGTGTATGAAAGATCGGTTAATGGGAATGCTGTTGAAGATTACGGAGAGAAGTTTTCGGAACAATATAGGATGACCGGCAGCGGGAAACAGGTATGGTTCGGTGAATACATAGAGGTATTTGTTAATGATAACGGAGTCGTAGGTCTGTTCATAGGTGATCCGCTTAATGTTGATGAGGTTGTTGTAGAGAACAGCGGACTCATGGATTTTGAAGACATAAAGAAGATATATGAAGAGACACAGCTTGAGACTTTAAACCAAACACCGTTCTTTGATTCGATACTCGATGAAGAACCGGGATCGCTTGAAGACATTATCAAGATAAATGATATAAGACTCACCTATGCGAAAGCATCTGATCCGGATGATTTCAATACCGGATATCTGATTCCGGTATGGGATTTCAGCGGAGTATGCTATGACAATGAGGGAGGAATCAGATGCGAAGGAAGCTTCCTTCAGATAAATGCCATCGACGGAAGTATTTATAACTCGGAAGTGGGATACTAGATCAGCGGGCACTATGGATGTCCGTGGTGTTGATACTATCATTATTTGAATCGGTAACGGTGTTATTGCCGTTACCGAATTTCATTTTATTGATCTTTTCCTGCAACTCCTCATTCTCTTTGATGAGGCGCAGGGTTTCATATTCTTTTTTAAGCAGATCATTCTTTTGCTTTTCCTGTTCATATGTGGTCAGCTTATATTTAGCGATTATCCTTTGATCTTCTTCTTGCTGTTTACGGATAGCAGCGTTGATCTTATCTTCGGATAATGAGTGTATATAGTAAGCTATTAAGGCTGCAATCATAATTGCAAAAATGATGATAGTGGTAACTAAACCTGAAGTATCCATCGATACACCTCACTTATATTTTTTTTGATAATATCTATTGACATTATGGAGAACGTATAATATAATCATTTTATCATATTGATAATAACAGTATTGCGGCTGTTAAATTTTTTGCGGCTGTTCAAATATACATCTTATTAAAACTATATTAAGTATAACATTTTATGACAGATTATGGTATAATATCATGCGTGTTTTTTCAGAATTACATTACTGGCATGTGACGTGAAAATTTATAGAGTATTTATTGAGGAGGAAGAGATCATATGGATCCGATAAAAGATCAGAGCACAGCTATTACAAAAGAAGAGTTTGATTATGCCCAGGATACGATCAAGAAGCTTTCAGATTATTTTGATTCGAAGGTTGTAGGACAGCAGAATCTGAAGTTTGCGTTGGTAGCTTCTATTATCGCGGACGGACATATTCTTATCGAATCAGTTCCGGGACTTGCGAAAACTACAGCAGCTAAAACTATATCAGATGCGGTTGATGGAAGGTTTTCGAGAATACAGTGTACACCGGATCTTCTTCCGAGTGATATCATTGGTACACAGATTTATAATCAGTCAACAGGAAAGTTTGAAACCAACCTTGGTCCGGTTTTTGCAAACTTTGTCCTTCTTGATGAGATCAACCGTTCCAGTGCAAAGACTCAGAGTGCGATGCTCGAGGCCATGCAGGAACGTCAGGTTACAATCGGCGGCGAGACATATAAGATGCCGGACGATGTATTCATAGTTATCGCTACTCAGAACCCTATAGAGCAGGAAGGTACATATCTTCTTTCAGAAGCGCAGACAGACCGTTTCATTATCAAGGAGAAAATCACATATCCTACACCTGACGAAGAGGCTGAGATTCTTAATCGTATAGAAGCAGGAACAATCAGAAAGAGTCCTGCAGTACTTACAATCAAGGACGTAGATAATCTTCAGTATATCGCTGAGAGAGTTTATGTCGATCCTGTTATTAAGAAGTACATTTCATATATCGTTGATGCAACAAGACGTACAGACAAGCTGCTTCCTAAGGAATACAGCAGATACGTAAGACTCGGTGCGAGCCCGAGAGCTTCTATCGCATTCCTCAAGATTGCTAAGGCTGTTGCTCTTATCTACGGAAGAACCTATGTTACTCCTGATGATGTTAAACTTCTCAGATATCAGGTTCTTCGTCACAGAGTTGAGCTTAACTACTCTGCAGTTGCTGACAACGTTACTGTTGAGACGATCATCGATCAGATCGTAAATACAATTCAGGCACCGTAAACTAACCTGACAACATTTGAGGATGAATATATGGATTATGATAATCTCTCAAAAATAAGAGCTCAGGTTGCTCTTTATACTAATCGAAAGACTTCGAATGTTCTTGACGGAGACTTTACTTCTATATTCAGGGGCAGAAGTTTGGATTTCGATGATCTCAGAGAATATGCTTACGGAGACAATATCAAGGATATTGACTGGAAGTCATCTTCGAAGACCGGAAAGATCCTTGTAAGAAGATTTATAGCGGAGAGAAAGCACAACATTCTTTTCGTTGTTGATACGGGAAAGAAGATGATAGCCGATACCTCACAGTATGAGGAAAAGTCGGAAATTGCTATCGATGCCTTCGGAACCATCGCATATCTTGTCGATAAGCACGGAGATGATTTCGCACTTATGCAGGATACGGATTCGGGAATCGATTTCAGTTACTTCAAGTCGGGAGCCGCACATTTCGAAAATCTTATGACAAGATGCAGACAGAATATCGGACGTGACGGCAAGAAGGGTGTTAGAGGCCTGCTTGATTATATCTCCGACAGTATCAGAAGAAATATGGTCATCGTGCTTGTTACGGACATGGCCGGAATGAATGAGATTGATGAGAAAATCCTTCGAAAGATCACTGTTAACAACGACCTTCTGGTAGTAAACATAGACGATGCTTATATGTACGGCTATGACGTATATGATGTTGAGAAACAGAGATATGAGGACGATTACACCTCTCACAGAGAGAGACTGTATAGAGCCGAATGGAAGGATAGAACAGACAGATATAACAGACTCGAGCAGCTTTACAGAAGATACGGCGTATCTATAGTTACGGTTGCTAAGGAGTCCGAGATAATAGATAGAGTTGTTGAACTCTTTGAAAGGCACAGACATGAAAACATCGGTTGAGCTTCAGGATACATTTTCATATATGGCCATATGGATAATTCTGGCACTGGTGCTTCTTGCCGCAGTGATCTTTCTTCAGATATTCTTCCGAAAGAAATTCGGAGACCGGTTAAAGCGGCCTAAGAAGATACGACTGAAGAAGGCTAAGGGCAAGAATCTTGCCGAGATAAAAACCAAGTATCTCGGTCAGATGGGCATGATAGAGAATGAGCTCCGCAGCGGAAGCATTACTATCAGAAAGGCATACAACAAGATGAGTACCTGTATTAGAGGCTTCGTATTTGAAGCTACAGGCATTCCTGTTGATAAATATACTCTGGCAGAGATCAGACAGGTCGGTATTCCGGCACTTACACAGCTGGTCGAGGAATACTATGAGCCGGAGTTCGCACGTTTTACCTATGCAGACATTAACCAATCATTATTTAAGACCAAAAAGGTTCTGGAATTATGGCAATAAAATATCCGTTGTTACTGAAGATAGGAATACCGGTTATTATAGTAATCTTTATTCTGCTTCATGTAATTAAAAAGAAAACAAAATATAAAGGCGGTGTACGCGCGGCAAATACAGCATTTGCCAGAAAGCTTCCTGAATACAAAAGATATAAGGATATTCAGATGTTCCTCAGAATAGGGATGGAGTTCTGTATCTTTACAGCAATCATTTCAACACTTGTACTGCTTGCAAGACCTGTAAAGACCGAGACTGTAAGTAACGGAACCAAGAAGAGAGATATCTATCTCAATCTTGATGTTTCCTACTCCATCTGTTATCTGAATTCAGATCTCGTTGATGCACTTAAGGATGTTGTTAAGGGCCTTGACGGCGACAGATTCGGAATAACAATTTATAACACATCGACGGTTCTTTATGTACCGATGACAGATGATTATGATTTTATCCTGAAGAAGCTGGAAGATCTCAAGACATACTTTGAGATGCAGAAGGAATATATGGATCTCGTATATGGCGATGATTATCTTACCGATGAAGATTGGGACAAGATATATGCACTTAAGGATGAGCTTGAGTATTATGATGCCGGTACTTTGATCAATAACTATTCAAAGGGTAGTTCACTTATCGGTGAGGGACTTGCTTCATGTCTCTACAGCTTCCCACATCTGGATGATGAATCCAGAACAAGAATTATCATCATGTCTACAGATAATGCACAGGAAGAAATGAAGAAGCCGCTGGTTGAGCTCGAAGAGGCTGCACAGCTTTGTAAGAAGAATGATGTAACCGTTTTCGGAATCTTCCCTAACGAGGAAGTATTCAATCTCACAAACGATTATAACTATGGTACGCTTCAGAGTGAAATGAAGCAGGCTGTTGAAAGTACCGGTGGTGCTTTCTATAAGCAGAGTGATTCTCTGCCGGTAAAGGATATCGTAAAGAGTATCCAGTCACAGAAGGTTATGGAAGTAAATGAAATCACGATCACAAAGGTTGTTGATCAGCCGATGGTTCCTGCAATCATACTTCTTCTTTCGATTATTACTTTGATTATTATGGGAGCGGTGATTCTGATATGATAAATCCGATCGTACCACTTGTCGTAGTTATCCCTGTTATGCTCCTGATACTGGGGGGATATGTCTTCGGAGTGGTGAAGAATAAAAATGATATATTTCTCAAGATACTGAAGATTGCGAGAATACTTGTAGTACTCACTATGGTATTCCTCATAAATCTCAGAATAATGGGAAAAAGATATAATGTAGATGTTGAGCTGAAGAATATCGACGTACTCTTCGTTGTTGATACCACAATCAGTATGTGGGCAGAGGACAGCAACGGAAACGAGCCGAGAATGAATGCGGTACTCCGTGACTGTGAGCATATCATGGAGAGTCTTTCAGGAAGTAATTTCTCACTGATCAGATTCGACAACAAGTCACAGATACTTGCACCGTTCACACAGGACAGCAAGAACGTATCCGATGCCTTCGCTACTATAGCAACACCTGACCGTTATTACGCAAGAGGAACAACTCCGAACGTTGTATATAATGATATGGGTGAAATGCTTACATCATCGTCAAAGAAGGAAGACAGAACAACTATCGTTTTCTTCATCAGTGACGGTGAGGTTACTGCCGAGGATTCACAGGTTATGTCCTTTGCGGGACTTGAGGGTCTGATCGACGGTGGAGCGGTTCTTGGATACGGTACCAAGGAAGGCGGCAAAATGTACGACAAGGGATCTCATCAGTATATTACAGATCCTGAGACAGGCAAGGATGCTTTATCTATCATGAATGATGTAACTCTCAGAGATCTCGCAGACGAGATGGATATAGAGTACATTTACATGGATGATCCGGCTAACGTGGAATATCTGCTGGACTCTATAAAGAGCGGTAGTTCAATGCAGCTGGCAAGCAGTGATAATGTCAGCTATGAGGATACATATTTTTACTATGCAGGAGTGCTTCTCGCATTTCTCATTTTGGAAATGGTGATCATTGTCAGAAGAGGACGTTTATAAATCACTGTATTATGGGTAACAAGTATGGAAAAGAAAACAATGTCTGATCACAGACGAATTGAAAAATTTCAGATAGAGAATCCGAGAAGATTCATGCTTTTCATTGATATAGCATGTATCATTATGCTTGCGTTTTCTCTCTTTCTGGGTGGACGTTTCATTCTGAATGAGATATTCAGATCAAGATATAAGAATCAGATATACAGCGAGGATTATGAAGAGCAGCTTCTTAAGCTGAATATTCCTGAGAGTTATCTGCCGTATTATAATCTTGGAAATGTGAACTACAAGAATGGTGAATACGATAAGGCAATCGCAAATTATAAGAGAGCTCTTGAGCTTGGTCCTTCACATAATCATGAGAAGGAATGCGATATCAGAGTAAATCTCGCACTTGCAATGCTTGCAAAGATCGACTGGGCAGGAATGCAGACTCAGAAGGATGCTCAGCGTGCCATAAAGCAGCTTAAGGCAGCAAGAAATGTGCTGACAGAGGAAGGCTGTGCTAATCCGGATGATCCGAACGGACATAATAAAGAGGCTGAACAGCTGAAGGCTGATATAGATAAGATGCTGGATGAAATGCAGCAGCAGAGTGATTCTTCGGACAGTGACAGTGATGATCAGCCACAGGACGGAAACGGCGATAAGGACAGCGAGCCGGAAGAAAAGAAGAATACTGAGAGAGAAGACCAGATTAAGGATGCTCTCGACGATCAGAAGAAGGACAGCATGAAGGAGCGTCAGAAGACTCAGGATGAGATGGATAACCAGCAGAATGGTGCAGGATCAAGCTCTTATAACGGAAAGACCTGGTAAGTTCATCCAGGCTCACAAAGGGCTGACACGGAAATTAACACTTGCATAGAAGGTTCATTCTGTTTATAATACAACATGCGTGTCTAATAGAGATGCAGATGCTTCCGTGGCTCAGTTGGTAGAGCAATTGATTCGTAATCAATAGGTCGTCGGTTCGAGTCCGATCGGGAGCTGAATGACTTTTAAAACCCATGGGATAGTCCCATGGGTTTTTGTATGTACAGAGTTCATAAAAAAATAAAGAAAAAAACTGATTTTTGTTCTTGCGTTTTTGAGACGATTAATGTACGATATGGAGTAAAATATTTTCAATTAGTTATTAAATTTTTTAAGAATGGAGGAAAATTCAAATGGCAACCTACATAACAGAACCATCAAGAACATTTAACGAATATCTTCTCATTCCGGGATATTCATCAAGTGAATGCATCCCGGCAAACGTGAGTCTTAAGACCCCACTTGTTAAGTTTAAAAAAGGTGAAACCTCAGCTATCGAGATGACGATACCTATGGTATCTGCTATCATGCAGTCCGTATCAGGTGACAGACTTGCATGTGCACTCGCAAAGAGCGGAGGTGTTTCTTTTATTTACGGCTCACAGTCTATCGAGGACGAAGCAGCCATGGTTGCCAAGGTAAAGAGTTATAAAGCAGGCTTTGTAAAGAGTGATTCCAACGTAAGCCCTGACAGCACACTTGCTGATATCATTGAGATGAAGAAGAAGTCAGGACATTCAACTGTAGCAGTTACAGCTGATGGAACACCGGAAGGAAAGCTTGTTGGTATTGTATCAAGCAGAGATTATCGTGTAAGCCGTATGAAGCCGGACGTAAAGGTATCAGAGTTCATGACACCGCTTGAGAAGCTTATCACAGCTAAGGACGGCATCACACTCAGTGAGGCAAACGATATCATCTGGGATAACAAGCTTAACTCACTTCCTATAGTTGATGATGCAGGAAAGCTCGTATCATTCGTATTCCGTAAGGATTATGATGAGCATAAGGATAATCCTGGAGAGCTTCTGGATCAGCATAAGAGATATATAGTTGGTGCCGGTATTAACACAAGAGATTACGCAGAGAGAATTCCTGCTCTTGTAGATGCAGGTGTAGATGTACTTTGTATCGATTCTTCAGAAGGTTTCTCAGAGTGGCAGAAGCTTACTCTTGAGTGGGTAAGAGAGAGATACGGAGATACAGTTAAGGTTGGTGCAGGAAATGTAGTCGATGCAGAAGGTTTCAGATTCCTCGCAGAAGCAGGCGCTGATTTCATCAAGGTCGGAATCGGTGGTGGTTCTATCTGTATCACAAGAGAGACAAAGGGTATCGGACGTGGACAGGCTACAGCACTTATCGAGGTTTGCAAGGCAAGAGATGAGTACTTCGAGGAGACAGGTGTATATGTTCCTGTTTGTTCAGACGGTGGTATCGTATACGATCATCACATCACACTTGCACTTGCTATGGGAGCAGACTTCGTAATGCTCGGAAGATATTTCGCAAGATTCGATGAGAGCCCGACAGAGAAGCTTCTAGTTAACGGAAATTACGTTAAGGAGTACTGGGGCGAGGGTTCAAACCGTGCAAGAAACTGGCAGAGATACGATCTCGGCGGAGATAAGAAGCTCAGCTTCGAAGAGGGCGTTGATTCATACGTTCCTTATGCAGGACCACTTAAGGATAATGTAGACAGAACACTTAGCAAGGTTAAGTCAACTATGTGTAACTGTGGTGCTCTTAATATCAAGGAGTTCCAGCAGAAGGCTAAGCTCACACTTGTATCATCTACAAGTATCGTTGAGGGTGGCGCTCATGATGTTATCCGTAAGGAGCATGGTAACGGCGAGACCAACTAATCATTGAATGTCATAGTAATTGCAAGGTTACTCTTAATGATATATAATGAAACAGGTAATGGGGTACCAATTTATTAGAGGAGGTAAAATATTATGCAGATTTTTAAATGTACAAAGTGTGGAAATATCTTCACATATTTCAACAAGGATGCATGTGATCTTAAGTGCTGTGGTGAAACTACAGTAGAGCTTGTTCCGAATACTTCAGACGGAGCAGGTGAGAAGCACGTTCCGGTTATAGTAGCTGACGGTAAGAAGGTTACTGTAAAGGTTGGTGAGGTAGCTCATCCTATGCTTGATGCTCATTACATTACATGGGTTATCATCGAGACAAAGGAAGGAAGCCAGATCAAGTATCTTAAGCCGGGAGATGCACCGGAGGCAACATTTGCACTTTCAGATACAGATGAGCTTGTTGCAGCTTATGAGTACTGCAATCTTCACGGCCTCTGGAAAGCTGAAGCATAACATTTAATAAAATTCAAAATAAATATAAAAATCTTTAAGGGAGCTGTTTTTATCAGCTCCCTTTTGTGTTAAAATATAATTGGATAGTTGTTATGTTCGGAAGCAGGTGCCTATGAAGATACAGTTTATCGGAATTCTATTTGGATTAACCCTGTTACTGATTCTCTGTATAATCGGTGCATTTAGGGATAAGCGACCACTGGCGGTTGATGTAAGAAAACTTCTTCTGTCGGCTGTTATTCCTATGGCCGGAAATATCATAGTTGCGGTATCTCATGAAGCCTGGTTCTGTAATATTGGCTATCTTATGTACTTCTTCGGAGTGGATTTCGTATTTTATTTCCTGCTGCGATACTCCATGAATTATTGTTCCTATCCTTTCGACGGAACAGTACTGAAGAAGGTCACACTTACACTTACGGTACTGGATATAATCAGTATCCTTCTTAATGATTTTACCGGACATGTATTTGAAATCGAGAAGGTTATACTCGGTGATTACGATACATATTTTATACAGATTCCGCATATAGGCGAGTATATACATTTTACATTTAATTATTGCATCTTTGTCATAGTGCTTATTGCATTTATAAAGAAGATAAGAAGTATCTCAAAGGCTTACAGAGAGAGGTTCTATGTTATAATCGTAAGCCTTTCCTTTACATGTGTCTGGGAAACCTTCTGCATCATTTCAAAGGATGCCATAGACGGTTCTATGATAGGCTACGGGGTATGCGGACTTTTGATCTACTTCTTCTCACTGAAGTATGTACCTTTCTTTGTAAAGGGTATTCTTCTCGGAAGAATTACAAATGACATGGATGAGGCTCTTTTCTTCTTCGATTCGGACGGAGAGTGTATCTATGTAAATCAGAGAGCTACCGAAATGTTCGGCGTAAATCTTGAGGATAAGGAAAGTGACATTAGGTTCCTGAGAGAACTTTCCGGCGGCGATGAGGTGGATTTTACAAAGAGCTTCGAGATTAAGAAGTGCAGAGAGACAGAGTCGGGACCGCAGTATCTCAGTGTGAGATATTTTGCAAATTATGATAATACAAAGAAGATGGTTGGTTCCTTCTTCGTTATCAGAGATTATACCGATGAGGAAATCGAGAAGCAGAACAAGATCTACCTTGCGACACATGATGTACTCACGGGCCTTCTTAATAAGCAGACATTCATTGAGAAGGTTGAGGAAAGGCTTGCGGCCGATAAGGATACGGAATATGTCATTATCGTATCCGATGTTAAGGAATTCAAGATCATAAATGATGTATACGGAACCGAAGCCGGAGACAGAGTACTGAAGAAGATTGCGGCTACCATGACACAGTATTCGGGTAAAGAAGATATATCCTGCCGTCTACAGAATGATCAGTTTGCAATACTCAAAACAAAAGCAGAATTTGAGAGAGTGCATAATCATAAAGTCGAAAAAGATATTTATCTTGCTATTGATGACTATATAGATTATCAGGTCATTACACATTTCGGTGTATATTTTATAACTGACAGAGACGTACCGGTCAGTGTTATGCTTGACAGAGCATTTATGGCTGTGGCAAGTATAAAGAATGATTATAGTACGAGAATGGCTGTATATGATGATACTCTCAGAGATACAAGAATATGGGAGAAGTCTATAAGCAATGCACTCAGTGATGCCATAAAGGATCATCAGATTGTCCCTTATCTGCAGCCGCAGGTCAATGACAAGGGTAAGATGGAAGGTGCAGAGGCACTGGTTAGATGGAATCATCCTACAGAAGGCTTCCTTACACCGAACCGTTTCATTCCGGTATTCGAGAAGAACGGTATGATCGCTGAGGTTGATAAGTATATGTGGGAAGAGGCCTGCAAGATCCTCAGCAAGTGGAAGGGCGAACATAAAGGCCTTTCGATATCGGTAAACATTTCGCCTAAGGATTTCTACTTCATGGATGTTTACAGTGTCATCATGGGATTCGTGGAGAAGTATGATATAGAACCGTCATCGCTTCATCTGGAGATTACAGAATCCTTCGCTATCACGGATTTTGATAAGAAGATGGCAGTCATCAATAAATTCAGAGAAAAGGGATTTATAGTTGAAATGGATGACTTCGGAAGCGGTTACTCATCACTCAACCTTCTGCAGGATATGCCTATCGATGTACTTAAGATCGATATGATGTTCCTGAGAAGAAGCGAGGAAGAGGAAAAGGCACGTATCATTCTTAAGACTATAACCGAAATGGCTGCAAATCTCGGAATTCCTTCGGTTGCCGAGGGCGTTGAGACAGAGGAGCAGCTGGAAATGCTGCGTGAGATGGGATGTACTCTGTATCAGGGCTATTATTTCTCGAAGCCTGTTTCACTTGAGGAGTTCGAGAATAAGATCAAGGAAAATGAAGAACAAAACAGTAAGGCAGAACAAGACGAATGAAGTGGCTGGAACATTTAAAAACAATAAACCATCACAAGCTTGAAGTAGGTAAAAACTGCTTCAGATGCGGACTTTATTATCAGGGCATAATGCATGATCTTTCTAAATATTCATGGACCGAGTTTTCGGTGGGAGCAAAGTATTTTCAGGGCAACAGGAGCCCGAATGAGGCTGAACGTGAGGAAAAGGGTTATACATCCTCGTGGCTTCATCATAAGGGAAGAAACAAGCATCATCTCGAGTACTGGATCGATTACGACCTTAAGAAAAGGGACGGAAGCATGGTCGGTATGAAGATGCCTGATAATTATATTGTTGAAATGTTCTGCGACAGAGTTGCTGCCAGCAAGATATATCGTAAGGAAGAGTATACCGACAGGAGTGCTCTTGATTACTATATGAACGGCAAGAGTAAGGGAGCGATGCATCCCTATACAAGAAGACAGCTTGAGAAGCTTCTCACCATGCTTGCCGAGAAGGGTGAGGATGAAACCTTCGCATATGCGAGACTTTATATGAAGGCGTACAGACGCCACAAGCTTATTAAGAAGCTTGAGAAGAAGGGCATCAGGATCGGCAGGAAAAAACATTAGGGATTTGACAAATGCAGGGTAACGAATTTACACATTTACATGTACATACTGAATACAGTTTATTGGACGGCGCCGCAAAGATTTCGGCGCTCGTTTCACGTGCAAAGGAGCTTGGCTTTGACAGCCTGGCTATTACGGACCATGGTGTAATGTACGGCGTAATAGACTTCTACAAGGAATGTAAGGCGCAGGGAATAAAGCCTATCATCGGATGCGAGGTGTATGTCGCACCGGGAAGCAGATTTGATAAGGAAGCATCACCTGATGACGAGAGATATTTCCATCTGCTTCTGCTTGCCGAGAATGATAAGGGCTATAGTAATCTTTCGAAGATCGTAACCCGTGGCTTTACTGAGGGCTATTACTATAAGCCGAGAGTGGATAAGGAGCTTCTCCGTGAGTACAGCGAGGGTATAATCTGTACCTCAGCATGTCTTCAGGGAGAGGTGGCATATTATATTAGAAAGAGTCTTCCGGAGGAAGCGAGAAAAGCAGCCCTTGAGTATAGAGATATATTCGGAGCTGACAATTTCTTCCTGGAAATGCAGGATCACGGAATGGCAGAGGATACGCTGGTAAATACCGAGCTGCTGAAGATGTCCGAGGAGCTGGGCATTCCTCTGGTTGCCACTAATGATTCGCATTACATTAAAGCTGAGGACTGGGAAGCACATGACATTCTTCTTTGCATCCAGACCAACGCCAAGGTTATGGATGAGAAGAGAATGAGATATGAGGGCGGACAGTATTATCTTAAGTCTGCGGACGAGATGGAAAGACTGTTCCCGTATGCAAAGGAAGCCCTCAGGAATACTCATAAGATTGCAGAACGCTGTAACGTAAATATCGTCTTCGGTGAACAGAAGATTCCGAAGTATGATGTACCTGATAACGGCGATGCATTTGAATATCTTACAAGCCTTTGCAAGGCAGGCCTTATCGAACGTTATCCGGATGTGACTCCGGAGCTCGAGGAAAGACTGGATTACGAGCTTAATACCATTAAGAATATGGGCTATGTAGATTATTTCCTTATAGTCTGGGATTTTATAAATTATGCGAGACAGCACGGGATAGGAGTAGGACCGGGCCGTGGTTCGGCTGCCGGAAGTATCGTATCCTATTGCCTCAAGATTACTAATATCGACCCGATCAAGTATAGTCTTATATTTGAGAGATTCCTCAATCCTGAGCGTGTCAGCATGCCCGATATAGACGTTGACTTCGCACCGGACGGAAGACAGCAGGTTATCGACTACGTTACTGAGAAGTACGGCGAGGAGAAGGTTGTTCAGATCGTTACCTTCGGAACGCTGGCGGCACGTAACTGTATCAGAGATGTGGGCCGTGCCCTGGACATTTCATATAAGACCTGTGATGTGGTTGCAAAGTCCATACCTGCCGAGGTTAATATGACGATCGACAAGGCTCTGGAACAGAGCCCTGATTTTAAGAAAATGTACCAGGAAAACGAAGAGATCCGTTATCTGGTAGATATGTCGAGACAGCTGGAGGGTCTGCCTCGTCACGCATCACTTCATGCAGCCGGAGTCGTTATCGGTCGAGAGCCGATAGATGAATTCGTTCCGCTCTGCAAGAACGGAGATGTGGTTGCCACGCAGTTTAACATGACCCGTATCGAAGAGCTGGGTCTCCTTAAGATGGACTTCCTCGGTCTCAGAAATCTTACGGTCATCAAGGATGCTGTGGAGAATATAAGGAAAAGAACGGGAGAGGTTGTGGATGTAGAGAACCTCGACTTTAACGATAAGGCTGTTTACGACATGATATCACAGGGCAAATGTGACGGTGTCTTCCAGCTTGAGTCGTCAGGCATGCAGAGCTTTATGAAGCAGCTGAAGCCGAGAAATATAGAAGATGTTATAGCCGGTATCTCGCTGTATCGTCCGGGTCCTATGGATTTCATTCCGCAGTATATCGCAGGAAAGAACAGTGTTGACCCGATACATTATGATACTCCGGAGCTTGAACCTATACTTGCGCCGACCTATGGCTGTATAGTTTATCAGGAGCAGGTTATGCAGATAGTTATGGTGCTGGCAGGATATTCTCTCGGGCGTTCGGACCTTGTGCGTCGTGCCATGTCCAAGAAGAAGGCGGACGTCATGGCGAAGGAGAGACAATACTTCGTTTACGGAGACGAGGCGTCGGGTGTGCCGGGCTGTATAAAGAAGGGAATCGATGAGAAAATCGCCAACAAGATTTTTGATGAGATGACGGACTTCGCAAGCTATGCCTTCAACAAGTCACATGCTGCTGCTTACGCGGTGGTGGCCTTTGAGACTGCATATCTGAGATGCCATTATCCGTTGGACTTTATGGCAGCGCTCCTTACCTCGGTTAGAGATAATTCGCAGAAGCTTAGCAAGTATATAGATGCGGTACGCAAAATGGGAATAAAGGTTCTTCCGCCGGATATTAATAAGGGCGAGGGTGCCTTCTCGGTTGACGGAGATGCCATAAGATACGGCATGTCAGCTATTAAGTCCATTGGTGACAGCGTTGTGGATATGATACTTACGGAGCGTGAAGAGCACGGACCTTACAGAGACCTGAAGGACTTCATAACAAGAATGTCCAGTAAGGAAGCTAACAAGCGTACTATCGAAAGCTTTATCTTTTCCGGAGCTTTCGACAGCTTTGGTGCAAACAGAAGGCAGATGATCGAGGTATATCCGAAGATTATAGATGAGGTTGCGAGTGAAAAGAAGAAGGCGACCTCCGGCCAGATAAGTCTTATGGACTTTATGGGAGAGGAAGAGAAGAAGGCCTTTGATGTCGCTTATCCGGATGTTCCGGAATATGATAAGGATACCTTCCTCAGAATGGAGAAGGATGCCCTCGGACTTTATGTCAGTGGTCATCCACTTGACAGTGTGAAGGATGTCCTTTCACGAGAGACGACCGCGACAACGCTGGATTTCGTTATAGATGAAGAGACAGAAAAGACCGAGGCTGTAGATGGAAGAAATTATCGTATCGGCGGACTTATAGATGAGGTTAATCTCAAGGTTACGAGAAAGGGAGACAACATGGCATTCCTCAGGATCGAGGACCTTTTCGGAACTATGGAGGTTGTTGTATTTCCAAATGTATTCCTGAGATGCAGGGATAAGCTTGAGACAAATAAGGCTGTAATTATTGAAGGAAATGCATCTGTATCCGAGAGAGACAGCAAGCTCATCGCATCGGACATTATGACGATGGATGAAGTGATATCCCGCAGCGAGGATAAGAATAAGGAGCTGTGGATATGCTTTAAAAATATGGACAGCTATCTGGAAAATGCAAATAATCTGAAGCAGATAGCGCTGCAGCATCCGGGCTTTACGCCGGTATATGTACAGCTTAAGGAAGAGATGAAGATGAAGAAGCTGGCGAATACCGTAAATGTGCGTACAGGCATCGTGGATGCACTTAAGCTCGAATATGGACCTGATATGGTTCTTGTGAGAGAAAAGAAAAGCTGAACAGGAGTAGTTTAGATATGGTTTACTTGACTTCTGTCACGAATGACAGGATCAAAGATATAGCAAAGCTTATGAAGTCGTCGAAGAGGCGCAGGGAGAGAGGCGTATTTATAGCCGAAGGACTCCGACTTGTATCGGAGGTTCCGGCAGACCGCCTTGAGGAGCTTTATATAGAAGAAACATTCTATGAGAAGCAGGAAGCGGCAGACAGCTTTGACGAAAGACTGAAGGCACTTATGGAAGCAGTCGAAGAAAAGGGCATGTGCTTTAAGATAAGTGATGCGGTCATGAATAAGCTGTCGGATACAGAAACTCCTCAGGGAATCCTTGCAGTGGTTAAGACTGAGGCAGCGGATATAGAGAGTCTTACAGGTCAGGATGCCACTGCTGATGGTGAAAAGCCTTTCATAATCGTTATGGACGGACTTCAGGATCCGGGAAATATGGGAACTATCATCAGGACTGCTGAGGGTGCCGGAGTTACGGGAATCCTTATCAGCAATGATTCTGTAGATCCATACAGCCCGAAGGTAGTAAGATCCACCATGGGAGCGGTCTTCAGAATGAAGATATGCGTGAGCAGGGATCTGGCCGGAGATATTGGGAAGCTGAAGGAACAGGGCATCACAGTATTCGGAACACATTTGTCCGGAAAGGAATTCTATGATGAGGATTTCACGGGAGCGGCTGCATTTCTCATAGGAAATGAAGGACGCGGACTTAAGGACGAGGTTGCGGAAACTGCAGACAGACTTCTCAGGATTCCTATGAAGGGAAATGTGGAATCGCTGAATGCGGGAGTATCCGCTGCAGTAGTAATGTATGAGGTATTAAGACAGAGACGCTGAGGCGTCTCTTTTTTTGACTCAGATAGAAACTAAACTATTGAAACTATGGCCGTAAGAGGATAAAATTAAAGTGATTATTTATGTGTTGATTTCTGAGGGTTGACTATATGATAGAGTTCTTGAAGGAGTATCAACTAAATATAATGATCATTCTAAGCAGCGTATATGCGATGATCGCATTTTTTGTGTGCATTACCACTACGCTTCCTAGGAAACGCAGAATAATTCTCCTCCTGATGGAGCTTTATGCTGTGCTGCTTTTGATTGCCGATCGTTATGCGTACATTTATCATGGCAATCCGAGCAAAACAGGTTACTGGATGGTGAGAATCTGCAACTGTACAGTTTATCTTATGATCCTGGGAACCATCAGAATATTCAGTCTCTATCTTGCGGATATCATCATGAATGAGGGAAGGCATAAAAAGTTCCCGGCCGGACTTATGGTGGTGGGAATAATAGTTCTGTTGGGTGAAATCCTTGTAATCGTTTCACAGTTCACAGGTCTTTACTATACTTTCGATGAATCTAATGCATATCAGAGATCCGATCTTTTCTTCGTATGTTATCTGATTCCGGTAATATGTTTCTTTATCCTGTTTTTTGAGGTGTTCAGATATCTGAAATCCTTTAAGGCGGGAGTCAAAATTTCGATTTTCCTGTTTATTATCATGCCGCTGGCTGCATCAATCCTGCAGCTGGGCAATTACAGTATTTCCTTTATAAATATTTCTATGGCAACGGTTGCTGTTCTTCTTTACATCTTTGCTCTCATTGATATGAATAAATCTATCGAAAGAGCGAACAGGATAGAGATGAGCTATCTGAGAAAAGAACAGGAACGTATGCATAACCTGTTCGAACAGACGGCCATGGCACTTGTAAATGCCATAGATGCCAAGGATAAGTATACTCACGGACATTCATCAAGAGTTGCCGATTATTCCAGAAAGATAGCTGAAATGTGCGGCAAAACAGAAGAGGAATGTGAGGAGATATATTATGCGGCACTTCTGCATGACGTTGGTAAGATCGGTATTGCCGACAGCATCATTAACAAGGAAGGTAAGCTGACCGATGAAGAGTATGCCGAGATGAAGAGGCATCCGGTAATAGGAGCTCAGATACTTTCAAGTATCAGTGAATATCCGTATATCAGTATCGGCGCGAAGCATCATCATGAAAGATATGACGGCAGAGGATATCCGGACGGACTTAAGGGAGACGATATCCCTGAGATCGGAAGGATTGTTGCTGTTGCGGATGCGTATGATGCCATGACTTCGAAGCGAAGCTACAGAGAAGCGATACCTCAGCAGAAGGTTCGTGAGGAGATAGTAAAGGGATCGGGAACACAGTTTGATCCTAAGTTTGCAAAGATAATGCAGCACCTCATCGATATGGATCTGGACTATAATATGAAGGACAAGGGCGATGACGGCGGTGAGGTGGCCGGAAAGACCGAGGTAGTCAGCATGAAAATGATGGATGACTATTCGGAGGGCGTGCTTATAAATCAGTTTAAGACTGATGTTAAGTTCAGAGTGAGTGTGGCAGACGCAAATTCAGAGATTCCTTCAAAGGCAAGACTTGTTCTGTTTGATTCGCTTGATGCAAGAATTCATAAGAGCGAAGCTAAAAAGAAGGACCTGAATTACTTTGAATATGCATATCTGGATTTAGACGGCGATTCGGAAAAATTGGGCGCTCGAAAAATTGATATCAGAAAAACCATCGATAATGAGGACGCGACAAGGGAGCTTAAGAGTAAGTTTTATGAGATAAGTGCCGTAAAGATCAAGGATCATGCCCGTGTGATCATAAAGGACGGACGTGAGACCATAGATGCTATAGTTGCACTTCCTGACAGCTCGAGATATTTATATATTGCGATTACCGGAGACAATATACATGTAACCGATATGAATGGAACACGTTCCGAGAAGGAGGAACCAAAGGATTCTATCCCTCGAATCGCTGAGGAGATAAGCTATATCAATGTACCGGATGGAGATATTCCGAATATTCAGATTGACGGATACAGGACTGAAGAAACAGCCGGTATTCCGATCAGGGACGGAATGATAGTGACCTTCCATACCATGAGTCTTCCGACAGCCAGACTTGTATGGCATTGTCCGTTTATATCACTGTTTTATTCTACAAACGGAATGGTGAACGGTCCGCATTTCCGCGAGGTTGCACTTATCAGAATGGATGGAGAAAACTGGGAAGCAGACGAGCTTACGGATAACAAGCTTGTAATGTACAGAACGGATGAATTTGAAGGCTGGGACGCTTGGAAGGCAAAGAATAAGGAAGGTCTGAACTGTACCGTACGTTTCAAGGTGGACGGAAATATCATTACCACAACCACAAAAAATGCGGGTATATCCATCAAGAATATAACGTATTTGAGAAATGCACCGCCTAAGATTTATTTCTCTTTAACAGGCGATCAGTGTGCTATAACAAATATAAGAATTTCGGGCTAATTTCGTGTTGACATAAGGATTTCAGGGTGATACTATTACGCTATATGTAGAGGCGCGGTGATTATAAGTACCGTATCGGATGAGGCTGACTCAGATGAAGATATGAGAAAGGAAAAACCGCCGAAGTTCCGGATATTCAGTGGATCCGGTGCTGGGTCTGCAGAGAAGATCTGCAGGACTGTCACTTTATGTGATGCGCTATATTCACAAGATGTAGCATCATCACAACTAGTGGAGAGCTACGGTTTATAGAATATCAGCACACATTAATATTGTGATTTATTAAAGCAGTGTAGCTTATTCAAAGACCGGAAGTTTTCCGGTCTTGTTTTTTATATCAGACCGGGGCAATTATTGTTTTTTATAGGAGGAGTTTTAAAATGGCAATTTTTAAGGGTTCAGGAGTTGCGCTTATCACACCTTTCAATGAGGATCTTTCAGTTAATTATGAACAGCTCAGAAAGCTCGTTGATTTTCATGTAGAGCATCATACAGATGCCATTATCGTATGCGGAACAACAGGTGAGGCTGCTACACTTACTATGGAAGAGCATCTCGAGTGCATCTCAGTAGTTGCAGAGCAGGCAAACGGAAGAATCCCTGTTATCGCAGGTACAGGTTCAAACGATACAGCATCGGCTATCTACCTCAGTGAAGAGGCAGAGAAGTGCGGAGTAGACGGAATGCTCATGGTTACTCCATATTACAACAAGTGTACACAGGGTGGACTTATCAAGCACTTCACAGCAGTTGCAGAGAAAGTTGATACACCTATAATCATGTACAACGTACCAAGCAGAACAGGCTGCAATATTCAGCCGGCTACAGCAGTTAAGCTTGCTAAGGAAGTAGATAATATCGTAGCTATCAAGGAAGCTTCAGGAAACATATCTCAGGTTGCTGAGCTTGCACATCTTGCAGACGGATGCATCGACATCTACTCAGGAAACGACGATCAGATCGTACCTCTTATGGCTCTCGGCGGACTTGGTGTTATCTCAGTTACAGCTAACATCATCCCTGATGATACACATGAGCTTTGTGCTTCATTCCTTGACGGAAATGTAGCAAGAGCACGTGAGCTTCAGCTCAAGGCTATCGATCTCTGCAAGGCTCTCTTCTGCGAGGTTAATCCTATTCCTGTTAAGAAGGCTACAGAGCTTCTCGGAATGTGCAACGGTAAGGTAAGACTTCCTCTTACAGAGATGGAGTCTCAGAACGTTGAGAGACTTGAGAAAGCTATGAGAGATTACGGTATAGAGTTTTAATCCGGGCATAGGAATAAGTGCAGTCAGGAGTCGAAATGACAAAGATTATTATGCACGGCGCATGCGGCAGAATGGGAAGAGTCATAACCGATATAGTTAAGGCTGATCCTGATGCTGAAATAGTAGCCGGAGTTGATATAGTAGGAAGAGACGATGCCGGATATCCGGTATTTACAGATATAAATGCCTGCGATGTAGAAGCAGACGTTATAATTGATTTTTCAAATGCAACAGCAGTAGATGCACTTCTCGACTATGCAGTAGAGAAGCAGCTTCCGATAGTCCTTTGTTCTACAGGACTTTCAACAGAGCTTCTCGATAAGGTAAGAGAGACAAGTGCAAAGATCGCTATACTTAAGTCAGCTAACATGAGTCTCGGAGTAAATACCATCATGGGACTGCTCAAGTCAGCAACAAAGGTATTCGTACCTGCAGGCTTTGATGTAGAGATAGTTGAACAGCATCATCATACAAAGCTGGATGCACCTTCGGGAACAGCGCTTGCACTTGCAGATGCCATCAACGAAGCAGCAGACGGACAGTTTGAATATATCTACAACCGTTCAGACAGACGTGCAGTTCGCGATAAGAAGGAACTGGGAATCTCTGCAGTAAGAGCAGGAACAATCCCTGGAACACATGACGTAATCTTCGCAGGTCAGGACGAGGTTATAGAGATAAGACATATAGCATATTCAAGAAGTATATTCGGCGTAGGTGCAGTAAGCGCTGCAAAGTTCCTTGCAGGCAAGAAGCCGGGAATGTACGATATGCAGGATGTAATCGCTGCACAGCAGGAGTAGAAGATAGATGAGCTACGAAAATGATGAGATTCTGTGCAGCGCATCACGCTACACAGAGAAGTACTATTTCAATCCTAAATTCAACAACCTTCCTAAGCGTATTCAGGACGAGCTGAAGGTTGCATGTGTCCTCTTCACACAGCAGGTAGGCGGAGTGATCATGCTCTACTATGATAAGGAGGGCAATCTGGACATTCTTACACAGTCCAACGAAGACGATCTTCTCTATGATGAGATTGGCTGCGGACTGAAGGTAAAGAGACTTCAGATAGAGAAAAGAGAGCTGTTTGAACAGCTTGAGCAGTATTATGAATTATTCTTTGGAGAACCGGAGGACTAGAAATGCTTTTTGCAATCGACGTAGGAAATACAAACTTTACCATAGGACTTTTTGATGGCGAGGAGCTGATCAAGACCTTCAGAATGATAACAAAGACATCCAGAACATCCGATGAATACGGCGTATTCTTCGGCGAGTGGCTGATGCTCAACGGATTTGCCCTTAAGGATATTGATTCCGTTATCATCGCATCCGTTGTTCCGGATATCATGCATTCGCTCACAAGCGGTATCATCAAGTACTTCAATGTTAATCCGGTAATAGTAGCACCGGGAATCAAGACAGGTATCAGACTTGCAATCCCTAATCCGAAGGAGCTGGGTGCTGACAGACTTGTAGATGCTGTAGCAGCTTATGAAATGTACGGCGGACCGGTCATCGTAGTTGATTTCGGAACAGCTACCACACATGACCTGGTACTGGGAGACGGTACATTTGCCGCAGGCGTAACTTCACCGGGAATCAGACTTTCCGCTAATGCTCTCTGGCACGGAACAGCAAAGCTTCCTGAGGTTGAGATAAAGAAGGTTGATACAATTCTTGGAAGAGATACGGTTTCAAGCATGCAGGCCGGTATTTACTTCGGTTATATAGGCCAGACAGAATATATCATCAAAACCATCAAGCAGGAGGCAGATCTTCCTGATATCAAGGTTGTTGCAACCGGCGGACTCGGAAAGCTCATTTCGGACGCTACCGATGCAATTGATATTTACAATCCTGAGCTTACACTTCACGGGCTCAGAATAATATACGATAAGCAGTAATCAGGTGGGGATGTCATACGGCATCCCCATGATGTTTATAGAAGGAACTGAATTAATGCAGAATATAGATTTTTCGGGAAAGGTTGCGCTCGGCCCGATGGCGGGAGTGACGGATCTGCCGTTCCGCCTTCTGTGTAAGGAAATGGGCTGCGACCTGATGACAACTGAAATGATAAGTGCAAAAGGGCTTATGTATAATAACCGTAAGACCGAGGTACTTCTTATGACCGATGAGAGAGAGCATCCTATCGGTGTCCAGCTCTTCGGAAGTGAGCCGGATATCATGGCCGAGCAGGCTGCGAAGATCTCTGAGGAAAGGGATTTCGATTTCATAGATATCAACATGGGCTGTCCTGTACCGAAGATCGTAGGAAACGGAGAGGGCTCTGCACTGATGAAAAATCCGGAACTGGCGGGGGACATAGTACGTAAAATGGTCTCCATGCCGGGAATGCTTCCGGTTACGGTAAAGATCAGAGCCGGCTTCGAAGAGGTGAATGCACCTGAGGTGGCACAGGCAGTTGCAGAGGCAGGAGCCGCAGCAGTTACTGTTCATGCCAGAACCAGAGCGCAGTTCTACAGCGGAAAGGCTGACTGGAAAATTATCAAAAGGGTCAAGGGAACTGTAAAGATTCCTGTCATCGGAAACGGAGATATATGTTCTGCTGAAGATGTAAGAAGAATGCGGGAGGAGACGGGCTGTGACAGCGTGATGATAGCACGTGCAGCAAAGGGAAACCCGTGGATATTCAGAGAGATAAAAGCAGGGCTTATGGGAGAAGAGATTCCGGCACATCCCGATATAGAAGAAGTAAAGGAAATGATGAAGAGACATATCAATCTGATGGTAAGCCTGAAGGGCGAATATATAGGTGTCAGAGAGATGCGCAAGCATATAGCATGGTATACCGAAGGCATCAGAAATTCGTCACGTCTCAGACGTCAGGTATGCGAGGTTACTAAGACCGAAGACCTGTTAAAACTGGTAGATTCGTTATGTTAACGGGCGTTTGATGAACACAAAAAATTCACAGTTGTGAAATGTCTTTAAATAAAGGGCTCATAGGGGTAGGATAATATCGTCGCTTGACTTATAATCTAGACGGGGGTATAATGCAACAGCGTAATAAAAATTTAACATTTGTAACAATTTCGAAACGGATAAGGGGCTATGAAACGTACTAAAATCGCATCTGTTGCCGTAGTCGTTGCACTTGGAATTGCATGCATTGCATCGGTTACCGGTGAAAGAATGAATACAAATGAATATGGACGAATGGTTGCCGTTAACGCACTCTATGATGAACCTGAGACTCAGCCGAGATATGAGAAGGTCAGCTATGAAGACATGGAGAATCTGAGATTCGAGTCAGACCAGAAGGCCAAGGTTGAGTTTGATAATTCACGTGCGGACGAGAACTTTACTACCGCTGTAGATCCTGAGATTCAGAACAACAAGAACAAGGCGGCACTCAGAGCTATAGCAAATACAGATCAGAGCAACAGAAAAGAGCTTGCGGAAGAGCGTCAGGAGCAGTATCAGCTTAACAAGATTAAGGAAGTTGATACAAGCACAAAAGCTACTGTAGATCTTAATCAGCAGCAGGGTCAGACAGTTGTTCTCCCGCAGGGAAATGCAGCAATTGCTGTTCCTATCGAGGGTACACCTGAGATGGGAAGATATGAAGGACAGTTTGTTCTTACAGCATATTGTCCATGTGCTATCTGCTGTGGAAAGACAAACGGAATCACGGCATGCGGTACACTTGCAACTGCAAATCATACCATTGCTACAGACGGAAGATACGCTTTCGGAACAAAGATGCTTATCAACGGCGTCATCTATACAGTTGAGGACCGAGGCGGTGCTATCCAGGGTAACAGAATCGATGTATTCTTCCCAACACATGAGGAAGCACTTCAGTTTGGACGTCAGACAGCAGATGTTTATATAATTGACTGATAGTTCAGTATGAACAAGATTACCATAAGTGGGGCCTAAAACGGCTCCACTTTTTACTTTTCATTTATCCGGTCTTGTGTTATCATGTCACGGAAGCTTACTGTTTATGCTTTTATTACCCATTTCGGGAGGGCATAGGACAGATGATCATAGATTGAAATTAAAAAGGAGCATGAGGAATATGGGATTTCTATACAGAAGTACAAGAAATGCAGATGAAACAGCAACAGCATCTGAGGCTATCCTTAAGGGACTTGCAAGCGACGGAGGATTATTTGTTCCGGACGAGATTCCTGCTTTGGATGTCAGCTTAAAGGAGCTTTCAAAGATGACCTACCGTGAGGTGGCATTTGAAGTAATGAAGCTTATGCTTACAGACTTCACTGATGAAGAGCTCAGATACTGCATCAACAACGCATATGACTCAAAGTTCGATAACGAGCTTATCGTTCCGGTGAAGTATCACCACAATGCATATATAGCAGAGCTTTTCCATGGCAAGACTATTGCCTTCAAGGATATGGCTCTTTCAATCCTTCCTTACCTTATGACAACAGCAGCAAGGAAGAACAACATTAAGAACGAGATCGTAATTCTTACAGCTACATCAGGAGATACAGGAAAGGCTGCACTCGCAGGCTTCGCTGATGTACCGGGAACAAAAATCGCTGTTTTCTATCCAAAGAACGGAGTCAGTCCGATCCAGGAGAAGCAGATGGTTACAGAGAAGGGTAAGAATACCTTCGTTGCCGGAATCACAGGTAACTTCGATGATGCTCAGACAGGAGTAAAGCAGATCTTCAACAATACAGAGCTGGCTAAGGAGCTTGACGAGAAGGGCTTCCAGTTCTCATCTGCTAACTCGATCAACATCGGACGTCTTGTTCCACAGATCGTATACTATGTATATTCATATACAAGACTTATCGCTGCAGGTACTATCAATGAAGGCGATAAGATAAATGTAGTAGTTCCTACAGGTAACTTCGGAAATATCCTGGCTGCATACTATGCATCACTTATGGGTATTCCTGTAGATCGTTTCATCTGTGCATCTAACGATAACAAGGTTCTCTATGATTTCTTTACAACAGGAACCTATGACAGAAACAGAGAGTTCATCCTCACATCTTCACCTTCTATGGATATCCTCATCTCAAGCAACCTTGAGAGACTTATCTACAGACTCGCAGGGAACAGCGCTGAGGATAATGCAGAGTTCATGAAGCAGCTTTCTGAGACAGGTAAGTATACTATCACAGATGAGATGAAGAAGAACCTCTTCCATTTCTATGGTAACTTTGCTACAAGCGAAGAGGTTGCAGAGACAATCCGCAAGGTATATGACGAGGATGGTTATGTACTTGATACACATACAGCAGTTGCAGTAAATGTATTCGATAAGTACAGAGCTGAAACAGGAGATACAACTCCTACAATCATCGCTTCTACAGCAAGCCCATACAAGTTTACAAGAAGCGTAATGACTGCTATCGATCCTGCATACGATGCAAAGGGTGATTTCGAGCTTGTTGACGAGCTTGAGAAGATTTCCGCTACACCTGTTCCAAAGGCTATCGAGGAGATCAGAACCGCAGAGGTTATCCATAACACCGTTTGCGATAAGGAAGATATGGTAAAGGTAGTTAAGAACTTCCTCGGTATCTAACAGAATAAGCAGCTGTTCATTTGTACCCTCCAGCTTTGCTAAAACCGGGACTGAAACACAGGGATATTTCCCTTTTGATTTTGATGTTATCAGGCCCGGCCATTGTGCCGGGCCTTTAAGCATTTTAAGGAGAACAAGATTTATGTATATATTGAGCACTAAAGCTAAATTCGACAGCGCACATTTCCTGAAGGATTATGATGGAAAATGTGCGAACATTCACGGACACAGATGGACTGTCACAGTGGATGTGGGAAGTGAGGAGCTTCAGCAGGACGGACCGTTCAGAGGCATGGTTGTTGATTTCAGCAAGCTGAAGGATGATCTGAGAGAAGAGACAGACAGACTCGATCATACACTCATTTATGAGGAAGGAAGCCTGCTGCCGGAGACGCTTGAGGCATTTGAGAAGCAGGGCTTCAGAAGTGTTGCGTTTAAGGGAAGGCCTACAGCTGAGAACCTGGCAAAGCATTTCTTTGATTTTATGAAGCAGAAGGGCTACAGAGTTCTGAAGGCCGGCATTTTTGAGACGCCTGAAAACATGGCAAGCTATACTGAATAGTGATCAGTAAAGAGGATATTGTGAGATTATGAACGTATATAAGGTTGCGGAAATATTCACAAGTATAAACGGAGAGTCGCGCCGTGCCGGAGAAACTGCAGTTTTTGTGAGATTTACGGGCTGTAATCTGAGATGTAATTATTGCGATACGCTCTGGGCACTGGAAAAGGATGCACCGTTTACGGCGATGTCCGCTGAAGAGATATATGAATATATCAGAGAATCGGGCATTAAAAATGTGACCCTGACCGGAGGCGAACCGCTTCTTCAGCCGGGAATCAAGGAGCTTATTGAAATGCTGCTGGCGGATGAGAGCCTGCGTGTAGAGATAGAGACCAACGGTGCGGTGGATATAAGGCCGTTTATGATAGAAAATGACAGGCTCAGCTTTACGGTGGATTATAAATGTCCGGGCAGCGGTATGGAGAGCGGCATGATAATGTCGAACTTTGAAGCGGTAGGTCCGGGAGATACGGTAAAGTTTGTGGTATCGGATGAGGCTGATCTGGATAAAATGTGTGAGATCGTGAAAAGATATGAGCTTACACAGAAGGCGGCGGTTTATGTGGGTGCCGTATTCGGAAGGATAGACCCGCAGCAGATAGTGGAATATATGTTGAAGCATAAGATAAATGATGTAAGGCTTCAGCTTCAGATGCATAAATTCATATGGGACCCTGATGAGAGAGGGGTTTAAGAATTTATAAGCATTATATATGATGAAAACCGGATAGTATTATGATAGAAAATAATCGGAGGTTAAAATAGAATGGCAGTAGATCAGGAAAAGGTTAAGGAGCATATAAGAGGTATTCTTGAGGCAATCGGTGAGGACCCGGACAGAGAAGGGCTTCGTGAGACACCGGACAGAATAGCAAGAATGTACAGTGAAATATTTGAGGGCATAAGCTATACTAACGATGAGATAGCAAATATGTTCAACAAGACCTTTGAGGCTCCTACAAATAACGATCTTGTTCTTGTAAAGGACATCGAGATATTCAGTTACTGTGAGCATCATATGGCGCTCATGTATGATATGAGAGTCAGCGTTGCATATATTCCTCGCGAGAGAGTCATCGGACTCAGCAAGATCGCAAGGATCGCAGATATGGTAGGTAAGAGATTACAGCTTCAGGAGAAGATAGGAACAGATATCGCAGAGATCATGGAGAAGGCAACACTTTCACCTGATGTTGCTGTTATCATCAGCGGAAAGCACAGCTGCATGACTGCACGTGGTATCAAGAATGTTCCTGCAGTAACACTTACAAATACCTTCAGAGGCAAGTTTGCAGAGGATAAGGATCTTCAGGACAGAGTACTTCGTCTGATCGACCTTCGAGTTTCAAGAGACGATATTTAATATGAATAAGGTGCCAGGCACTGTGAACTTTTGTTCACAGTGCCTGGCACCGGATGAGGAACGTAATATGAAAAATAAAGAAAAAGCAGTAGTAGTTTTCAGTGGCGGACAGGACAGCACAACATGTCTTCTCTGGGCGCTCAAGAAATATAAGGAGGTTCTCGCAATCTCTTTCGATTACGGACAGAGACATAAGGCCGAGCTTGAGTGCGGCAGGGAAATATGCGAGAAGCTTGGAGTGAAGAGAACAGTTCTCAGTCTTAAGGAGCTTAATGCACTTGCACCTAATTCTCTTACAAGAGATGATATGGAGGTGGATAAGGATGCTCCGGAAGAGGGAACACCTAATACCTTCGTTGAGGGAAGAAATCTTCTTTTCCTTACCTATGCTGCTATATTTGCCAAGGGTCAGGGTGCCACAGATATAATCACGGGTGTATCCCAGAGTGATTTTTCCGGTTATCCGGACTGCCGTGACATTTTCATTAAGTCACTTAATACAACTCTTAATTTGGCAATGGATTATGAGTTTGATATAATAACACCACTTATGTGGATCGATAAGGAAGAAACATGGGAACTTGCCGATAGCTTGGGGGGATTTGATATCGTGCGAGATATGACGCTTACATGTTATAATGGTATCCGCGGAGACGGTTGTATGGACTGTCCTGCATGTAAGTTGAGAAAAAGAGGTCTGGAGAGATATCTTAAGAGAAGGGGAAAGTAAATGAAAAAGCTTCTTTTTGTGGTTAATCCTAAGGCCGGAAAAAGCGTGATCAAGGCGGATCTCATAAATATACTTGAGGTTTTCCAGAATGGCGGTTATGAGGTTACGGTTTATCTGACCAAAGAGAAGAAGGAAGAAAATGCGGACTTTATCTATGAGAATGCGGCAGATTATGATCTTTTAGTCTGTGCAGGCGGTGACGGTACACTGGATAATACCGTCAACGGCATAATGCGTCTTGAACGAGAGCTGAAGAGACGTATACATATGGGCTATATCCCATGTGGTTCGACCAACGATTATGCAAGAAGTCTCAAGATAAGCCTTAATCCGGTGGAAGCGGCGGAGAATATAGTTAACGGAACAATCTGTCACGTTGATGTAGGAAGGCTGGAGAAGGAATTCTTCATATATGTAGCGGCCTTCGGTGCATTTACGGATGTTACCTATACCACACCGCAGAATCTGAAGAATACACTTGGACATGCTGCATATATCATTGAATGTCTGGGCGCCCTTGCCAAGCTTCGTCCGTATCATATGAAGGCGTGGTTTGACGGCGAGATAGTGGAAGGTGATTTTATCTACGGACAGATAACAAATTCACTTTCGGTCGGCGGCTTTAAGAATTTTGTTTCAAGACATATGAAGTTTTCGGACGGCCTTTTCGAGACCGTGCTGATCAGAACTCCGCAGAATCCGCTGCAGCTTCAGAGGATAGTAAACTGTCTTCTGACAGAAAAGCTGGATGATGAGCTGATAGTATTCAGGAAAACTTCAAAGGTCGCTATCAAGTGCAGGGAAGAGGTTCCATGGACTCTGGACGGTGAATATGGCGGAAGCTATAAGAATACCAGAGTATATAACATCAGAAAAGCTATATCCATTATGCTTAAGGATAAGAAGGATCTGAAGAATTAATCCCCGAGGACGGATTATGTATAAGATAAATGTACTTATGTCAACCTATAACGGTGAGAAATATCTGAGAGAACAGGTTGAGTCCATCATGGCTCAGGAAAATGTGCTGACGATACTTACTGTAAGGGATGACGGTTCCACAGACGGAACGATAAGGACAATTAAAGAATTGATGAGGGAGTATCCCGTCAGGATCAGACTCTGCAGAGGAAAGAATGTAGGCTATAAGAGGAGCTTTACAAAGCTGCTGGACTATGCGGAGCCTGCGGATTTTTACGCCTTCTCGGATCAGGACGATGTCTGGATGCCGGAAAAGCTTGAGAAGGCTGTGGAGATGATTACAGCATCGGGAGAGACTGACGGAGCGGTGCTTTATGCTTCCAGCGATATAGTTACCGATGAAGAGCTTAATCAGACGGGCTTTCATGATGTATCGGATATGCCCGTAAATATAGAAAGCTTTTACTCACGTGCGAGGATAGCGGGCTGCACCTATGTTTTTACACCTAAGTGCAGGAAGCTTTCGGCACTGTTTAATCATATAAGGTTCCGTGAGGGAGCGGTACCGGATCATGACTTTATAGTCGGAACGGTTGCACTTGCCTGCGGAAAGCTGCTTGTCGACGGTAACGCATACATTTATCATAGAAGAATGCGTTCAAGTGCGACCAGCGGAGGAAACGGAATAGTTCAGAGGATTAAGGTTGAGTCCGAGCTTGTGTTCGGAAGAAAAGGAGTGCAGAGCTCGGTAGCCGGAGCTGCTCTCGAACTGCTGAAAGGAGAGCTTACTCCCGAGGCGGAAGAATTCCTGACATGGGTTGCGGAATATAAAAAAGGCGGAAGAAGGAAGCTGCTTACCGACAAACGTATGAAGTCGGGGGTGCGGCTCGGAGATCTGGAAACAAAGATAAAGATCATACTTGGAAATTACTAGCGGAGGATGCTGTATTCATGATATCGGAAATAGCAGCAGGGATCGTTACATATAATCCCGATCTGGATAAGTTAAGAGGTACGGTTTATAAGCTGACCGAAAAGGTGGGCCGTATCTATATAGTAGATAATGCATCGGAGAATATCTCGGAGATAAAGGATTTCTGTGATATAACGAGAAAGGTTGCTCTGATCGAGAATGACAGCAACATGGGTATTGCTGCAGCACTCAATCAGATAATGACAGCTGCCGATGAGGATGACTTCAACTGGGTTCTTTTGCTGGATGATGATTCGAAGATTTCCGATAATCTGATCGATGGGCTTTATGAAGGAACCGGATACAAGGATATCGGAATAGTTTGTCCGAGAATCCGTGATATCAATACGGGAGAATTCATAAAGAATAAGGGTGAGAAGCGCGAAAAGCTGAAGAGAAAGTTCCAGCTGCTGGAAAGCTGTATCACATCGGGAAGTCTGGTAAGTCTGGATGCCTGGTTTGCGGCAGGCGGATATGATGAGTATCTCTTCATGGATTACGTGGACTTCGATTTCTGTATAAGGCTCAGAAAGGAGCATTACAGGATAATCCAGAAGAACGGTCTTGTTATGGATCATGAGCTGGGTAAGACCGAGATAAGAAGGGTTCTCGGCAAGAAGACCGAGGTCATGAATCATAACGCTGACAGAAAGTATTACATTACAAGAAACAGGATTTATTGCGAATATAAATATAATGGAAGATTCG
The DNA here is from genome assembly GCA_017634555.1 of Eubacterium sp. Classification (GTDB taxonomy): domain Bacteria; phylum Bacillota; class Clostridia; order Lachnospirales; family Lachnospiraceae; genus Eubacterium_Q. Next base: position 16,893 of record JAGBNF010000036.1, on the reverse strand, counting down.
GACTGAGAAATGCAGCCGGGGTCGCTAAGGCACTGCTGCTCATCACATGTTTCGAAGAGGATAAGGCAGCCAAGATAAAGGCAGTCCTTAAGGGTGTTCACGACGGAAAGAAAGACGGACGTAATCTGAAAGTACGGGGAAGGTAATGGAGAAGAAGAAAAAGGTGCTGATGCTTGCGACTACAGCAGCTATGTCGGCGCAGTTTAACAGACAGAATATTCTCATCCTTGAAGAAATGGGATATGAGGTTCATGTTGCCGGCAACTTCAGAAAGGGCAACCCTATATCCGATGAAGCGGTAAAGGAGTTTTATCACTGGGTCAAGGATAACGGAGGAAAATGTTTTCAGCTGCCTTCCACAAGAAAGGTGTTTGATTTCATAAACAACGGCGTTGCTCTGAAGAAGGTAATAAACCTTATCAGAGATAACGATTATGAGTTCATTCACTGCCATACACCGATAGGCTCTGTAATAGGAAGGCTTGCGGGACATAGAACCAATACCCCTGTGATCTATACTGCACACGGGCTGCATTTCTTTAAGGGTTCACCGATATCAAGCTGGATACTTTACTATCCGGTGGAGAAGTTCCTCAGCCGTTATACCAATACCATGGTACTTATAAATCATGAGGATTATAACAGAGTGCTCAGGAAGTTCCATGCGGGCAGAGTCGTATATGTTCCGGGAATCGGAATCGACACGGAGGAATTCCTGAAGCATAGAGAGAACAGACAGCAGACGAGAGAGGCTCTCGGTCTGAGTGATGATGACTTCATGCTGCTTTCAGTAGGCGAGCTTTCGGGAAGAAAGAATCATGAGGTTATAGTTAAGGCTGTTAAGCAGCTGAACAGAAGTGATATAAAATATTTTATCGCAGGCAAGGGAAAGGGCAAGGATAACGAAGAAGAGCATCTGAAGAAGCTTATAGAGAAGTATGATCTCGCTGACAGAGTAACGCTTCTCGGTTTCAGAGAGGATGCGCCGGATCTCTATGCCGCTGCGGATGGTGTTGCATTTCCATCCAACAGGGAAGGTCTTGGCCTTGCAGGTATTGAGGCAATGGCAGCAGGACTTCCGCTTCTTACTTCCAATATAAATGGTATAAATGATTATTCCGTCAACGGCGAGACAGGCTTCAGCTATCCGCCGAATGATGTTTCGGGCTTTGCCGAAGGAATCGCCTATCTTGCGGACCACAGAGACTGGAGCCGAGAGGTGGGAGATAAGAATATTGAACGCGCGAAGGATTATGATTATCACATAGCTGATGAGATCATGAGAGGCGTTTATCAGAGCATGTAAAGCCCCCTAATTTGCTGATACTTGAAAAATAAAAAGTTTTCTAATATAATTCCAGTATCTATGCGTTGTCTGAGAGGGCATGTAAATGAAAAAAATTTTGCGACAATGCGAAGGCATTATCGTTTTTCTTTTAAAGATATTTGTATATTTACTCGTTTTCTGGGTGTTCTATCGCATCTATGCCATTAAGAACTGGCAGCTGCTTGCACTCAGCCGTACATCCATGGTAACCATTGTCGGTTACTTTATTTCGGGTTACCTGTTTTTAAAGATTTACGGTGGATATGACATCGGAAAGAGAAAGAGTAAACCTATCATCATTTCACTTTCGCTTGCCGGAGCATTTACCGATCTGGTAGGTCTTCTGATGCTTTCCATCATGAACACAAACGAAAAACTGAATGATCATTTCATTATCGAGCAGCCTTGGCTGATTCCGATCATCATTGTGATGCAGGTAATGATCATTTCATTTATGACATATTTCGGTAACTGGCTGTATTTCAAGATATGCGATCCTGAAAGAGTTCTCATTGTTACTTCATCGAGACAGTCTCTGCAGGAGATTACGAGATGTATCAAGAAGTACAGACTTCAGTATAAGATATGCTGCAACATGTCTTATCAGAATGAGAAGCTGAAGGAAGTCATTCCGAAGTACGATACAGTATTCATTTATGATGTTCCTGTGAAGGAACGTACCGAGATAGTTGAGTACTGTTATCAGAATATGAAAAATGTGTACATCAATCCTATGATGGCAGACGTAGTCGAGCTTCATTCAAATCACGTGCTGCTCGACGATATGTCTCTGCTCCAGCTTTCATCTATAGGTCTTAAGACCGAGCAGAGATTCTTCAAGAGAATTATGGATATTTTCATCTCAAGCATCGCGCTCATCATTACATCGCCGATACTGCTTATTGCGGCTATTGCCGTAAAGGCGTATGACGGAGGAAATGTGTTCTTCAAGCAGAACAGAGCCACAAGAGGCGGAAAGATATTCAGAGTTTATAAGCTCAGGACAATGAAGGAAAATGTAGACAATTACCTTCAGGTTGTCGATGATGACAGAATTACTCCTGTCGGAAAGATACTCAGAAGATTCAGGATCGATGAGATTCCTCAGTTCATAAATGTTCTTAAGGGTGATATGTCGGTTGTAGGACCGCGCCCTGAGATGCTCGCGAATGTATTCAACTATACGAACGAGCTTCCTGAGTTTGAGTACAGACTTCGTGTTAAGGCCGGTATCACAGGTTATGCCCAGATCGCCGGTAAGTATAATACATCACCGAGAGATAAGCTGGTTCTTGACTTAATGTATATAGAGGAATACAGTCCATGGATGGACTTCAAGCTTATTTTCCAGACACTTATCGTTCTTTTCAAGAAGGATTCTACAGAGGCCTTCAGTGATGAAACAGATGAGAAGATGGATAAGTATTATGATTCACTCGGCATCAGATATGAGAAGTAGTGAAGGGAGAGTACATATGAAGATTCTTGTAACAGGTTGTAACGGACAGCTGGGTCGTGCAATAAATGAAGTATATAAGGATGAGGCTGCATCGGGAGAGGTTACTCTCATCAATTCCGATTTCGGAGTTGAAGGTGCACTCAGTATAGATATTACGGATATTGATGCCGTAAGAAAGATAGTTGCAGATGAGAAGCCTGATGTGATCATCAACTGCGCTGCATATACAAATGTAAATGCGGCAGAGTCCGATGAGGCAACTGCTTATCGTATAAATGCAGAAGGTCCGAAGAACCTTGCAATCGTATCCAAGGAAGCAGATATCAAGCTCGTGCACATTTCAACTGATTATGTTTTTGACGGAACAAATACTGTTCCTTATGTTGAGACAGATACACCGAAGCCGCTGGGAGCATACGGAAGAACAAAGTATGCCGGTGAGGAGTTCGTACTTGAAAATGCTGAGAAGTATTTCATAGTAAGAACTGCATGGCTTTACGGTGACGGAAAGAATTTCGTAAGGACGATGCTCAGCCTTGCAGAGACACATGATGAAGTTTCTGTAGTATGTGACCAGATAGGTTCACCTACAAGCGCTATCGAGCTGGCCCGTGCTATCAAGGTTCTTGTGCCTACAGAGGAGTACGGAATCTATCACGGAACCTGTGAGGGTAAGTGCTCATGGGCAGACTTCACGGAAGCTATATTCCTTATCGCAAAGAAGAATACAAAGGTTAATCATATAACCACTGATCAGTATCCGACTCCGGCCGAGAGACCGGCTTACTCGGTTCTCGACAACAAGGCATTCCGCGACAGACTTGGCTATGAGTTTGCCGATTGGAAATCAGCTATTGAAGAATATCTTCAGTAAATTCTATTATGACGGTACATGATACGTAAATACACTTCGGACGCGGCTCGCGCCTCAGGCCGAAACGTAACGGACACTAAGCTCCCAGCATGCTTGCACATGCTGCTCACTAAGTGCCGACGTTTCTCTATGGTCCTCAGTGCACTTACGTATCATGTACCTGGGCATAGATATAATCAACAGATATTGCTTAATAAGTAAACTATATACGGAGGAAAAGGAACATGACAAATGACAAGTATGTAAGCCCACTTTCAGAGAGGTATGCGAGCAAGGAAATGCAGTACATTTTTTCACCGGACAAGAAGTTCAAGACATGGCGTAAGCTGTGGATTGCTCTTGCTGAGGCAGAGAAGGAACTGAATCTTCTCGGTGAGGACGGTGAGCCACGTATCACTCAGGAAATGATCGATGAACTTAAGGCTCACAGTGAAGAGATAGATTATGAAATGGCTAAGGCTGAGGAAGCTAAGGTACGTCATGACGTTATGGCTCATGTACATACATACGGTTTCCAGTGCCCTAAGGCAGCAGGCATCATCCATCTCGGTGCTACAAGCTGCTACGTAGGTGACAATACAGATGTCATCATTATGACAGAGGGTCTTAAGCTTGTCAGAAAGAAGCTCCTTAACGTAATCAACGAGCTTTCAAAGTTCGCTATGGAGTATAAGGATCTTCCTACTATCGCATTCACACATTTCCAGCCTGCTCAGCCTACAACAGTAGGTAAGAGAGCTACTCTCTGGCTTAATGAGCTTTACATGGATCTTTGTGATGTTGACTATATGATCTCACAGCAGAAGCTGCTCGGATCAAAGGGTACTACAGGTACTCAGGCTTCATTCCTTGAACTCTTCAACGGAGATCATGATAAGGTTAAGAAGCTTGATAAGATCATTGCTGAGAAGATGGGATTTGATGATGTTTATCCTGTATCAGGACAGACATATTCACGTAAGGTTGATTCAAGAGTACTGAATGTACTTGCTGGAATCGCACAGAGTGCTCATAAGTTCTCTAACGATATCAGACTTCTTCAGCACCTGAAGCAGATCGAGGAGCCGTTCGAGAAGAATCAGATCGGTTCATCTGCTATGGCATATAAGAGAAATCCTATGAGAAGTGAGCGTATCGCATCTCTCGCAAACTATGTAATCTGCGATGCAGTTAACCCTGCTATCACAGCTGCTACACAGTGGTTCGAGAGAACACTCGATGACTCAGCTAACAAGAGAATCTCTGTTCCGGAAGCATTCCTTGCTGTAGACGGAATCCTTGATCTCTATCTCAATATCGTTGACGGACTTGTTGTTTATGACAAGGTTATCTATAAGAAGTTCATGGAAGAGATTCCTTTCATGGCAACTGAGAATATCATGATGGATGCTACAAAGGCAGGTGGAGACCGTCAGGAGCTTCATGAGAAGATCAGACAGTACTCAATGGAAGCAGGTGCTGTTGTTAAGCGAGAGGGTAAGGAGAATGATCTTCTTCAGAGAATCGCTGCAGATCCTGCATTCGGAAGAACTCTTGAAGAGCTCGAGAGCCTTATGGAGCCATCACTCTATGTAGGACGTGCTCCACAGCAGACAGAGGAGTACATCAATGAGGTTATCAAGCCTCTCCTTGATGAGAATAAGGACGAGCTTGGTCTTACAGCTGTGATCAACGTATAATACAATATGTTAAAAGGCATATACAGTATAAGTATGATATGACAGATAACATTATGCCCCTGAGTGACCGATTAGTGTCATCTCAGGGGCATACAATGTAATCGGGGATTATTATGGAAGAAGAGAAGGCAGTACGTGAGACAACTGAAAAAATCAGAAAGTCTGAGGCTGAAGGAAGGCCGGAAAAGCCGAAGGCCGCCGGATATGCGGAGGGGATATTCTGCATAGTTTATCTGCTTTTTATGGTGGTTATAACCTATAAGGGCTTCAGAGAGTATGACTGTATTGCTGATGATGAGATGCTTTTCAGGCACAGTCTTCGTTTCGGCTTTGCTTATATGATAGGAATCCTGGCGATCATCGGCCTTTTTAATGTGATGGCAAATGCTTATACCATGCCTGCATATTTTTATGTGATCATAATACTGCTTATTATTTTCAGCTTTGCATTTTATCTTCCTGTTGCAATCGACGGAAAGAGGAATCCAAAGCTTGGAATGCTTATGATCCCAAAGACGCTCTGCTATATGGCGATGATGGGACTCATAGTATTTTGGCCGTACTAGGCTAAAAAAATCATTTGAGGAAAAATTATAATGAATAACGAAAAGAATATTGAGATTTTCAGAAATGCACCTGTGCCGAAGGCGGTAATCAGCAATGTTATCCCTTCGATAATCAGTATGATAATGGTGCTTGTATATAATCTGGCGGATGCTTTCTTCATCGGTCAGACCAAGGATGCGCTGATGTTCGCAGCGGTATCGCTTGCGACGCCGGTATTCCTGATCTTTATGGCAGTCGGAATGTTGTTTGGTATCGGAGGAACATCCTTCATATCCAGAAGTCTCGGACAGGGGGATTTTGATAAAGCAAAGAAGATATCGAGTTTCTGTTTCTGGACAGGACTTGTGGTAGGTATCGTATCAACTGTAGCTATCGTGCTCCTGGCAGAGTCTATCTCATGGGGAGTTGGCGCAAGTGCAGAAAGTATCGGATATACAAAGCAGTATCTCGGAATAGTAGCACTTGGAATTCCGTTTCTTATAATGAGTAATATCTTCAGTAATGTTCTCCGTGCGGAAGGACATGCGAAGACCGCAATGGCCGGCGTCATAATCGGTAATATGGTAAATATCGTATTTGACCCGATCATGATCCTCGGACTAAAGTGGAATGTTGCGGGAGCGGCTATCGCTACAGTGCTCGGAAATCTCGTTTCGGCAGCATTTTACCTTGTACATCTTCTGTCTCCGAAGACTATGCTTTCAATAAAGCTTAAGGATTACAGAGCAGGTCAGGGAATAGCATCGGGAGTTTTTGCCATCGGTGTACCTGCATCGCTCAACAGTATTCTGATGAGTACATCGAACATAATCATAAACAATGTCATGAAGGATTACGGTGACATGGCAGTTGCAGGACTCGGTGTTGCAATGAAGGTAAATATGATCGCTGTAATGCTCCTCATCGGTCTCGGATCCGGAGTACAGCCGCTGCTCGGTTACTGCTTCGGAGCAAGGATGAAGAAGAGATATATGGATGTGCTGAAGTTTTCACTGGCTTTTGCATTTATCCTGAGTCTTGTAATGACATTTGTATGTTATACCTTTGCAGGTCCGCTTGTTACCACATTTCTGGATAATGCGGATGCCTTCGGATACGGTATGGAATTTTCGAGAACATATATACTTGCGGGTCCGGTTATCGGAATCCTCTTTGTTATGATAAATGCAATACAGTCGACTGGTGCAATGCTTCCGTCGCTGATCCTTTCGATTTCAAGACAGGGAATACTATATCTGCCGACACTTTACGTATTTACACATTTATTCCATACGGCAAAAATGGCAGCTATGGCACAGCCTGTTACGGACTATATGTCAGCGACATTATCGGTTATACTTTTTATAGTGACATTCAGAAAGCTGAGCAGAAGCTTTGATATTGATGACAGCATCGCAGCTGAGGGGAAGTTTGTTGATTGATGATTTTTGTTAATTGATGATTTTGGTTGATTGATTATTTTTGGAGATTGATAAGTATTTATTGATAGATAATTAGGAGGTAATAGTATATGCCGCCAAGGGGACATAGTTCAAGTTCACATTCAAGCCGTTCGAGTTCGAGCAGATCGTCGTCGTCACGATCCTTCTCGCATTCGAGCAGCTCACATTCGAGTCGCTCTTACAGAAGCTCATCGAGTTCATATAGATCGAACCGATCTAATGACAGATGGGGTGATAATGACTCTGACAGATATAGAAACGACGATTATTATAATACACCGCGTTCGGGTGGTGGTTCATTTTATGGAACGCTGCTTTGCATAGCATTCTTTGTTATAATGGCCCTGTTTGAAGTAGCAAGGTTTAAGGACGATCTGTATGAAACTTCCGAGAGGCAGGCTGCAGAGCAGAGTACAAGGACGTATCAAGAGGAAAAAACCACGGCTGCTCAAAGTAATGCTGTACAGGATACGGACATTTTCGGTGAAACTCTCTATCTGAAGAGAATAGATAATAATAGTTATATGCTGGTTACGGAATCGGATAGTTATGATATGACGATCAAATGGAACAGCGAATATGAAAGCTATTATGATAGGGATTCTGACTGCTACCTCTGGTATAACACAGAGGTTGTTCCGAATTTGTGGCAGTATTGGTATGAAGGTATATCCTCCGATTACGGTGATTACGGCTGGATGGAGTATGAAGAACCGGACGGATGGTTCATTCAGGAGAAAAAATCTAAATGGGTCGAGCTTCCCGGAAAGTATGATTCTTCGAAGCTCTGGCATATAGTTGATGAGGATAACGGTTCGTCGAGTGATGATACGGAAGAGGCAACGCTGGAGGGCGACGCTGAGAAACCTTTACCTGATACAATGGATTAATGATCCTTAGAGGGATGATGAAATGAACAGTAAATGGATTTATAGAAGAATACTCGGAATACTGCTTGTAGGACTTCTCGTCCTCGGTATTTCTGCCTGCGGCAAGAAGGGCAAGGAGGCAACCACAACAGCTCTTAATGTTGTGACGACTGAAGCAACGACTGCTGCGACAACAGAAGCAACAGAAGAGACAACAGAAGCAACAGAAAGTACGACAGAAGCTACCGAAGCAGCAACGGAAGCAACGACCGAAGCAACTACGGAAGCGAAGACGGAAGAGGTAACTGAGGAGAAGACCGAAGAGCCTACAGAGGAAGAAACAGAGGCGCCTACAGAAGAAGAGACTACGGCTGCATCTGATGAAGAGCTTCTGGATAAGGACGGTACTTATACATCCAAGGAGGATGTTGCTTTATATATCCATCAGTATGGTGAATTGCCATCGAACTTTATCACAAAGAAAGAGGCAAAGAAGCTGGGATGGAGCGGAGGTTCACTTGAGAAGTATGCACCGGGTAAGTCTATCGGCGGCGATACATTTGGCAATCGTGAAGGTATCCTTCCTGACTATGGAACCTATCATGAATGTGATATCGATACAAAGGGAAAGAAGGAAAGAGGCGCAAAGCGTATAGTTTACAGTGATGACGGAAGAGTTTACTATACGGGTGACCACTATGAATCCTTTGAACTGCTTTACGGTGAGGAAAGGTAGGGCTGCTCTATGAATATGAATGATGATGAAATGAGAAGTAATGATTCTTTTGATGAGAGCTTCTATACACTGCCTGAAGATATGACAGATGAGTCTGTTATGGATGATGTTGTTTCGGCTGAACAGTCTGATGAATTTGAAGACGCGATAGTTCTTAATTTTGAGGGCGTATCGGATAAGGAAGAGTTTTATGCCATTATACAAGATGCCATAGAAGTACCGGATTACTTCGGGAATAATCTGGATGCTCTCTACGATGTTCTGACGGAAGACTTCGAAGAGAAGACCATCGTCGTTAAAGGTATTGAACAATCATCAGATGGAATGAGGGACTACATGAAGAGGTTTCGCAGACTCTGCGATGATGTTGCAGAGGAAAATGAAGCAATCCGGTTTGTATTCATCTGATCAGAGTTTATCTGATCAGCGTTTAGCTGTATGATGCAGTTGTTTTATCTATTTGTTATATCTACATATTTGCTTAGTTATCGTGGGTTGCGTAATACATTTTCATAATTTATATTTGACATAGTTGGTCTAATGTGTTAGACTTCAATCATGGAAGGTTTAACGCGTTCGACCATATATATGATTAAAGAAAGGATTGATATAAATTATGAAGAGGACAAAACTATTAGGAACTATTATTACAGTGCTGCTGGTGGGGGCTATCGGAACTGCATGCGGTACAAGTGCTGAAGGATCTACAACAGAGGCAATGGTTGTGACTGAAGCTGCAACTGAGGCTGCAAGCGAGGAGAAGACAGAAGCTAAGGCTGAGGCTGCAAGCGAAGAGAAGTCTGAAGAGAAGACAGAGACTTCAAGCAAAGAGAAGGACGGAGAGAAAGTCATAAAGGTAGAAAATGATGAGAACGGACTCACTGTTAACTATGTTTATCTGAAGAATGTTACCGATCCGGAGTCGACAGACATCTATTTTGAAGGAAAGCAGACAGATGTTGCTGAGGGCGGCAAAGCATATGTGGTTATGCTTGAACCGGGAGAAGATGTTGACCATATGTTTGAATACAAGTTTGAAGTCGGTGACGATGTGAAGGTGAAGACGATAAATATATCGGGACAGGATGATACAGAGGTAACCTTGACTGAATCCACCGAAGAGCAGTAGGCTGTATCCGTTGACAGTCATAAATAATTAAATTACAATGTGTCGGAGATGTTTATCGTTTCCGGCACATTTTATGTTTAAAAGATAACTTAACGGTGAAAAACAGTGAATTCGGGTGAAGTAATTAATAAAAGGTTTGAAGAGCTGGCAGAAAGAGCGTATAGTGAGAATAGGTATGTGTTCACGGATTTTCTCGACATGTCGGGATTATCGGCGTTTTATGATGTCGAGAGGAATCTTGCTTATGCGGGCACATCAGTTTCGGGAGGAACTGAGGGCTGCGAGAGATGTATGGTAAGATTCGGTTCACCGGAAAGCTGTGGATACGAAGAGGAGTTTCCGATAGAGCTTCTGCATATAAGACCTTTGATGAAGAAGTTTTCGGATACACTTACTCACAGGGATTTTCTCGGAACAATCATCGGACTTGGACTTGAGAGAACGAAGATCGGAGACATAGTTGTCAGAGATAATGAAGCATATGTTTTCGTATCGGATACGGTAAGCGATTATATAATCCGTAACCTGACAAGGGTTAAGCATACCAGTGTCAGAGTAGATAAATGTGATGACGTCCCGGAGGAGATAGCTCCGAAGACGGTTGAGGAAAGCATTATTGTCAGCAGTAACAGACTGGATGCCATAATCGCAAAGGTTTATAATCTGTCGAGAGATGCGGCGGTGCGGTACATTTCCGAAGGGAAGGTTTTTATCAACAGCCGTGAAATGACAGGGAATGCCAAGAGCCTTAAGGAGGGAGACGTGGTCTCCGTCAGGGGGATGGGTAAGTTTATCTTCGGTAGTGAAGGCGGGACTACCAGAAAGGATAAGCTATATATCAGCATAAGAAGATACATCTAGGTAGTGAAGGAGAAGTAAAAGTATGAAGGAGAAGGAGCAGACCGGTACCAGGGCCAAGGCTAAAGAGAGCGGAAAGAAAGCGCCTGAAGCTAAGGCAAAGGGTAAGGGCAAAGGCGGAGAGAAGAAGATGAGTCTCAAGATGAGGCTGCTGCTTAATCTTATTATTGCTCTTGTTTCCGTGGCCGCGATCATTGCGCTGCTTATTGTCTGCGGAATGGTTATGCCGCATGATAAGCATTTTGATCTGGTCAATGTTTATGATGATTATAAATTCGAGGAAGGTGAGAAGGGCAGCGAGTATGAGTATCATTATATTGCCCATGCTTTTCAGGGAGTTTGTTTTATAGATTCGGAATATGATATAGCCGAAGAGGTTATCGGTGGGGATTGTGATCTTATGATCCGCATCATAGGTATCAGATGGTATAAGACGGATAATTCGGGAATGAACATAAAGTATCCGGTCATCGCATATGAGTATGTGAGGATCGAGGACGATGACAGATAAATGTGCAGCTGTCTGAATTTGAAGGCATGTATCTGCATATTGCAGTACATTTCTACATCTTACCGCTCTGAAACTACCACTTACCGATTTTCAAGCGACAAATACCTCCGTTTTCGTTATGGTATGTACAACCAATACGAAACGGAGGTTTTTATTATGGACAATGTAAAGGTTAAAAGAGAACTTGAGTTTAACAACAAGAGGTCATGCGGTCTGTGGCTTACGCTTGTGGGAACGGTACTGATGATATCCATCATCTTTGGAGGAAGCTTTATCGTAAATCCGATAATCTTTCTTGCAGGCTATTACGTGAGCTTTTATGTGGCAAATGTAAATAAGAAGGTCAGAGCAAAGCTTTCTGACGGACCTGCGAGCCCATTTCAGATCAAGATGATCTTCGGAAGCATCGCATTGCTTTTCGTTCTGATGTTTCTTATCGCCGGACCATTTATTCCAGGCTGGAACTGGAAGCTGATCTGGCTGGGTGTAAGCCTTGCGACAGGGATACATTTCCTGCCATTCTACTTTGTACATGGATGTTCGATGATAGTTCTCGGAATAGTATGTATTCTGATCGCTGCAGGAGGATATATCTTTTCAGGTTCTGCTGCTGTTTTCCTTGCAGCAGATAGTATTGTAAAGATGTGCTTCGGAATATGGATGTTGTTTTTCTCAAAGCCTTCACGTGCTTCGTTCTGATGGCATGAGAACTGTAAATGTGATACCATAATTAAATAGTTCACGAAAATTTCATGGTGCCTGGCACCGTGAATTAATGATAAAGATTGGGAGGATGAGATATGCGCGTTGATATGAATATCTCTGAAAATATAAAGGAACCATATGCAGTAATACATACGGCAGAGCTGACTCCGGAGATTGCGGAGCTGGCCCGAGAAATATCACAGTTTCAGAGTGGCAAGGCTGTGCTGATCGGAAATCTGGATGACCGTATGGTGGTAATAGATCCGGAGAAGATTGTTCTCATAAGAGTTGAAAGTGAGAAGGTCTATATCGTTACGGAAGAGGCCACATACCGCATAGGAAAGAGAATGTATGAGCTACTGGAGGTCCTTGGTAAGGATTTCATGCAGGTGTCGAAGTCAGCGGCAATCAATCTGAAATATCTTGAAAGTGTGGAACCATCCTTCAACGGAGTTATGCTGCTTCATATGAAGAATGGTGAGAAGGAATATATATCGAGAAAATTTGTGCCGCAGCTGAAGAAATACCTGGGGTTATGATAAACCATCGGGACAGTTAAAGGCGACAATAGAAAAGAAGATAAATCAGGAAAGGAGATTACAAAATGAAGAATTTCAAAGTAGTTATGAAAAGAGCATTTATCAGTATAGCTATGAGCTTTATTATTTTTATAGTAATCGGAATAATATTTGATATGAAGGACGGAGGAAACTTTACACTTACGGATTATGGATTTACAAAGATGGCTTTGGCCTGTGTGGTAACAGGGTTGGGATTCGGAGTGCCGACCATTCTCTATAATTCAGAGAGAATATCTCAGACACTCGCATCAGTAATCCATCTTGGAATCGGATTTACCATATACTTTGCGGCAGCATCCTTTGTCGGATGGATTCCGGTTGAGAGAGGAATAAAGGCCTGCGTTATCACAGTGGTCAGTGTTGTTATAATCGGTCTTATTATCTGGGTATGCTTCATGAAGTACAATAAGGATCTGGCTGAGAAGATGAATAAGGCACTGAAGAATGATAAATAGCAGGGAGCAAATTTTGACTTTTGAAACTTGCGTCATAAATTATGATTGACAATAGCTGATATATAGATGTAAATTATTAGCGTTAAATGAATCTAACGAGGTTTTGATATATACAATACGGAGGAGAATTATGAATATTCCAAAGGATCCGGTAATGCTTATGAGTTATATCAATACACAGCTTCGGGATAACTATGATTCACTTACGGAGCTGACGAAAAGTCTCGGAATCGACGAGAAGGAGATAATCGAGAAGCTGGCTTCGATCAACATGAAATATGATGAGAAGCTGAATAAGTTTTTGGCCGGTTAAACTATAAATAACACGGCAATATCAAGGGAGTTTATAATTTAATATGACACTTAGAGATTTAAAAGCAGGAGAGTCTGCGGTTATTGCAAGTGTCGGCGGTGGAGGTGCTACAAGACAGCACTTTCTCGACATGGGCGTCATTCCGGGAGCGGAGGTTACTCTGGTTAAGTTTGCGCCTATGGGTGACCCAATGGAGCTCAAAATCCACGGTTATGAGCTGACACTCAGACTTTCAGAGGCGGAGGAAATCGGCATTGTTGAAGCAGGCAGTGTAAAAGCAGCCGATGACACAGAAGCCGAAGGTACATCACAGCATAAGAAAACAAAGGACGAATCAGGCGAAAAGAAAAAATCGGGAAAACATCACCACCATCATCCGGGACTCGGAGAGGGTGGTATTTTCCATGAGAAAGCAACGGAGAAGAAGCTTCCCGATGATACGATTCTTACATTTGCGCTTGCGGGAAATCAGAACAGCGGTAAGACAACTCTGTTCAATCAGCTCACAGGCTCAAACCAGCACGTGGGAAATTTCCCGGGTGTAACGGTAGACAGAAAGAGCGGCTCCATCAAGGGTAAGCCGAACACGGAGGTGGTTGACCTTCCGGGTATATATTCGCTGTCCCCTTATACAGAAGAGGAAATCGTATCCCGCCAGTACATAATCGGCGAGAAGCCAAAGGGAATAATAAATATAGTAGATGCAACGAACATCGAGCGTAATCTCTATCTTACGATGCAGCTTATCGAGTTAAATGTACCGATGGTGCTTGCACTCAATATGATGGATGAAATGCGTGGCAACGGCGGTTCGGTCAAGATCAACGAGATGGAGGAACTCCTCGGAATTCCGGTAGTTCCTATTGCGGCAGCAAAGAATGAAGGTGTTGACGAGCTTATAAATCATGCACTTCATGTTGCAAAGTATCAGGAGAGTCCGGGCAAGAAGGACTTCTGTGATGAGACAGATCACGGCGGAGCGGTTCACAGATGTCTTCACGGAATCATGCACCTTATCGAGGATCATGCAAAGCGTGCCGACATCCCTGTGAGATTTGCGGCCAACAAGATCATCGAAGGTGATACAAGAGTTATAGATGCACTCGACCTTTCTCAGAACGAGAAGGAAATGATAGAGCATATCATACTGCAGATGGAAGAGGAACGAGGTCTCGACAGATCTGCGGCCATTGCCGATATGCGATTTGCGTTCATCGACAAGCTTGTCAGGGAGACAGTAGTTAAGCCTGAAGTGAGCAAGGAGAGGGAACGCAGTGAGAAAATAGATAAGATACTTACAGGAAAGTTTACGGCTATTCCCGCATTTATCCTTATCATTGGACTTGTGTTCTGGCTGACCTTCAATGTTGTGGGTGCATGGCTTCAGGGGCTTCTCGAAGGAGGCATAGATTTCCTGACCGGTAAGGTTGATGCTATGCTAAGTGCGGCAAATGTAAATGAGGTTCTGCATTCGCTTATCATAGACGCTATATTTAACGGCGTGGGAAGTGTTGTTTCGTTCCTGCCGATAATCATAATTCTGTTCTTCTTCCTGTCGCTTCTTGAGGATACTGGATATATGGCACGTATCGCATTTGTTATGGACAGACCCCTCAGAAGAATAGGTCTGTCGGGAAGAAGTATTGTTCCGATGCTGGTGGGATTCGGATGCTCCGTTCCGGGAGTAATGTCCAGCCGTACGCTTCCGTCGGAAAGAGACAGAAAGCTTACAATCATGCTGATCCCGTTCATGAGCTGTACGGCGAAGCTTCCGATATACGGATTCTTCATCGCTGCATTTTTCCCAAAGCGCGGTGCGCTGATAATGATAGGTCTTTACCTGCTGGGAATACTTACGGGTATTGTGGTCGCACTCGTTTCAAAGAACACTGTATTCAGGGGTGAGGCGGTTCCTTTCGTTATGGAGCTTCCTAACTACCGTATGCCGGGGGCGAAAAATGTACTCCAGCTCCTCTGGGAGAAGGCTAAGGATTTCCTTATGAAGGCCTTTACTATTATCTTTGTTGCGACTATTGTTACATGGTTCCTTCAGTCCTTTACACCGAGCCTCGGACTTGCCACGGATGCGGGCAACAGTATACTCGCAAAGCTTGCGGGATTTATCGCTCCGATCTTCAGACCGATGGGCTTCGGCGACTGGAGAATCACAACGGCACTTATCTCAGGCTTTATCGCAAAGGAGAGTGTGGTTTCTACATTATCTATCCTTTTTGGAAGTACAGAGGTTCTGACAGCGGCAATCACTACTGCTGCGGCAGGGGCGCTTCTTATATTCTGCCTGCTCTACACACCTTGTGTTGCAGCAATTGCTTCAGTTAAGAGAGAACTGGGAAGACGCTGGGCTATAAGGATCGTCCTTATCCAGTGCGGCATCGCATGGGTAGTATCATTCGGAGCGTATGCGATACTGAGTATGATACTGTGATCATATGAGGTTTTACAGATAGATGTATTTATATCAGATAGCTGTGCGGCTGTGATGAAAATATTATATAAGACAGCTGTGCGGAGGCGGTACATTTTACAAGAATGCGCAAAAACAAGTTGTTTACAGCCTTTATTTATAGTACAATAATGCGGCTGATATAGTTAACTGTTAATAAACATTTATATATTGAGGAGAAAAAATCATGAGTAAAAAACCTGTAGTTCTGATGGTCCTTGATGGTTACGGACTTTCAGATGTTAAAGAGGCAAATGCAGTTTACATGGGTAAGACACCTAACATGGATAAGCTGATGGCAGAATGTCCTTTCCAGAAGGGATATGCTTCAGGTCTTGCAGTTGGTCTACCTGATGGACAGATGGGTAACTCAGAGGTTGGTCATATGAACATCGGTTCAGGAAGAATCATTTATCAGGATCTTACTCTTATCACAAAGTATATAGAGGACGGAGATTTCTTTAAGAATGAGGAGCTTCTCCGTGCAATCAACAACTGTAAGGAAAAGGGCAGTGATCTTCATCTCTGGGGACTTCTTTCAGACGGTGGTGTTCACAGCCACAATACACATCTCTATGCTATCCTTGAGCTCTGCAAGAAGGAAGGCTTTGAGAATGTTTACATTCATCCGTTCTTCGACGGAAGAGATACACCTCCTGCATCAGGTAAGGATTACCTTCAGGAGCTTGTTGACAAGACTAAGGAAATCGGCGTTGGTAAGGTTGCTTCACTTACAGGACGTTACTACGCAATGGACAGAGATAACAACTGGGATCGTGTACAGAAGGCTTATGACTCACTTGTAACAGGTGAGGGTATTAAGGCTACAGATCCTGTTCAGGCTATGCAGGATTCATATGATAACGGAGTTACAGACGAGTTCGTTCTTCCTACAGTTATCACAGATGAAGCAGGAAATCCTAT
>JAGBNF010000035.1 GCA_017634555.1 Eubacterium sp. | reverse complement strand
CTGTTAACCGAAGGGTTGTTGGTTCGAGCCCAACTCGGGGAGCTATTGATATATATAAGGCCCCGTGGTCAAGAGGTTAAGACATCGCCCTTTCACGGCGGTAACACGGGTTCAATTCCCGTCGGGGTCACTA
This sequence comes from Eubacterium sp., assembly GCA_017634555.1. Lineage (GTDB taxonomy): Bacteria > Bacillota > Clostridia > Lachnospirales > Lachnospiraceae > Eubacterium_Q. The sequence goes on along the minus strand of JAGBNF010000035.1, from coordinate 46,478 downwards.
TAAAGAAAATAATCGGAGGATTAGCTCAGTTGGTTAGAGCATCCGGCTCATAACCGGACGGTCCCGGGTTCGAGTCCCTGATCCTCCACTTGAAACCGAGAAATTTTAGAGTCTCGGTTTTTTTATACCATCAGAAAAGACAGAAATTTGATATTTTTATATTTGTAGTTGATTGACAATACATTTATAAAAATAGATAATATATGCGATATATCGCAATAGAACAGATAATACTCGGAACAAAGGAGTTTAATATGTCTAAAGACTATGTATTAAGCACATTACCTGAAAAAGATAAAGCGATGTTTTTAAAGAAGTCAAGTCGTATCAGCCTAAAAAAAGGCGAATACCTTTTTAATCAGGGCGATGCTATAGAAAATGTTTATCTTATACATCATGGACATATACTTTTAGTAAAGGAAGATGGAGCTGATGACAAGAAGATTGTCGGTTTTCTTTCGGATGGTGAATGTATATGGGAAGGAGCATTATTAGGTGATAAGGAATTTGAGTACAGTACGGTATGCTTAACAGATATTGAAGTATTTACTATGCCTGTAGCTGATTTTGATAAGGTCATCAGCTCAAAAAAGATGTACAGATATCTTATCGCTCTTATGAGTGAGAAATTACATGACGTAAACAGAATAAATGAAATAATTATCAGAAGAGAGCCTGAATCAAGAATTGCAGGGCTTCTCTGTTACTATGATGTTAGAAAATCCGGAGAATATATTGAGCTTACACTGGATGAGATTGCGGAAAAAATCAATCTCAGAATGGAAACAGTCAGCCGTAAGCTTAAGCAGATGGAAAAAGACGGAATCATTAAACGAATTGGAAAAGGTAAGCTTAAGATAATAAGCTATAAGAAGCTTAATGCCACATTTGAATTTGATGTTATCTAGTTTATCACGGGTTTTTCGAGGAATTCGAGAGACCCGTTTTATTTTGCGCTTTTTGGCTCGATTGATCAGACTTAGAGAGATAAAAAATGGAACAGTATATGAAAAACATAAATTTAAAAAGAAAGTTTATAGGAGACAGAGCATTTTATAAATCAGTGCTCGGAGTTGCGGTACCTATAATGATCCAGAACGGAATCACGAATTTCGTCGGATTATTGGACAATATCATGGTAGGTCAGACCGGAACAGAGCAGATGTCGGGAGTTGCTATAGTAAATCAACTTTTCTTCATCTATTATCTCTGTATATTTGGAGGATTTGCCGGAGCAGGAATCTTTACTGCACAGTATTTCGGAACAAATGATTACGAGGGTGTCAGAACAACCTTCAGATTCAAATTCTGGATGGGACTCATACTAACCCTTGGCTCAATAGCGATATTCTATTATTATGGAGAGGCGCTTATACTCAAATATCTTGAAGGCTCAAATGACGGCGGAGATATGGCACTCGCACTTTCGTCGGGACGCAGCTATATGCTTATCATGCTTTTGGGACTGCTTCCTTTTATGCTCCTGCAGGTTTATGCAGGTGTGCTTCGTGAATGCGGCGAGACAGTAATACCGATGAAGGCCGGACTTATAGCGGTGTTTGTAAATCTTGTATTCAATTATCTGCTTATTTACGGACATCTCGGATTCCCTAAGCTGGGAGTTCTCGGAGCAGCTATAGCAACCGTTATTTCAAGATTTGTTGAAATAGCCATCGTAATCGTATGGACAAAGATTCATAGAGAGAAATGTGCATATCTTACGGGTGTTTACAAAACTTTGATAGTTCCTCGTACTCTGGCAGTGAAATATTTTATTACGGGAGTTCCGCTTCTGCTCAATGAGACACTCTGGTCTATGGGTATGGCAATGCTGTCACAGAGTTATTCGCTGCGAGGCTTAAATGTAGTCGCAGGCCAAAATATTGCGAACACCATAAACAATGTATTTAACGTTGTATTTATTGCGCTGGGAGATGCGATAGCGATAATCGTAGGACAGCTTCTCGGAGCCGGTAAGATGAAGGAAGCGAGAGATACCGATAATAAGATCATAGCATTTGCTATATTCTGCGGTACGCTGACGGGACTTATGGCTGCAATCGCAGCGCCGTTCTTCCCGCTGATATATAATACATCAGCAGAAGCAAGACATATAGCGACAGGCTTTATCCTTATCGATGCGCTCTTTACGCCGCAGTTTGCGTTTATGCATACGACTTATTTCACCCTCAGATCGGGAGGAAAGACAATGATCACATTTATCTTTGACAGTGCATTTATGTGGCTTATCACAGTACCTGTAGCGTATGTTCTAAGCAGATATACTCTTATTTCTGCATTCTGGATAATAGCCATAGTCCACATGGTAGACTGGATCAAATGTATCATTGGATTTGTTCTGGTTAAGAAGGGCTCGTGGATGAACAATATTGTCAGCGATTCCCGATAGTTTTGTTATATCCGTCCTCCTGGGCGTGATACTTTGTAATATAATAGCGTTCCATTTCATTTAAGGTTTTGAAGGCTTTGCCTCTGAAACGATGGAACTTAACGTAGAAGCGGTCACCGTAGGCGAAGTCAGCGTAAACATTTCCGTTGCCCTTGCCTGTCAGGTGGCCGTTTACTCTTGATAGGAGTTTATGTGCCTGACCGACATAGTATTTATGCTTGCTGCGATTGTGCAGTATATAGACGCCCTTTACATTATATTTCTCACTGGCGAGACGGTTGTTCTTATTCCGCACATTTCGCATAGCAAGAAATCTTTCCGCGGAGATCCAGTTGGAATGCTTTATGATGCTTCCGAGGGAAGGGTGAAGAGAGCTGTGAATGACAATGAGGATTGCCAGCACCAGAATTATTGATGTTGTCTGAAGGAATATAATGTCGTAATTCATAAGGAGATTATACAGTATATGATTTACTGTTGACAAATCCTTAGATAAAATGTATTATATATTGCGTTAGAGGTATCTAACACGAATTCCAGATAACTAAATCCTCGCGGATTAGTTATAGATAAACTCCTTTGATGACTCCCGAACTGTATATACGGCTCGGGAGTTTTTCTTAATAAAAATCGGGAGTTTTTCTTAATAAAATCGGGAGTTTTTCTTAATAAAACAGTTGACATTTTGAGCGTATTATATTAAATTAAGTTAGGTTAGATATATATAACGCAATTAAAAGGAGTTTAAACATGAATTTAAATGTAGCAGATCTTGGTAAGGAATATATTATTTCCGCCATTAATACGGGCGGAGACGATGAAATGGAGAGCTTTCTTTTTTCTTTGGGATGTTATAGCGGAGAGAGCATTACAGTAGTTGACAGGAAGAAGAATAATCTTGTGGTATCGATCAAGGATGCCAGATATAACATCGATAAGGAACTGGCGGAAGCTATAGAGATCGAAGGCTGACACAGTAATATCGACAGGATATTTTTTGATGATAAGTAGCAGGGCGCATGCCCTTCTATTTTTCATATACGGTTAATTACATCTAATTAATCTTAATGTTTAATAACCAAAGGAGGATAAAAAATGAGAATCGCGTTAACGGGTAATCCGAACAGCGGAAAGACCACAATGTATAACGCTCTCACCGGTCGAAAGGAGAGAATCGGTAACTGGGCCGGCGTTACAGTTGATAAGAAAGAGAGCCCGATTAAGAAACAGTACAATGAAGGGAGCAAGGAGATCATAGCAGTCGATCTTCCGGGAGCATATTCCATGTCTCCTTTCACATCGGAGGAAAGCATCACGAGCAGTTATGTGAAGCATGAAAACCCGGATGCGATAATTAATATAGTTGATGCAACAAATCTGAGCAGAAGCCTTTTCTTTACAACACAGCTGCTTGAACTTGGAATTCCTGTAGTTGTAGCACTCAATAAGAGTGATATGAATGATAAGAAGGGCAATAAGATTGATGTCGACAAGCTGTCAGAGAAGCTCGGATGTCCTGTAATCAGAACAGTTTCAACTTCTGATGAAGGTCTGAAGGACGTTGTTAAGGCTGCCGCAGCTCTTATCGGTAAGGGACAGAAGGCACCTTATGTTCAGGGAAATATAGACCTTACAAACAAGGAAGAGGTTGATAAGGCAGACAGAAAGAGATTTGACTTTGTTAAGGGAATCGTTAAGGATGTTGAGAAGCGTAAGACTCTTACAAAGGATAAGACTATAGGCGATAAGATCGATAAGATAATCGCACACCCGATACTCGGTATCTTTATCTTTGCGGGTATCATGTTCCTTGTATTCTATGTATCACAGACAACCGTAGGTACATGGATTGCCGATATACTGGCAGGATGGATCGAATCCTTCCAGGGATGGGTAGGAGAAAAGATGGAGGATGCAAATCCGCTTCTGTATGCTCTCCTGGTTGATGGTATTATCGGTGGTGTTGGTGCCGTTGTCGGATTCCTCCCACTTGTTATGGTTATGTATTTCCTTATCGCACTTCTTGAGGATTGCGGTTATATGTCAAGAGCTACAGTAGTTCTTGATCCTATCTTCAAGAGAGTAGGTCTTTCAGGAAAGTCAGTAATCCCTATGGTAATCGGTACAGGATGCGGAATCCCGGCTATCATGGCATGTCGTACTATCAAAAATGAGAGAGAAAGACGTGCAACAGCGATGCTTGCAACATTTATGCCTTGCGGAGCTAAGCTTCCGGTTATCGCACTTTTCGCCGGCGCATTCTTCCCTGAATCAAAATGGGTAAGCTGGGTAGCATATATGGTTGGTATAGCACTTGTGCTTCTCGGAGCGCTTCTTATCAAGGCTATCACAGCAGCTAAATTTAGAAAGTCATTCTTTATCATTGAGCTTCCGGAGTATAAAGTACCAAGCCTTAAGTTTGCGCTTCTTTCAATGCTTGAGCGTGGTAAGGCTTACATCATCAAGGCCGGAACAGTTATTCTTGTATGTAATACAGTAGTTCAGATAATGCAGTCCTTCAACTGGAGCTTCGAAGTTGTAGAAGAGGGAATGGAGGATACATCAATCCTTGCATCTGTCGCAGGACCATTCTCATATCTCCTTGTACCTATCGTAGGTATTGCAGCTTGGCAGCTTGCAGCAGCAGCTATAACAGGCTTCATTGCGAAGGAAAATGTAGTCGGAACAATCGCTACAGTTTATGCGATCACAAACCTTGTTGATCCTGAAGAGCTTGAGCTTGTAGGTGAGGGAAATGCGGTTGCAGTAGCTATGGGAATCACAAAGGTTGCAGCACTTGCATACCTTATGTTTAACCTTTACACACCGCCATGCTTTGCTGCGCTCGGTGCAATGAATTCCGAAATGCGAAGTGCAAAATGGTTATGGGGTGCAATCGGTCTTCAGCTTGCAACAGGCTTCACAGTAGGCTTCCTGGTATATCAGGTAGGTACACTTATCACAACAGGTACACTTGGTGCAGGATTTGTAGGCGGATTGATATTTGAGATACTTTTCGTTGCTGTCCTTATTGCTATTATCAAGCATAATAACAAAGCGGTTGCAATTGAATATAAGCTGGATGAACTTCCTGCAGCAGCAAAATAAATATACCAAAGTACTAAAAAACACGGTCTCTGAAATTTTTCAGAAACCGTGTTTTTTCATTAATTCATCAATCTTATCGGATTTCTCTTTATACAGAGGATCCTTTTTTACATTACCGGTACTGCAGTGTCCGTGGCAGGCGCCCTTATCCGGACAGCTTCCGCAGGTTCCGTTCTTTTGCAGATATCTGACAGCAATCGTGACCAGGACGATGACGACAGCGGCGGCTATTATCGTTGAGAGATTCATATTTTATTCCTTTCGGTCTGTACAAACTAAATGTTCGGGAGTACATTTAACATAGTAGTTAGATGTCTCTAATTTAGTAGATAATATATTTTTTATCTTCGTGTGTCAAGTGAATTGTGGTACAATTAGGCTGTTCACGGCCGCAGAGATTGCGGCGGTACAGGTCGGCCGTATGTAGGCCAAAAGGAAGAGTATGATTTTTTAGCGGAGAGTCTGATGAAAAGGATATTCAGAGAAGGAATTAAAATGTTCTCGCAGCGGAGCATTTTTCCTCTGATCTACAATATAAACAGGAAAAAGCCCGTCAGGAAAGGGCTGGTTGTATTTGCGGATGCACATCATGAGGAGCTTCCCGAGCATATGAGGCTTCTTTATGATGCACTTAAGGCAAGAGGAATGCATGTGGTCAAGTACTGCTTTGACCTGTCTAAGCTTTCGAAGGCAGAAGGTTATCGCAGGATGACGGCATTCATGAAGCTTTATGCGGTAAGCGAGTATGTTGTTCTCTGCAACAACTTTATTCCGGCGGCATCATGCAGGAAAAGACGGGAAACAAAGGTTATCCAGCTCTGGCATGCCTGCGGAGCACTGAAGAAATTCGGATATGATGCGCAGGATGATGTTCCTGACTGGTATAAAGGAAATGTATACAGGAATTATGATCTTGTTACTGTCAGCGGTCCCGATGCTGTTACACCATTCAGGAGTGCGATGAAGATTAAAGAAGAAGGGACAGTAAGGCCTATGGGAGTCTCCGAATCGGACAGATTCTTTGATGAGGAGTTTATCGGACAGCTGAGAAAAAGATTTGAGAAGGAATATCCTGAGGCGTCGGGAAGATATACAGTTCTCTGGGCACCGACCTTCAGAGGAGCGGCAGGTGATGCGGTGTCGGCAGATGCACCGGATTTACCGGGGGAAACCGAGATCGATAAGCTGTCTGCGATGCGGGAGATCTGCGTGATAAAGAGCCTTCATCCGCATCAGACGGGCAGTGCGCCAGCGATGACGACCGAAGAGCTGATGATGTGCAGCGATGTAGTAATTACAGATTATTCTTCCCTTAGTTTTCAGGCTGTACGTTTTGGCGTTCCTGTGGTATATTTTGCTCCGGATCTGGAGGATTATGAGAAGAGAAGAGGCTTCTACTTTGATTACAGCAGTCTTCCGGGAATTCATCCGAGGGAGAATGAAACCCTGAAAAGTGCCGTGAAAAGAGCGCTTTCGGAGGGCAGATCAATATATGATAATGACAGTACGAAGGAGTTCCTGGAGCGGTATATGTCGGGCTGTGACGGAAAAGCAACGGAAAGAATAGCGGATTATATAACCAAAGAGGCATAAATGGGAAATACCGGGGATTCAAAACTTAATAAAATGTACCGCAAAGTGAGAAAGCTCGGCAGCAAAGCGTATAAATTTCATATGCTGAGACATGTTTATCCGAAGCTCTATCACGATAATGCCATGAAGCCGATAGATAAGAAGAAGGCTGTATTTGTCGAGGTCAGAGAAAAGGAGTTAAGCAGCAATTTCCGGTATATATACGATATTCTGAAGGGTAAAGGCTATAAGGTATCGGTACATTTCCTGCATATGAGCTTTGTGGGACGGCGTGAGTATGAGAAATACTGCAAGGAAATGATAAAGGATATTGCTGATGCGAAGTATGTTTTTTTGGATGAGGCATCAGATGTTTTTGCGGCACTCCCGATTAGGAGAAAGACGGTAGTTACGCAGCTCTGGCATGCCTGCGGAGCGTTTAAGAAATTTGGAAAAAGCATATCCGATAAAAAGTTTGGAGAGGATGCAAAGACTCTTGAGAAATACCCGTTCCACGGCAATTATACACATATGACCGTAAGCTCGCCTGAGGTGGTGTGGGCTTATGAAGAGGCGATGGGCCTTGAGGGAAAGGGAATAGTTAAGCCGGTTGGAATCCCGAGGACGGACTATTTCTATGACGAAAAGGCTTCGGAAGAGGCGTATTCACACCTGTATGGTACATTTCCCGAGGCAAAGGGAAAGAAGGTCCTGCTGTATGCTCCGACCTTCAGAGGACACGTGAGCACGGCTGAGACACCGGAAGAGATAGATGTTGCGAGGTTTAAAGCAGAGCTTGGGGATAAGTATGTCATGCTGTTCAAGCTGCATCCTTTTGTGAAGACAAGGACGGCGATTCCCGAGGAATGCAGGGATTTTGCGAGGGATGTGACAGATGACTTCGAGATCGAGGAGCTTCTGCTGGTGTCGGACGTATGTATTTCCGACTATTCATCACTCGTTTTCGAGTACTCTCTGTTGGAGAGACCGATGCTGTTTTATGCATATGATCTGGACAGCTATATAGACTGGAGAGGTTTCTACTATCCGTATGACGAATTTGTGCCGGGAAGGATATGCAGAAACGAGGAAGAACTCCTTACAGGAATCAGGGAACTGGAGGAATTCTTCGACATTGAGAAGGTTAAAAATTTCAAAGAAAAATTCATGGCTTCGTGTGACGGACATGCCACTGAGAAGGTTTTGAATATGGTATTAGGGGACAGAATATGAAATATTTATGTTCCCCTTTTTATTATGTGTTTATTCCTTGAAAATTAACCATGGAAATGGTAGTATATAGTAGTTAAATTATCATTAGGCGTATTATGCCCTGATGAAGAAAAATAGTAATAGAGGTAGACATCTTGGATAAGCTAATTAAGTTTGTAAAAGCCTTGATCGTAGTGGTCGCGGCACTGATTTTGGCAATGATAGTTAAGGATTATTACAACTCCTACAAAGCGGCATATGAAGAGGAGTATGCCGGTACGTATACCCGCGATGGTCAGGACGTTGTAGTTAACATTCCGGAAGGAGCCGGAATTAAGGATGCGGCAAAGATTCTGTATAACAAGGGGCTTATAAAGTATAAGAAAGCCTTTATAAACAGATATCAGGAATCGGAGTATTCCGGAAAGCTTAAAGCAGGAACCTATACACTGAATACGGGAATGAATACACTTTCGATGATAGAGGCAATGTGTCCGATCATTGATGATTCAGACGTAGTTGTGAAGCTGGTTATTCCCGAGGGCTTCACGGTTGATATGATCGCAGCAAGGTGCGAGGAAGAAGGAATATGTACAAAGCAGGAGTTCCTGAGTGCGGTTAATTCCGTAACTAAGGCAGACTTCGAGTATCTTAACGATATCCCAGAGGGTGCACCTGTAAGATACAAGCTGGAAGGTTATCTCTTCCCGGCTACATATGATATTTACAAGGATACTACTCCTGATCAGATAGTAGGTATGATGCTTCAGGCATTCAGAAATTACTATTCTGAGGATATGCGAATCAGAGCAGAAGAGCTCGGATATAATTCTTTCGATGTTCTGACAAGAGCATCTATGGTCGAGAGAGAGGCCAAGATTGAAAGTGAACGCCCGATCATTGCAGGCGTTATAAATAATCGTCTTAACGAAGATATGCTTCTTCAGGTAGACCCTACCGCTCTGTACCCTGTTACAAACGGTATGTATGACAAGGAAGTTGTCACATATGAGGATATCGAGATTGATTCTCCGTATAACACTTATATGTACAAGGGACTTCCGTGCGGTCCTATCTGTAATCCGGGACTGGCATGTATAAATGCCGTACTTCAGCCGGAAGAGCATTCATATCTTTATTATCACGTAGACGATAAAGAATCAGGAAAACATGTCTTCTCTGAAACATACGATGAGCATGAGGATTCTATGGCACCTGAAGGTGAAGGTGGCGAAGACGGTGAAGACGGGGACTCGGGCGACGGTGAGGACGACGAGTATTAAAAACAATAGCTGAGGCTGTTTAAATAAATTTCGCTAAAAATTGCGAGGAGGTAATACTGATGAGAGGTTTTAGATTTACAGCAAAAAACATTGGAGATGAAAGATATCTCACATACATCATGGGAGAGGGCTGTGAACTGGACGAAGACGCACTCGATATATGTGAGGATGGCGTTAGTGGACTTGTAGGAATTATTTACGAAGAAGATGATGATTTTGATTATCTTACGTATGATATAACCGGAAAGACTGCACTTGAGAATTATACAAAGGGAACTGTAGACAAGAAAACAGTATTTACTCTTGTAAGAAATGTCGCAAAAGGAATTATCGAGTTTAAAGAGGTTGGTATTCCTCTTTCATATATTCTTCTTAACAGGAACTTTATGTACGTTAATCCGGACACTTTGGAGATAGAGTATATCTGTCTTCCTGTTGAAAGTGAGGGAAGCGTTGCTGCTGAGTTCAAGGCATTCATGAGACAGTTTATCGCGAATCTCATGTATAACGTAAACGAGGATGTTGGATACGTAGGACAGCTTCTCACATACATTAACGGAGATTCATTTAACCTTAGAGGTCTGGTAGGACTTGTTGAGGCACTTATGAAGGATTCCGGAATGGATTACGAAGCAGAAGGCGATATAGCAACTGCTGATGGAGACGTTGTAGTTAATACTGAAATCCTGTCCGGTGGAGATCAGGGTGTCAGCGGTTACATGAACAATCTTGAGGATACAGACGAAGTTCTTCCTGAGATCGGCGATGATGAGGAAGAGGAAGTAGAAGTTGAGGCTGAAGCTGCTGCAGAGGAAGAGCCGGAAGCAGAAGAAGAGGCTGAAGAGGAAGAAGTTGAAGAGGATGAGGACGACGATGATGGTCCTGAGACAGTTACTATAGCTGATATCAGAGCTGCACAGAAGAGCGTAAAGGTTAACAGAGCAGCCCTTATTCAGAATAACGCACATGGCGAAGCTTCCGAAGAAGAAAAGCCTGCAGCAGAGCAGAAGGAAGATAATACTTCAAACAAGAAGAAGGATTCAGGAAAAGCTAAGGACAAGAAGAAGGATAAAGAAAAGGCTAATGAAGAGTCTAAGCCGGAAGTTAACGAAGAGGCACCTAAAGCACCGGAAGCTGATGCAGCAGCTACTCAGGCTGCAGCAGTATCAGAGTCAGCCGACATAAAGATCAATCCTTACATCGTTAGAGAAACAACTAACGAGAGAGCTATGATCAATAAGCCTGTATTCAAACTTGGTAAGGCTACAAGAGGTGTTGATTACAGGGTTGATGGTAATAATGCAATCAGCAGAATCCATGCGATCATAACATTAAAAGAGAATAACCAGTATTACATCAAGGACAACAAGTCAACAAATCATACATACGTTAACAATGTACAGCTTGAGCCGGATCAGGAAGTATTACTTACCAACAACTGTACGATCACACTTGGTGACGAAGACTTTCTTTTCAAGTTTTAATTTATTCAGATAGATACATTTTTGTAGGGGGTAGGATATGAATAAAGAGAACATTTTTTTAAACAAGGAAGCTATGGGCTATACGTTCAGATATGAGCTGGCGCCAACGGATGTTATTGACGACAGAGCCCTGGACAGAGCAAGAAATGTACCGATGGAAGGAATAGCACCGGTTCAGTTTGCAGAAATGGATGGAAAGAAGACTATTATCTCCCGTATTCCGTCAGGAACTCCACTTAATCAGTTTCTTAAGAAGGTGCTTAAGAAAGCTGAGGTACTTACACTTCTCAAGAGTTTCCTTAATTCTTTCGATATCGGCAAGAATGGAATTCCTGTTAATTATCTTGTTAAGGAATGGGATTACATTTTTGTAGATGAGCAGTTATTTGATGTTTACATGTTCCTTGCCCCGATAAAGGATGATGCAGGCACAGTTACTGACATAGCAGATTTCTTCAGAGATATTGTTGCAGGTATCAGATATAGCGAAGATGATAAAGACAATTATGTAGCACGCATTTTGTCATGTATAAATTCAGACAGATTCAGTACATCGGATCTGAATGTTATGGTTTCCGAAATGCTTACAACAGTTACCCCTATTGCAAGTGGCATGAATGCCAATGCTAAGGTTGACAGAATGGCATTAATGAGGAACAGGGCAGCAGGTCCTCAGGGTGCACCGATGGGAGCACCACAGGGACAGTTTGGTGGACAGCCACCAATGGGAGCGCCAATGGGTGGCCCGCAGGGACAGTTCGGTGGACAGCCACCAATGGGAGCGCCAATGGGTGGTCCACAGGGACAGTCGGGACCAAGACCATTCGGGCAGCCTCCAATGAATGGTCCACAGGGACAGCCACCAATGGGAGCACCAATGAACGGTCCACAGGGACAGCCGCCGATGGGAGCACCAATGAATGGTCCACAGGGACAGCCACCAATGGGAGCACCAATGAATGGTCCACAGGGACAGCCACCAATGGGAGCACCAATGAATGGTCCACAGGGACAGGCTCCAATGGGAGCACCAATGAATGGTCCACAGGGACAGCCACTAATGGGAGCACCAATGAATGGTCCACAGGGACAGCCGCCAATGGGAGTACCGATGAATGGCCCACAGGGACAGCCACCAATGGGAGCACCAATGAATGGTCCACAGGGACAGCCACCTATAGGTGGACCTGCACCTCAGCCAATTCCTCCTATGGAAGAAAAGAAGGAAGAAGATAAGCCTGAGGTGGCTGAAGAGAAGAAGGAAACCCCTGAAGCACCGGAGATCAAGGAAGAGAAAGAAGAAGTTTCTGAAACTCCGGAAGTAAAGGAAGAGAAGGAGAAAACTCCAGAAGCTCCTGAGGTGAAAGAAGAGAAGCCTGAAGCTAAGGAAGAAGATGATACATTTGAATTTGATGTACCGTCTCCGGAGGAAGTAAAGGCAAAGGCAGAAGAATTAACTTCAGGAAAGCCTAATATAGCTAACGAAACAGAAAATAAAGAAGAAGCTCCAAAGGCAGCACCTGGACCACAGGTACCACCATTTGGACAGTCTCCAATGAATGGCCCACAGGGCCAGGCACCAATGAATGGTCCGCAGGGACAGCCGGTACCAAGACCATTTGGCCAGACTCCGATGAGCGGGCCAATGGGCCAGGCACCAATGAACGGCCCACAGGGCCAGGTTCCAATGGGAGCGCCGATGGGACAGCCACCAGTAGGCGGTCCACAGGGACAGCCGGTACCAAAGCCATTTGGCCAGACTCCAATGAGTGGGCCAATGGGTCAGCCGCCAATGAACGGCCCACAGGGCCAGCCACCGATGGGAGCACCAATGGGCCAGCCACCAGTAGGTGGTCCGCAGGGACAGCCGGTACCAAAGCCATTTGGCCAGACTCCAATGAGTGGGCCAATGGGGCAGCCTCAAATGAGCGGCCTACAGGGACAGGCACCAATGGGAGCACCAATGGGCCAGCCGCCAGTAGGTGGCCCACAGGGACAGCCTCCGATGGGAGTACCGACACCAGGACCACAAGCTATACCTACAGAGGAGCCAAAGGCGACCGAAGAACCAATAGAAAATGTAATAACAGCACCGGAACCAATTCCGGAAAAGATAGAAGAAGCGCCAAAGGCTGAGGAGAAGCCTGTTCTGCAGACTATTCCTACAGGATTTGAAGAGGAGCCAAAGGCAGAAGAAAAGGAAGAGCAAAAAGCTGAAGAGAAGGCAGAGGCTGAGCCACAGCCAACACCGGCATCGCAGCCAACACCTGTGCCACAGCCAGCACCGGCACCACAGCCAACACCTGTACCACAGCCGGTACCAGCACCACAGCCAACACCTGTACCACAGCCAACACCGGCACCACAGCCAGCACCTGTACCACAGCCAGCACCTGTACCACAGCCAACACCGGCACCGCAGCCGGCAGCTAAGCCGGATCCGACCACAGTGTTCCAGGAGCCTGCAACAGGTATGCTTACACAGGCAGAGCTCAATAGTCAGGTTCAGGCGGTAGATTTCGACACTATTCTTAATACAGAAGCGCCGCTTCCGGCACCTGTACCTATGAAGTCAGGACCTCATCTCGTTAGAAGAAAGACGGGAGAGAAGATTTTCATGGACAAGGAAGAGCTTAAGATAGGTAAATCACAGCTCCATGCAGATTATACACTTGCTGAGAATCCGGCAATCAGCCGAGTACATTGCATTCTCAGAAAGGAAAACGGAGTAACATTTATAGAGGATAACAATTCAACTAACGGAACCTATGTAGACGGACAGAGACTGGTTCCGGGCAACAAGCAGTTCCTCAAAGCAGGTTCTATAGTAAAGATGGGTGATGAAGAATTTACATTCTTCCTCAATTAATAAGGAGACAGAAATGGAATTTTCCGCAACCTACAATACAGATATAGGTATTAAGAAATTTACTAATCAGGATTCACTTGCCATCAGAATTATAAATTCTCCGAAAGGTCAGGTAGCTTTCGGTATTGTTTGTGATGGAATGGGTGGTCTTGCCAAGGGCGAACTTGCCAGCAAAGAAGTTATTAATGCATTTACTAAATGGTTCGATGAGACATTTATTTCAGAAATACTGGACGACACCTTCTCTCCGGACAGTCTGAGAAAGGAATGGAATTCAATAATCCAGAATGAAAACAGACTGCTCGGAATGTATGGTTCGGATAACAATATAATGCTCGGAACCACTATTTCAGCAATACTTATGTATGAAGACAGTTTCTTCATTGCACATGTCGGAGACAGTAGAGTATATGAGCTGAAGGATTCTCTTAGAATACTTACTAAGGATCAGACATTTGTAGCAAGAGAAATTGCAGCCGGCCGTATGACGCCGGAAGAAGCAAAGACAGATCCGAGACGAAGCGTTCTTCTTCAGTGCGTAGGTGCATCTGCGGAAGTAAGACCTGATTTCCTTAAAGGGAAGCTTCAGAAGGATGCTATATATCTTATCTGTTCTGACGGATTCAGACATCAGATATCTGAGCAGGAGATTATGGATAAGCTTGGACCACAGGCAATTAAGTCTGATGAAGATATGAAATATGGGTGTGTATATCTGACTGAGATGGTCAAGAATCGTAAGGAAGCTGATAACATCACCGTTGCAGTTATAAGAACTATGTAAATGTTTAGGGATTATAGAGGGATAGAAAATGCTTAGAGAAGGAACCGTTCTTGACGGAAAGTATGAAGTCCTTAAGAAGATCGGCGAAGGCGGTATGTCCACTGTTTACCTCGGTCGTAATAACCGACTTAATATGCAGCTGGCAGTTAAGGAGATTAAGAACGACGGCTCAAAATCAACCGATATTCTTTTAAAGGGATTGGAAAGAGAAGCGAATATACTTAAGGATGTAGATCATCCGGTTATTCCGCGAATAATTGATATTGTTAAGTACGGCGGAACCGTCTGCGTTATCATGGACTTCATCGAAGGTGTTAACCTTGCGGATAAGCTGAAGGCTGAAGGCGCACTTCCGCAGGAGGATGTTATCGACTGGTCACTCGAGCTGGCATCAGCTCTGGAATACCTGCACTCGATGAATCCGCCTATCATTTATCGTGATATGAAGCCATCAAATGTCATGCTTCGTCCTGAAGGCGGAGTTAAGCTTATCGACTTTGGTACGGCTAAGACTTACGAGATAGAGAATAATGCAGATACAACAGCTCTCGGTACCAGAGGATATGCTGCGCCGGAGCAGTTTGGTGATGCACAGGGTAAAGGAATCTATAAAACCGATGCACGTACAGATATTTATAATCTCGGTGCAACCATGTATCACATGGTAACAGGTAAGAATCCTCAGGAGCCGCCATATAAGATCCTGCCTATCAGAGAAGTTAACGCAGGCCTTTCAACAGGACTTGAGCAGATTATTATGAAATGTACCCAGCCGAATCCGGCTGACAGATACCAGTCCTGTGCTGAGCTTATATATGCACTCGAGCATTATACAGAGCTTGATGAATCATATATTAAGAGCAACAAGAAGAAGGTTTCTGTTTTCTGTACATCAGCTATTCTTACACTTCTTTTTGCCGGAGTTGCTATCGGCGGAAGAATGGGAATGAAAAAAGTTCAGATGGAGAACTACTCATCCTATATTGAGGTAGGAAATGATTACAAGGCAGATGGCAATTTCCAGAAGGCTGCAGCAAGCTATCGTGAAGCATTTGAGCTTGATGGACGAGATGCCGATGCATATGTAAAATATATCGATCTTTACATTGATGCTGCCAATGATGTCAATGAAGAGGGAGAAGGAAAGCTCCAGCTCAAGGACGGACTTGATGTAGTGGCAAACAGAGTAAAGAACGGTTATGCGGGTGTAGATAAGAACAGTGAAGTTCTTTACAGACTCGGACTTGCATACTTTACTGAAGAGAAGGAATACGATCTTGCAGCAAAGTACTTTAATATGATCGATGAAAAAGATGAGGATTACGGAGAGCTTGCAAATTATTATGGAAGCATTTCCAGAATTCTCTCAAATACAAACGTAAATGCTTCGGAACTGCTCGAAAGTGTTAACGGATTTGCTCAATATAATATGAACAGACTCAGTAACACGAATCGACAGAAATTTGAAAACTATGACACTGTAGGACAGATATATGTAACATACCTGCTTCGTGAGCCGGGTGTTGCGGAACAGGCAGAGAAGTTCATGAGCCAGGCAGTAATCGATCTCGGTGAATACACCGGAGATGATTCAACTGCATTTGACTATAACTACAGTGATTACCTGTCTGAAATTTATTATCGACTTGCAAAGGATACGGAATCCACAGATAATTACAATCTTTCAATCAACTATTGCAAGGAAGTAATCAACCTTATAACAGGTGAGATTGATGTATCCAAGCCGACAAGCAACGAGAAGGGAATGGCTTATATCAAGTCATATGTAAATAAGAGCTGCAGAGTTGCAGAGATTTACGGAATACTCGGTGATACTGAGAATGCCATAAAGACATATGAGGATACCGAAGCTAAGCTTGGAGCCGATAATGAAAATGCTGCAAAGGTTTATGTAGAGCATCTGAACATGCTTTATACAACCTATGAAAAGAATCAGCAGGATCCACTTAAGTGGTCAAAGGCTGAGAAGGACAGCATCATAAAGGTATTTGATGCCGGAAGCAAGATTCCGAACATAACAAATAATCCTACATGGATAAAGAGAACACCTACGGTGGATCTTATAAAGAAACCTGTATCAAATAAGGAAGGAGAGTGATAGCGGATGGGCGTTTATAATATAATGTTTGTAGGCGGTCTCGTTCTCGCCATACTTTTCTTCATACTTACACTTATACTTTTCTTTGCGCTCAGAATACCTCAGGCATTTGGCTCGGTAACTGGACAGACTGAGAAGAAGGCACTCGAGCAGATCAGAGCCGGTAAGACCGGAGACATGACCAGAAGAAAGAGAAAGTCTCAGGGAAGGATCGTTGCCAGAGATGTCAAGACATCAACTTCAACAGGTACGCTTGTTTCGGGTAATACGGATATTCAGAGATCCGGTTCGGGCAAGGTTACAAAGGATACCGGAAGGATCAAAAAAGGTACGGGAAGTATCAAGAAAGATACCGGAAATATCAAGAAGGATACTGATATGATCGCTCAGGAGGCTAAGGAAGCTGCAGCTAAGGCTGCTGCCGAGATGGCTGCCAAGGAGGAGGCTGCTAAGGCACAGGCAGCTGCAGAAGCTGTTGAAGCTAAAGAAACTAAGACAGATAAAAATGATAAGACAGTTCGTATCAATCCTAAGACAGGAAAGAGATATGAGCTTGATGCCGAGGATACAGAGATTCTTACTTACGGTGATCTTCATGATGCAGAATCACCTACAACATTCCTCGGAGCTAAGATGCCGGGTGAGAATGAAGAGACAGATATCTTAAGAGAAGGCGTTAATGATGACGATCTTTATGATGATGATCTCTTAACTGATGAGGAAGCATCTACAGCGATCCTTGCAGCAGGTATGGCAATGGATCTTGACAGAGAAGAAACAGATCTTCTTACATCACAGTCGGTTGTTATCGATGGTGAGGAGCCTGTATATAACGATAATGACGAAGAAATCAGTGAAGCTGATACAGATGTTCTTATGGCAGACGGCACTTCAATTCCTAAGCCGACTGAACCGGGCGAAAAGAAGAAGCCGCCAAAGAGTATTACTGATATGCTCAGAAAGGCCATGGAAGAAGGAAAGGATATTCCTGATCTTGACGTTGATGATGACGATGATGAGGATGAAGAATATACATATTCTGAGTCAGAAGAGATGACAAGTGCGCTTAAGGCAGAGGCTGCTGCTCAGGAAGCACTTACACAGGAAGATGTTAACGGAATTCTTGATGAGAATCTTACATCCGTACTTAGAGCCGGTATGATGCCGGGTGCAGAAGAGGAAGCTCCTACAGAAGATTCTCGAATCGATGTATTATATACAAAGACCATAGTTCACACAGAGGAGACACTCTAAAGTGGTAAACGAGGGAGGACTTGTTAATGAAGACAAGTAATGATAGGAAGAATTACAAAAAAAGGATAGCCACTTCCACTCATGCCGGTATGGCAAGTGGTGTGTCTAAATACAGACACGTCTACAAGAGTTGGAAGAGGATTATCGCATTTGTCCTGGCACTGGCAATGGTTCTGGGTCTCGTTTATGTGGGCGGAAAGAAAAAGGCAGCGAAAGCTGCAGGTGGAACAATCTCCTTCGGTGAAGGTAAAGCAGTTACACAAACGACCGATGCATCATTGACAGACGACTCCTTTGCAAACACCTTGGAAAGTATCAGTACCGAAACGACGATACTCGTTCCGGTAAAGACATTGTCATTTACTGTTGGCAGTAAGCATAATCTTGATGAAGAAATCTATAAGTGTTCAGTATGGACAGCAGGAACACTTCCTGAAGGATGGGCTCCTGAGGTTGATGCAAGTAACGGAGATATCACAGATATTAAACTTACTGATGATTTATCATCAATTGACTGTGGAGAAGATAAGTCAGTATATTTTCATAAGTTTAATATTGTTAAGAATGAAGCTTCTGAGTGGGTTTTAGATGCTTCTTCCGTATCAAGTGTAAAATTCAACTTTGTATACGAAGCTCCTACATCACCGACTATAGACAAGACAGATTTTACGTATACTGTTTCAGACGTTGAAGCACCTGAAAATACAATATATTACGGAAGTTACGGTTATTCAGCTGAGAGTGTTGCAGATACAACTACAGAGCTTACAGCATTTGACGGCACAATAGAAGCAACATCTACAGCGTCTACCGTATCAAGTACACTCAGTGCGGACGGAAATGACGGAACATATATAATTACAAAGAAGATCACAACTTCAGCAGGTGATCTCATCTACGGATGGCAGGGACTTTTCGTGCGTGATGATGAGATTGATGGTGCTGATTCATGTGATATAGCTTTTACAGATAGTGATGACGCGGCTATTACCGTATTGGATTCTCTGGATCCGACTAAGGCAATAAAGTATCATGTTGTAAATGGATCATCTGAGACCGTATCCTGCAAGCTGACAGTAACCGATACGGCCACATCCGGCACGGTATTAGAAAAATCCGGTGCCTCAATGGCTGCTTCGGCCGAGTTAACTGATTCACTTGGCGATAGTCTTGAAACAGTTCATGATCGTTCCGGTATGACCTGGGAATTCAAGGCGGTCTTCTCTAAAGAGGGCAAGAAGGATAAGGTTATTACAAAGACCATAACTTATGTTGACGTAGTTCCGACTGTTACACTCAGCAGTATTGATACAACAACAATTGATGTTGATGGAACAAGCTATATCAAGGGTAACAGTGCGGTAGTTAAGATGAATTACAGTGCTGCAGGAACAGCAGGTGTAGCAAAGATTTCATCAACAGGTGTTACAGTTACTCCTAGTTCGGCATGTACAGTAGATGTAGATGCTTTTGTTGATCAGACAAGTGTGACAGACAGCAAGATTACAATTTCAGATGCACCTGAAGGTAAGGTTGATTTCAGTGTTCAGCTTGAGAACAGCCTCGGTGTAGCAGCGGAGAACCCTGTTACATTTCCACTTAACTTTGATAATACAGCACCTGAGATTACATTAACGAAGGTTTATCAGGGATCTATAGTTTATAACACTGCGGCTACAAGTGATGTTACGCTTGCAGCAGCGGATTATAAGTTTACATCTTCAGAGTCGATCTTCGTCGAGTTTGATGTTTCGGATGCATATAGCGGAGTTAACTCTGCGAAGTTAACTTTGGATGGAGTAGATTATGTTGCAGATATAAGCACAGGACATTGCACTATCGAAATTCCGAAAGACACAACATTAACATTAAGGGGTACAACACATACAGCAACTATAACAGCTGATGATAAGGTCGGCTGGACAGCAACTCCTCTTAACGTAGAATTCACATATATACCTGATAAGGTTGAAGTAACAAATGCAGCAATCGAGTTAGGTACTAACGGAAAGAAGGCAACTGTAGGCTCTGAAGATATTTATAACGGAAATGTAAATCTGGTTTATACAATTGAATCAGATGTTGCACTGAATAAGGATTCGATATCGCTTACAGCAAATTATAACGGCACACCTGATACAGATATCAAGGCGAAGGCAAAGAGTGTCAGCCTTGAGCCAACAGGAAATGCTAACGAGTATAAAGTAACTATCGAGCTTGCAGAGGAAAATTCAGTTAAGTTCGATAATATCAATTTCAAGATAGCAAACAATAATAACTTTTATTCAGATGTAAAGACTATCTCAATTCTTAAAATAGATATGACGGATCCTGAGGCAGCTGCTGAAGCAGCAGTTTATGTTGATCCGACAAAATCTATAGACGGAGAAGACGGATGGTATAATACACTCTATCTAAAGATCACATACGAAGATCCTACAGAGAATGGTGTTAAATCAGGAATTGAAAGCGTTACCGTTACTCAGGATACCGGTAAAGAAAATACTACAGCAGATATTGAAGTGGACGAAAGTAAGGGGTATTCAATCGTAAAGATTGAGGATTCAGTATCTATAGCCGGAACAAAAGTTAAGATTAAGGCTGAAGATAAGCTTGGACATACGTTTGAAACAGGAGAATTAACATACTATGTTGATAGTGTATTTGATGGAGAAGCAGGTCTTTCGGTTGAGTC
Source organism: Eubacterium sp. (assembly GCA_017634555.1). GTDB lineage: Bacteria > Bacillota > Clostridia > Lachnospirales > Lachnospiraceae > Eubacterium_Q. The sequence continues at coordinate 25,688 of JAGBNF010000035.1, read as the reverse complement.
TGATGGAAATACTATTTCAGATCCTACTGATTGTGTAAAGGGTGATCCAGTGATCACTGCTTCAGCAAATGATACAGTCGGAGTTAAGGATTATTCAATCAAGGTTACTCAGAACGGTACAGATGTAGCTGCATATTCAATACCTGATCTCTCAAAGATTTCTACAGGTACAACTGTTAATCTTGAGGATGTTCTTACAGCTGACGGAAAGACACTGGATGACGGTGAGTATAAGATCAACGCAACAGCAAAGGATATTGCAGGTAATAAGAAGAATGCTTCTGAAGTAAGCTTTACTCTTGACTGTAATCCGCCGGCTGTTGAAGATATAAAGCTTGAGCAGACAAATTCAGCTGATCAGACTATCAGCATTAAGGATAAGGATGGAAGCTTTACAAGTTCAGTATCAAGAAGATTTGATCTGAATTTCACTGTATCAGGATTATCAGATGTTAATCTTGATCCGGCTGCAGGAAAGGGAAGTATTGCTGTTACAGGTCCTAACGGAGATATAACAAGCGCATACGACAGTTCTGCGAAGACACTTCAGTTTACAGTCGGTACAGAAGACATGAAAACTATGGGTGCCGGAACAAAGACATTTACTATCACAGCTAGCGATGCTGCCGGAAATGTAACTGAGCGGAAAGTTAAGGTTAAGCTTCTTGAAGATAGACTTAAAGTAGATTATGGTATTGTAAATGGATTTGCAACTGGTGATGATGGACTAAACATAATTGAAGATGCTGATGGAGATGATGTTATTGCCGACAAGAAGCAGGAAGCCGAAATTGTATTTACAATTAAATCTGATTCAAAGGTAACATCTTCAGATTTAACCTTAAAGATTAATGGAACAGATGAAGCAATCGATGATGCAAGATTCAGTGTTGTTACCGAAGAAGACGGTAATTGTGAATATACCTATTCAATAACTATTAATGGTATAAATGAGAAAAAGACTTTTGAATTATCAGCAGTAAATAATTACGGTGTATCGAACGGAACTGATGTTACAGCTTTAGGTTTTGATATTTCGCATCCTGAAGGTAAATTGGTGGAGAGTACACAAACTAAACCTGGTAACGGTGACTGGTACAAGAATCTTGTTCTGGTTGTTTACTATGATGATACTGACGGAGTGGCATGGTATTCGGGAATTAAAGATATCAGGATTATATCAGGTGGTTCAGTAAAGGCAAATCAGCAGGGAGATTCTGATTTTGATCTTAAGAAATATATTGAAGCTCATCCGGATAAGGGCCATTTCCTTGTTGATGTAAATGAGTCAACGGTATCAGAAAATGTAATTGAGCCAACTTCTGTTCTTATATACGTATGGGATAAGGTTGGTCGTAGAAAGGAACTCATAGATAGTTATAAGGTTGATAAGACAAGACCGAATCCTGTTTCATATCAGGTTGAGGTTAACGGAAATAATATTCTTGAAACGCCTGCAACAAAGAGAATATTCGGTAAAGAGGCAACAGATGTGGTGATTACCTACTCAATGGTAGATAATATCCGTTTACGTGTTAATGATCCGTACATCATTGTTAACGGACCGAATGGAATAACAGGTTCATATAAGAAGAGTAAGAATGTTAAGGATATTGCCGAGACTGTAAATCTTTCAGACCTTGTTGAACTGACAGACGGAAAGTATAACATTGTATTTAAGTCTGAAGATCTTGCAGGTAATGAAGCAAAGTTTGATGTTTCGGGAACTGAAAGATGGAGTCCGTACTCAACAAATATCTGGCTGGATTATACAAATCCAAAGCTTTCCGACATAACGGTTACGCAGGTCGGAAACGATGCAATACAGAAGACAGAGACAGGATATCGTCAGCTTACTACAGCATCAACAAGTGAGAGTAAGGGTGAGTTCACTCTTAAATTCAATACAAAGGATCCGGTTACAAACGGTTATTCTTCAAAGATCAAGACAGTCGAGATAAAAGAAGAGTATAGTGACGGATCAGAAACAAATTATTATCTTGATGATACTGAGATTACAAAGTATAAGCATGAGTTTAAGATTCAGTCTGATGAAAGATATATTGGCAAGACTGTTAAGTATACCGTTACGGTTGTTGATGGTGCAGGAAACAGTACATCAAAAACATTTTATCTTTCATTTACAACTGATGAAATAGCTGTAACAAGTCAGCTTAGCGGACTTACAACAGATAACGGTACTAAGAACAATACATTTGATATTATTTATCAGATCAAGTCAGCAGCACCTATCACAAAGAATGATAAGGCTGAGGTTCTTAATACAGACAACATTACGCTTGCTATGAAATCAGTCGATGGTGATCTGAATAAGGATACAGCAGGAAAAGGCAAGCTTCAGCTGGCGGATACATATGACGCTGAAAACTCAGTATATGACTATGTTTATACATATACTGTTGAAAGACCGGATTCAGATCAGCTTACTGATATAACAATGAGCGTTAAAAACAATAACGGTGTTGTATCAGATGAAGATAAGATCAGTCTGATCAATATCGATATGAGAAATCCGTTTATTGAGATTCCTGACGGATATGAGACCGGATGGTATCAGAGTCTGCAGATTGTATTCAATTATGGTGATAATAACCTGAGAGAATATATATCAGGTGTTGCCACTATCAAGATTACAGGTGTTAAGCAGGCGCTTGACGAATTCTTCAGATCAGAATTCGATAACGGACAAGTAGATGAAAACGGCAGAGTAGTCAAAGGCACCATAGGTGTTAATGCAAAAGAGTCTGAGAGTCTTGCTGGAACACCTATAACAATTGATATTGAGGATCAATTCGGAAGAAACTATACAAAGAGCTTTGTAGTTCATGTAGATGAGACTAATCCGGATGTATCACTGACTGTAAATGACAGAACAGCAGCTGATGTAAATGGAGCTTATCTTGGTGGAGATCCGGTTAATCCGACAGTTGCTTATCAGATATCTGATAATATTCAGGTTCAGGAATACAGCGTTGCTGTTACACTTCCTTCGGGAGCTACAGTAACACCGGCATCCGGAACTGCAACAAATGACATTAGTAATTCAACAACACTTGCAGCACTTATCGGATCAGAGAATTGTGAGGCAGGAGTTCCTAAGGATGGTAAATATACCATTACAGTATCTGCTAAGGATATTTCAGGAAGAACTCCTACAGGAGGAAATGTATCAACTACATTTACAGTTGATAATACAGTACCTCTGAATGATCTCGTAATTACAACCGAGAAGCCTGCTAAGTTCGATAAATTTAAGAATTCTTATTCGAATGCTACTACAAATACAGCTTATGAATACGGACAGTATTACGGAACCGATGTTTACTTCAACGCTGTTGTAGTAGAGGATAACGTAAGCGAATTTACAGTTACCGATAATGGTGTAGTAATCTACACAGGAACTGAAGCCGGTACATTTAACATAGGTGTTTCATCTGAAGGTGAGCATCAGATCGCAATCAATACTGTTGATAAGACAAATCTTAAGTCTGAGCAGCAGGTATTGGGATTCTTCATTGATAAGACTCCTCCTGATGTATCAGCATCACTTAACGGCTCAGGATTTACAGACAGTGAAGCGCTCAGATATCTGAATTCTAACGGTGATGTTTCGGTATCAGTAAGTGACGCTAACATTGATGATGACGATCTTACTATGACTGTTACTACAACTCCTCCTAATTCGGGCGGAAGTACAAGTGAGAGTAAGGTTCAGCCGGGCAGCCAGGTATTCGCCCAGGATGGTGAATATACGGTTAAGTTCGTGGCAATAGACAAAGCAGGCAACAAGAGTGCCGAAAGATCGGTATCCTTCCGTGTAGATAAGACACCTCCTGAACTTAAGTTCTCAGGTGCAGCTGATAAGGGAACTTCAACAAGCAGTGTAACTATGAATTACATTGTAAACGAAGCGTACTACAGCGATATGAACGGATGTACACTGAGGGTTTACAGAAAGATCGACGGACAGGGCGAAGGCCTTCTTAAGACTGTTGAGATCAAGCCTACAGGACCACAGTATTCACTTAGTGAGCTGTTCCAGGAAGACGGCGAGTATAGATTTGAAATGGCAGCTGAAGATAAGTGTGGAAATAAGGCACAGGCTTCATACACATTTATTCTTGATGGCAAGGCACCAATCATTACTCTTACAGGTGTAGGCAATTATGATAAGACAGTAGAAGATGTAATACTTGGAATTACGGTTGATGAGACATTCTTCGCTTCTAATAAGGTTGTCCTTACAGGAACAAGAATCGACATCGACGGTGAGAAGCATAAGGTTGATTTCAATGACTTCAATCCAAATGCCGGAAAGGTAACAACCTTTGAACAGCTGTTCAAGGAGGATGGTATCTACGACATTTCAATTGAGTCAACGGATAAGGCCGGAAATAAGTCTTCAAAGCAGCTGCATTTCACAATCGACAGAACTGATCCTGAGATCAACGGTATCGATGATTATGCAGGAAAGGCTGTTAAGAACTTTGACTGGAACGTAGATGCTGACAATATGGTAAGAGATCTTACCGTATGTAACACATCTGTTTACATGGATGGCGTTGAGTATGACGGAAAGACAAGTCTCAAGGATGGAACACATCTTCTGAGAGTTATTGCAACTGATGAGCTTGGTCATACAACAGAGAAGGAAGTATCCTTCAAGCTTGATACAACAGTGCCTAACATCCTTGTATCCGGAGTTGAGGAAGGTCAGTATATCAAGGTTCCTACAGAAGTCAGCGTAACAGTAGAGCTTGATGATGATACACTTACAAAGGTTACACTTAACGGACAGGAAGTTCCTGTAAATAACGGTGTTGCTTCAGTAAGAGTAGATACAAGAATGGCATATACTCTTAATGCCGAAGCTGTTGATGAGGCAGGAAATGTATCCAAGCTTGAAATGCACTTTAACTTCGGAGAGAAGTTCCCATGGTGGATCTTCTTAGCCGGTGCAGGCGGTGTCGGATTGATCGGACTCGTCCTCGGCTTATCAAGAAAGAAACAGAAAAAGAAGTAAAGCAGCATATTAATGATTTTGAGGTGCCGTCGGAGAATACTTCGGCGGCACTTTTTATGGTTTGCGCGATATTGGGACGCTGACCGAATTTTAAGACATGGATATTAATCCATATGCCGAAGGATAAGCTGGAGAAGGAGATACTCTGGTTTATGAATAAGGGAATACTCAAGAACTGCTTAACAGATAACAATTAAACAAAAAATGCTTTAAAAAGGGGCGCTGCTATGCTATAATGTTCAAGTTATTGCTGGGAGTGCCCCTATTAATTTGCAGTAACAAAAAAGAAGTATTGATGGAAGAGGATTAATATCATGAAAAAGGCCAAGAGAAATGCTATTCTCTACTTACTTATCTTTCTTGCCGTTGCAGCAGGAGCAGTATATGCAATCGTGTACGGAATAGGTAAAGAGAGGACCGGACGTGCAGTTGACATTCCACTGGGACTTGATCTTCAGGGTGGTGTCAGTGTCACATATCAGATTGAGGAGAAAGATGCTACAGATGCAGAAATCGATACAACTATCGATAAGCTGCAGAAGAGAGTAGATACCTACAGTCCTGATGGAGAAGTATATAAGTCGGGTTCAAACAGAATCACTGTTGAAATCCCTCTTGATACAAGCAAGTACGATCCGAACGAGATTCTTGATTCTCTCGGTCGTCCGGGAAAACTTGAGTTTGTAGATTCTGTAAACATGCAGCAGAAGATGAATGGTGCAGAATATACAGCAGCTCTTACCGGTTCAGATGTTGAAAATGCGGGAGCAGCAAGATACACAAACAACACAACAGGTGTTGATCAGTTTATCGTACAGCTCCAGTTCAACGATGAAGGCGCTCAGAAGTTCTCAGACGTAACTGGCGCAAACGTTGGAAGCATTATATATATTGTTTATGATGATGTTATTGTAAGCAGCCCTGTAGTTAATACACAGATCTCAGGCGGTTCAGCTCAGATCGAAGGAAGCTTCACTTATGAAGAGGCTTCAGAGCTTGCAAGCACAATCAAGATCGGTGCACTTCCTCTTACACTTTCTGAGTTATCATCTCAGGTAGTAGGAGCTAAGCTCGGTAGCGATGCACTTCGTACATCACTTATTGCCGGTGCAATCGGTCTCGGATTCATCTTCCTTATAATGATATTTGTATTCAGATTCCCTGGATTTATAGCATCACTTGCTCTTGCATGCTATACAATAATGGAGCTTTTCTTCCTGAATACACTTCATATAACACTTACTCTTCCGGGTATCGCAGGTATCATCCTGTCAATCGGTATGGCGGTCGATGCGAACGTTATTATCTTTACCCGTATTCGTGAAGAGATTGCAGGCGGAAAGACAGTTAAGTCTGCTGTTAAGGATGGTTTTGATAAGGCTCTTTCAGCTATTATCGATGGAAACGTAACAACAATCATTGCAGGTATCGTACTTCTGCTTATGGGTACAGGTACAGTTAAGGGCTTCGCAAGAACACTCATTCTTGGTATCGTTCTTTCAATGATCTCAGCACTCTTTATTACAAAGCTTCTTCTTAACATTTTTGTTAATCTCGGAGTTACAAACAAGAAGCTTTACGGTGCTGCTAAGCCGGTTAAGGTTAAGAACATTTCAAAGGCATTCAAGGTTACAGCCGCTATTTCATGTATCCTTGTAATTACAGGCCTTGCATTCCTCTTTGTAAACAAGGGTATTGCAGGAAGAGGAAATACACTTAATTTCTCACTTGAGTTCAGTGGCGGTACATCTACAACAGTAACATTCAATGAGCCTTATGATCTTGCAAGAGCCGAGAGTGAAGTTATTCCTGTAATCGAAGAGGCTACAGGTATTGCTCCGGGATCTGCACAGATTCAGGTTATTGATAATTCAAATCAGGTTGTATTTAAGACAGCTACTCTCAACGGAGATCAGAGAGAGGCTATGGCTGATTCACTTACGTCAAGCTTCAATCTCGCTGACGGTGCTATCGAGACAGATACAATAAGCAGCACAATCAGTAAGGAAACACAGAGAGATGCAGTACTTGCAGTTATCATTGCATCAATTCTCATGCTTATTTATATAGCATTCAGATTCTCGGATGTTCGTTTCGGTGTAAGTGCCGTTATCGCTCTCATCCACGACGTTATGATAGTATTCTTTGCTTACTCAGTAGCATACCTTTCGGTAGGTGGTACATTTATCGCATGTATGCTTACTATCGTAGGTTACTCAATTAACTCTACTATCATCATCTTCGACCGTATCAGAGAGAATCTGCACGTTATGAATATTCGTCGTGACGGATATGACAAGATCGTTGATACAAGTATTTCTCAGACAATCTGGAGAAACATATATACAAACCTTACAACCTTTGTTATGGTACTTATGCTCTACATTCTTGGAGTTTCATCACTCAAGGAATTTACACTTGCTCTTATGGTAGGTATCGTTGCAGGTACATATTCATCAATCGGAATCACAGGACCTCTGTGGCTTATGCTTCGTAAGCATATAGGCAGCGCTGATGAAGAACAGGCAAGTGAGTAAGCTCTGAAAAATGTAATAAAAAGTGCAGGTAAAGGCCTGCACTTTTTTTACTTGTTAGTTGAGGGGGTATTGATGGACGCTGACTGGAGAATATATTCGAAAAGAGCGGATTTTAATGCGATAGCTAATCGCTTCAATATCGATCCCGTTGTTGCCAGGGTTATAAGAAACAGAGATGTAGAGGGCGAAACGGCGATAGAGCAGTTCCTGTACGGCACACTTGACAGCTGCCATGACGGAAGCGTCATGAAGGATATGGAGAAGGGTGTAGCCATTATCTCTCAGAAGATTGATGAGGGAGAAAAGATCAGGATTGTCGGGGATTATGACGTTGACGGAGTTACGTCGACATACATTTTATATGATGCCTTAAGGCAGCTGGGTGGTAAGGTGAGCTATGATATACCTCACAGGATTACCGACGGATACGGTATAAATGTGCGTATCATCGAGCAGGCAGGAGCCGATGAGGTTGATACGATAATCACATGCGACAACGGTATAGCAGCCTTCGATGCGGTGGACCGTGCCAAGGAACTGGGCATGACGATCGTTATTACGGATCATCATGAGATTCAGGAGAAGCTGCCGAGTGCGGATGCGGTGATAGATCCACATCAGGATGGAGACGAATATCCTTACAAGGCTATATGCGGAGCAGAGGTCGCTTATAAATTTGTGAGATGCCTGTATGAACATAGAGGCGCTGTACTTGATGACAGAAAGTATATAGATTTTGTAGCACTGGCAACCTACTGTGATGTAATGCCGCTGCTTGACGAAAACAGGATTTATGTCCGAGAGGGCATGAAGAGAATAGAGGAGACAGATAACCACGGTCTGGCTGCACTTGTGAGACAGTGTTCACTGGAAGGTGCGAAGATCACAGGTTATCATCTCGGTTTTGTGCTGGGGCCGTGTATTAATACGGCAGGCAGGATCGGTTCGGCAAAGGATGCGCTGGAGCTTTTCCTTGAAGAGGATGAGGCTGCGTGTGCAGCTAAAGCGCTGACACTTAAGATCAACAACGATGAGCGTAAGAAGATCACCGAAGAAGGTACGGCGCTTGCTGTAGAAACTGTTTTATCGGAGGGCTATGATAAGGAACAGGTTATAGTTCTTTATCTTGCAGGAGTACATGAGAGTCTTGCGGGAATAATCGCCGGAAAGATAAAGGAGCATTTTTACAGACCTACCATAGTCTTCACGGATTGCGAAAATGAGGAGCTGCTTAAGGGCTCAGGCAGATCGATAGATGATTACAACCTCTTCGAGAAGCTGACAGAGGTAAAGGATATCCTTTATAAGTTCGGCGGCCACAAGCTTGCTGCGGGACTCACTATCAAGAAGACCGATCTCGAGACATTGAGGAAGGAGCTCAACGACAGAGCGAACCTTGATGAAATACAGCTGATACCGAAGCTGATGATAGATGTACCTATGCCGCTGAGATATGTAAATGCGGGGCTGATAGGTCAGCTCGATAGTTTGGAGCCTTTCGGAACAGCAAATCCGAGACCGCTTTTTGCGGAGGCCGGACTTAAGGTGAATGGCCTTTATATTTACGGCAAAAAGGGAAATGTAATGAATATCAGTGTGACTGACTCCAGAGGGGGGCGCTTTATGGTGATAACCTTTAATCCGGAGGCGGTTATAGAAGATATAAAGAAGTGGTTTACAGAAGAAGTTTGTGATAAAATGTTGAAAGGTACAGACACCGGTGTTATGCTGGACATTGCTTATCAGCCGCAGATCAACGAGTATCGCGGTGAGAGAAATATCCAATTTCTGTTTAAGAACATGAGACCGCATAATGATTGACCGGTGCGGATACATTTTACTTAGGGGAGCCCTTTTGGGGGCGATAAAGACAAGAATATTCTGATTAGGAGGAATGTGTCGTGGCAAAGATTGAGGATTACATTATTACAATACCGGATTTTCCTGAACCGGGAATTATGTTCAGAGATATTACAGGAGTTCTTGACAGTGGAGAGGGACTTCAGCTCTCCATAGATGAGCTCTATAAGCTTATTGCAGATGTTGACTGCGATGTTATCGCCGGAGCGGAAGCAAGAGGCTTTATCTTCGGAATGCCTCTCGCATATAAGTTATGCAAGCCTTTTGTTCCTGTAAGAAAGAAGGGCAAGCTTCCTAGAGAGACATATGAAGAGACCTATGATCTTGAGTACGGTACAGCAACTATCGAGATTCATAAGGATTCCATCAAGCCTGGTCAGAAGGTTGTTCTTGTTGACGACCTTATCGCTACAGGCGGAACCATCGAAGCAGCTGCAAAGCTTATTGAGAAATGTGGCGGCGAGGTTGTTAAAATAATCTTCCTTATGGAACTTGAAGGTCTTGAAGGAAGAAAGAAGCTTGCCAAGTACGATGTTGAATCAGTAGTTAAGTATCCGGGAAAGTAATACCGGATAATCAGTTATTTATAGACAGTATTTTTAGTTGAAAGGAGGAGTGGAAAATGGCAGATCCGATCAAAGAAATTATCATTAATACTACCAGAAGTGACGAGCTTGCGACGCCTGATGATTTTACAAGCCCGGATGAAATCTATGATATTCTTCTTGAGAAGATCAAGGTTTACCACCCTTCTGACGATTTTTCACTAATTGAGAAGGCTTATCATCTTGCGGATGATGCGCATCAGGGTCAGAAGAGAAAATCAGGAGAGCCGTATATCATACACCCGCTCTGCGTAGCTATAATTCTTGCAGAGCTAGAAATGGACAAGGAGACTATAATTGCAGGCCTTCTTCATGATGTTATTGAGGATACCGAGTATACCAGAGAGGATATCGAGAAGGAATTCTCACCTGAGGTTGCGGTACTTGTTGACGGAGTAACAAAGCTGACTCAGCTGTCACTCTCTCAGGACAAGATCGAGGTTCAGGCTGAAAACCTTCGTAAGATGTTCCTGGCAATGGCAAAGGATATCAGAGTTATCATTATCAAGCTCGCCGATAGACTGCATAATCTGAGAACGCTTCAGTACCAGACAGCAGCAAAGCAGGTTGAGAAAGCCAGAGAGACCATGGATATCTATGCGCCTCTTGCTAACAGGCTCGGTATATCCAAGATCCAGGTAGAGATGGATGACCTTTGCATGCAGTATCTTTATCCGGACGTTTATAATGACATCCGTATGAGACTCGATGAAATGATTTCCGAAAGAGGAAACTTTATCAACGAGATCGTAGCTGAGGTTAAGCAGTACATTTCCGAGGCGGGCATTGAAGCCGAGATCGACGGAAGAGTAAAGCATATCTTCAGTATTTATAAAAAAATGAAGACACAGGGCAAGACACTGGATCAGATATACGATATCTATGCCCTCAGAATAAAGGTTGAAACTGTCCGTGACTGCTATGCGGCACTGGGTATCATTCATGAGAAATATAAGCCGATACCGGGAAGATTCAAGGATTACATCGCCATGCCTAAGGCAAACCTCTATCAGTCGCTTCATACAACACTGATAGGACATGGCGGAAGACCGTTCGAAATACAGATCAGAACATATGAAATGCACCGCACCGCAGAGTTCGGTATCGCAGCGCATTGGAAGTATAAGGAGTCGGGCAGCACCGAGGTTTCTACCGAAGAGGAGAAGCTAAACTGGCTGAGAGAGATTCTCGAGTGGCAGAATGACAGTGATGATAATCATGAATTCATGAATGCCGTTAAGTCGAGTCTTGATCTTTTCCAGGATCATGTATACTGCTTTACTCCGGCAGGTGATGTTAAGACGCTTCCGAGAGGATCGAACACTATCGACTTTGCATATGCGGTTCATACTGCAGTCGGAAATAAGATGATCGGTGCAAGAATCAACGGACGTGTTGTTCCTATCGAGACTGTTATCAGAAACGGTGACAGAGTCGATATCATCACATCTCAGAATTCCAAGGGGCCAAGTCATGACTGGCTTGCAATGGTCAAGAGTACTCAGGCCAGAAACAAGATCAATCAGTGGTTTAAGAACGAATATAAGGCCGACAATATCCTGAAGGGCAAGTCTGCCATGGAGGATTATTGTAAGACTAAGGGAATCAATCTTTCGGAGCTTATGGTTCCGGAGTATATGAAGAAGACTCTGAAGAGATATAACTATCATGAGTGGGATTCTCTTATGGCTGCTGTCGGACACGGCGGACTCCGTGAGGGACAGATAGTTAACCGCCTTCTCGAAGAGAAGAGGATGACCGAGGAGAAGAAGAGAACAGATATAGATGTTCTTGAAGAAATCCGCGGTAAGAAGAGCGATGAGAAATTTGAGAGTCCGAAGGGCTCCATAAAGGTTCAGGGTATACATGATGTTGCCGTAAGATTTTCGAAGTGCTGTTCACCGGTTCCGGGAGATGATATCGTGGGCTTCGTTACCAGAGGCCGTGGAATATCAATTCACAGAACAGATTGTATAAACGTGATCGGTATGAACGAGATGGACCGTGTCAGACTTATAGATGCAGAGTGGGTTGAGGCTGAAGGAAAGCCTGATATGCAGTTCACTACCGAGATACTTGTTTATGCGATTGAGCGTAACGGACTGATCTTTGAAATATCAAAGGTATTCAGTGAGGAAAACATCGGTATTAAGGCCATGAATGCAAGAACCAGCAAGCAGGGTAAGTCGACCATCGATATATCCTTCGGAGTAAAATCCAAGGAAGACCTGAACCGCCTCACCTCAAAAATCCAGAGTATACAGGGTATCATTGATATTGAAAGGACACAGGGGTAGACCAGGGGATTGCCCGAGCAAAGCGAGGGAGGGACCCGTGGCCGTGAGCTTCGGAGAAGCGAAACGGTGTGCGGCTGCGTAGCAGCGCCAAGACTTGCGTAGCAAGGCTTGCAAGATGTGCTTCGAAGAAGCACAGATTGACATCACTTTAGTGCAAGGTAGACCAGGGGATTGCACAGATTGACATCACTTTAGTGCGAGGATATACCATAGGTTTACTTGATAAACCGGAGGAATCGGATGTTAAATGTATATGTCGCAGTTCTCGGACCGGTGGGTACGAACTGTTATATAATCAAAAATGAAGAAACTAATGAATCCGCCATCGTAGATGCCGCTGCTTCGGCAGACAGGCTTCTCAAGGCGGCAACGAAAGACGGAACAGAGCTGAAGTGCCTGATGCTTACGCACGGACACTGGGATCATATAGGGGCTGTAAATGATATAGCCGCTCAGCTTCCGTCTCTTCCTATTTACATAGGCGAAGATGAGATCAAGCTGATGGAGTCGCCGGAGGCAAACTGCTCTGCATGGCTTTTCGGTACGCCTGATATGGTCAGCAAGGAAAAGGTCAATGCTCTTAAGGACTCGGAAGAGATTACCGTTCTCGGAGAGAAGGTAAAGATCATTGCTGTTCCGGGTCATACGGCCGGCGGAATATGCTACTATTTTCAGGAAAGCGGATATCTGTTTTGTGGTGACACCCTGTTCCAGAGCGGAATCGGAAGATCGGATCTTCCGACAGGCGATGAGGATACACTGCTCAGCTCCATAAAGGAAAAGCTGTTTACTCTTCCGAAAGAAACAAAGGTTTTCCCGGGACATGGTTTCGGAACCACCATAAAGGATGAGGTAGAGAGCAATCCGTATTTCAGATAAATCGGGATATTGATAAGTAGAATATAGAGGTTTTTTATATGGTTTTGCTTGTTCAGAATATAACTGAATATGAAGCAGATCTTCGTGCCATGATTACTGCATTTTTTTTGGGTGAGAAGCTTACCGTGATTCATCCCGGTGATATCGGGAATTACAGCAGGGATGCTTTCGCCGATTGGGATTTTGTATTCACGGCACTTTTTGATAAGGAGGAAACCAAGCTCAAGATAGAGGAGCGCGGACATGTCATCTTCTCCGCATATACCTTTGGGGATTATACGGACAAGAGGAGATTCCGCAACAAGCTGAAGCTTGCCGCATATAAGCTGCTCAAGGAATATACGGGCAGAAGTCTTCCGTGGGGAAGCCTTACGGGAATGAGACCGACTAAGATTGCGACAAAGGGACTCGAATCAGGGCTTGATGAGGATGATCTTGTGGATTATTATATCCGCACCTATGATACCTCCGAAGAGAAGGCAGCGCTTTCTGTAGAAGTGGCGCGTCGTGAGAGAAGGATACTTAACAGTGTCGATCCGAGGAGAGATTATTGCCTTTACGTAGGAATTCCTTTCTGTCCGACAAGATGCGTATATTGTTCCTTTGCGGCTTATCCGATCATGGAGTTTGCCGGAAAGATTGATTCGTATATAGACGCGGTAAAGACCGAGCTGGCAAACATTTCCCTGATGAATCATGGAAGAAGGCTTGCGGCGGTATATATCGGAGGCGGAACGCCGACTTCCATAAGCAAGGAACAGCTGGACAGGCTGCTTACCGAGATTGAATACTCATTCGACCTGACAGATCTGGAGGAGTTTACCGTTGAGGCGGGACGTCCGGACAGTATCACACCTGAGAAGCTCAAAGTGATGAAGGCCCACGGAGTTACAAGAATCAGCATTAATCCGCAGTCGATGAATCCGGAAACCCTTCGGAAGATAGGAAGGGCGCATTCGCCTGAAATGATTGTCCGTGCATTTAAGGAAGCGAGAGCTGCAGGGTTTGACAATATAAATATGGATATAATCGCCGGACTTCCGGGTGAACGTCTGGGAGATATGGCGCATACGCTGGATGAGATCCTCGCGTTGGAACCGGAGTCGCTTACGGTACACAGCCTTGCCATCAAGAAGAAGGCGGGACTGAATGAGAAGTATGAGGATTATAAAGACAGCATAAATAATGATGTGGACAGGATGATAGAGCTTGCTACGCAGCGTGCAAAGGCTGCGGGGCTTATGCCATACTATCTGTATCGTCAGAAGAATATCGCGGGCAATTTGGAGAATACGGGTTTTGCGATCCCGAGCCTGGAATGCAGATACAATGTACTCATCATGGAGGAGAGGCTTGATACCTTCGCGGCCGGAGCGGGAGCTATAACAAGACTCCTTTCGCTGGATTCGGAAGGTGAGACAGAACGAGTTGATCGAATCGAAAATGTACGTAACGTTGACGAGTACATTTCAAGAATTGATGAAATGATAGCGCGCAAATCCGAAGGAATTGCTGCGAGATCCATATAGTAATAATAGATTTTGGAGGAAAATAAATTGGCAATGAAGAAGAAACCGGTTACCGGTATGAAGGACATACTCCCAAAGGAGATGGAAATCAGAGATTACGCCATAGGGCTTATAAAGGAGACTTATAAGACCTTCGGTTTTACATCTGTTGAAACTCCTGCGGTTGAGCATATAGAGAATCTCTGCAGTAATCAGGGCGGAGAGAATGAGAAGCTTATCTTCAAGATACTGAAGCGCGGCGAGAAGCTGGACAGCGCAGTAGAGCAGGTGAGTGCGGATAATCTGAATGTGCTTACCGACAGCGGACTCAGATATGACCTTACTCTTCCGCTTTCAAGATATTATTCAAATAATGCAAATGACCTTCCGAGTCCTTTCAAGGCACTTCAGATGGGACCTGTATGGCGCGCCGACAGACCACAGCGCGGACGTTATCGTCAGTTCATGCAGTGCGATATAGATATCCTTGGTGAGCAGGATATAGTTGCAGAGATTGAGCTTATCCTTGCAACAACAACACTTCTCGGAAAGCTTAATTTCAAGAATTTTACTATCAGAATAAACGACAGACGTATCCTTAAGGCAATGGCTGCTTACAGCGGATTTGCAGAGGAGAACTATGACAGCATATTTATAACTCTCGACAAGATGGATAAGATCGGTCTTGACGGAGTTAAGGAAGAGCTTCTGGGTGCAGGCTATCCTGCAGAGAGCGTTGATAAGTATATTGAGCTCTTCTCACTTATTTCTGATGACAGCGATGCAGTATCACTGCTTAAGGTTATCAGCGATAAGCTCGGAGACTTCCTGGATAAGGAGATTTCCGATAATCTTGAGACCATCATTTCAAGTGTTGACGGCTCTAAGGCAGCCGACTTCCGTATGAAGTTCGATCCTACACTGGTTCGTGGAATGTCTTACTATACAGGACCTATATTCGAGATTTCTATGGATGAGTACGGCGGATCTGTCGGAGGCGGCGGACGTTATGATGAGATGATCGGCAAGTTTACAGGTCAGTCTACTCCTGCGGTTGGATTCTCTATCGGTTTTGAGAGAATCGTAATGCTGCTTCTCGAGAACGGATTTGAAGTTCCGGGTGCAGGCGAGAAGAAGGCTTATCTTATTGAGAAGGGAATGCCTGCAGAGAAGATGCAGAAGATCCTTGCTCAGGCATCAGCTGAAAGAAAGGAAGGCAGAATAGTCAACCTTTCGATCATGAAGAAGAACAAGAAGTTCCAGAAGGAAAAGATGCAGCAGGAAGGCTACACAGAATTCGTTGAATTCTTTACAGACAGAGATTTCTAATCCGATCGGTAGTCTTTCGGGATTCGGTGACATAAATGATAGAATGAATGTCAGAGAGGACCTGATATAATGCAGATTGTTTATATAATAATAGCCTGTGTATGTGCGGCGGTTGTCTATACTTTCATAAACGTGATCAA
Organism: Eubacterium sp.; assembly: GCA_017634555.1. GTDB lineage: Bacteria > Bacillota > Clostridia > Lachnospirales > Lachnospiraceae > Eubacterium_Q. The sequence goes on along the minus strand of JAGBNF010000035.1, from coordinate 9,489 downwards.
TCGTAGGGTGGATGCATTTATACGTGCCCGCGAGGATTATGATGAGGATGTGGACGGTAAGCAGACCAAGGCTGAGAAGGAAGCTTTCCAAGCCCGCAAGGAACAGGAAGCTAAGCTTATCAAGATGCCGATGGGAGATGTATATAAGGAGCGTCCGAACAGATTTCTGGCCGTTATCATATGGGGAGTGATACTCAGTGGATTTGCGGCATGGTATTTTCAAAAGTTTTCTGAAGATATTTCCGTCACAGATGCGCTGAACAACAAGTTGACAAAAGCACTTGCGCTGGTTGAAAATCCTTCAACCGCAGCAATGATCGGAATAGTAATACTTTTGATCCTTTATGCGATATATACACTGCAGGCACTGATAGACTTTGATACTTGCGAGCTTCCGTTCGAGTTTAATGTGCTGATCGGAATAATCGGTATCATATCCATATTCATATGGCCTCATGTAACGATCCTTGACAGGGTTATCGGTGCACTGTGTATCGCAGGACCGCTGGCACTGTTGGATCTTGCGGTACCGAATGCTTTTGGATGGGGAGATATAAAGCTGCTCTTCATGTCCGGCATACTGCTGGGATGGAAGATCATAGTAGCGGGCTTCTTCATCGGAGCCATAATCCAGGCGCTGCTTGCAGTATTTTTCGTAATAACTAAGAAGAAGGATTGGAAATCACACATTCCGTTCGGACCGATGCTCTGCCTCGGAATAATCATTTCCACATTGTTCGGAAGTGCGATAATAAACTGGTATATCGGTGTACTTCAGGCATCGATGGGTGATTAAGCAAACAAAAAACCATATAGCCATACATTTGAAATGTGCGGCTATATGGTTTATTTTTTACTCGATTCAGTTCTTACAGTATTTCGAGGATGGTATTTACCATCAGGTCGTTCTGCTTAGGATTCATAAAGCAGAAGCGGATGAACTGATTTGAAAGACCACGGATGTTGTCACATCTTCTGATGATGATACCTCTCTGGTTGCAGTGCTCGGCAACGACTCCGGAGGTCACATCCTCTTTAAGCAGCTTTGCAAGCATGTAGTTTGCTTCAGGCTTGAAGAGCTTCAGGTTCTTTGAAGTGGACATTGCAAGATATACAAGGCTTCTCTCGGTGTGAATCATCGAGCGGCCTTCCTCGATATACTTCTCATCCTTAAACATAGCTGAGCAGGCAAGCGCTGTCAGTGAAGCTATGTTGTTCTTTGTTGTTGTGATATCCACAAGTGTCATCAGTGAAGGGTTATTCATAAGAGCATAAGCAAAACGAAGTCCCGGAACTGAGAAGAACTTGGATACACTTCTGATTATCGCAAGATTATTGAATTCGTCTGTAAGAGAAATAGCTGTATAGTCACTATAATCATCGACGAATTCGATATACATTTCATCAAGAATAAGGAAAATGTTCCTTTCCACACAAGCCTCAAGCAGTTTTTTGATATCGGCAAGCGGGATCAGCTTCGAAGTCGGATTGTTAGGGTTGCTGATCATTATAAGATCTACGCCCTTCTTCAGCTTGGATATAAAAGTATCCATATCCAGAACGAATTCATCTTCCTCAGAAAGGCTGTAGTAATCAACCTTACATTTATAGGAGGTGAGAACGCCCTCGTATTCCATAGGCCCCGGAGAAAGAAGCACGGCCTTCTTTGGCTTTAACAGTGAAGCAAAAAGCTTATAGAGGTCGGCAGATCCGTTTCCCATAACAATCCTGTCCAGAGTCATGCCTGTATAATCAGCTACGGCATTTTTTAAGTTGTTGTAGTAAATGTCCGGATATTTGGTTATAGAACCGATGTTTTCCGAAATGGCGGTCTTGACAGAATCAGGAATTCCGAGTGGATTGAGATTAGCATTGTATAAAACTGTCGGATACTTTTCTATTCTTAAATTTTTAGAAGCCAATTGCAACACCTCCAAAATCGACTTTAAAATAAAAGTTATATCTGATATAATAAGTTGATTAATTATCTTTTAAGATGGGCTAACCATCGGGTATATTCTACACGATAAAGTTATAAGTGTCAAAATAAACACGTTATTGTTACAGAGTTTTTTTGATGTTAGAGGGGTAACATGAAGGCAATTGTCGAACAGTATGCAAAGGGTCAGTTTATCATAGACAGGCCCGAGGTTGTGATATCCGAGAGATATTTCAAAATTAATATCGAAGCCGGTACTGTATACTCAGGTGAATTCACTGTTGAGTCAAAGAATCAGTACCCTATTAAGGGTCTCGTATACGACAGCAGATATCTGCTCCGTTTCGAAGACCATTCCTTTGTGTCCAGGAAGTTCAACGTAAGATATTCCTATGACGCTACCTGTCTTGAGGCCGGTCAGAATCTTCGCGGACATATCAACGTAATAACCGATGGAGGCGAGTTCAAGCTTCCTTATGATATTAATATTGTTCAGCCTTGTGTTAAGCATCATGATGAGAGGATAGATGACCTCTTCAAGTTCGCAGCCCTCGCAGAGAGAAGCTGGAGAGATGCTACCCGTCTTTTTGTAAGTGATGAATTCAGAAGAACCTTCATAGATAAGGATCACCAGATGCGCAGAGTGTATGCCAGTCTTCTTGACAGCCGTTCAGTAGATCAGGCTATGGAAGAGTTCCTCGTAATGGTATCCAAGAAAAGAACAGTTACCCTCTCGGCATCAAAGGCAAAGATAGATATAGAGATGCCTACCGAAACGGAAAGCATCACAGTTGATATATCAAAGAATACATGGGGATATACATATTCGGACATCCGAAGCGATTCCGAGTTTATCATTCCTGCAAAGAAGTCCATATCATCACAGGACTTTACAGCTAACAAATGTGCTCTCAGAGTGTACATTTCTCCTGAGCATGTTCCGGAAGGCGAGAACAGCGGCCGCCTTATAATCGAGAATATCTATCAGAAGATTGAGATAGATATCCATCTTTCAAAGCCGCAGAAGCCTCGTGATAATCAGGAAAGTCACATCAAAGAGCAGAAATATAAGAAGGCAAAGGTTGCAGTGACCAGAGCTTATCTTGATTTCAGAATGGATGCCATAAACCTTTCCGAGTATACCCAGAGGACTATGGAAGCTCTGAGCGTTCTCAATGAGCTTGAGTCTGAGGAGAATCTCTACAGACTCGGAATCATGCATATGAATATCCTGAACGGAGATTACAGCAAGGTTGAGCAGGAGTTCCTCAGAATAGAGGCGGATGTTGACAAGACTCAGATGAGCAGCCAGCAGATGTGTTACTACGAATATCTGAGAGCCCTGATCCAGAGAGACAATCAGTTTACCGAGGATGTTGCAAATCTTATAAAGAAGAACTACAAGACACAGAAGCATCAAAAAATGTTCTACTTCTGGCTGCTTCTCTTTGTAGATCCGGCATATAACGAGGATAAGGCACTGCTTTATAAAGAGCTTTCCGATATGTTCTATGAGGGTGAGAACAGCCCGATTATATACTTTGAGCTCTGCAACATATTTAATGAGAATCCAATGCTTCTGAAGAAGCTCGGTGAGCTTGAGATGACAGTTATCAAATGGGGTCTCAGGCACAAGTACATTTCAGATGATGTACTTCTCGAGTTCGTGAAGCTTGCCGGAAAGAACAGAGATTTCAATAAGCAGATCTTTGATGCTCTCCGTCAGATATATGATAAGAATGAGGAGGAGCTCAGAGCCGAGAGAATTAAGGCTCAGGTATGGTCGGCATCATCGCCGGTTACAAAGAACCGTGAAGAGCTTCTTGATATTCCGCTTGTTGAAACCGGTGCTTCAGAGTCGAAGCAGGATGAGAGAGATGCACTCAGTATAAGATACAGTGCAGGTTTCTCAAGACCTGTGGATGAGGAAGAGAAAAAGGTTGAAGAAGAGGAAGAGGAGGAAGACGAAGATTATGAGGACGAGGATGATGACGGATTCCTTGGTTCTGAGTATCTGTATGAATCTGAGTCTTCAGGAATAGATAAGATACTTGCATCATCTTCATACTGGAAAAAGGATGATGATGACGCTGATGATACCGCACTTGTTGATGCGGTTGAGGATAATCTGGTATTTGAGCGAAATGAGGCCGTTTCTTCCGAAGAGAGATTCGGAGAGGCTGTCCGTCAGGATGAGGCTGAGAAGCTGTCGCGTAAGGAGAATGAGAACCTGTCGGTACTCAGTTCTATCTGCTCGATGCTCATTTCCGCAAATATGCTGGATAACAAGTATCACAGATTTTATAAGGCTGCCATCGAGAGATCACTCAAGTTTATCGGCCTTAATGAGTGCTACATAAGAAGTATGAATAAGACAAGGTATGACATCATACCTTCATCGGTTCTTATGTACCTGAACTACAAGAATACGCTTTCCGAGGATGAGCTTGCATATCTTTATGCAAATGTAATCTTCAACAAGTCCGAGCATATGAAGATATATCATGAGTATGCACCGACTATGGAAGACTTTATGGAGAAGATGATCGTGAAGGGAAGAGTCAACGATGATCTGACTGTCATCTATGATGAATTCCTTGAGCCTGACAGCGTAAGCTCCATGTATGCCGGAAAGCTTATCAATATCATTTTCAGGAGAAAGATCGTCTGCTCTAACAAGAAGGTCAGAGCAGTAGTTATATCTCATGAAGAGCTGCATGATGTGCAGAGAGTTCCTCTGGTAAACGGTGAAGCATATGTCGAGATCCTTTCCGACAACGCATCCATCGTATTCGAGGATAACAACGGAAACCGTTATGCGGGATCCATACCTTACCATTTTGAGAGGATCGTGGATGAGAAGGCTTATATGCCTATCTGCAGAGAGTACAGTCCGCGTGATTACAGAGTCCTGCTCTTCAACTATGAGAGTCTCGGACCTTTCACCTACAGAAATGCTAAGGAAGTAAATGCAGCCAGAGACATTATCCAGTGTGAGGAGATATCTCATGATTACAAGCAGCAGGCCTGCCTTAACATCATTGAGTATTACCATGAGAATCTGGATACAGACGTTCTTGCAAAGTATCTCAACAGACTTGATATCGAGTATCTGACTCATGCAAATGCAAGAACCATTATTACTTATCTTATCGACATGAACATGTTCGATAAGGCATTCCAGGCAGTTAAGCTTTACGGCTTTAACGAGCTGGATGTAAACGAGCTTTACAGACTTGCCGATTACGGTGTTACAGATTCCGACGGATTCCTTAACGAGGACCTGATGTCGATCTGTCTCAACCTTTACAAGACCGGTACCGTTAACGGCAACATTCTCGGATATATAACCTCAAACTTCAAGGGAAGTCTCGATGAGTTATCATCACTCTTCAAGCTTGCGAAGGACAAGGTAACGGACATCACTCCGCTTGCGGAGAATACGCTGGCACAGATGATGTTCTCGGGTTCATATCTTGAGTATATCTATGATATCTTCTCAACATATTATATGGGAAGAAGCAGAGGTCTTGTGGTCAAGGCATTCCTCAGACTTTCTGCACACGATTATCTGGTCAACGACACTCAGGTGCCGAACCACATAATGGATGCTCTGTATCAGGAAATGTGGAAGAGCAACATAGATGACGAGGTTTCATCCATGGCGCTGCTGTTATATTTCAGCCGTCTGGAGAGATTCAACGATAATCAGAGAAGATGGATCGCGGAAAATGTGGAGCGGTTCGTCGATGCAGGTAAGATAATGCCGTTCTTCAAGAAGTTCAGCGGATTTATCAAGCTTCCGCAGGATGTATATCTTAAGACCTATCTTATCTACAAGACTGAAAATGTCCGTCATGTTTTCGTAAAGTACAGCTTTGATACAGGAACACGTTCAAAGCAGAAGACAGAGAGAAAGAGACTCGAGGAAGTCGTGGACGGAGTATATGTAATGGAATTCGTTATATTCCATGGTGAGAGACTGGTTTACTCTATCGAGGACGATCCGAACGGAAATGCCAAGATAGTTGAGAGTGAAGTCCTCAAGAAGAAGTCCTTCAACCAGAAGAATATCAACAGATTTGAAATGATCAACAGCATGCTGGTCAAGCAGGAAATGCGTGATGACAAGGCATTGCTTGAGGATCTTGATGTTTATATCAATACGGTACATTTATTTGAAGAGAATTTAAACGTATTGTAATCAGTAATTAAGGAGTACAAAATGGCGGAGTTATACTACATTGGAATGGATCTGTGCTCAGATTTCACACAGCTTTCGTACTATAACGATATCAAGCGTGAGCCTGAATCCGTAAGCCAGTTGAATAACAAGGATACATATCTTATGCCGAACATCCTTTTCTACAGCACTGAATCACAGCGCTGGTATGTCGGAGGAGAGGCTTCCGAGGCCAGATTCTCAGAAGAAGGCATAATGGTGGATAATATCTTCGAAAATCTGAAGAGCGAAGACAAGGTGAAGGTCGGCGAGATCGAGTATTCTTATTCGGAGCTTTTCGTTCTGATGGTCAGACTCCACATTGATTCATTCCTTTACAGATATGAATCGGCTGAGATTAAGAAGCTTGTAATATCCATTCCGGAATATGATCATCTGATCTTCAGACTTCTGTCCGGATTATATAAGGAAATGGGTGTGAAGAAGGAATGTATAGAGATCACCAGTCATCTGGACAGCGGACTTTTCTATATCTTCAATCAGCCGAGAGACCTGTGGAACAACTCGGTGGCACTGTATGATTACAGCTCCGACGGACTTCATTACTACAGGATAGATATGTCTAGAAACAGAAAGCCGGAGACGGTCACTGTTTATCATGAGGATTATTCATCACAGATAACTCTTTCAAGATACGGAAATGATACCTATCAGATGGATATAGATTTCAGTAAGGTTGCGGAGTATGAGCTCAAGAAGGCATACATTTCATCCGTATTCCTTACAGGTGTGGGCTTTTCAAACAAGTGGATGAAGAAGTCCACCAACGTGCTCTGCCAGGGACGAAGAGTTTTCGTCGGACAGAACATTTATACGAAGGGTGCCTGCTACAGAGCCGTCGGCGGCGAATATGCAGAGTTCTATAACGATTTCTTTGTTGAGACCAAGGAAAATGTGCTCTTCGACGTGGGTATTGCACTGGACGAGAACGATACAGGCTTCGTGCCGATCGTTAACGGCGGAAAACAGTGGTATAACACATACGGAAAAATATGCGTAATACTTGATGATACGGATAAGATCACTATTGTTTACCGTGATCATCATACGGAAGAGGAAAAGCGTGAGACGGTAAGAATCCATGGACTGCCGAAGCGTCCGAACAAGACGACCAAGCTCAGCCTTGAGGTCGAGTTCGACGATCCGCATTCGGGAGCGGTCATTATCAAGGATCTCGGTTTCGGAAAGCTCTTCCCGACTACAAATAAAATATACAGAAAGGAGTTCAGTATCTGATGTCAAAGGTTATTTTATGTACTTCCAAAACAGCAGACACTCCGTTCACCTTTCTGAATACAAAGGTTGAGATATATACATATGAGGAGCTCTGCTTCTACATTTTCAATAATACAGTACTGATCAGCAAGTCGGTGCTTTCCGACAAGCTCTTTAACTTTATCCGTGATGAACTGGGAATGGAAGAGCTGGCTGATAAGCTGATGGGTCTTATGAACAAGACTGCCTATGCGCAGGATCTTCTCATTGAGATTCTGAATGCCGGAGACTACTATACTCCGGAAGAAATCAAGACCTATGCGGCTGCATGGCAGAAGTATCGTAAGCTCAGCCCGCTTCAGAGGGCAAAACTTAAGGCAGACGGATATCTGGCATACAGAAGATACATCAAGGCAGCGACTCTTTATGATGAGATACTTGATGATATCGGCGATGATGAGGATGTTACATTCCTCGGAAATGTATACCACAACAGAGCGGTTGCTGCTGCCAACAACATGGATCTTGATGATGCGAAGAAGTTTTTCCTGAAAGCGTACGAGTATAACAACAATATGGAGTCGCTCAAGGGATATTTCTATATCGTTGCTACGCGCGAGGACACATCGACCCTCAGAGAGGAAATTCGAGTCCGGGGCCTCGATGATAAATACTTCGAGGAAATTATGGCAGAGATCGGCGATTCAAAGGCAGACGTTCAGGAGATGACAATATTTGCAATGCTTCAGAGAGCTGTTTATAATCGCTTGAATAAAGATATGACGGACTATGACAAGAGAATGGATATTATTCTTGCACAGTTGAAGGATGAGTTCCGTGAACAGTCCATCTAAAAAAATAAATACAAATAGAGGAGAAATTAAGATGAGTAAGGATTTGGCTAAGACATATGACCCGGCGGGAATTGAAAAAAGACTGTATGATAAGTGGGTCGAAAAGGGATATTTTCATGCTGAGGTAGACAGAAGCAAGAAACCTTTTACTATTGTTATGCCGCCTCCAAATATTACAGGACAGCTTCACATGGGTCATGCACTGGATAATACAATGCAGGACATTCTTATCAGAATGAAGAGAATGCAGGGCTACAATGCTCTGTGGCAGCCGGGTACAGACCATGCAGCTATAGCAACTGAGGTTAGGGTTATTGAAAATCTTAAGGAACAGGGAATCAGCAAGGACGACCTGGGCCGTGAGGGATTTCTTAAGCGCGTTTGGGACTGGCGTGAAGAATATGGCGGACGTATCGTTAACCAGCTGAAGAGAATGGGTTCATCCGCTGACTGGGACAGAGAGCGCTTCACTATGGATGAAGGCAATAATAAAGCCGTAAATACAGTATTCAAGAAGCTCTATGATAAAGGCTGGATTTATAAGGGCTCCCGTATCGTTAACTGGTGTCCTGTTTGTCAGACAACAATTTCTGATGCAGAGGTTGAGCATGAGGAGCAGGAAGGACATTTCTGGCATATCAATTATCCGGTAGTTGGTGAAGAGGGAAGATTTGTTGAGATAGCAACAACCCGTCCTGAGACTCTTCTCGGTGATACAGCTGTTGCAGTTAATCCGGATGATGAAAGATATTCAGATATTGTTGGCAAGACTTTACTTCTTCCTCTTGTAAACAAGGAGATTCCGGTTATTGCTGATTCATATGTTGATAAGGAGTTCGGAACAGGATGTGTTAAGATTACACCTGCTCATGACCCTAACGATTTTGAAGTAGGAAAGCGTCATAATCTTGAAGAGATAAATATCATGAATGATGATGCTACTATAAACTGTCCGGAAACAAGATATCATGGTATGGACAGATATGAGGCACGTAAGGCAGTACTGGAGGATCTTGAGGCTCAGGGTCTTTTGGTAAAGGTAGTACCTCATACTCATCAGGTAGGAACACACGACAGATGCGGAACAACAGTTGAGCCGCTCATCAAACCTCAGTGGTTTGTAAAGATGGATGAGATGGCAGCTCGTGCCCGCAAGGTTGTTGAAACCGGCGAGATAAAACTCGTTCCTGAAAGAATGAATAAGATTTATTATAACTGGCTTGATAACATCCGTGACT
>JAGBNF010000034.1 GCA_017634555.1 Eubacterium sp. | reverse complement strand
TCCTTATGAGGAAGGGTTTCAGCTTCAGCGACATTAATTCGTACTTGACATAATGTGGTTTAGCATTTAATATATAAATGTTGTACATAAGGGTATGAATATATGTACATTTTGTACAATAAAAACTAAATAAAGGAGGTGCTCCTGTGGGAACGGTTGCTTTTATCATCTGTGCTGTCGTAGGTGTCGTAGCCACAATCTGTGCCTGGTTTGCCGGTATTGCTTACAGAAAAAATATTGCTGAAGCAAAGATCGGAAAGGCTGAAGATAAGGCTCGTGATATTATAGATGAAGCTCTCAGGGATGCCGAATCAAAGAAGAGGGATATACTTCTTACTGCAAAGGAAGAAGCTCTCAAGACGAAGAATGACATCGAAAAGGAAGTTAAGGATCGTCGTTCAGAGATTCAGCATATGGAGAAAAGAGTTCTGCAGCGTGAGGAGAATCTTGACAAGAAGAGTGATGCTATGGAAAAGAAAGAGCAGTCACTTGCTTCTAAGGAAGCAAATCTTGCTAAGAAACTTGCAGCAGCTGATGAGCTTATGGCAAAGAGAGAACAGGAACTGGAGAGAATATCCGGACTCACCTCTGAACAAGCAAAGGAATATTTGCTTAAGTCTGTTGAAGACGATGTTAAACACGAAACAGCGATAATGATCAAGGAAATGGAATCCAGAGCGAAGGAAGAGGCCGATAAAACGGCTAAGGAGTATGTCGTTGGCGCTATACAGAAGTGTGCTGCTGATGTCGTATCAGAATCGACAATCTCACTTGTTCAGCTTCCTTCAGATGAAATGAAAGGAAGGATTATCGGTCGAGAGGGTCGTAATATCAGGGCTCTTGAAACTCTTACCGGCGTAGATCTTATAATAGACGATACTCCGGAAGCGGTAGTTCTTTCAAGCTTCGATCCTGTAAGAAGTGAGGTTGCACGGATTGCACTTGAAAAGCTTATCGTTGACGGACGTATTCATCCGGCCAGAATCGAGGAAATGGTTGAGAAGGCTAAGAAAGAAGTCGAGACCATGATGCGTGAGGAAGGTGAAGCTGCCGCACTTGAGGTAGGTGTTCACGGACTTCATCCGGAGCTTATCAAGCTTCTTGGTAGAATGAAGTTCAGAACAAGCTACGGTCAGAATGCTCTTAAGCATTCAGTTGAAGTTGCTCAGCTCAGCGGACTTATAGCAGGCGAGATAGGCGAAGATGTTAAACTTGCCAAGCGTGCGGGACTTCTGCATGATATTGGAAAGTCAATTGATCACGAGATGGAAGGATCTCATGTATCTATCGGTGTTGATCTTTGTAGAAAATACAAAGAGAATAGTGTTGTCATTAATTCAGTAGCTTCACATCACGGTGATTGTGAGGCAGAAAGTCTTATAGCATGTATTGTACAGGCTGCTGATACAATTTCAGCTGCAAGGCCTGGTGCCAGAAGAGAGACACTTGAAACATATTCTACAAGACTTACAAAGCTTGAGGATATTGCTAATGAGTTTAGCGGTGTCGATAAATCCTTTGCTATTCAGGCAGGTAGAGAGATCAGGGTAATGGTAGTTCCTGATCAGGTTAGTGATGCTGATATGGTAATCCTTGCAAGAGATATTTCGAAGAAGATTGAAGATGAACTCGAATATCCCGGACAGATCAAGGTTAGCCTTATTAGAGAATCACGAATCACTGATTACGCAAAATAAGAGTTATGGGCTGTCGCTTAATGCGGCAGCCTGTTTTTCTTTATAAACCGGGAAGATAACGGAAAGTGGTAAAGGTTATATGGGTAAGAGACTCAAAAAAATAGACAGAAAACTTAAGTATGAAGGCCACAGGGTCAAGGTGTATGAAGATACAATACTGACTCCTGACGGAGAGACGCTGTACTATGATTATGTTGAAAACAGGAACGGTGCAGCGGTTCTTCTGGTTGATGAAGATGAGAGGCTGGTTTTTGTAAAGCTGTACCGACAGGCACTGGATGGAGATTCGGTTGAAATACCCGGAGGTTGTATGGAGCCTTCTGATGTGACCTTATCCGAGGATATACTTACAAAGGCTGAAGCACCTGAGGATATGGAGGCCTTTATCAGCTGCGCAAAGAGAGAGGCGGAAGAGGAAACAGGACTGATTCCCGGAAAGCTCACATTTATCAACTATATAGTTGCATCTGTGGGTCTTTTCAGTGAAAGGACGGCTGTCTTTATCGGCACGGACTGTACCGCGGGAAGCGTAAAGAGAGACAGCGATGAATATATGGACGTGATAAGGCTTACGGTTGATGAGGCGGTTGATTACATTAACAAGGGACTTATACATGACAGCAAGACTATACTTGCTGTTTATGCTTATATAGCTATGCGTGAAAGGTTAGGAGAGTAATGGCTTTCGGATTTGGAACAGGGTTTATGGCTCTGAATATTTTGGATAATTATACATTAAAGCTGCTTTATCCTGACGGTGATTATCCGAAAACAAAAAAATAATGAAAAAACATAAAAAATGTTAAAAAAATGTTAATAAAAATTTACACAATATTTTGTGCTTTTGTAACAATTGGATACATCATTTTGCTGGAAGCCTTGATTTATAAGGGATTCCGTGAGATTTACATAAAAAATAATTGTTGAAATTATGTTAATTAAAAAGTATACTAATCCTACGCGACAAAATTTCTGAGAGGGTTAGGGACGTGACAACTGATATTGACGGTTACATTGAATATCTTCAAAATGCAAAGCACAGCAGTAATAATACTGTTCAGTCCTATCGACGAGACCTTTACAAATTGAGAGATTTTCTCGGCGCAAGGGGGATCAAGTCAGTCGAAGAAGTAAATGCTACTGCTGTTAGGTCATATGTGCTGGATTTAGAAAATGGGGACTTCAGCTCAGCGACCGTTTCAAGGAATATTGCAAGTATAAGATCGTTTTTTATCTATCTTCTGGAGAGAGGTAAGATAAGCGGTAATCCTGCGGAGGGTATCCATCCGCCTAAGGTAGAGAAGAAGATTCCTGATACGCTTACCATAGAGGAAGTGAGTTCACTTCTGGATCAGCCATCAGGCAACTCACCTAAGGAGATAAGGGATAAGGCTATGCTCGAACTCCTGTATGCTACAGGACTCAGAGTTACTGAGCTTATATCACTTAAGATTACCGATATTAATCTTCAGATGGGATTTATAGAATGCCATGACGGCAATAAGTCCAGAATGATACCGATAGAGAATGCTGCAAAGTATGCTCTTGCAAAGTACATTTCTGAAGTAAGACCTAGCATGTGCGATGATCAGGATTACCTGTTCACGAACGTTAAGGGTGGTCAGATGTCCCGTCAGGGATTCTGGAAGCTGCTTAAGGCTTATGCCAAGAAAGCAGGAATTGATAAGGATATAACACCTCATATGATCAGACACAGTTTTGCGACACATATGGTAAGCAATGGTGCCGATCTCAGAAGCCTTCAGGAGATGTTGGGACACAGTGATATCTCAACAACTCAGGTTTACCTCAAGGGTAAGACCAGCAGACTTAAAGAGGTTTATGACAAGGCTCATCCGAGGGCCGGTGAGACTTGATAAATAGCATTATAGTTTTACATTAGAAAGATTTAGGAATTAATATGGCCGGTTCAGTTTTTGGTGAAATATTGAAAATATCTACGTGGGGGGAGTCCCATGGGGCAGCGGTGGGAGCAGTTATTGATGGCTGCCCTTCGGGACTCGACATTAACGAAGAATATGTCCAGGGATTTCTTAACAGGAGACGCCCTGGACAATCTGCGTTTACGACCCAGCGAAGCGAAACAGATGCAGTTAACATAATGTCTGGTGTCTATGAGGGAACAACCCTCGGTACACCGATATCGATGATGGTGTATAACCAGTCACAGATATCTAAGGATTATTCTGATCTGGAAAATGTGTATCGTCCGGGACATGCCGATTACGGCTTCCAGGTTAAGTACGGTATCAGGGATCATCGCGGTGGCGGAAGATCATCGGGAAGAGAGACTATAGGTCGTGTTATGGGCGGTGCTGTGGCAGAGAAGATCCTTGACAGGTTCGGTGTTACATTTACTTCTTATGTAAGTAAGATCGGTAATATCGAGATAGACAGAAGCCGATTTGATAAAGATGAGATTATGAGAAACAGTCTCTATATGCCTGATTGTATAGCAGCTGCTGAGGCAGAGGCATATCTGAAGGATCTTATAGAGAAGAAGGATTCATCGGGAGCAGAGGTTGAATGTATAGTTTCAGGTCTTGCTCCGGGAATCGGTGAGACTGTATTTGATAAGCTTGATGCAAGGATTGCGGGAGCTGTAATGTCTATCGGCGGCGTCAAGGCGGTTGAGATCGGTGACGGATGTGCAGTAAGCGCAGCAGTCGGTTCTGTCAATAATGATAAGTTCAGAATGGTAGATGGCAAAGTTACAAAGGAGACAAATCATTCCGGAGGAATCCTCGGCGGAATGAGCGACGGTTCAGATATCATCGTCAGAGTATCCTTCAAGCCGACACCTTCCATATATCAGAAGCAGAATACCGTCAACAGAGACGGAGAGAATACCGAGATTGAGATTCACGGACGTCATGATCCGATAATCGCACCTCGTGCGGTGGTAGTTGTGGAATCCATGATAGCTCTGGTTATCGCAGATCTCTACATGCTCAACAGCGTGAGCAGAATGGACAGGCTCGAGAATATTTATAAAAAATAATAATGCAAAAACCATAGCATCTTTTATCTTGACATGAGAAGGTGTTATGTGTAGAATAACACTGACCTCGAAAGAGGCAGTAATTCCGTCGCTTAGTCAGAGGACACTCCGACCTTGACCCGGCGAACGGGGTATCAAAAATTTTATAGGAGGTAGTAACCATGATTACTAAGGAAATGAAGGAAGAACTTGTTGCAAAGTACGGCCTTAAGGAAGGCGACACAGGTTCACCAGAGGTACAGATTGCTATTCTTACAGCAAGAATCAACGACCTCAATGAGCATTTCAAGGCTCATCCAAATGACTATCACTCAAGAAGAGGACTTCTTAAGATGGTAGGACAGAGAAGAAATATGCTCGCATATCTTAAGTCAAAGGATATTGAACGTTACAGAGCAATCATCCAGAAGCTCGGACTTCGTAAATAATTCCGAAACATTAGGCATGCACACTGAGTGCATGCCTATTAGTTTTTTATGGGGGATATCGGTTATGGAAAGAATCAACGGAAAAACAGAAGTGATAGGACTTATCGGACATCCGATAGAGCATACATTGTCACCTGTGATACACAATACAATAAGTAATGAAATAGGGAGAAATGCGGTTTATGTACCATTTCATGTACATGATGCGGTGACGGGAGGAGTACTCTCTGATGCGTCAGAGATAGAAGCTCTCGTTAAGGGTGCATTTAACCTGAATATCAAGGGTATGAATATTACCGTGCCTTACAAGTCTGAGGTGATTCCGTATCTTGATGATATAGATCCGTTGGCAGAAAGGATAGGTGCAGTAAATACGCTGGTCAGAACTGCCAGGGGATATAAGGGCTACAATACTGACATGCCGGGACTTTATATGGCACTTCAGAAGAAGGGTGTATCCATAGAGGGGAGTACCGCAGTGGTACTGGGAGCAGGCGGAGCGGCAAGAGCTGTTATTGCCATGCTTCTTAATTATGGTGCAGTAAGAGTGTATCTTGTTAATCGTTCTTTTGATAAGGCTGTTAGTCTTGCTGATGAGATGAACAGGCTGTTTTCCGATGTTATTAAGGATGGCAGGGGAGTGATCCCTATCAGCGTCGATAACATAGATTCTGTTAAGGTATCGGTATCCGGCTCCGGAAATGATGATTCGGGATATCTTATGTTCCAGTGTACATCACTGGGACTTAAGGAAGGCGACGGACTTCTGATCGATGATGATGAGCTCTATAAGAGAGCTGCATACGGATTTGATCTTGTATACAATCCTGCAGAGACTCCGTTTACAAAGAAGCTCGAATCTCTTGGAATCAGCTGCGATAACGGACTTATGATGCTTCTCTATCAGGGAGTAATCGCATATCAGCTCTGGATGGATACGGAGCTTGGCGAGGATGTTGTAGAGAAGGCAAAGATGAATCTCTGCAAAAGTATTTATGGTAAAAATATAATCCTTACGGGATATATGGGCGCAGGCAAGACCACAGTAGGACACTGCCTTGCCGAGGAACTCGGAATGGATTATATAGATACAGATGCATATATCGTTGAAAAGGAGAAGCGTTCTATTCCTGAAATCTTTGAAAGCGTAGGAGAAGAGGGCTTCAGAAATATTGAGACAGAGGCTATAAGAGAGCTTGGCAGAAGCTGCTATAATACTGTCATTGCTACAGGCGGCGGAGCTATCCTCAGAGAGGAGAATGCAAAGCTTCTGAAGGACATGGGCACAGTATTCTATCTTTATGCGACACCTGAGGAGACTTTTGAGAGAGTGAAGGGGGACAAGAATCGCCCGCTGCTTAATTCACAGTCGGAAGAAGAACTCAGACAGAAGATAGTAGATATGATAAATGTAAGATATCCAGCATATATGAGATCAGCAGATCATCGTATAGAAACAGATGGCAAAAGTGCCAAAAAAATAGCTGATGAGATAAGGAATTTTTAGCACTAATGGTTAACGCGTGCTTGAAACACGGGTACTATTGTGTTAGAATACTATGGATTGCGCGAGGCTAAATCGAGACTACTGAAAACTGCCTTTCACATGTTCGGATTTTCATAAAAATCTGTGAAGGACCGCTTTCAGTTGTTTCGCTTTGGCATGATCCGGAAATATAGGATCGCGTGCATTCAAATAATAAATGTATGGGCCAAAGGCCGGAAAGGAAACAAAATGTTTAAACAGTATGAAATGGAGCTTGCCGGACGTACTCTCAGAGTCGACATCGATAGAGTAGGTAAGCAGGCAAACGGCGCTGCACTCGTTCACTATGGTGATACAGTAGTGCTTTCAACAGTAACAGCTTCTAAGGAGCCTAGAGAAGGAATCGATTTCTTCCCTCTTTCAGTTGAGTATGAAGAGAAGATGTATTCTGTAGGAAAGATTCCTGGAGGATTCAACAAGAGAGAAGGTAAGGCAAGTGAGAATGCAGTTCTTACATCAAGAGTTATCGACCGTCCTATGAGACCTCTTTTCCCTAAGGACCTTCGTAATGATGTTACACTTGATAACCTTGTACTTTCAGTAGATCCATGTGCAAGACCTGAGCTTGTAGCGATGATCGGTTCTGCGCTTGTAACATCTATATCAGATATTCCGTTCGACGGACCTTGTGCAACAACACAGATGGGTCTCATCAACGGAGAGTTCATCGTAAACCCATCACAGGAGCAGAACGCTGTATCAGATCTTCAGCTTACAGTTGCTTCTACACGTGAGAAGGTTATCATGATCGAAGCAGGAGCAAACATCGTTCCTGAAGACAAGATGCTTGAAGCTATCTTCAAGTGCCATGAGATCAATCAGACAGTTATCGCATTTATCGACAAGATCGTAGCTGAGTGCGGAAAGCCAAAGTTTGAGTACACAAGCTGTGCAGTTCCTGAAGCTATGTTCGAGGATATGAAGACAGTTGTTACTCCTGAGCAGATGGAAGTAGCTGTATTCACAGATGACAAGCAGACAAGAGAAAAGGCTATCGACGAGATCAAGGCTCAGTTCAAGGAAAGATATGCTGAGAACGAAGAGTGGCTTGGATACGTTGATGACGCTGTATATCAGTATCAGAAGAAGACAGTACGTAAGATGATCCTCAAGGATCACAAGAGACCTGACGGACGTGCTATCGATCAGATCAGACCACTTGCAGCTGAGGTTGACATAATTCCTAGAGTTCATGGTTCAGCTATGTTCACAAGAGGACAGACACAGATCTGCGATATCGTTACACTTGCACCTCTCAGTGAGTCACAGAAGGTTGACGGACTTGATCCATTCGTAACAGAGAAGAGATATATCCATCACTATAACTTCCCTGCTTACTCAGTAGGTGAGACAAAGGTATCACGTGGTCCTGGACGTAGAGAGATCGGTCATGGTGCACTTGCAGAGAGAGCACTTGTTCCTGTTCTTCCTTCACCTGAGGATTTCCCATATGCAATCCGTGCCGTATCCGAGACATTTGAGTCAAACGGATCTACATCACAGGCTTCAGTATGTGCTTCATGTATGGCACTTATGGCAGCCGGTGTTCCTATCAAGGCTCCTGTTGCAGGTATCTCATGCGGACTTGTTACAGGCGAGACAGATGATGATTACATCGTTCTTACAGATATTCAGGGACTTGAGGACTTCTTCGGAGATATGGACTTCAAGGTAGCAGGTACACCTGAAGGAATCACAGCTATCCAGATGGATATCAAGATTCATGGCCTTACACCTGCAATCATC
>JAGBNF010000033.1 GCA_017634555.1 Eubacterium sp. | reverse complement strand
TCCTTGTCATGATTAAACGTTAACGTTTTACCATTCCAAAAATTTACTGATTTTGGATTCGTTCAAATCCGAATATTCTTTTGCGGCATTTCTACCGCGTGATCCTCGTGAAAGAATCAATTTTTTAAAAGAATTTTCGGGGTTGTCATGTTATTAAGTTATTAAAGATCAACGATTCAGTTTGATTGGTCAGTACTTAAAGTACGGAGAAGGAGGGATTTGAACCCTCGCGCCGCTATTAACGACCTACTCCCTTTCCAGGGGAGCCCCTTCAGCCGCTTGGGTACTTCTCCAATATCCTAACGCCTGAATCTTATGTCCTGTCGGACAAGCGGAGAGGATGGGATTCGAACCCATGTGCCCTTGCGGACAAACGGTTTTCAAGACCGCCTCGTTATGACCACTTCGATACCTCTCCAGTGTATTAAATTTACGTATTTATGTTCGTAATAAATAGCCGCTCTTCGCTAGCGGCTTGATTATAATATCAAAAGTATTCCGGAGTGTCAACCACTTTTTTAAAAAATTTTTCACTTTTTTCATTTTGCCTTATTTAAGGCCAATATTGGCCTAAATCATTAAAACATAAAGGACCCGATCCATATGAATCGAGTCCTACTATATAATGTATGTAGCATATATAATTAATCTACATCTGCTATAAAACTACTATTACTCTAATACTACTTTACTACTCCGTTCACAACCTTATAGCTCTTTCCATTATAAACAGCTGCCCCGTTATAGCTTCTGTCAAGCTTTCCCTTCTTTACATAGTAAAGCTTTCCATTGGTCGCTTCCGCGATACCCGTATAGCTTCTGTCGATCTTTCCTCTGGTAACATAGTACCAGTCACCGGTAGTACAATAAGCAATCTTACCGCTGAACTTTACATCCGGTCTTCCATTGGTACAATAATACCATCTTCCGTCCGTTGTCTGTGCTATCTTTCCTGTAAATTTCTTTGTCGGCTTACCTTTATTAACATAGTACCATTTACCGTTCGTTGCCGGCGCTATCTTTCCGGAAAATGTTCTGTCAATAACTCCGTTCTTTGTATAATACCAAATTCCGTTGGTTGCCTGTGCTATTCCGCTGAAGGATCTGCAAAGAATTCCATCCCTTGCGAAATACCATTTACCATTGGTCGCCTTGGCTATTCCCGTAAAAGACTTATCATACATTCCGTTTGTAGCCGCATACCAATCCTTCTTGCCGTCGATGGTTCCCTGCGCAAGTATAGTATCGCCTTCATATACTTCATTATCTACAAAGTAGTACCAGGTACCGTTCTCCTTTATCCATCCCTTTCTGCCGGTCGGCTTCCAGACTACGGATAATACCATATCCGATGTAGGTTCAAGTGCCGAGAGCTCTGAAAACGATAATGCCGCTCCCGAATTTTCTCCTTCAATTACCTTAAAACCATCCTGTGTATAGCCGCTCTTTGTTCCCAACAGAGCTAAGTTAAATGGTGTGTCCTTTACTATAAAGAATACTTCTTCTTCATCGATTGCTGTCGGTGCTCCGTTAAACGGCTCCTGCTTCATACCTCCGTATAAATAGAGTGTACCACCATCAGTCTTTACTGTGATCTTTACAAAATCATCATCTCCGGCTTCTGTTTTCTTCTTCCAGATACCCGTAGCAGTTCTCGAGCCCTGCAGCAGCTCCGACGAATAATCGGAATATCCGAGTATGAGCCCGTCATCAAGCTTCCATCCACAGAATGTGTAATCTTCACTCTCCGGTACAACATATATATTATAGTCCAGAAGATTTTCCGGATTTAATACGGAAAGGTTGCCGGCCTTAATTGTATAACTGTCTACATGGGACCGGATCGAGTAATTCTGACCGTAGCTTTCATCATAGAAAGTTTCATTAAGTGTTACTATATCACCGTGCTCTCCCGCATTTAATGTAAGGTCAAACTCCGCATCATTTTCCCAGTTTGCCGACATTACAAGATCACAGCTGATCTCTACATTCAGGTCAGCGGGAACAGCATATGGATATAATACCTTACCCTTGATCGCATCAGGACCTTCTTCAATGGTCCAGCCTTCCATATAAGAATCTTCTTTGTACGCCGTACGAATTATCTCTTCAACCTTCGTATCTTTGGTACAGAAAGTTACAATATCATCCATACTGCTGTTATTTATATAATTTCCACCCTTCGTCTTAACGGTTATCTTTGAAAAGCTTTCGTCTCCGCTGTCACTCGGGCTTTTCCAAAGCAATGTCGCACTGGTATCTGTATTTACATACAGCTGCTTCGAGATTTCAGTAGGAAATCCCATGAGTGCACATCCTATATCCTGTCCGACTATCGTTCCGTCTTCAAGTACAGCTCCTACACATATCGCATCAGTTGAGGTTGCGGTAATGTTTTCACTAAAGTTTATCGAGTCACCCTTTTTAAAACTTACAACAAGGGTCTTATCATCTACTCTTGTTACATTTTCCGAATACTCAACGTCAGCAGCAAATACTCCGCCCTCACCTGCATTTATAGTAATGCTGTGCTCTTCAGCATTCTCCGCTGAAGTTTCCGATTTTATCTTATTAATCCCATCAGCTCTGACAGCGTCTGTGGCCACATATCCTGCCACGCCTATCATCATTAATGCGGATAAAAGATACGGTAATAATCTTTTCTTCATACAGCTTCTCCTGACCCGAACGCATAAACAACAATATAGCTAATTATATGTTATTTGCTTTATTCAGGCAACAGAGACGAACCTTCTTTATTTCTTATCCTTTTTACGTTTCTTTCTTACTATTACTATTCCTCCTGTCGATAATGCCGCTGCAAATGCTGCAATGCCTATCGGCATCTCATCACCGGTTCTCGGTTCAGGTGGCCTGTCCGGAGTTTCCGGTGTGTCAGGCGGTGCTACATATGTAGTCGGCGGCGTTGCTGGCACCGGATTATCAGGACTCTCCGGTGTATCAGGTACCAACGGTTCCTCCGGTACATTCGGTGTCTCAGACTTCGGCTTCTCTCCCGGCTTCACCGGCTCTGCATCATGGCCCGGGCCTTCTTCAGCTATAGGTTCATCCGCTTTATCCGGTTTCCTCTTTATTTTCACCTTGATTGTCTGATCGGTATCATTTATATCTTTATGCTCTGCAAGCAGCGCTTTATCATTACCGACCATATAAAGTTCTTCGAAAACCACCAGATTAAGCTCCTTATCTTTATTTACCTTAGGAAGAAGCAGCTCAAAAAGAATCTCCGTTTCACCATTCTCTTCTGACGCATGGAATTCCTTCTTTGCCAGAATATTATTTCCCCTGACTTCATATCGCTTTCCGGTATCCTTATCCATTATGACTCCACGAAGCTCATAATCTCCCGGCATTACTCCGCTGTAGCTGACAACATCCTTTATCATTACAGGAGTATTGATATCAATCTCCGACACATCTATCTCAAGAGTCTTTCCCTCATCCTTCGCATCTTCAAAGGAGGCTGTCGTCCTGATGCTCGGAACATAAAGTGTCTGCTCCTTACATGCTTTATCCTCATGAATCAGCGGAAAGATTCCCGGATTATCATCATACTGGATAGCATCTTCATCCTTCTCCGGTACTTTGTCTCCAAGATACAGCTTTTCAAATACCACAATTCTGCAGCCCTTAAGCTCCTTCGTATCTATTTCAAAGGACATTGTTTCCTCTCCGGATATCTCATACTTTGATTTCTCATATTCAGCGGTAGTCTTAAACTGTTTTGTAACTCTATACTCCTCTCCGTCCTTTTCATAGAAGGATACATTTCCCTTATCATCGATAATAGCAATCCTTCCCGATAACGTATACGATGTATCTGCACGAAGTCCTGTATATGAGATGGTATCTATAACGGTGGCTGTTTCATTCTCCGGAAGGAATCTGGAATCTGTGCCCTGCAGAGATGCAACCGTTCCTATGGTCGGCATATCAACATTTGTAATATCATCTCCCTCGATACTGCTGTCCTTTATCCTGTAAACCTTCGACTCGGATACAGTAAAGCTGTATGCGGATTCAAGTATCTTTCCTTCATTGGCTTTACATCTGATCTCTCTGATCGTATATTCACCGCATGGCAGCGCTCCGATTCCGTCAATCTTATCGGTAAATGATCCGTCATTCTTTATTCCGAACCATAATCCTGATTTTCTTGAATCGATAACTCCCTCTTTATCCGTCATAACCTTATACGACTCGCCTGTGGTTATGGATGTTATCTCAAATTCCACATCCCTCATCGGCCTGCCATCCATATCCTTCTTCGAAAGAATGATGTCTCCTCTTATCGGCCTTTCCTCTGCGAATATCTGACCTGCCACATTCCTGCCTTCAACAGTAACGCTTCCGACTCTGTTTATTCTTATAACGACCACATCATCCTTATCATAAGACGCATCACTGTATTTATATCTCACACCTGCAGTCTCGTAACCCTTCGGTGCCTTTATCTCCCTTATCACCAGATAGCCATACGGTAAAACAGGTGTAGTTCCGCCATCCTCATAGTAAAATGTGCTGTTTCCGGAACCTGTCAGCCAGTCCTTATCCAGCTCTGCCTTATACTCCTTCGATGCTTCATCATACTTTGTTTTTATCCTCCAGGCAGCAGCAGCTGTCATTTTATTTAGCTGCTCTTCCGTATAGTAAACGTTTACATCGACAGGATAATATCTGATAAGAAACTCCGCTCCCTCAAGAGATCCTGTGCCCTCCGGTACAGCCTTTCCGTCAATATCATATTTATTTATCACGAGACGGACAGTATTCAGCATAGGACTGTCCTCTGCATTTACTACTGCAGGATTTTCCTTTGTATTATTCTGTGAAACCTTTATCGGTATAACCTTCGAACTGAGACGGTAACCCTTTCCGGCTGTAAGCTCTTGAAGGTAAAACGTAGTCGTTTTATATTGTCCGTCAGACATATTGATATCCATATATTTTGCCGGAACCGGCCACGCTGTAGTTTTTCCCTTTGAATCTATAGAAAATGTATGGATCGAATTTGTATCATTTCGGGCATCCTCAGCTGTCCTGTATAATCCGTAGGTTGTTCCTTCAAGACTATAATTCGGATTATCCTTTGTGCATGAGGTAGTAGCTGCTGACTTTGTCATACTGACATAAACATTATTCTTTTTATTTCCTGCCTTTATCAGAACCGATACAGAATTATTATGATGTACCTTACCTGCCTCAAGCCCCGAATAATATGACTTGGACATACCCATTCGCATTTCGTTTACACCGGCATTGATGTAATGATAATAATATCTTGGATAGTCATCGCCGTAAGCCTTATCCAGATCCTGATAATTCTGTCTATAGGCATAGCCACTCATGTTATAAGAGCCCACACGATACTCATTCATTCCGTGATTAATGAAATGCTTGAAATAGTCTGTATCCGTCCATGCCGTCATCTGCCTCAGATCTTCATTAAAGTTCTTATATGCAGCCAGATCATATACATAGCCATAGTAAATTCCGTTATAGGAAAATGTTCTGCTTGTATCGATGGTTACCTGATATACGGTATCATCCTTAAGATATCCCAAAGGCGCAGATATTTCCTGCACCGTATATTTTCCCGGTTCAAGTCCGGCAAGAAGTCCGTAGCCCTGTTTCAGTTCGTCCGATACCGTTGTAATATCCGCGATGGTCTTATCTCCCTGCTTAACTCTGAACACAGCTCCCTCAAGAGCATTTCCGGATTCATCAACCTTATAGATTTCAATAAGTCCTTTTCCGCGCATATCATAAAATATACCGCTCTCTGATCTACTGAGCCTCTGCGCATTTGAAAGATCATTCTTTATTTTGAATTCTGTCTTTCCGTAATTACGTACCAGCTTCAGTGATGCAGGAACATAACTTTCTTCGATAGATACATTTAAAGTAATATCCCATTTCTGAATACGTGAATCATCCAGACGTTCCGTAACCTTTAGATAAGCCCTTCCGTTTATATCCTTTTTCTCGATTCTGAAATGATCATCATCCGTTATATTCTTTACACCTTTTAAATGTCCCGTCTCATCGAGAACTGCCGTACAGAGCACATTTCCGGTACGGATATTGGTAACGGTATACTCAATACCGTCCATAGATGTACTACCTTCACAGGTTTTCTCAAAATACATATAGTATTCAAAATCAGATCCCGGAAGCAGCCAGACTCTGGAATACTTCGTCTTCGGCTGAAGTCCTGTTATCTTGTTGCCTTCATGATCAGCCGCTCCCTTATATAAGTTTTCTCCGTACTTCTCATACCATTCCGGACTTGAGCTGTGCCAGAACAGATTATCATTTGCGGAGTCACCCCAATAAAATCCTATATGATGATCTATACGCTGTCCCTCGCTGTCATAGCTTCCCGATATAGTCGGCTCAAATATGATAAGGTCTCCCTTTTTAACTCTTCCTCCGGCAAGAAGCTCATCGATGGATGCATAATTATACATGATCATCTGGCCATCCAGAACTCTGTCTCTGATCCAGTTTGTCCATCTGAACAGACTATAGATTGAGCCGAGAGATCCGTATCCTATGGTTGAAGAAATAGTATCCGCTCTGACTCCCATGTTCTGCAATACCCACACTGGAAAGGCTGTGCAGTTTAATCCGCCGCCTCCGTCTCTTACAAAATATCCCGGATGAACCCTTGCAAAATTTTCATCCTCGGGTGCACCGTAATAATAGCTTGTCTGAAGGTACATGCTGTTTTGCGGTACCTGATTTCCGTATCCGCTGTTGGCATTATATATATCGAGATTCTTCTCAAGATGGATCAGCGGATTATCATTTACCGATGTGGATTTAAAAAAATATTTATCCCAGGAGCTTCCTCTGTTCTTATTCATTAATACACTTACATCGTCATATGGTTCATAACTGACAACCATCTCCTCGGAACCCGGATTTGATGTATCATTATCCGTAAGCTTAATGTCTTTGGGAAGAAATATATCCTCATAGCTATCAGGAGTTTTACCTGTTCCCATAGACATCCTTCCCGTCAGTCTTGCAGATGCATACGATGTTGAATCCGCAGCCACATAATAATCAACCTTCTCTCCGAAATTTGAAGCCGGACGTTTAACTCCTTTATCATCACAGGCTCCTGCGATCAAAGCTTCATCTATGTCACCCGGAATAAAATGCTTAACATCCTTTCCGTTGTTACCTGCTGCACCAACAAATATTATCCCTTCATCCGTTGCGGCTTTTACCGCTTCCCTGATAACCTTACTGTCCTCAGATGCATACGAGGATGCAGACAGATTGATAATGTTAACCTTTTTCTCTACGGCATACATGATCGCAGCATATATATCCGATGGCTTTGCCTTTCCTTTACTGTCAAAGGCTTTTATGGAAATAATCTCCGCCTTCGGATTGATACTGTTTATCTCTTTTATGATATTGGTTCCATGTCCGTTATCATCATCGGGATCATCCCCGATAACAGATATTTTGTCAGTCACACTCTGCGGAGCTCCGGTATCGATCACTGCAATAACGACCACATTTTCATTTGCATTATCGGATTTATCCTCTTCTTCCAGAATTTCATTCAGGATAGTCAGCGCATCCTGTGACTGATCCGTATCATCCGTAGTTTCTTCTTCAGCATCATCCGCAATCGACATCATCTCATCATCATACTCGGCAAAATCCGCAGCAGCCTCATAATATATCAGTCCCGATGCCCTTTCCTCTTCCGATAGAAACCCAAGCAGATAGATTCCCTTATATTCCGAAAGTATCCTGTCTTCTTTTCGAAATATACTTTTATCCTCTGTTCCGACAATCAATATATATGGTATCTCCTCTGTCTTAACCTGTTCCTCTGCAGCCTCTTCCGTATCAGATTCTGCAGCAGATTTTTCTGTCACATTTTCGATTGTATTTTCTGTAATCTGTTCGGTTTGCTGTTCCTTTACCTGCTCGGCCGGCTGTTCTGTAGTTTGTTCCTTTACCTGCTCGGCCGGCTGTTCTGTGATTTGTTCCTTAACCTGTTCGGTTGTCTGCTCTGTTGATTGTTCTACCACCTCTTCGGTGGTATCATCCTGCAGCGTTTGAACAACAAAATCTTCCTCATCTCTATATTCAACCGGATCACCTTCCTCTGCATCTGCCACTGCATTTCCGTTTTCATCGGTTGGTATGATTCCGGTATTTTCATCCGCTCTTACCGTACTGTATTGTCCTGTTCCGAATATCATAAATACAGCGAGGATAAGAGCCATTATTCTCTGCAAATAATTTTTCTTCATAGTCCCTCCGTATTTTATACGCAATAATATTCAACTCCTGCGAAGCTCACCACATCACCGTAATTCAGTTCCGTTTCTTCGCCTGAGATCCGACGATTATTTACATATGTTCCGTTTGTCGATCCTTCGTCTCTCACAATCACTCTGGTTCCGGTTTTCCTTATTACCGCATGCATCCTGCTGATTCCCGGCTCGGTAAGACAATACTCGTTTACACCCGGCTGCCTCCCTATCCTGATCTCAGCATCTTCTGTCAGCATGATCGGTACTTCCTTCTCGCTGATAAAAGGAACCAGACCGGAGATACATTTCTTCTGACCATCGACTCTCTGCCCCCTGTATTTCTCCGTCTTAACCTCGTTCGTCATCAGATCATTTTCACTATTTACAGCTATACTACCGCTGTAATATGATCTCCCGTTTCCGACCGATTCCAATATGTTCTTTCGAATCTCTTTTTCCTCAACCAATGTCCGGTAGCTGTTTATCGCATAGATCATATAAACTGCAACCATAAAAAGACTGAGCACAATTCCCTTTGTACCAAGAAGAACTATAGCCGTGATTCCAAGAACCGCTATCGCTCCTCCTGTGATATATATCTTCTTCATATCCTCTTCGCTGCCAATATCTGCAGTATCGTCAGAATTGAAATCTACTTCAGGCTCCCTGCAAGTATGCGGCTGTTCTTTTTCCTGTTCAAAGACCTTATTCCGCTCCGACAGCTTTTCTCTCACCGGCTGCTTCTCACGAACAGCAATCGGATTCCTTGTTAACTGCTTAAACATTTCCGGCGTAACATTATCCGGAAGCAGTCTGCTGTAAAAATCATACAGACTGACGGTTCCTTCTCTGTCGTCATGGTCATATATGACCATGATGTCCTCGATCAACGTTTTCATCTGCTTTATAAATCCACCGTTTGAATCAGGGACATACAAAAACCTATAGCTTTCAGCCTCTGTATCATATAGGATATTTCTCATATCTATTACAAGGTCATCCGGACTGAGCATATAATCCTCTATCTCAGTCAGCGTATCACTG
The DNA here is from genome assembly GCA_017634555.1 of Eubacterium sp. Classification (GTDB taxonomy): domain Bacteria; phylum Bacillota; class Clostridia; order Lachnospirales; family Lachnospiraceae; genus Eubacterium_Q. The sequence goes on along the minus strand of JAGBNF010000033.1, from coordinate 68,933 downwards.
AGATTACGCATCAGCTGCATCACATCGCCTATCTCAGGACTCATCCTGCCGTACCTCGTGGAAACAAGCGACAATCCGTCTATCTTATACAGAAGCATTTTTTCGTTATCTATATTTCTGTATTCGCATTCGGGTATATTTCTGAAGCTGTTATTTATCAGCATCTTACATGCATAAGAATCCTGCTTTCCTATTCCCGATACTTCCAGATAACTTCTGCATCCTTTATTCTTCTGCAATACTCTCATATAGCTGCCACCTCCTCAGCCTTTCGGTAACCTTGCCAACCTCATGCTTTATATAAAAATCACCCTTCACTTTGTAATCAACACTTCCCCGGAAATCTATCTGTCCCATTAAACTCACTGCGCTGCTGTTAATACTGCCGAACATATATACATCTTCCGGACTAAACCCGTTCAGATACTCCATTATTCCGCCATCATTTTTGCTGTTATGATACGGAACCGAATATACTCTTTCATATATCTCGCTTCTCAGATAATCTCTCTCATACAGATAAAGAAACATCATGATCAGCGATGCAGCTATAAAAAGTATCACCGGGACAACCACACTGGCTTCTACAGTCATATACCCCTTATCCATTAATGACCGCATTTTGAGCAGGGTGGCAGACTCGTTTCGTCTGCATCGACTTCCGTTATATTTCTTTTTATCCTTGAGCAGTCCTTTGAACTGTGATAAACTTCGCCGTATTTCGTTATATAGACCTCGTCTCCTGTTACTTCGCTGCAATATCTGCATTTTGTATATCCCTTTTCCTTTGCTTCTTCCAAAGAGGTTTTCGTAACTGACGGCTTAAGGTATGTACAATCCTTATCCTTGTGATATACCTCGCTGCCGTCAGCCAGATAAACCTTTTCTCCATCTGCCGCTTCAGATTTATCTGAAGCAGAACTGCCGATATCTTTTCCGAAATATGCACACTGTCTTACTTTCCCCGTACAAAGCTTTGTAAAATTACAAAATATCGGGATGCTAAGCTTGATCTGATATGTGTACCTTATTTCGACATAATTATCCTCGCCGGGAAGCTGTGAACCGATCAGACTTATTCCGTAAACTCCGCCGGTGACATACTTTTCCAGGAGAGCCTTATCATCCACGTAGTTCATAAATCTGATCTTTGCCATGGGATAATCAGTTACCCCCAGCATTCCCAGATGATCTGTCAGATACGAATATTCCGCCATATATTCCGCAGTTTCACTGGCTGCTTCATATATGGTTGCTTCCACTGTTCTAATCTCGCAGATTTCAAAGAAAAATAAGCTTATAAAGATCAACAGTGTGACCACTATGGAGGCCTCTATCGATGCACTTCCCCTATTCCCGGACAAACCTCGATTTTCATATTTTAATTCCACTTTATACTCCTCCTTTTTATATGAATTTGAGGCCGGTTATATACGGTTAGTCCGGTGTATAAGTATGAATATGCGATCAATATCCATCCTCGGCATGCAGATCAAATGTTTTCTCTCTATAACCGATTTCTGCGTCAACTCCGAACGCAACGGCTGCATTTTTCATCCTGAAATCCGGTGATTCCTGAGATGCATTCAGCTGAATAACATCCAGCATTCTGTAATATGCGGTTTTCATATTCAGTCCCATAAGGATCATCAGATAATCGTTATAATCCAATCCTTCTTCATCACTGTCACCCGAAGTCATATCTATTTCTGCCAGCTTCGTAATCCCGTCTATAGACGTCTTCCAATTCGCTGCGTTCTTCAGATACGGTATCTTATGCCCCCTTACCAGACAGTATGCATCCGCAACCGCTTCCACATATGCCCAGCATCCCGTAAGCAGATACTTCACCAAGGGTTGAAGAACCGGAATAAAAAATGTGAGGCTCAACGCCAGCGTATCCAGCTCCGCCATCTTCGATGCATCCGTAAGCAGATATGCAAAGTTGCATCCGAACCTGATTACGATTATCTGATTTATAACCTTCTTATAGTTTTCGGCATCCGTAGGTTTACCGGCGATGATATATTCCATCTCAAGCTTTAGATATGTATCATCGTACTTTTCATCGGTAAATGAATTAAACATCCTATTCGCATAAGCTATTGATTCACCTCCCGTGACAAGACTTTCTGACCATCCGGAGCTTTTATTCATCTGCTTTTTAAGCTTCGAATAATTATCAAAATCCGTGTCAATCTCCATATCAAACCATCCGCCATGTCCGTACGACGGCATCTCTCCCGAATTAACAACATTCTCACTGAACTCACTGTCTTCAGGAAGTATATAGAAGGCCACTCCCCTCTTCTTTACCTTTCGTACTTCTTTTCTCGGATCCTTCTTGGTTTTACCCGCATCCGGCTTAACATCCGGCTTTGTTTCCGAAGCAGAGCTGTTCTCTGCCGGCAGGCTTTCCACATTTTCTTCAGAAACTCCATCCACCTCGGCGTCCATGGCATCGATCGACTCCTGAGATACCGGTTCGTCATTCCCATCCGTTTTCTTTACCAGATCATCGACTACAAATTCCGTAACTCCATACAAAAAATAATCTCTGATCTGTTCCTTAAAGGCTTCACAATCATCATCCAGAATCCCGGTCCTGCCGCATACACTTACACTGTTTATGCTATATTCACTGCCCAGATTCTCCTCCAGCGATTCTCTTATATCGCGGGAAATTCCGTCTTCTCCGTCATCCCCGCGATTCATGTCTATCAGGAGAATATGATATCGATCGAAGATGTATGCACTTGTTCTGTCGGCTTTAACACTCGAACACGCTGTGCTTAGGGCTATTCCGGACTTCGATCTTGCAGAAGCTATATCAACTATCCTGAATATCACCAGATAAATTACGACCAGTGCCGCAAGCAGCAATGAAACAAAAATCGTCATATACCCTCTGTTCTTCATATTCCCCCCTTATATCAATCGTTATTTACTATCCTCATCAGATAACTCCCGAAGCTCCTTTCACTATAGAAGCCCATATTTTTGAAATGAGCGCCATTGCCTGATCGTGGAATATGACCACAAGTGCAACTAATATAGCGAGTATCAAAACAATTTCAATTACCGCAACTCCCTTGTTGCTTTTACTTCTTTTTCGTAATTCCTTCATAATCAGTACCTCCAAATAATTATGTTTAATCCCATCTCTTCAAAGAGGTCTCTCAGAGCCGGTCTGTCCGAATCATTTCTCAGATCAGTCCATGAAATGCCGGGATCATTATCAACCCTATTACAATTATCAGAAGTAACGATGTCGGCAGAAGCAGCTTCTCTGAAGCTATCTCGCCGCTCCTTCTTAAATGCTCCCTTTTTATATTCATTGCATTTTTTACTTCCTGATCCATCAGCATTAAAACTCTGGAATTACCATGTTCTATGTTCTGGCTTATCAGTGCCGCGAGTCTCGTATATTCCGGAATGGACACCCTCTTCGCCATATCCGAATATGCCTTTGATTCCGAAACTCCCGAATTTATCTGATTGATACAGAAGCTCACTTCCTCCGTAAGCTTTCCATTACCCTTTGCTGCCAGCCGCATTGCATCCTTCATGCCCGCACCGGACCCAAGCATCAGGCTCAGTCTGCTGACAAAGCTGTAATATTCATTCCTCAGCTCGCTTTGTCTTTTGTCACACTTCTCCTTTAAAATATTGATCCTGTGATAAACAAGCGCTACAGCCATCACAGGAAGAATAAAAAGTCCGATGAGAATATTTCTTAAATACTTACGTTCGTTGATCCGTATACTTTCCCCTTCTATGGTTTCAGGAAAATGTACCGCATCACTATTTCTTCCCTGCTGCTCTATCTGCTTCAGCTCTTCCAGAAGAGGATCTTCGGAATCTTCATTCATGTTCGGCGAAAGGACTGTTACATCAAAGCGCTCCTCCCTGGTATGAACACCATCCGACATTTCCAGAGTGATCTCGACTGTCTCATTTTTTACAAGCTCATCTCTGTAAATATCACCTGAGCTTCCGATGATATCAAAACGATCGGGGATCCATTTAAGGGAGATCGTTCCGGTTTCATCATTTTCAGGAAATGTCAGCTTTTCGCTTACCTCATCCAGGGTCGGATTATCTCCCTTCAAAACCGTCCCAATATAAACCAGCGCCGCATCCGTTATTTCTCTAAACTGCTCTTCTGTATATTCCACGGGATAAACCTTCAGAAGGAGATTCGACTCCCCTTCTCTATCTGTGTTAATCTCCACCTCAATTGGAGGATCTCCTGCCAAAGGTCTTTTAACCGTGTTGCTTTCGAAATTTATGCTGAGGACCGAAAGCACAATCAAGAATGTAACGTTTAATAACGCTAGGGTTATGCCCGTATATCTGAATAATTTAAATAGACTTTCTTCAGCAACCCTTTCAAATTCAGCTGTATTGTAGATACCTCCTTTTCGGATATATCCTTTTACCAGATTGCGAAGCATGCCGGGAATCAGCCTGTCCTTATACTTGCTGAAATTATTTCTACTGATCAATGCCATCATCAAAGCCACTATGAGAATAGCAACTGATATGAACTCAATTATTGTGATTATATTCATCTATATTCTCAGCCTCCCGACTATCCTTTTGCCTATATAATCAGCGACAACATTCAACGAAAGCATTACCGTCATAACCAGTACGCCGAAAGGATTTCCGAAAAGGCAATCCAGAAGTCCCGGACTTGATATCATAAGAAAACAGATCATCACCGATGGCATCATTGTCATGATCCGCTGCTCCATCTGCCTGGATGCAACAATAGTCCTCAACTCTTCCTTCAACTCAATACCCGCAATGATCTTCTCCGCCGTATCCCTTATGATCCTTATTACATTTCCTCCGGTCCTCGTAGTTATCGCCACAACCTCAGCAAAATCTCTCATCTCCTCTATCGGAAAATCCTTACTAAGCTGCCTCACTGCAGAGTCAAAGCTTTCATTAAGCTCAATCCTCATACGCAGTCTGTCTATTGCGACTGCCATCTCACAATTCCTGCTGTGGATCTCTGCACATTCTTTTCCCGCAGTTATCAGAGAATTCTTAAGTGCATACCCTGCTTCAAGCGTTCCCATCATGGATTGGAGCATAGTTCTGAACTGCGTCGACAGTGCCGCATTGTACTTCTCCTTTTCTCTTTTCCTGTCAAACCTGTAGACATATATTCCTACAGGTATTCCGGCTATAAGTCCGTATATCGATCTGTAAAAAACCACAGCCGCTCCCACCGCAGCAGCAGCCGCAACGAAAACAGACTTATAAATCCCTACATTACCTTTTTTTCTTCCCATCCGGATTTCTCCCTGAATACATTTATCAGTCCTGCCTCACAGAGCTTGGATACGTTCAAAAGATCATTCTTTTTCTTAAGTTCGCCCACTACCTTCCCGCTCTCTTCTCCGGCTTCCTCAAAGCTGTACAGCTTTCTTGTCAGAATCTCATCATTTTTCATCCCTGCCACCTCGATTATCTCTATAACCCTCCTGGACTTATCACGTAATCTTCCCAGGTGAACAACTATATCTATTGCCGAAGTAATCTGATGCTTTATCGCAGTAAGCGGAATCTTCTCCGCTCCCATCAGCATCATCATTTCAAGCCTCATCAGCATTTCCTCCGCTGAATTGGCATGCCCCGTTGAAAGTGATCCGTCATGTCCCGTACACATGGCCTGTATCATATCTATCGCCGCCTCATCACGTACCTCGCCGACGATTATCCTGTCCGGCCTCATACGGAGACTGCACTTTATAAGATCCCTTATGGTAATCTCATTGTTCCCCTCAACATTTGCATTTCTGGTTTCCAGTCTGATCAGATTATCAATTCCGATCAGACACAGCTCCGCCGAATCCTCTATGGTAACCACTCTTTCTTCATGCGGAATATATTCTGTAAGGGCATTGAGAAATGTGGTCTTTCCGGAACCCGTACCTCCGCTGATAAAAATGTTGTAGCCCGCAGCCACAAGCAGTCCCAGAAAATCAGCTGCCTCTCCGGAGATAGTTCCCATCTCCGTAAGCTTCTCCATAGTGAACTTCTTCCTTGGAAACTTTCTTATCGTTACCGACGAACCGTCCTTCGAAACTCCCGACAGAACCACATTCACTCGAGACCCGTCAGGCAGAACTGCATCCACTATTGGACTCGCATCATTTACTGTCCTGTTTGCACTTGAGATCATCTGATGAATGACATTCAGCAGTCTTTCCGAATTTTCAAATGACCTGTTATACTTTTCCAGTCTTCCGTTTCTTTCGATGTAGATCCTGTCATGTCCGTTGATCATGATCTCGGTAATCTCTTCATCCTCAAGCAGCTCCGACAGAACATCCATTCTTCTGATAGAATTAAAGATCTCTGTCTTCAAGATCAATTTTTCTTTGAGAGGCAAATACTCTGATGCCGCTTCACGAAGAATACATTTATCTATAAGACTGCTGACGTCTTCATCCTTTATCTCCCCTGCAAGGTCCAGCTGTTCGAGCACCGAACTCCGGACTCTTCCTCTAATTCCATTCTCCACTTACTATCCCCTTAGCATTTATTTTTGATCGGGTGCTATCGTCCCGCCTGCCATATGGCCTTGATCATTTCCGGTGAACTGTATTTACAATCCGGAACCTTTATCTCGATACATCTGCTGAACTTTTCATTCATTCCCGCACTGTATATGAGCTGTCTGAACCCCTTCAGTTTTTTGACTGAGACTTCATCATCCAGTACCGGAAAGTAGATCAGATCGAAATAATTAAATATGCTCAGGTCCGTAAATGCAGCCGATCCGATGTCATAGCATACCGTCGAGAATCTCCCCAACCTGTCCAGCTCCCGGTTCAGCAATTCAATATCGGTTCCAAGAACATCATGTGTATCGATATATGCGCCCGAAGCATATAAAACACTGAAATCCGATTCCTGAATTACCGCATTCCCCAGAGCCGTGATCAGGTCAGGTGATCTCTGCTTAAGCAGATACAGAATATCTGCATCGCTGTTTTCCGAAGCGAAGTTCTCCATCCCAACATAGAGACCTCCTCTTACCTCATCCTGAGCAGCCAGTGCCTTGGCCAGACTTGTTTTCCCACATCTGCCAAGCGGCGAATACACTGCTATGAACCGACATCTTTTCCTTACAGATATTTCTGCCGGTTTAAAAAGCTTCCTTATCTCGCGGACTACATCCGTCACACTCTGATATTTGTAAAGCACACCCGACTCGCTTATCTCGCTGTGTCTCATCTCTTCATCTTCCGTAAGCAAGATACATCTCACTCCGTCAACGACTTCCGAGGTAAGCAGCAGATCCAGCTCATCCTGCTTTACAAATTCCTTCAGACACTTTGTATCGGAGAAAGCACATGCACTGAATTCGCCTTCACCGATACGATTGATCCCGTCCATAAGGTTTGAAGCATAATCTATATCCTTGTCACATATTCCGATGCTCCTGATTCGCAATTTCCACCTCCTGCCCGGTTGGTGATGTGAATTTATCACAAGCGAAAAAATCCGTAATCCAAAAATCGGCTCGAAATATGAGCGCAATAACCTCTATCATTTTCGCTCCATATCCCGGCCGCACATTTCAGAATCACAACTATATTTTGGTCTGCCTAAAATACCTCTACAAATTCATGTATGGTTTTTCATTTCACTCCTTCTCGAAAAAAAGACAAAATAAAAAGGATGCTACAATCTGTAGCACCCTTTTCGGTTTGCATAATCATATTTGGTTTTACATAACGATTTTTACACCGCCGTTTTTTGTATAATATGACGGAACGTTTTGTGCAACTTTTTTACTTATCATTCTGCTCGATATACTTATTAAGTGTATCAACTACGGTATTGAGATTATATGGCTTAGCAATATAATCATCAAGCTGGTTCTTCATGATCCTTTCCTTATCGCCGAACATTGCTCTTGCAGTTACCGCGATGATAGGAAGATGCTTCTTATGCTTATCATGCTCGATCTTACGGATCTCCTGAGTAGCTGCGATACCATCCATTACCGGCATCTGAACATCGAAGAGTGCAGCATCATAAGTCTTTTCCTTATAAAGCTCTACAGCCTTTTCACCGTTCTCAGCTATATCGTATGAGAAACCTGCCATACCGAGGAGCTTTCCGATAACCTGCTGGTTAACCGGCTCATCCTCTGCTACAAGGATTCTTGCATTCTTACCGTTTGAATTATTGATCGAGTATACTGCAGGATCCTTATCCTCGTCATCATCAGTAACAGGAACGTCTGCAGCCTTTACTATCTTAAGAGGAATCTCGGCGATAAATGTTGAACCGATGCCTTCCTTACTCTGTACGGAAATAGTTCCGTTCATAAGCTCGATGATCTGCTTTGAAATAACAAGTCCAAGTCCCGATCCGCCGTACTTACGTGTATCGGATGAATCAACCTGTGAGAATCTGATAAAGAGCTTACTCATATTTGCATCAGAGATACCGATACCTGTATCGGCAACTGCGATACGAAGCTTGATCATGTCTTCCTTATCATCGATAGCTGCAATCTTTACTCTGACACCACCGTCGGATGTAAACTTAACAGCATTTGAAAGAAGACAATTAAGTACCTGCTGGATACGCTGGCCATCTGCTCTGACCATCTTAGGAATGTTGTTGCCGAATGAAAGATCAAGTCCGATACCCTTATTGGTAGCCTGCGGAACATGTGCTGCAACTGTTTCTTCGATTGCTGACTTGATGTCCGTATTCTCTTCCTTGATCTTATACTTACCTGCCTCGAGCTTACTGATATCAAGGATATCATTTATCAGGCGGAGAAGGTTATCTGCACAATTCTTTGCCGTAATAAGGTTATCACGATAATCAGCCTGAAGATCATCAGCCATAAGTGTAAGCTGAACCATTCCGAGAATTCCGTTAATAGGAGTTCTGATCTCGTGGCTCATGTTAGCAAGGAACTCGGCCTGAGTCTTGTAAGCAGCATTTGAATCTTCGATAGCCTTTGAAAGCTTCTGCTCAGTTTCCTTCTGCTGAGTAACATCGATAACTACCATGTTGATATGATCGGATTCGGATTTATACATAACTGTATTAAATACCTTATCCAGCTTCTCCATGGTTATCTCAACTTCCATCAGGTCACCTTCCTGAGTACCTGATGTATTGTAAGCCTTGAACCATGCGTTGATATCCTGAAGGACCTCAACTCGGCTTTCTCCGAGAACACGACCTATATACTCCTCACGATCAAGATTGAAATACTCACCAAATGTATTGTTGGCATCAACAACCTTGTATCCCTTAGCTTCACCGGCACCGTCATTAATGATCTCTGCCTGTGCGAAACCGATAGGAAGATTCATGAAGAGTTTCCTGTATTTGTCGCTCTTCTTCTTATCCGAACCGCTTCCCATGATCACAGCTACGATAAAAAAGACCCATACCGCCTGCACAATTACAAGAACTATCGCAAGCTCCTTAATATCCGCTGTAACAGAAAAGAACACAATAGCGCCCAGAACAACTGTGATAGCCGCAGCTACAATTCCGAGTTTCTTCGGATCCATACTTTTTAACTTGTCCATAGTAACCCCTCCGAAAACTTGCGTAAATTACTCTACCTTCTTATGATACATTCTTTCGTGTTTTTGGTCAATCTTCTTCTTAACTATATATAGTATAAAAAATGCAATCCATGCGATAACAGACACAACTATTCCGATTCCGAGACCGTCCGGTGTGTACTTAAATTCAAGCTGGTGAACACCGCTTCCCGGGTTGACTGCAAGAAATGCACCGCCCACCGCAAGTGTCTCTATCTTCTGTCCGTTATCATATACTGTCCATCCCTCATCATAAGGGATAGAAGTCATAAGGATCTTAGCCTTTGACAGCTCGATCTTACCTCTGATATAGCCGTCTCTGAACTCTTCACAGATGAACTGCTTATCAAGAATAGTTGAGTTAAGTCTTTCCAGAGACTCTTCATTAAGAGTATGAAGGAAGAAATTGAGACTTCCATCCATAGAGCAGTCACCTGAAAGGATAACATCGATACTTACATTGTCTCCCACATTCAGATTACCCATGTCGAACATCTGAATATAGTTACGGTCTCTGGATTTTTCCTCACCGTTAAGAGTAAAGACAACCTTATCTATATAGTTGCCTCGGATATTCATAAAGTATCTTCCGGCTGTCTCAACATCCATTACGATATTGATGATTACCTGTTCCTTACCCGTAACCTCATAGCTTATGTATTCCGGATTATCGTTGCTGAGACCGACTGTACAGTTAACTCCCGATACTGTAACCGAAGGAGTACATTTGTCGAAGACATCTGTATTTCCGCATGCCAGCCATGCAAAACGATTTATCGAATCAGCTACTCTTGGACCCTTAAGATCCCAATCGAGTACATCATCATTAACCTGGAATGCTATCGGATAAGCATTCTTATTCTCATAAACCTTGATTCCGTCTCCCTCATAAACTACAGGAAGCTCTTCGCCTGCAGGGAAATATCTGTCTCCTCTGGAGTAAATGTATCTTACACCCAGAAGATCATCCGTTACAGGAGTTGAACCCATATAGAGATACTCGTTGGCACCTGTATAATATCCCAGAGCGCCCATGGCCGTAACCATATCTCCTCTTACTGTTGAACAGAAGGTTCCGAGTCCTCTCATATTGTTGTATGAGTTCTCATCAAGCATTATATAGTCTGTCATATCCTCTCTGTAGAACTTATGCTGCTTCTGCTGAGAATATTCATTTACTGCCTCCATTGCCTTATTTGTGGATTCAGTGTACTGAATATGATAGTAACCATCTGCGACATCATTTTTACCCATGCCGATTCCCGCATTTACCATGATTTCAAGCGCCATGATAATTCCGAGAGCGACTGTGGTCTTCTTATAAAGATTCTTTACCTTATTTCTCAGGAACAGGATGACACTGTATACCACGATCATTCCGTGTGAAACAAGAAGAATAGTCTTTGCGGAAATGTCCGTTGCCATATTCACCTTGTAGTACGTAATGAAAAGCAGTGCCAGTGACAGGATGCCTGCCGTGATTATCTGAACCGGACTCAGCTTCTTTACTCTTATAACTGCTTCATATCCTACGACAAGAAGCGTAAAGATAAAGAGAAATGCGAATCTGTTCGGAATACCGTACTGGTCATGGAATCCATGCCAGATGTAGTTAAGAAACTTGTTATTAAAGCTGATGAAAAGTATAGCAATAAGAACAAGCTTTCTTAACTTCTCCCATAGATCGATCTTATCAGATACAACATACAGGAAGAAAAGTACTACAGCGAAAACGCCGCAATAAATATTTACGCCGCCGTCATAGGTCATATGTGTGATCGGCTTTGTAAGCATGAACTGTGCCTTGAACAGATCAAAGAAGCTTCCGTAGGTCTCAAACTTAGGAAATGCGAGATGTGCCGAAGCTGTCTTCGTAATAGCAAGATATGCCATAACCAGTGAGAAGCACGACATTCCTGCTGCAAGAAGTGATGCCCAGGCAAATCTGATTCCGTTTGACACAAACTTCTTCATATATGCCTTTACACTGAAGTTCTCCATATCTCTCCCGTGACCGAAAGCAAAGAACCAGAGTACAAGGAAAACACATATCATGAATGAAATGTAGTAGTTACAATACAGGCAGTAGCACAGTGCCAATACGTATAATCTGAAATCGTGATTCCTCATAAGTCTCTCAAATCCGAGAACTATGAGAGGAAGTACCATGATGCAGTCGAGCCACATCAGATTCCAGTAATAACCTGCCATATAGTTATTAAGTCCGTATGCAACGCCAAGACCTGTGATGATCATGTTGCATGAGACCTTTCCCTTTCTTCTTGAAAGGAAATAACTGAAAGCTCCTGCAGAGAAGGCGATCTTAAATGCAACAAGCATCGACATTGCTGCTATGATACCCTTCCTGCTGAAGAATATAATTATAAGATTAAGCGGGCTTGCCATATAGTACAGCAGCAGTGACTGGAAATTAAGTCCTCCGCCGACTGACCATGTATAACCCATATTTCCCAGATGCTTCAGCTTGTCCTGATAAATACTGAAGAACGGAACATACTGATGCATGCTGTCTACAAGTGTGAACGAGTTACCTCCGAATGGCGCCACTTTCGCGGCGACCATAAAGACCAGCATGAATACCGCAGTAATAACCGATGCCAGGATCCAGCACCAGTTCCTTCCTAACCAGTTTTTCTCTTCCTTGACTGCAACAGCCTGTTCGGAGCCTTCGCTCTTTTCAGCCTCTGCCTTCGCAGCCTCGGCCTCTATATCTTCATCGGTAGTAGCATATTCTTTTCTGTGACTTTCAAATCTTGCCTGAAGGAGCTTCGTTCTGTCTATACTATGTCTGCCGCCCTCAGCTCCATCCTTATCATCGGAAGATCCCGACAACGAAAGACTCGATGTCTTTATCTTTTCGGATGTATCTTTATCCTCATCCTCCGACGGTGAAGAGATAGTTTCCCGTCCGGAAAGCTTCATGGAAGTCCTTCCCATTCTCTTCTCTTCTACAACCGGATCCTCATCTTCCATACCGGCTTCGAAATCGGCAAATACCGATTCCAGCGTCTCACCCTCAGATGCACGCTCGATAGTGTTGAATTCCTCTTCCTCTGCAGCTTCTTCAACTACAGCCTCTTCGACTTCAACAGCCTCGGCCTCATTATATTCAACAGCTTCCGCTGCCTCAACCTCAGCTACTTCAACCTCGGCGGCCTCTTCATATTCCGCCTCGAAGTCATTTTCTATCGTCTCATCAACTTCATCAAGACCGAGTACCGACTCAGTATATGCCTCCGAAAGTCTCTGCTCGAGTACGCTTCTTCCGTCGGTCTTCGCAAGGCTCGGTGCCTCTTCCGGTTCCTCCTCTATAGGTTCGGGTTCCGGCTCTTCCTCCGGAATATCATATTCCATAATCTCCGGTTCCGGAGCGGGAGTAACCTCTGAAGCCTCAACGTCTGCGTAGCTGACGCCTGCCTCCTCAGAACTTACTTCTTCAATTTCTGTCTCTTCTTCGGACGGTTCCTCGTCCAGCCCAAATATCTTATCTGTCTTGACTTCCTCGAGTCTTCTCTGGAATACACTCTCCCCATCATTCGGCTTTTCCGGTTCTTCTTCCTTAACCTCGGATGGTGTCGGAAGTGATGAAACATCCTCTTCCGTCTTCTTTCTGAGATCGTCATATGTCGACGATCCTGTGTATTCCGCAATGATCCTCTCTATCTCAGACAGATCTATTCCGTATTTACTGTATTCCTGTTCAAGATCGTTGTTCATAAAAATCCTTCACCTGTTATTTATTATTCTTCTGTTTCTTCACTGTTACTTTCCTCAGACACTATCCTTGAAAGTATGTACAGCAGAGATGTATTTCTTGTTCCCACTGTCTCCTCTGAAACAGTATGGTAACCATATTTCTTTATATAGCAGATTCCCTCATCATTCTCTCCGAGAAGATAATCCAGCTGCCTCTTGGCAAGCACAGGAATCCTTTCATCATCACTAACCTTTTCTGCCAGGAAGAAGAACATTCCCTGTTCGCTGACCGTCTCCGGCTTTGGAAGCTCCTGTCCACCGTAGAAGGTTGGGCTGAGGTAATCCCACTCAGCTATTTCCGTTTTTTCCTTTGTGATCTCCTCGAGACGCTTTCTTGCCTTCTCGGAAACCTCTGTTCCTTCTTCACTGTCTATGAGACTGAACATTCCGTAACCACTCAGATCCTCCGTAGAAAGTCCGCCTGCCAGCTTTGAAACATCCATATCGGCCAGCTCACCGCCGCCTATCTCTCCTGCTTTATAAAACTCAACCGCCGCATAGTATGCCGCTTCGCGGTAATCAGCATTATCTGAAATGTATCCCAGACTCTCAATGTTGTTTATGCTTTCCCAGACCTTGACAGCCCTTTCTCTGTATGAATCTACAGATACACCCTCAACATCCTTAAAGTCTTCCGCTCCCCTTATAAGGCAGGCTGCATAGCTGAAGATCGCTCTTTTTGAGATATCGTTTTCTCCATATACCACTTCGTCTTCCGAATATTCCATCAGCCTGTCTAGACGTTTCAGAATCTCATCCTTTACGGCTCCGTCTTCCTTACCAGATTCGTAAATGATAAGGAGATCGGAAAGCTCTTTACTCTGTGATATAAGATAATCATCCATCAGGAGATCTGAATCCGGTTTATCGGTATCCTGCTCTGTAGAAGTAAGCATATCCTCATAAAGCTTCTGATATACGTCTTCGCCTATCCTGAAGGTTCCGGAATCACCGACTCCGCTGCTTATATAAAAACTGCCTTCATCTGTGACCGCTGTAAATGTACCAACCTTAAACTTTCCCGCAATATCGGAGCCTGATGCTATATCCATCAGCTGTCCGTCGTAAACACTGCTTCCCGTTACCGAATTGATAACAGAGAACTCCGTTTCAACATCTGTCCTGACTACCACAAGCTTCTGGTCCTCCGGACGATGTCCCAGCTGATTTATCATTACAACCTCCGTCCCGTCTTGTTCCGGGATCATGACCGTATCAGTCGGAGTTGCGATTTCTTCAGTTGTTTCCGTGGTCTCTTCCTCTGTGATAACTATCTGTTCAACAATAGGCAGTACCTCGGCAGTTGTTTCCTGTTCAGCCTGCTGCTCCGTATTTCCGGTGTTTCCCGCACATGCTGTCAGCATCACTACGATCGGCAGGATTACTAAGGAATTCTTAGTTTTCTTCATAATATCCATTTTTATCTTTCAATTTATAAACGCACCTCGCATTATTTTACCACATTTATATGATTCTATAAATCAAATCTTTTTATCACCATCTCTTTTCACAGTCTTTAATATTATTGACAAGAAAACTTGGCATTGCTATAATACCCGATGACAAGTAAACTTGGCAACGCCCAATGGAGGTAATATAGATGACCAAAGAGGAAATTCTCGAAAAAAGCAGAGAAGATAATAAAAAGCGCGATGAAATGGAATCTGCTGTATTCTTTAAATCCGGACAGACCGCAGGTGCTGTCGGAGGATTATTCGCAGCTCTGATTCTTATAATAGAATCCGCGATCACAGGAAAGGAAAATTTAGGAGTATTTTCAATACTGCTCTCTATGACAGGTACCATGCTTCTCACAAAGTATACAAAACTAAAGAAGAAATTCTATCTGGTATGTGCTTTGTTCCAGCTGGTACTGGCAGTATTGTTTTTTGTTTTATATATAATGCAGCTAATGGGGTAATACTATGAATGATAAGCTGATATTAAAAAATCATCTAAAGGAAGCACGGACAGAGAGGGGATTATCCCAGTCCGAGCTTGCCGAAATGGTAGGTGTTTCCAGAAACACCATCAGCTCCATAGAAACCGGTCAGTTTAATCCTACAGCCAAGCTGGCTCTGGTTCTGTGTATCGCACTTGATAAAAAGTTCGAGGAGCTTTTCTATTTTTAACGGAGGAAATGAAAAATTATGAGTAACTTATTGGATATTAAACAGCTGAAGGCTTGGTATACAAGCGATAAGCCTGTTCTTAAAGGGCTTAACCTTTGTCTTGAAAAGAACAGCGTTATCGGCCTTATCGGTCTTAACGGTGCAGGTAAGACAACCCTCATGAATGTGATCTGCGGACTGCATGACGGTTTTGAAACCTCAGGCATATCCTTTAACGGTAAGGATATTACATTCAAGGATAAGAATTTTATCAAGAGCCGTTATATAGTTTTTTCCGAGGACGAATCCTTCGGCTATTTCACCTTCAATGAATATATCGCTTATGTATTTAAATGCTATGAGAAAACTCTCGATAAGGAATACGTTAACGATCTTGTTTCCCGCTTCGGCTTTGAAGAATACCGATCTGTACTGATCAAAAATCTTTCACTCGGTAACAGACGTAAGGCATATCTTATCACGGGCTTTGCATTAAAGCCGGATCTGCTTCTTCTTGACGAGCCTGTAAACGGACTTGATTTCGTAAGTACCGAAACACTCTATTCACTTATCGGTGACTATAAAAAATACGGAACCGTACTTTTCTCTTCACATATTCTGGAGAGTGTAACTCTTACATCCGACAGAGTACTGGTTCTTGAGGAAGGCGTTATCGCAAAGACCTACACAGGGGATGAGATCAACGCTGAAAACATCAGACTTTCGCTTGATACGGAGGGCACCGGCAACAATGTATAAACTGCTTTCCAGAAAACTGCTGGGGGAAAGATACCGCAGCGTAATAAAATCCATTATGATCGCAGGAGTTATCGCCGGCTCACTTGCGTCCTTAGAGAAAAATCTCTCAATCGCACAGAGCATACTCATCATGTTCGCTGTCTTCTACTCGGGACCTATAGTACTTCAGGTTCTTTCATCAGCGGATAATGCCAGATGTCTGAAGGGTCTTTTTGCTATGCCATGCAACGAAAAAAGAACCCTGTGGGAATATGCCGCAGTGATCGGAATATACACATTGTTTACAAAGACGATACTGCTTTTCGCGCTGATCTGTGGTTTTACAAAACTGACATCCATAGACATTATCCTCATGATAGCTGCTTCATTTTATGCAATAATCGGCGGCATGATAGTTTACGGACTCAGAAAAAAGATGCCTGTCATATCGACTCTGATCATTGCAGCCGGTGTTCTGCTTGCCTTCTTACTTCCTAAGGGAATCATGGCCATAGCAGGCTTCGCTGCCGCAGACGCAGTACTCCTTATAATCTTTTCATTTCTCAGATTAGAGTACTTCAGAGTAACGGAATCAAACAGCGTTAAGGTTAAACCACAAAAAGCTTCAGGCTCGTTTTTCCTTATTCCGCGCTATATAATCCGTTATATATTGTCCAATAAGAGCTATATCATAAGTCCTCTTTTCATAACAGCATTTGCAGTTTACTTTTCATATACCGCTATGAAATCCGGATTTAACGCAGGTATGGGAATGGCTCTGGGACTGGTTTCAACAAACTCACCGATTTCAGTCATCGTAAGCTCTAACAGAAATCTGAAAAGTAAACTCGATGTACTTCCGGGCAGGACCAAAAATTTCTTTGTACCGTACGCAGCTGTAGTCTTCTTCTTTTATATGCTGCTCTATGCGCTTTTCCTTGCCGCATATTTTCTGATCACAAGATCGGTAGACTACAAGACTCTTGTGCTTGCTCCGTTCTTAGCTGCTGAATGCGCAGTACTTGTGGCTGTACTTGAAAGCCGCTTCCCGATCACCACATGGAAGACTGAACCGGACCTTCTGCGCCATCCGAGAAAATACATAATTCCGGGAATTGTTATGCTTGAAGCAACAGCCTTATACTTCTTTGCGTTTTAGGAATCAGCGAATAAAACATTGCGATTTTCCTTATTCTCTGATAAAACAGATACTGTAGCTTATGTGATCAAAGGATATAGAATAAAGGATATAAAATGAATTTCAGACCATGCATTGATATACATGACGGAAAGGTAAAGCAGATCGTAGGTGGTGCGCTGAATGACAGCAGTGCCGGAGAGACAAACTTCGTCTCCGAAACAGATTCATCATTTTATGCTGAAATGTACCGCTCCCGCAGCCTTTCAGGCGGACATATAATCCTTCTGAACAAAGCGGGAACACCTGAATATGAAGCAGACTTAAGCGAGGCCCGCCTTGCCATGTCAACTTATCCGGGAGGCTTTATGATCGGCGGCGGAGTTACTGCCGAGAATGCTAAATCCTTTATCGATATGGGAGGGAGCCACGTTATAGTGACTTCCTATGTATTCCGTGACGGAGTTATCGATATGGAGAGACTTACAAAGCTTCGCGATATCGTAGGTAAGGAGCATCTGGTCCTCGATCTTTCCTGCAGAAGAAAAGATGATAAGTATTATATTGTGACCGACAGATGGCAGAAATTTACCGATGTTACGGTAGGAAACGATACTCTCGACAAACTGGCCGAGTACTGTGACGAATACTTGATCCACGCTGTTGATGTAGAAGGAAAGAAGGGTGGCTGTGACACAGAGCTGCTTGCACTTCTCGGTGAATGGGACAAGCTTCCTATAACCTATGCCGGCGGTGTTGCTTCCTTCGATGATCTTTCTAAGGTTAAGACACTCGGTAAAGGTCATATCGATGTTACCATCGGTTCTGCACTCAGCCTCTTCGGCGGAGATATGGACCTTGATGATATACTGACATTTATGAAGCAGTAGCCTTACTCACAAGAGATACTGTATTTTAACTTTTGACTGTTATATAATCCATATATACAAAAGAGCAGAGAACATCCCTGCTCTTCTTTGTTTATTCAAATATTCCCTGTAAGAAGCTTCCGTCAATAGCATTGATAACAACTCTGCCGGTATATTCACCCTTATTGTTACCGTAAGCTACCCATGCCGGAACAAATGTATATTCATTCGGATCATCCGGCGATTTAACCGGGAAATAATTCAGCTCCAGATAATTAAATTCCAGTTTTGTTGTTCCGTTGAGATTAGCTTCATTCTGAATAGCACTTTCCATAGCTTCCATAGCTCTGTCAAAACTGATAAGTGTTGAATCCTCAGTGATCATTTCACCACAGTTATACGATACAGGCATAGATGCCCCCAATATTCCTCTGTCATCGAGAAACAGCATTCCGTATAAAGGATTACCGAGCGTAATCGAATCTAATGAATCGATCAGAGGTATTCCGTTAACTCCGTATCGTACTATGGTAGCATAACCGTTTCTTCTCACGCTGCTATAATCGCCTGCATTAAAATCAGCATCATTATAGTAAATGATTTCAGCTCTGTCGTCAGCTTCATGCTTATCAAATCCCATAAGCATATAGGTACTTGAGTTAAGTGTAAGTGCTCCTTCCGGAAGGTAGATATTCATCTTATTTTTAAGAATTTCGTCTGCCTGCTCCAACAGTTCCTCATCAGATTTCTGACATTCGTTCGGACTGTCTGTAGCATCCGACAAATTAACAAAATTTGGTGCTCCGTTCGTATATGTCTGTATTATACCGTTTGAATTAACTACGGTCATCGCATCGATAGCATCATCCCCTGCCAGCTTGGTTAAGTCCTTTGGATAAAGAAGCACAGTCATTGTATGGAACGAACTGTTGTAGCTTATAAGAAGCTGATATTCTATACCCAAATACTCACCCTCATAGGTATGATAATAACAATCATCCTTGTCCTGCCATGAAGGAAGATTCGAGTAATTAACATATTCGTCATTTACATTATATCGGAATACCAGGGACTGATAATCACTTATCAGCAATTCCGAATTCTCATCAGAGTTTTCAGTGAACTTTCTTTCATTTGCACCCGTAAGCGCCACCGCTTTATCTCCGAATAAATTGTTTACTATTTCTTCTTCTTTAACATCCGTATCTCTTATAGGTGATCCCTTAAAGGTCGGAATACTTTGAATTGCAGTACTTGCAGTATAACTCAGTTTAAAATCTATAACTGCTCCGTTTACATTAATGGAATCGTCGAATTGAAGATTCTCACCCCCAAGTCTTTCAGCTAAATTTCCAACATCTTTTCCCGTGGAAGCATTTACTTCCGTATCTCCTTCGGAGTCTCCCTCAGTATCTTCGGAAGCTTCTTCGCTGCCTGATACATTTCCGGCGTTTCCTCCGTAGTAGTCTACATCAAAATCATCTTCTTTTTTCCCGCAACCGCTGATGAGCATAGTAAGTGTAAGCATGATGGCTACAGATCTTATTGCTTTTTTTCTAAAAACATTCTTTCTCATCAATCAACCCTCATCATTATAAAACTTCCGTCCACTGCATTTATCATAATCTCAGATACCTGCATATCATCGATCGTTCCGCTGAACAGCCACACCGGTATAAAGGTATATTCATTTCCTCTTTCCGGGGATCTTATTCCGTAATACATCAGAAATCCGGTATCATAAACAATCTGCGACGATTTCATAGCTTTCACGTCCAGTTTATCGGACAGCTCCTTCTTCAGGCATTCCATCACATCATTGAACGATAACAGCTGAACATCATCCGCCAGCATTTCATCAAGAATATAGCTGTAAGTATAATCAAAGCTGATTATTCCTTCCTTAGTGATATTAATACTTCCGTAATTATCACTGCCTAAATAATCTGTTCTGCCGGTAGTTGAATTCATACCCTCGATGAATGATGTATAGATTACGGAATATCCGTCCTTTATCACTTCTCCCGTTTCTTCCGTAGTTGTTCCGAATTTATTGCTGTCGGTGAAGAAAAGCTCTGTCCTAGGAGATTTCTCACCTGATTCTTCATTATCCTCTAAAGAAAACATTCCATCGTCAGTATCTATAGATATCGATTCATCAAGTACTTTAATTCCCAGTATATCCTTTATGAATCTATAAGCTATATCGTATAACTCATCATCCGAAGCAGTATATCGATTTGGCATTGCTGTCATTTCATCCGAAAATGCCCGGATCTGCTCCGATGTCATATATTCATCCTGATCATCGGTTTCTTTCTCTTCAGATTCGTTCTCACCTATCTCTTCTTCCGAACCTACCGCATAGAATCCACCATATGAATAAAAACTATGCATATATTTTTTACCGGATGCTCCGACAAATCCTGCTATATCAACAGTACGCATACTCATACTTATCGTATTATTGTAGTCCGTATAAATGTATGAAAATCTGCAGGTATGTCCTTCATATATTCCTTCATATACATGAACGACGTCATTTTCCGATGCCACAGGATTGTTCTCATCAGATCTCAGATAATCATTCGGATCTACATCGATCATTTTAGCCGTATCACCAAACAGATTATTAACAATGGTCTTTTCATTTTCTTCATCATAGGTTACCAGAACCGCCATATAAGACGGAATACGGTTTATATCCTGTGGCTCCTGATTAATATCGATTTTAACCTTCTTACCCTGAACATCAAATTCCTCTTTATAGACCATCTTGTCATCGATCCCCAATCGTTTGGCAAGCGGCTGATCCGTCTGATCATCTGTGGTCTTCGAAGAGTTACTGTTATTAGTACTGCTTTCACCTACATACTCGATATCCTCTATTTTCTCCTCACCACATCCGGGCAGAGAAAATATCATTGCTGCAGCAAGCAGTAATCCCAATCCCCTAAATCTGTTTTTTCTCATATGTCCCCCTATCGCCTGATAGTCCTCGGCAGTATGAGGATATAATGTAAAAGTATCAAATTTGCATCAAAAAAGCAGGGTCTGAGCCCTGCTTAAAATCTTTTATTTAAATACACTCTGAACTATACTGCCGTCTATAGCGTTAAGGATCACTACTCCCTTCAGACTTCCTCCGTAGGTCCCGGCCAAAACCCAGGCAGGAATGTAAGTATATTCTTCAGGATTGTCAGGTGACTTGACCGGATAATAATATAGTCCTATATCATTAAAATTACATTTCGTTATTCCGGGAACATCCTTCTCAAGTCCCTTTCTTAAAGCGTCCATTGCGCTGTCAAAGCTGAGGATCTTCGAATCCTCGGTGACCATATCATGAATATTGTAGCAGGCTGTAATATTTATCCCCACAATACCATTGTCATTTACAGCGATCATTCCTCCGCTGATATCTTCCCTCTCCAGCGCCTCCAGACTATTCAGGCTATTCACACCGATCATCATCGGTATTCCACTGATACTGTCCATGGAAATGGATATATATCCGTCTCTTACCGCTCCCGTCATATCTTCCGACTCTATATTTCCCTCGTTAAAGTAGAGCAATTCCAATTTTTCCGATGAAGCTTCATCGGAATCCCCTGAAGGCAGAGAACCGGTAGCATAATAGTATCCGTAGCCTGACATTGAAAGTGCTATTCCATCCTCCGGAAGACTGATATACATTTGATTCTTCAGAGAATCCATTATCATTGCATGAAGCTCTTCATCCGATTTCTTACTTTTATTCGGACTATCCTTCATACTGTCATGAACATCGATAAACTTCGGCTTTCCATTCTCATAAACCGTCAAAAGTCCATCAGAACCGATCATAGCTATCTGATTCAGAGAGCTGTCTCCGACCACATCACCCACATTCTTTGGATACAGGACAATACTCTTCTCACCGTATTTTCTGCTGTAAGCTATTATGAGCTGATAATCTATATTCCTATACTGTCCTTCATAGGTATGTGCATAAAAATCGTTATTGTCGATCCATGTCGGAATCCCCGGTTTTCCTGAAGCTTTTGTATCTACTGCATTATGTGCTGCCAAAGTCTCCATACATCCGATCACATATTCGGAATCTCCGTCATTTACATCAAATGATCTCTCATCAGATCCTGTCAGCGGAGTTGCCGTATCACCAAAAATATTATTCACTATCTCTGCTTCCATGACATCATTCTCGGTTATCGGTGCAGCCTTATATGTCGGCAGCTTTTCAATGCTTGAATCCACATTATAATAAAGCTTAAAATTAATCGCCTGACCGTTAACCGTCATGGAACCGTTATATTTTACGGATTTTCCACCAAGTCTGTCTGCCAGATTTCCTGACTCCTTCGATTCGGAGTTTTCAGAGTTAGACGCCTCCTCAGTCTCTTCGCTGACGCCATTTCCTGAAGCCTCTGTTACATCATTTCCGACGTAATAATCATCTACAGCATACGAATCATCTTTACCGCATCCGCTGATGAGCATGGTAAATGTAAGTAATACCGCGACAGAGCTTATAAATCTTCTTTTTTCAAAGAGTTTTTTTCTCATCCCCCATACCTCATCTTCCGCAGGCTTCCCATGATCGTAAACTATTCTTCCGGCATAAATTCCAGAATTTCCATATCATCATCCGTATCTTCAGGAACACTGCAGTTATCCAGACCTAAAATATTTTTTATCTTCTTAACATCGGCAGCATATCTTGTCATCATCGGTTCATAACCTTCAAAAATGATCTTCTCATCATTTTCCCCTGCTGCATTTTCCTGTTCAAGAGCCATCTCTGACAGTTCATCCAGACCTATCGTCTTCGAAGAACTCTTCAGCGCATGTACCTGAACCTGATAATCCTTCCAGTTCTCTTCAGTATAATATTTCGTGATCATCTCACGCTTTTCGGATTCGGAATTTACATAGGTCTTCAGAAGATCCTTATAGAAATCCTCATCATTCATACAGTATCCCAGAGCATCATCCACATTGATTCCTTCAGCTCTGAGAGTATCCAGCAAAATACTGCTGCCTCTTTCCTCAGGAGCTTCACTCTCACTTTCATCTGCTGACTGCTCTTCCACGATCTCGTCATCAGACTCCTCATATGTAAAGCCGTCCTCCGGCAGATACTTCACAAGAATATTCTCAAACTCGATAGGATCTATAGGCTTCGACAGATAATCCTTAAAGCCCTCGGAAATGTACATCTCCCTGGCACCTGCTATGGCATTTGCAGTAAGTGCGATTACCGCCGTATCATCACCGAGCAGATTGTCCTTTCTTATCAGTCTTAATGTCTCGATACCATCAAGATCCGGCATCATATGATCCATAAGGATAATGTCATAATGCTTATTCTTAAGCATCTCTATGGACTCGCGGCCGCTTGATGCAAGATCCGGAACCACTGCCAGTCTCTTCATAAGTCCCTTTGCGACCTTGAGATTCATTTCATTATCATCAACTACAAGTATATCCGCCTTCAGGATACGGAGCTGCTTTCTCTCAGTCTCATCTCCTTCGAGCATCATATGCCTCTGGAATTCACCCATAGGCGAAGCATCCTTCACCTTCTGCCTGAATCTGAAGGAAAATGCGGAGCCTTCTCCGTACTTACTTTCAACAATAAGATTACTGTTCATAAGCTTCAGGATTCCGTCTACGATAGACATACCGAGACCTGTTCCCTCGATAGTCCTGTTCTTCTTTTCATCAAGACGCTGGAAGGACTGGAAGAGCTTGTCCATTTCCTCTTCCTTGATTCCGATACCGGTATCCCTTACCTCAACGAAAATCTCACAATTATCCTCAGAAAGAGCTTCCTTTCTCATGGTAAATGTGACCCTTCCCTTTTCGGTATATTTTACAGCGTTAGTAAGAAGATTAACGATAACCTGCTTCAGACGCACATCGTCACCGTACAGAGTCTTCGGAAGGGAAGGATCTATATCGAGCTTAAATTCAAGTCCCTTCTTCGCTGCTCTGTCATCTATCATATTTACAAGATCTGTTATAAGCTTTGCCGTATCATACTTAACCGGAATGATCTCCATCTTTCCGCTTTCGATCTTTGAAAAATCAAGTATTCCGTTGATGATCGTAAGAAGTGTATGGCTGGCGCTCTTGATATCTCTTGCATACTCCTTGATATCCGGACTGTCGGTTTCGTTCAGGATCATCTCATCCATTCCGATAACAGCATTGATAGGTGTTCTGATTTCATGACTCATCTGTGCCAGGAAATCCGACTTTGCCTTTCCCGCTACAGTTGCGGCACGAGCTGACTCTGCAAGCTTCTTATTCATATTAGCCTGGGAGCGGATAACCTTATTAATGAGAACGATTACCGCAATAATGATAAGCAGAATCAGTACTGCATAAAATATCGTATATACCACCTGGAACAGATATATATCCCAATAATTCCATACAAGGACAACAGAAAAACCGGTAGACTTATCCAGACTGCATTTACAGCACTTAAGCTTACCGTCATAATCTCTGAGCTTATGCATTTTATTATCTTCGGATTTATAAGCAGCATAATAAGGAGTAGCCGCAATATTTGTCATGCTGCTCATTGTAATCTGATAATCACTGTTTGGATGATTGATAATATCACCGTTAGGATCTACAAGAAATACATATTCCTGATCCGAATAACTCGAACCAAATATATCTATGATCTTGTCCATATAGAGATCAATAGCAAAAACGCCGATGTACTCACCGCTTCTGCTATATACCTTTTCGGACATGGTGATACAGTAGTTTCCGGTCTGACCATCATAATAAGGATCGGAAATGCTGAAGCCGTCTTCGGATTCCATAGTACGTTTGTACCATTCTCTGTCCTCAAGCTTCCAGCCTTCATCCGGCAGCCAGCCGTTATTCATAATGATCGGATACTCTCTGTCAGGATTTGCCAGATAGCATACTGAAATGCTTGGATAATCTGCAGCAATACTGTCGATCCACTCTACAGCCTCTTCATAATTATCCAGTACATCCGGATCTGCGGACATGATACTCACAAACATTTTGAGTATGGTCCTCTGCTCCAGCTCCCATTCGTTGAACTGATTTCCATAATAGAACTGACCTCTTGTCATCATTCCATCAGTAATATCTGTTCCTGTCTGATAAAACAGGAAAGAACTGATAAGCATGATAACGAGAAGAAGTACAATGATTATATTTCTGAATATCCGGATCGTCTGGGATAGATTTCCGGACACACTCTCTTCGTCCATTATTTCTTTTTCTTCTGTTTCTAAAGATGTTGTTTCGTTTTTTGTTTTCTTATTCAGCTTCATGTGTAAATCTTATAACCTTTATTCGGAAGTAGTGACATATACCGTTACATCGGAATACTCTCCTGTTTCGCCGTAACCAAGGGCATACTCATTAACTCCCTCATGTTCAAATATAAAGCTCATGGCTTCTTCACTTAAGTCGGGATTGTCTACAACACACTCAATAACCTCATTTCCCGCATCGATCTGTTCATCGACATATGCCTGAAATGCTTCCTGAGTCTCAAAGTAAACACCATTCTTTTTATAATAATTCATGTCCATTGAAAAGCATTCTTCTGCTTTGTCCTTATCCCATTTATGGGTCCTGCTGAGGATATCATCGTTAACATTACAGAAGTGATGTGTTATCGTCTCTTCATCACCCACCGGATCATCCCATGTAGTATCGACATTATACCATTTACCGATAATATATACCTGAACCCACATATGGTTGATATCATTCTCAGTAACCGTATTATTTCCGTTTTCACGGCTGGCTGTGCCTATAACAAGCTTTGCATCAATACCTGACAGTCTTAAAAGCAATGCCGTTGCTCTGGCATAGCCTTCACATACCGCATCATGCTTTACCATTACACCATATGCGGAATGCAGAGTTTTCTCCGCTGTATCACCCTTGGTATATTGGCAGTTATTGATTATATAGTCATGTATTGCAATCTCCTTCTCATAATCAGACATTCCGTCCTTTATATATTCATTGAGAAAGCTTTTGCATGCCGCCTCCAGCTCAATTGCCTCAGTCTTATCCGCCGGTATCGGAACAGAATTCACTATACTGTCATAAACATATTTCTCATTCGATATCGTAAAATCGATGCTTACACTATTATAACCGTCTTCTACCTCGGGCCCATCACCGTATTTTGTTGATGACGTAGAAAAAATGTACTGCTCCGTTCTTCCATAGAAAGGATCGATATTACTTGCAATTTCCTGAATATCATCTTGATTAAATTCCTTAGAATAATGAAAGTAGATTCCTTCTTCGGGACGCCTTTCAATCTCGGAATAAATAAACTCTTCAATCTCCTTTTTTGAAGAATAAATAGGATAATCCTCTACTACTGCATCAGATCCGTCAACTATTCTTACTTCCTCGGTATCTGCAGCCATCTGGTCCTTTATATAATTGGCTGTTCCTGCGAGCAACCAGCCACCGATAAAAAGAAAGCCTAAGGTAACACCTACACTGCCTTTCTTCGACGATGGGCGTCTATTCTCCGGTCCACGTATATCCATATTTTCCCCCCTGATATAGTATAAACCTTTATTCAATTTTTAAACTACTGTTTCCACTTCACTATTAACTGCGTAGTCCGTATTTTCATCGGACGCATTCCATGCATCAATCATTCGTTTTGCTATATCACTGCAATCTTCTTCGTTACAGTTCGTACAAAGAACGAAGAAATCTCCCCCGAAACGACTGATGACATCATTTTTCTTAAGACGGACAGTAATATGATCTTCAAATCTGTCCAGTATATCATCGGTAACCTTTGATCCGTTACTGTTTCTGACGCTGAAACGGATAAATCCCGTTTTAGAAGAATTCAAACGATCGGATCTGTTGATATATCTGTATATTATCTGCAGCTTATCAAAGCTTACCGAATATGCACCCTTACCTTCATTTCTCTCACCGATGATTTTCTTTATCTGATCAAGGCTGTTGTTGTCAGAAGCAACAGTTTCCGGTTCACTGCTCTTCTTCTGATATACGGAATAATCATGCTTTCCGTTCTGCTTAACAACATAAAGAGCTTTATCCGCAAGCTTGAAGAGCTCTTCAAAATCAGTACCTTCCGCTGGACAACGAACAGCACCGATCGATGCGCCGAGAGGTATATTCATATCCTCTCCCATATATTCCTTAGCAGACTTGATGATTTCTCTGTTAAGGTACTTTGTTGCATTTTCAACAACCTCTTCGTCCTCGGTATCCTTTACAAAACCGACAAACTCATCTCCACCGATACGACCGGCCATGTTATCCTCACCGAGTGCTTCCTGTATAAGCTCGGCAAATCTGATAAGGATCCTATCACCCATATCATGTCCGTATATATCGTTGACCAGCTTAAAGCTGTCCAGATCGATCATAAGCAGGAATCCGGTCTCTTCTTCACAAAGAGTCTTAAGTACCTTATGTGATCCGGCCTTGTTATATATTCCTGTCATAGGATCTGTCAGGATTTCCTTCTGAAGTCCGATAACACTCTTAGTCTTCCGGTTTATGGCATAAAACAGCCATACCAGATACATTACAATAAGTGTTCCTACAGTAAAAAGATATATTTTGAAATACAGACGCTCATACATCATCGCCTGCTTTTCAACATCATATGTCTTTGACTCCAGAATATCACCTGTGGTCGAATCCAATATCTCTATATGGAATTTATAATTTCCGTAAGGAAGATTCGTATAAGCAAGCGGAACTATCTCATTCTGATAACATGTGATACCTTCATCGGTAGCACCATCCAGATAGTAATGTACCATAGGATTTGAAAGTGTATAGTTGTTTACAGCAACATTGAACTCAATACGTCCGCTTTCCGGAGGAATGACAAAACTTCCGTTCTCCTTCGTAATGTATTCTTCATTTGCTGTTATATTCTTCAGATGCAGCTGATAATCTGCAGCTATATTATCATAATCCGATGTAGAGATAGCTCTTACACCGTCAATACAGCAGAGATACAGAATATCTCCGTTCAAGATATTCCATGAATTTGCAGTAAATGATGATTTGAATCCCCAGCTTTCATTAAGGAGTGTACAGGTATATTCCTCATCCTCAAGCAGCTTCTCCTCACTTACAACATAAAGACCCGCACTGGAGGTTATCCAGCAGTTGCCGTCCTCGGATATAATAATGTCATAATTATTGGAATACGGAAATTTCTCCAGCTTTCTGATTTCACTGCCGTTATCATAGTAAAGTGCATTACTTGTAACATACAGATAACCGCCGGTACATTTTACAATCCTGAGGACTACTGCGGTATCAAGGCCCTCAGCCTTTCCGATATGTCCCGCTACTCTGTCGTTCTTGATGATATAAATTCCGTCACCGTCAGAAGCAGCAAGAATAGTACCGTCCTCTCTTTCATACATTGAAAGGATGTACTGATTATTTAGACCGTTATCAACACCGATGGTTGCTACAACCTCATCTCCGTCAATATAGGATAATCCCATATTACTTGCGGCGAGGATCCTTCCGTCAGAAAGCTCGATAACACTTCTGCATCTGCTTCCCAGCATACCGGAGGTATTTTCGTTGAAGTATTTAACCTTCTTATCTTTATCAACACGGATAAGACCGTTATCACCATATGTACTTATCCAGATATTTCCCTTAGAATCCTCCATGAAATTTCTGATTCTGGTCTTATCCAGATGCGGTGAATATGGCTCTGTGATGCTCTTATAATCCGAAAGATCTATTATCGTAAGTCCCGTATCGGAACCTATGAAAAGCTTATTGTCATGTATCAGCAGTGCATTTACTACACCTGTATTTACCTTTGCTTTATTAAGTATATTTCTGAAAGGTGAACGGGAATATTTAAGGATACCGTACTTGTTTGATACAAACCAGATATCACCCTGCTCATCAACACATACATCGCTTACTGCACCCTCGAAATTTTCCTTCGCAAGATTTGTGAGCTTCTTGGTCTTAAGATCTACGAAGCCCATTCCTGTTTCACCGCAGACAAGAAGACCTTTATACTGCGGATGATATACCAGCTTATTAACGTAATTGATTCCGTTCAGTCTGATTCTCGTACCCTGTATGAATTCATCGCCATCTATCTCAAGCTCATATATGGTACTTCCGGATGTTCCCGCATAAAGCTTTTCTCCGGTATAAACAACAGCTATGAAATTTGATGCAGCTTCCTTTTCCTCTGTAATGGTACCGCAGAGAATATCATCCTTGATCCTGAAGACTGTACCGCCGTTTGTAACACCCACCATGCTTCCATCATCAAGCGGTGTAAAGGAATCCGGATAAAATACGTCCTCCCATTCGGAATATGTTTTAATATCTCCGTTAGGAGTTATCTTTGTTATATATCTTACCGTTCCGATATAAACGTTTCCGTTGCTGTCTTCACTGATACATCTTATGGAGTCAGCCGTCAGTCCGTTTTCTGTACTGTAGCATATGGATTCTGAGGTTTCCGGATCATAACAGAATACACCTGTGTCATTTGTACCGACCCAGAGCCTTCCCTGAGAATCCACATAAAGAACCATTGCATTATGTATGCGCTCATCTATCTCGGTAGGTCTGAATTTTATACCATCATAGATATAAAGACCGGAATAGGTTCCTATCCACATATAGCCGTCCTTCGTCTGTGCGACTGCATTTATCTCCTTTGCAAGAAGACCATCCTCACTTCCGAACTGAACAGTTTCAAATTCCGAATCAAAGTCCGCTGCATTTACTCTGATATCAGGCTCTCCGAACACATCTGAAAGTAATACTGCCAGAAGAATCATAATACTGATAGTCATTCTTTTGCTTTTATTATCAGGCATTTTATGTTCTACAAATATAACTAGAGTAACTGCCAGAAGAATTGTAATTACCTTATCCGGCAGATTCAGAAACAGCTCTGATGCTAAACAATTTACTATTTTTGAATTTACTGTTGTGGAAAAAAGATCATAGAAAGCATTTCCCCAGAGATTTCCGACCCTTCCGGTTCCGTAATTATATATATCCAGGGGAACGCTGATAAGTGATGAAAGAATACCGGTTACCATACCGGCTGTTATTATTGCAAGCAGTTCTCTGCTTTTTTTCATAAAGAAAAGACCTATTAAGAGGCCAACTGCAACACCAACAAGAGCATAGTTATATATGGAAATCCCAAAGACACCGAGAAGTATGACCGATACTGCACCGATGAGTGCGCCGAACAAAGGACCATACTGTATGGCAATGACCATTGTTCCGAGAGTATCGAGCCATAATGGCATATTCAGCTTTTGGGTTATGAAATGTCCGGATATATTTATAATTACACAGAATATCATAGCAATAATGCTGTAACTGTTAATCTTCGGAAATACACTGTGTATGATACCTTTTGTACCATTCTTTTTATCCATAAGCAACCTGCGTTTTTATTCCAATCCTATATCGACCGATACGAGAGTATCAGCGAAGAAATACCATCTCGAACCGCATTTATATACATATCTTGTTATAAATCCGGTATTCTGTTTTGATACTTCGGCTCCCTCCATATTCATTATCATACTGAAAGTAACCTTGTACATTTTTGTAGCCTTCATTTTAATTCCGTAAATCCTGCTTACACTTTCATTAAATGCGGCTACTACTTCATCCCCCACCTTCTCTTTCTTGATGATCTTAAGATCTGAGAAGGTTGCACTCGTCTGGAAGGACATGGCATTTGTTACAACGTCATCAAGACTAATATCCATACCTTCCGGTTTATAATTTTCTCTCCAGTTTTTTGTATAACATATGGAAATATACTTGTTATTATTTCTGCTGCCGATAGCATCATAATACTTAGAAATTGCCATACTGATAGTCGGTGCGCCATCGCCAATGATAACAAGAAAAATAATACCCGCAATAAGCGCGAATCCGACAAGAGTCCAGATGAGCTCTTTCATTTTTTTGTTCAAGCGTTTTTTTCGCTTTGCCATTAAAATTCTACCCCGTAAATGCTTTATTAATTCTGACTGCTAAGAAAATCCTCTACCGCACTTTCATAAAGATTATTACCGTGACTGTCTACTATCACGATAACCGGAAGGTTTTCCACATAAAGCTTTCTTATGGCTTCTGTTCCGAGATCATCATATGCTATAACCTCAGAACTCTTTATACATTTTGAAAGAAGAGCTCCCGCTCCACCTACGGCTGCCATATATACGGCACCGTTTTCAACTATAGAATCTATTACATCTTTACTTCTCTTACCCTTACCTATCATTCCGCTGAGTCCTCTGCTGAGAAGCTCAGGAGTATACTTATCCATACGGCTTGATGTTGTAGGTCCTGCTGAACCGATGACCATTCCCGGCTTTGCAGGTGTAGGTCCGAGATAATAAATGAATTTTCCGGAAATATCAAAAGGCAGCTCTTCACCGCGACCTATTGCTTCATACATTCTCTTATGAGCTGCATCTCTTGCAGTATAAATGGTTCCTGTAAGATACAGGTAGTCTCCCGAATGAAGCTCTGAAATTGTTTCTTTATCTATGGGAAGAGATATATTTTTTTCCATGATTAGATCCTTCTTAATTACTGAATTTGTGTATGTGTTTGGCACAATTGCAGGCGCGATTTTTGTTGCACAATTGCAGGCGCGTCCTGCTTCGCAGTCCGACGTCGCTTCGCGACTCAAAGCCTGCAATGATGTATCAGCAGACTTAGACTGTCATCCGGTTATTTCTTAATCATGATTTTTAAATTCCTTCGGAATACTTTACTTCAGATAAGCACATCCTCACAAGCAAGCTTGTCGGCTGTGCTTCTCAGAAGTAAGCTGCTCCGCAGCTTTAAAAATCATTCTATAAAATAACCATCTTGTGTCTATCTACGTGACAGCACATGTTTACAGCCACCGGCATTCCGGCGATGTGGGTTGCGTAGGTTTCGATATTTACTGCGAGTGCTGTTGTGCTTCCGCCCAGACCAGCCGGTCCGATACCGAGACTGTTTATCTCCTTTAACAATTCTTCTTCAAGCTCTGCTATATGTGGTATCGATGATCTGCTGCCCGGTTCACGGGTAAGCGCTTTCTTTGAAAGCTCGGCAACCAGCTCAAAATCTCCGCCGATTCCGACTCCTACTACAAAAGGTGGACAGGCATTAGGACCTGCATCCTTTACTGTATTTATTACGGCATTCTTTATTCCTTCAACTCCATCGGCAGGCTTGAGCATATAGAGCTTGCTCATGTTCTCGCTTCCGAAGCCCTTTGGAGCTACCGTTATTTCCAGGCTGTCTCCCGGTACTATATCATAATGGATTATTGCAGGAGTATTGTCTCCTGTGTTGACTCTTTCTATAGGATCTCCGACTACTGATTTTCTCAGGAATCCTTCTGTATAGCCTTTTCTTACGCCTTCGTTTATGGCTTCGGTAAGACCTCCGTTTATATGAACCTCCTGTCCTACCTTAACAAAGAACACTGCCATACCTGTATCCTGACATATAGGTATGCCGTCTTCTCTTGCTATATCCATGTTTTCCTTCAGCTGTCCGAGTATCTTCTGAGCAAGCGGATTCTTCTCCGTGTCAGAAGCACGTCTGATACAGCCTTCCATTTCTTCGGAAAGTTTAAGATTTGCCTCTATACATATTTTTGCAACTGCTTCTGTTATCTGGTCTGTACTAATCTCTCTCATTTTTTAACCTCTATAAGAAGAAATCATCCTTCTCTCTCTTCAGTGTTCCTCTTCTCTCCTTGATAAAGTTACTTATCTTTATCGCAACAAGGAATACGAAAAGAATAACAATTATAACTACAAGCCAGTATGCAATTCCAAGGAGGAGACGTTCAAGCTCCGAAGTCTTGGACATCTCTCCTATCTTATCAATTATAGATCCGAGTACAACTCTTCCCATCACTAATCTCCTAACCGTCTAACGCTTATTTTTCCTCTGTATCTTCTTCAACCCCTGCTTCAGCTGTTTCTGCTTCCTCAGATGTGTTTTCTTCGGAATCCATACGAGGAGCTGTTCCTTCATCCTCATCGTCTTCTTCAGACTTTTCGGACTGTCTTACCTTTGCAATACTTGCAACCTGAACATTATCCTTAAGATCTATAAGCTTAACACCGGATGTGATTCTTCCGTATCTGGAAATGTCTGCGCATCTCAGCTGAATGATGATTCCGCCTGTTGTGATCATCATTATCTCATGATCTTCATTTACAGCCTTAACACCTATGATATTTCCGGTCTTCTCTGTGAGCTTATAGCACTTAAGTCCCATACCGCCACGTCTTTGAACCTTGAAATCCTTTATAGGTGTTCTCTTACCCATACCGTTTTCGGATACAATGAGGAGATCGTCACCCTGTGTATTCATCTGCATTCCGACGATTTCATCG
Source organism: Eubacterium sp. (assembly GCA_017634555.1). GTDB lineage: Bacteria > Bacillota > Clostridia > Lachnospirales > Lachnospiraceae > Eubacterium_Q. The sequence continues at coordinate 35,228 of JAGBNF010000033.1, read as the reverse complement.
CCTTCATCCAGATTCATACCGATAACACCCATTGAAGCACGTCCTGTACTTCTTACATCGGTATCCTTGAAACGTATGCACATTCCGTTCTTGGTTACAAGGAATATATCTCTGGTATTATCAGTTGTCTTAACCTCGATAAGCTCATCGTCTTCTCTGAGGTTGATACCGATAAGACCATTCTTTCTTATGTTGAGATAATCATTCTCAGGTGTCTTCTTAACAAGACCCTTCTTTGTACACATGATAAGATACTTATCTTCTGAGAACTGTCTGATAGGTATGATCGCAGATACCTTCTCACCACCTTCAAGCTGGAGAAGATTTACAATAGCAGTACCTCTTGCTGTTCTTCCTGCCTCAGGTATCTGGTATGTACGAAGCTTATAAACACGTCCTCTGTTTGTAAAGAAGAGGATGTAGTTAAGTGTCGTTGTCATCAGCAGATCCTCGATATAATCATCCTCGATGGTCTGCATTCCCTTGATACCTCTGCCTCCACGGCCCTGAGCATGGAAGTTGTCAACAGTCATTCTCTTTATATATCCGAGATGAGTCATGGCAATAACAACCTGCTCATCATCGATAAGATCATCCTCTGTGAAATCACCCACATCGATACCGATCTTAGTTCTTCTGTCATCACCGTACTTATCGGCAATGATCTGAATCTCATCTCTGATAACTGTAAGAAGTTTATTCTTATCAGCAAGAATAGCCTTCAGTTCAGCTATAGTCTCCTGAAGAGCCTTGTACTCTGCTTCCAGCTTTTCTCTTTCGAGACCTGTCAGAGCACGAAGTCTCATATCAACGATAGCCTTCGCCTGTACATCTGTAAGTCCGAATCTCTCAATGAGAGAAGCAACAGCTGCTGCTACATTTTCCGAACCTCTGATTATCTTTATTACTTCATCTATGTTATCAATGGCAATTAAGAGACCTTCTAAAATGTGCGCTCTCTCTTCAGCTTTGCCAAGATCGTACTTTGTTCTTCTTGTTACTACATTTTCCTGATGCTTGATGTAGTACTTAAGCATATCAAGAAGGTTGAGAACCTTAGGCTCATTGTTGACAAGTGCCAGCATATTTACACCGAAGGTATCCTCAAGCTGTGTATGCTTATAAAGGTTATTCAGAAGAAGGTTAGCGTTTACATCTGCACGAAGCTCTATAACGATACGCATTCCTTCACGTGAAGACTCATCACGAAGATCTGTGATTCCATCCACCTTTTTATTCTTAACAAGCTCTGCTATCTTCTGGATAAGAAGAGCTTTATTTACATAGTAAGGAAGCTCGGTTACAACGATCCTCTGCTTTCCTTTTGCCATAGGCTCGATATTTGAAATGGCACGAACACGAATCTTACCACGTCCTGTTCTGTATGCCTCATCGATACCACGACGTCCGAGAATTTCAGCACCTGTAGGGAAATCCGGTCCCTTGATTATTTCCATAATCTCTTCGATGTCTGTATCTCTTGATTCCTCAACCTTATTGTTGATTATCTTTACAACAGCACCTATAACCTCACGAAGATTGTGAGGAGGGATATTGGTTGCCATACCTACGGCAATACCTGAAGTTCCGTTTACAAGAAGGTTTGGATAACGACTTGGAAGAACCTTAGGTTCCTTTTCTGTCTCATCAAAGTTAGGCTGAAAATCAACCGTATCCTTACCTATATCAGCCAGCATTTCCATTGAAATCTTTGAAAGTCTGGCCTCTGTATATCGCATGGCAGCAGCGCCGTCACCGTCCATGGAACCGAAGTTTCCGTGTCCGTCAACCAGCGGATATCTGGTATTCCAATCCTGTGCCAGCTTTACCAGTGCATCATATATAGATGAGTCGCCGTGTGGATGATATTTACCCATTGTATCACCGACAATACGGGCACATTTTCTGTGCGGCTTGTCAGGACCGTTGTTCAGCTCTATCATAGAGTAAAGAATTCTTCTCTGAACAGGCTTAAGACCATCTCTTACATCGGGAAGTGCACGAGATGCAATTACCGACATGGCATAATCTATATAGGACTTTTCCATAGTATTCTTAAGATCGACTTCCTTCACGTCATTACGTGGTCTGTCAAAAATCTTATCGTCATCCATTTTATATACCTCAATTAAATTTCAATTATACTATACTTATTATTCGGGTAATTACTTTCTATAAATTAGATATCCAGGTTCTTTACAAACTTTGCATTTTCTTCGATGAACTTTTTACGTGGCTCAACATTGTCACCCATAAGAATATTAAAGGTGACATCTACTTCTGATTCATCTTCACCGTCTATAGCAACCTTAAGAAGTATTCTCTTCTCAGGATCCATAGTAGTATCCCAGAGCTGATCTGCATCCATCTCTCCAAGACCCTTATAACGCTGAACCTTATTATTCTGATCACGGCCTACTTCATCAATAATTGCAGAAAGCTCTTCATCACTGTAGGCATACCAGAATTTCTTATTCTTCTCCAGTCTGTAAAGAGGAGGCTGTGCCAGATATACATGTCCCTGTCTGATAAGCTCAGGCATGAATCTGTAGAAGAATGTAAGAAGCAGTGTTGCAATATGTGCCCCGTCTACGTCGGCATCCGTCATGATTATGATCTTGTCATAACGAAGCTTTGATATATCAAAATTCTCATGAATACCGGTTCCGAAGGCTGTTATCATAGCCTGGATTTCCTTATTTTCTAATATATGATCTATACGTGCTTTCTCTACATTGAGGATCTTACCTCTGAGTGGAAGGATAGCCTGTGTTGCTCTGTTACGTGCTGTCTTTGCAGAACCACCGGCGGAATCTCCCTCAACGATGTAGATTTCACAGTTCTTAGGATTCTTATCCGAACAATCGGCAAGCTTACCCGGAAGTGACATACCTTCTGTAAGGTTGTTCTTTCTGGCAACATCTCTTGCCTTTCTTGCAGCAATACGAGCTCTCTGTGCTGTAACAGCCTTATCAACAATAGCTCTTGCAACCGAAGGATTCTGCTCCAGGAAGTAAACCAGCTGCTCGTTCATTACTGATTCAACTGCTGTTCTTGCCGGTGCATTTCCAAGCTTCTGCTTTGTCTGACCTTCGAACTGTGGATCTTCGATCTTTACACTGATTATTGCTGTAAGTCCTTCACGAAGATCTTCACCCGAAAGATTATCATCCTTCTCCTTAAGGATCTTCATGTTTCTTGCATAATCGTTAAACACCTTTGTTATGGCACTTCTGAAACCTGTAAGATGCATACCTCCTTCAGGTGTAACAATGTTATTAACAAAGCTGTACACGGTCTCGTTATATGAATTGTTATGCTGAAGAGCAACCTCAACGTAAATGTCGTCTCTGGTTCCTTCGCAATAAATAACCTTGTCATAAATTGAAGTCTTATGTCTGTTGAGATATTCTACGAATTCCTTGATACCGCCTTCATAGTGGAAGGTCTCTGTCTTAGGCTCCCATGCAGCACTTCTCTCAGCATACTCTTCATCTGTTTCCTCTTCTTCTTTTACAGGAGGTCTCATATCTGTTATTGATATCTTAAGACCCTTTGTAAGAAATGCTGTCTCACGAAGTCTGACTCTGAGTGTATTGTAATCATAGATAGTATCATCAAAGATAGTTCCGTCCGGTTTAAATGTAACCTTTGTTCCTGTCTTGTCTGTCTTTCCTATTTCCTTGAGATCGTAGCAGATATTTCCTCTCTCATAACGCTGCTTATAGATTTTTCCTTCTCTGGAAACCTCTACCTCGAGCCAGTCTGAAAGAGCATTAACTACAGATGAACCAACACCGTGGAGACCACCTGAAACCTTATATCCTCCACCACCGAACTTTCCTCCGGCATGAAGTACTGTAAATACTACTTCAACTGCAGGTCTTCCGGCCTTCTTCTGAATTCCGACAGGAATACCTCTTCCGTTATCGATTACTGTGATAGAATTGTCTTTGTTAATGAAAACTTCTATTTCCGTACAGAAACCTGCAAGTGCTTCATCAACAGAATTGTCTACTATCTCGTAAACAAGATGATGAAGTCCTCTCGATGAGGTACTTCCGATATACATACCCGGTCTTTTACGAACTGCTTCAAGACCTTCCAGAATCTGTATCTGTTCAGCACCATAATTATTCTGTTCCATTACGGACCTCCCTTACTACGCCATTTTCAACATTATAAATCTTATCTATACTGATTCTTTCTTTTATGAAATCATCATATCCCGTACAGGTTATGATGGTCTGTATCCCATTAAGACTGTTAAGAAGTGAATCTCTTCTTTTACTGTCCAGCTCCGACATTACATCATCAAGAAGAAGTACGGGACTATCGTTTATTATCTTCTTGACCAGTTCAATCTCTGCAAGCTTTAGTGAAAGAGCTGCTGTTCTCTGTTGTCCCTGAGAACCGAATACTCTTACATCTTTTCCATTTATTATAATTCCAAAATCATCTCTCTGAGGACCGGTAAGTGTTGAACTGTTCTTGATATCTGCTTCCCTTTTCTGCTTAAGACAGTCAAGGAAGGCGTCCTCGGAAATGTTCGGCTCATAAACTATCTCTATCTTTTCATTACCCGATGTCAGATTACTGTGGATATCCTTGATGATATCATTCAGCATATTCAGAAAGTTTCTTCTTTCTCTGATCACCGAGCTGCCGTACTGAACAAGCTGATCATCCCATATATCAAGTGTTTCCTTAAGAGACGGATTAAAATATATCTGTCTCAGAACACTGTTTCTCTGGTCCAGAACCTTATTGTAATTTAAAAGGTTACTGTAATAGAGTCTGCTCAGCTGGCATATTTCCATGTCCATAAAACGTCTTCTTTCACCCGGTCCGTTCTTAACAACAGACAGATCCTCAGGTGAAAAGAATATCATATTTATCATTCCGAAAAGCTCTGTGGATCTTTTGATAGAAATTCCATCAATGGCTGCTCCCTTTGATCCGTTCTTTCTGAGATGCATATCAATCCTGTGACCGACATCCCTCTTTTTAAGATTTACACGGATATGAGCTTCCTCGCTTCCGAATTCGATAATATCCTTATCCTTGGAATTTTTATGAGACTTCGTTGTAGCTGCTATAAAAAGTGCTTCAAGTATATTTGTTTTTCCCTGTGCATTTTCTCCGTACAGAATATTTATTCCGTCACTGAAGTTGATATCCAGACTTTTGTAATTTCTGAAATTTTTCAAAGCAAGAGATTCAACGTACATATACCTCTTCACCCTTATACGAAAATCTATCTCCCGAATAAAGCTTCTTTCCTCTTCTGGTATCGGTCTCTCCGTTAACCATAACTTCACCGTTCTGGATAACTTCCTTAGCCTCAACTCCCGAGTCAACAAGTCCGGCAAGCTTCATAGCCTGTCCGAGTTTTATAAATTCATCTTTAATAGTTATTTCTTTCATGGATTATCCTTCTAATAAGCATCAACATTGATATTGATCGGAAGTACGATATATATAAATGTGCTCTCTTCGTTTCTGATGATACAAGGACTCTTTGAATCCTTCATGTAAATATTTACCTTATCGTCATCTATAACATTAAGTGCATCCATGATGAAGCTTGGGTTAAATCCGATAACTATCTCGTTACCTTCCTTCTCGATATCGATGTAATCGTTGAAGGATCCCTTGTTGGTATCGATACGGATGTACATTATGTCGTTGTTCTTTATCTTTACGATGATAGGCTTACGATCTGACTCCTGGATAAGAAGACTTGCACGGCTGATACATCCCATAAGCTCCTGACGATTTGCCTTCACCATAAGTGAATGATCCATAGAAAGCATATGAGTTATCTTGAAGTAATCTCCCTCAATAAGTCTTGAAACAACTCTTGTGTTCTCAAACTCGAAAAGCATATGAGAATCTGTGAAGTAGATAACAACATCATCATCTGCTCCACCGTTTACGATTCTTACCACATCCTTAAGAGTCTTTCCCGGAACGATAGCGTTAATATCAGAATTGTCTCCCTTAAGAGAAACCTTTCTCATAGAAATTCTGCTTCCGTCAAGAGAAGTAACAGTAAGCTCGTTGTTCTTAACCTCGAAATGCTCACCAGTCATCATTCTTGAATTCTCATTATCTGATACAGAGAAAATTGTCTGTCTTACAATATCTCTGAAACCGAGCTGTGAAATTGTAATACTCTTTTCTTTTTCTACTATAGGGAATTCAGGGAAATCAGTTCCATCCCAATAAGGAACCTCGAATTCTGTTTTTTCACACTTGATCTCAATTCTGTAATCACTGTTAGTAATGATATCAACTTCACTGTCATTAAGATTTCTGATGATATCAAAGAAAAGCTTTGCACTTACTGCTGCAACACCCTCATCGATGATAGTACCTTCAACGAAGGTTTCGATTCCAAGTGTAAGGTTATTAGCAGTGAGCTTGATACGACCGTTCTTAGCTTCCATAAGGATGCATTCAAGAATAGGTCTTGTAGTCTTAACAGCTACTGCTTTAGAAACAGTATTAATAGCTGCAAGAAGATTTGATTTTTTAATCTTAAGATTCATATTGATTCCTTTCCGCCCGGCTATCTATAAAGCTAATATATATAATAATATATTAGTAGTAATAGTAATAAGCATTGTTGATTTGTTGAAATGTACCCTAAACCCTTACTGTATAAGGGAAAACGAATGTTATTAAAACTGTTACATCGATGTAAACGGATTTTTATCTTTGTTGATATTTCTTAAATGATCAAACTTTTTCAAATCCGAAAATCCGATATCAACAACTTATCTACTTTTGTTCAGGGTTTATTTTGTTGATAATTACGTTGATAGTTGAAGCAAATCCGTCATCTTTTTTTATCTTATCTTCAACTCTCTTTATTCCGTTATATACAGTAGCATGATCCTTACCGCCTACAACCTTTCCGATAGCCTGAAGGCTCTTATCGGTAAGTTCACGACTGAGATACATTACAGTCTGTCTCGCAAGAGCAATATCCTTGCTTCTCTTAGTAGAAGTAATATCAGGGATATTAACTCCCATATGTTCTGCAACAACCTTAAGGATAAGTTCAGGAGTAATTGTTACATTTACATCCTTAGATATAAGATCCTTTAGTGTTTCCTGAGCCAGCTCTACAGTAACCTTCTCGTTACTGAGTTTTGAATAAACGCTTATCTTATTGAGAGCACCCTCGAGCTCTCGCACATTTGACACGATATTCTCTGCTATATATGTAAGAACGTCATCCGGAATTGAAAGCTTATCTGTATCGGCCTTGTTTTTAAGGATGGCCATTCTTGTTTCATAATCCGGAGCATGGATATCGATCGGAACTCCCCACTCGAAACGAGATCTGAGTCTTTCATCCAGCTGCTTGATCTCTCTCGGAGGTCTATCTGATGAAATGATGATCTGTTTTTTTGCTTCATATAAGAAGTTAAATGTATTGAAGAATTCTTCCTGAGTTCTTTCCTTACCTATAATAGTCTGGATATCATCTATAATAAGTACATCTACCTGTCTGTACTTTGTTCTGAATTCATCTGTCTTATTCTTCTGGATAGCATCAATTATTTCATTAGTAAATGTTTCCGCAGGAACATAAAGAACCTTTGCGTTCTCATCATGCTGCAGGATATAATGTGCTATGGACTGAATAAGGTGAGTCTTTCCGAGTCCTGAGCCACCGTAAAGGAAAAGAGGATTGAAATTATCCTGGCTCGGTGAATCGGCAACTGCGATACATGTAGCATGAGCATGTCTGTTACTGTCACCTACGATAAAGTTATCAAATGTATACTTAGGATTCAGATTGCTCTTCTTTATTGCTTCATAATATGCATCACTGTAAGGCTTGTCTTCGAATACCTCTTCTACTTCACCGTCCATTGTAGAAATGATCTTATTCTTTTCGTCAATGATAAGCTCGATATCAGATTTTTCGAAAAACTCTCTTATTGATGAAAGAAGGAAAATATCGTAACCTTTATTTCTGAGATAATCAACTCCGTGCTTACCTCTCTTTTCATCTACATAGAAGTAAATAGTATCATCCTTTACCTCATAAATGCTGAGAGGCTTGATCCAGGTGTCTATGATAACCCTTGATACATCATAGTGATTTTCAAGAATATTAAGTATTTCTTCCCAGTTTTTTTCTATCTTCTCTTTCATAAAAAATATCCCTTTTTGTGATTTGAGGGCAAAAACCCACTTATCTATAATACACCAAAAAGCCTAATTTAACAAGTTCTTACACTTCGGCGTTATGTAAATTAACCGGTGGATTTTCTGAATTTTTTGTTGATTATTAAGTAGTATATTTAAGGTTTTTTCTGATTTTGAAACAAGTAATTAACATATTTATGAATAAGTTATCAACAGTTTATACACAAAATGTTGATAAATTACGTAAACTAAAGACATATTTTATTTATTTTATAGGTGATTAATGCGTGAATAGACTTGACTTATAATACCTTTTCACATAAAATAGAAAAGATTTGTCTTTAGGTAGTGGGAGGAGTCTACCCTAAGCACATTAATCTATCTATATATAATAGGAAGAAATAATTCAAAAAAGGAGGATCATTAATTATGAAAATGACATTTCAGCCAAAGAAGAGATCTCATTCAAGAGTTCACGGTTTCAGAAAGAGAATGAGTACAGCTAATGGACGTAAGGTTCTTTCAGCTAGAAGAAGAAAAGGCAGAAAAGCATTATCTGCATAAGTTAGATAAGGTATGAAAAATATCAATTCATTAAAAAACTTCAGAGAGTTTGGCAGAGTTTATACTCACAAAGAATCGTATGCCAATAAATATTTAGTGATGTACATCCTATGTAACGACCAGGAGTACAGTAGAATCGGAATCTCTGTAAGTAAGAAGGTCGGTAACAGTGTTGTAAGACATAGAATTACACGTCTCATTAGAGAAAGTTACAGATTAAATAAGGATTTGATTAAAGATGGTTACGATATAGTTGTCGTAGCCCGGAATATGGCAAAAGGAAGGTCCTTTCAGGAAATTGAAAGTTCCTTTCTGCATTTATGCCGAAAGCATAGTCTAATATGAAAAAAATATGTATTTCAATAATAAAGTTTTACAGGAAGTATATATCGCCGCTTAAAGGTCGTTCAACATGCATTTTTTATCCTACATGTTCGGAATATGCTATACAGGCCTATGAAAAGTACGGATTTTTCAAGGGCACACTCCTTACTGTCTGGCGTATATTAAGATGCAATCCATTTAATAAGGGCGGTTATGATCCTGTACCGTAAAGGAGTAATAGATGATTTTAACTAAGGCAAGCGGACTTATAATGGGACCAATCTCAGCCTTAATGGGTTGGATATTCAGTCTCATTTATAATTTGTTCTACGGTTTAAATATCTATTCTATTGGTTTCAGCATTATAGTATTTACTGTAATCATCAGACTTGCTATCTTCCCACTCAGTGTTAAGATGACAAGAAATTCGAAGATACAGCAGTATCTTCAGCCGGAATTTAATAAGATAACAAAGAAGTATAAGGGTAAGAAAGATCAGGAATCAATGATCAAGCAGAATAAGGAAATGTCTGAACTCCGTGCAAAGTACGGAATAAAGACATCATCAGGATGCTTTACATCACTTATTCAGTTCCCTATCTTTATCGCTCTCTATAATGTTATCAATAATATCCCGGCATACGTTGCAAAAGTCAGAGCATTATATGAGCCGATAGCTAATGCTATTTTCAGATCAAATAACGGTTTTACTCTCTTCAAGGCTTTCGTTGAAAATGAAGAGAATAATAAGATCTTATCAAGAGTTGCTTCTTTAAGAACAAAGACCGGTATGCCTGAGTTTTCTTCTGTAACTGATGCAGCTTCAGAATTCGGTAAAAGCGCGTTAAATACTATAATAGATGTTCTTGCAAAATGTAATGATGCAATGTTTTCACAGCTCAGTGAAGCATTTAGCAAGAATCCGGAAGTAGCAAAGGCAATTGTGGAGAATCAGGAAGCTATTCACAGATCAAATGATTTCTTCGGAATCAATCTTACCGATGCTCCTGGATTTAAATGGTCATGGGCACTTATAATTCCGATTGCTTCATTCTTATTCCAGTACCTTAGTATTAAGGTAATGCCTACACAGAAGACAGGTGATGAGCAGCAGGATCAGGTAGCAGAAACAATGAAGAGAACTATGATCTTCATGCCTATCATGATGCTTTTCGTAACAATCGTTACACCCGCAGGTCTTGGTCTTTACTGGGCAGTCAGCGGATTCGTTGGTCTTATCATAACAATCGCTACAAATAAGTATTATGATAACGTTGATATGGAAAAGATTATCGAGAAGCAGGTTGCTAAGGTTGAAGCAGAGCGTGCCAAGAAGGGCGATAAGAAGTCATGGTCAGAAAGAATGATGGAAAAAGCCTATGGTACTGAGGGTGAAGCTGCAGAGAATGCAAGAAATATGAATAAGTATAGTAACACAAAGCTTAAGAACTATACTTCACCTACAGCTTATAAAAATGAAAACCAGTCCTCAGATGTTGAGGATAGAACAGATACAGGTAAGAAATATAAGGCCGGAAGTATATCGGCACGTGCTAATTCCGTAAGGGATTATAATAATAAAGGAGAGTAAATAGTGGAATTTCGTGAATTTACAGGAAAAACCATAGATGATGCTATCATCGAAGCTGCTACAAGCCTTGGTGTTGCAACATCTAACCTTGAAACACAGGTTGTTTTCAAAGGAAGTATGGGATTCCTCGGTATAGGTGCGAAGCCTGCAGTAATTAAGGCAAGACCTAAGAATACAGAAACTATTGATGACATCCTTACAGATACAATGACTGAGATTAAGACCGAGAAGAAGTCAGATGCTGAGAAGCCTGTAAAGGAAAAGGCACCAAAGACTGAGAGAACGGAAAAGGCTCCGACTGTTGAGAAGACAGAACCACCAAAGGAAGATGCTCAGCCGGTTGTAATTGATGAGTCAATAATAGATGATACCAAGGAATATCTGAAGAAGCTTTTCGCTGCTATGGAGCTTGAAGCAGATATAACAGTTGAGCTTGATAAGGATACAAGAACACTTAATATCGATGTAGAAGGACCTGAGATGGGAATCATCATCGGTAAGCGTGGACAGACTCTTGATTCACTTCAGTATCTTATTAACCTCTATGTTAATAAGAAGTCAAATACACATATTCGTGTTAAGCTTGATACTGAGAATTACAGAGAGAGACGTAAGGAAACACTTGAGACACTTGCTAAGAACATTGCATTCAAGGTTAAGAAGTCAAGACGTTCCTTCACTCTTGAGCCAATGAACCCATATGAGAGAAGAATCATTCATTCAACTCTTCAGGGTGAGAAATATGTAGCAACAAAGTCTGAAGGTGAAGAGCCATACAGAAGAGTTGTTGTATTCTACAAGAGAAATGCTAAATAATCAGAATAGTAATAAAAAATATCCCTCGATTATGAAAAATCATAGTCGAGGGAATTTTTTATTATTTCATTTTTTTTCCGGTGGGAAATATTCCATCATGTTGATCTTATTGCCAAGCTGAGAAAATTTCTTCTCATATTCAGTCATGATATTTCCTTCAGCATATTCTGACTTATGAAGATCACGTGTGATCTTAGTTATATTCCATCCACATTCTTCGGCAGTCTCAACAGAATATTCGAAGAGATCAATGTTATCTGTTTTAAAGGTTATGCTTGATCCCTTTGCAAGAATGTTGATATATCTTCCGAGAAATCTGTCAGAAGTAAGACGTCTTTTTGCAGTACGTGCCTTAGGCCAAGGATCTGAAAAATTAAGATAGATATGATCTACTTCTTCAGGTGCAAATACATCTTCTATCTCTTCGGCATCCATTCTTATAAAGAAGAGATTTGTAAGCTCAGGTTCCAGATTTCTTTTTTCAATAGCACGGATAAGAACACTTGAATATTTCTCAATTCCGATATAGTTGATATTTGGATTCTGACGAGCATTTTCCATAATGAAGGTTCCCTTGCCCATACCTATTTCGATGTAGAGCGGATTATCATTTCCGAAGAATTCCTTCCACTTTCCCTTCATTGATTTCTCATCATGAATTACATATTCGTTTTCTGCGATTACCTCACGCGAACCGGTTACATTTCTGAGTCTCAAGATTTTCTCCTTTCGGACTTATCAGTCTTGTGTTTTATTTAAAAAAGTAGGATAATTATAACATCTATGGCTATTTTCTGTTAAGTAGATTTTTATAACCATTTTGAGGATATTATGAGACATAATTTTATATATAGATTTCTTGCTGTGATAATTATCGCAGCAATGTGTATCAGTCCGATAAGTGTTCATGCGGATGAGCTTTGCATGGAATCATTTATCAATGAAAATGTGATCTTTGATGAAGATGACGATGATTCGGATATTGATACATCAGTTGCTTCAATTACAGATGCAACATTGACAGATCCCGTACAGGAGCTTAACTGTAAAGCGGCTGCGGTGATCGATGTTAAAACAGGCAACATGCTTTATGAGTATAATTCAGACAAAAAGTATTGTCCCGGTGGACTTCTTAAATTAATGACAGCCCTTGTTGTATTTGAAAAGGGTTCAACTTCAGATATATATAAGGTATCGAATAATAAATATTATGAAGAAAATGCGGATTATCTGGATGTAGTTGTTTATCCTGGAGAGGAGATTTCTGTAAAAGATCTTCTTTATGGATTACTTCTTAAATCAGGTGATGAAGCAGCCTATGCACTTGCAGAATATGTAAGCGGTGATGTTAAATCATTCACTGAAGAAATGAATAGTGTTGCAGCACAGCTTGGATGTAAGAACAGCAGCTTCAGCGGACCAAATAATGATTACGCTTCAAGCACAGCATGTTCGGCATATGATATGGCACTTATAGCAGGTGCTCTCTACAGACATCCGCTTTTCAGAACTATTATCGAAACTGAGAATTACTTCATTCCTCCTACAAATAAAAGTGATGAAAGAGAGCTTTGGCAGGATAACAGAATGAAGTATTATGCCAATGAGGATTATTACTATAAATATCATATAGGCGGAAAGATTGGTTATTCCGATATAGGAGGATGCTTCGTATCATTTGCTGAGAAAAACGGAATGACAGTTGCATGTGTTGTAATGGGTGCAGATCCGGAATCAATGATCTATAGTGATACGGTCAAGCTCTGCAATCATGTATTCAACAGTTATGAAAGAGTATATCCTCTCAGAGGATATAAGATTGAGATAAATCCGGAAGAATCCGCACTTATAAAGAATTATTATTCAAATGTGGGGCATTCTCTTCCATATTATTATCTGAACGATAATATATGTATTAATGTAGAAAAAGGTACAGGAGCAGATGATATTACGATAAAGCCTGTACTCTACCCGGAACCTGAGGATAATAAAGCAGGAATACTTGAGATATACTATAAGGGAGAGCTTATCTCACAGTCATATATTAATGTAGGAATATCATCTATCTATTCACGTGCTACTAACAGTGGTGAGCTGTCTTCACTTACGGATGCATCCGGAGCTGATGATACAGATACAGGTGCTAAGGACAGCAGGATAAAGAATATTGCTATCATAGTTATTCTTGTACTTTCAGTACTTATACTCGTAGTTATACTTATTCTGTCCATCGTAGTTTCACATAATCGTAAAAAGAAAAAGAATAAGCAGGAAGCTGAGAAAATAAAGAAATATAAAACAAGAGATATCTATTCGGAAATAGTTAAATATCCGGATAGCAAGGATAAAGGCGACAGTAATAATGATGAGGTATGATCATGAGTAACATCAAAGATATCAGAAGCATAATGGAAGCAAACGAAGAAATGCTTACATATTTTAATGCAATCTATTCGGATCATCTGTCTGAGCTTCAGAGTTCCAAGTCCCGCCTGTTTGAAATAAATGTAAAGCTGGACGAGCTTGTGAAAACAAAGAGTATATACTCTCTCAACTCAGACTATCGTAAAAATCTTTTCAGTCCGATAAATGTGGAAGCAAACGAGAATGAAAAGGAAGCCGAAATTCGTCGTGAGATAAAAATACTTACTGAAGAGAGAAATGCTCTCGAGGATAAGATAGATCAGGAAAACCAGAATATCAAAGCGATTGAAACAAGACTCGGAAAAATCGTAAAGGCTAAGCAGGCTATAGGTTCTCTGAAAAATTATCTGGGACTCAGTGATATCAGTATTGAACCGGATTCTGTTGAACCTGAAGAAGAAATCGCAAAGGATAGTTATCCTGACAGCAGAAAGAAGCACGGTAAGAATATACTTATGATGAGTACCTTCGATAAGACTTACATTTCAACTGTGCTTGATAAGAGAATCAGATCTGAGATAAGCAGCAACAATCATAAGCTTGAGGTTGTAAGAGAGATAATCAGAACAGATCCTAACAGAGCTAAGGTTACGGTTGATGAAGTAATAATCAATTCGAAAAATATGCTGCTCATTATAGATGACTGCCTTAAGAAGAATAACTACTATTTCGATGATAAAAAGAATATAAAAAATGTAATTGAAGATTTTATCATAGAGACAGGTGACAAACACCCTGAAGTTGTGATAGACTATGACTTCGTTGACCTTAATATTCAGCCACCTTATATCAGAACACTTTCATTATACAGAATACTTGATATGATATTTGATAATATCTATAAGCATTCAGGAGCAAATCATGTTCAGGTTAAGGTAACCGAAGCGAGTGGAAAGCTGGAGCTTACCGTTAAGGACAACGGAAAGGGTCTTCCGGATAAATATGATGATAAATCATCCTGGTATAGCGGAATTAAGAGAATAAGAGAAATCGTATACTTGTTAGATGGAAATATTATGTTAACTAATGATAAAGGTACTACTGTTAAAGTTACCATAGATATTAATAATTAGTCTAATACATATAGATTAATGTATATAGTTATGTAAACTAAATAATCAAGGAGAATTATGATGAAGAAACTAGTAGCGGAGCTTATAGCTAAGGAATTAACTGATCTTACAGTTGAGGATATTGAAAAGTCTATCGAGAATCCACCAAAACCGGAACTCGGTGATTTTGCATTCCCTTGCTTCAGACTTGCAAAGGTTATGCATAAAGCCCCGAACTTAATAGCTGCTGAACTTGCAGAGAAAATATCTGATGATAGTATAGAAAAGATTGATGTACAGGGTGCATATCTTAACTTCTTTATGAAGAAGGATTCATTCCTTAAGACAATGATCGAAAAGATTGCAGCTGAAGATTTCGGTTCATCCGATGAAGGAAAGGGAAAGACAATTTGTATTGACTACTCTTCTCCTAACGTTGCAAAGAATTTCCATGTAGGTCATCTCAGAACTACATTTATCGGAAATTCATTATATAAGATTTTTGATAAGCTTGGATACAAGGTTGAGAGAATCAATCACCTTGGTGACTGGGGAACACAGTTCGGTAAGCTCATCGTTGCATATAAGAGATGGGGAAGCGAAGAAGCTGTTAAGGAAAAAGGTATAGAGGAACTTATGAGAATCTATGTACTTTTCCATGAAGAAGCTGATAAGGATCCTGCACTTGAAGATGAAGCAAGACTTTGGTTCAGTAAGATGGAAAAGGGTGACGAGGAAGCTCTTAAGGTCTGGAGATGGTTCCTTGATATAAGTCTTGAAGAGTTCAAGAGAATATATAAACTCCTTGGTATGGAATTCGATCATTATACAGGAGAAAGCTTCTATATAGATAAGGCTGATGCTGTAGTTGAAGATCTTGAGAAGGCCGGACTTCTCACAGAAAGTGAAGGAGCAAAAATCGTAGATCTTTCAGAATATGATATGGCTCCATGTCTTATCCTTAAGAATGATGGAAGTACTATTTATGCTACAAGAGATCTTGCAGCAATTAAGTATAGAAAAGAAACATTTGATTTCTTTAAATGTCTCTATGTAACAGGTCAGGAACAGAAGCTTCATTTCAAGCAGGTGTTCAAGGTAGTAGAACTTCTCGGATATGAATGGGCTAAGGATAGTCTTGTACATATTCCTTACGGACTTGTAAGTCTTGGAGGAGCAAAGCTTTCAACCAGAGGCGGAAATGTTATTTATGCTGAGGATATTCTTAAGGAAGCAATCTCAAAGATCAGAACAACAATAGATGAAAAAAATCCGGATCTTAAGGATAAGGATGAAGTATCCAGAGTAGTTGGTGTCGGTGCAGTTATTTTCAATGATCTTTATAATCAGAGAATTAAGGATGTATCCTTCAATTGGGAGCATATACTTAATCCTGAAGGTGAGACAGGACCATATGTTCAGTATACATATGCAAGATGTTCAAGTATTCTCAGAAATGCATCTGATTACAGCTTTTCTTCAGATATTGACTTCAGTCTTCTGTCAGATCAGGCATCTGTAGATCTTATCAAGCAGTTATACAGATTCCCTGCAGTTGTTAAGTCAGCATCTGAAACATATGAACCACATATCGTTGCAAGATTTGCAATTGCTGTAGCTCAGGCATTCAATAAGTTCTATCATGATAATAAAGTTCTTGTTAATGATGCAGCACTTAAAAATGCAAGACTTAGTCTTGTATATCTTACAAGAAAAGTCATCAGAGATTCTATGGAACTTCTTGGAATCGGATGTGTTGAGGAAATGTAATCAATTTTGATTTTATGTTTCAAATGAAAACTTTTAAGAGCAACATATTTAGTGTTGCTCTTTTTTAATGTTTCACATGAAACATTTATATAAAATACAACTATATAATACAGATTGTGATTGATGTTTCATGTGAAACATTATATTCATGTATGAATCAATATCATATAGATGATAGAAAATGTTTCATGTGAAACATAAGATTCATACATGAAACAATATTATATAGATAATGATAAATGTTTCATGTGAAACATTTATCACATAGAAATAATTAATGTGGATATTATAACGTAAATCAAAGAACAATTTGTGATATATGTGATATCAGCAACTATATGTAGTGGTGGAGAAAGAGGGCTTCTTATGATATAATATACAACGTCCGATTTTAGTTGAAAGTTTGTAAATATAGGATATTCGTGAATTGATAATCAACTAAATCCGGGATAATTGAGAAAAGTTTAAGAAGAGTAATTTAGGCAAAATTATTCGAAGTATAGGAGACAATAAAGTGGGAAGAATAATTGCTATTGCCAATCAGAAGGGTGGAGTCGGTAAGACAACAACTTCCATAAACCTTGCAGCTTGTCTGGCTGAAAAGGGAAAGAAGGTTCTTGCTATCGATCTTGATCCACAGGGAAATATGACCAGTGGACTTGGTATTGATAAACAGGCTTTAGATTCTTCTGAAGACAGTAAAACTATATATGAAGTTATGTGCGGTGACTGCAATCTTGGTGAAGCAATGATCATCAATGTATTTGATAATCTGAATCTTATACCATCCAGTCGAAATCTTGCAGGTGCAGAGATAGACTTCATTGATGAAGAGAATAAACAGTATGTATTAAAAGAGATAGTAAGGAATGTCAGAAAGCAGTTTGATTTTATAATTATTGACTGTCCACCGGCACTTGGACTTCTTACAATAAATGCTATGACAGCAGCCGATACTGTAATAGTTCCAATACAGTGTGAGTTCTATGCACTGGAAGGTTTATCACAGCTTATTTATACAATCGAGCTGATTAAGAAGAAACTTAATAAATTCCTCGAAATCGAAGGAATTGTATTTACTATGTATGATACAAGAAATAATCTGTCTGCACAGGTTGTCCAGAATGTAAGAGATAACCTTGATGAGATTATTTACGATACAGTTGTACCAAGAAATGTTCGTCTTGCAGAAGCTCCAAGTTTCGGCCTTCCGATCAATTTATATGATAGCAGATCAACAGGTGCGGAGGCATATCGTAAGCTTGCAGATGAAGTTATCAACAATAAACTGTTTTTATAAAAGGGAAACTGTTGATAACATTGTCAGTTTATAAACAGGTTAAATTTCATAAAATATATTATGTAAACCAATTAGGAGGAAATAATGGCAGTAAAGAGAGGACTTGGCAGAGGAATAAATAGTCTTCTGTCAGTTAGTGATGAAGAGGTAAAGCAGGCTAAGAAGGATATAAAGACTGCTTCAAAGAAAACTCCGGCAGCAAAGGAGAAGCGTACAGCTGCAGAGAAGAAAACTTCTGAAGAAGTAACTGAACTTTTTGTAAAGGTTACTGACATAGAACCAAATCCTAACCAGCCGAGAACTAACTTTAATGAGGATGCTCTTAATGAACTCGCTGAGTCTATAAAGAAAATGGGCGTTATTGAGCCAATCATTGTATATAAGAAGGATCGTGGATATGAGATCATAGCAGGTGAGAGAAGATGGAGAGCTGCAAGACTTGCAGGTATAAAGGAAGTTCCTGTTATAGTTCGTAAGTACACAAAGCAGCAGAGAGTTGAGATAGCTCTCATTGAAAATATTCAGAGAGAGAATCTTAATCCAATTGAAGAAGCACTTGCATATAATCGTCTTATCGAAGAGTTTAATCTTAAGCAGGATGAGGTTGCAGAGAGAGTATCAAAGAGCAGAACTGCAATCACAAATTCTCTCAGACTTCTTAAGCTTTCAGATAAGGTTAAGGAAATGCTTGTTGAGCAGATGATCAGTGCAGGACATGCAAGATGTCTTATATCTATAGAAGATCCGGATGTTCAGTATGAGACTGCAATGACTATATTTGATAAGGGTCTTAATGTAAGAGATACTGAGCAGCTTGTTAAGGATGTAAATACTATTCTTTCAAAGAAGGATAAGGAGAAGGCTGAAACTCCGAAGGAGGATAATACAGCACTCCTTGCAATTCTTTCACAGATGGAGGATAATCTTAAGAATACTCTCGGTACCAAGGTTAAGATCAAGCCTCGCGGTAAAAATAAAGGTCGTATTGAGATTGAATATTTCTCATCAGATGACCTTGAGAGAATTTTAAATATAATAAATACGAAGGAGCAGATATGATACTTACGACAACACATGTATTTGGGATTAACTTAGAGATTGTCGTTATAGTGTTCTTTGTTCTTATAGTAATACTTGCTGTAATACTTGCGTTTACCATAAGACAGCTGATGTCCATTACAAGAAAGTATTATGTTGTAATGAGTGGAAAAAAAGGAATGGATCTTGAGTCCATCATATTAACAAGATTTAAAGAGATGGATAAAGTGAAAGCAAATGCTAAGAAGGTTACAAAGGAACACAGAACCTTTAAGGCACATCTTGATTCCTGTTATGATAAACTGGGAATGCTGAAGTACAATGCATTTCCTGATATGGCCGGAGAACAGAGCTTCTCACTGGCACTTCTCAATGAAGAGAATTCGGGAGTTATACTGAGTGCGATACACACCAGAGACGGATGCTACACATATTTAAAGGAGATAATTAAGGGAGAATCATACATCGTTCTTTCCGAAGAAGAAAAGCAGGCACTGAAAAAAGCAGAGACTGTAGACGATATGGTTAAGGGCATGATTGAGAATGCCGACGATATAACATTTGACATCGACTGATATAAGAAGTAAATTAGATAAATATAATCAAACATTTTGATCTAGGAGGAAACAAAATGATCGATATTAAATTTCTCAGAGAGAATCCTGACGTAGTAAAGGAAAACATTAAGAAGAAATTCCAGGATAGAAAGCTGCCTCTCGTTGATGAGGTTATTGAGCTTGATAAGAAGAGAAGAGAGAATCAGGCAGAAGCTGATGATATACGTGCAGAGAAGAATAAGATCTCAAAGGAGATCGGAGCTCTTATGGCACAGGGTAAGAAGGAAGAAGCAGAAGCAGTTAAGGCAAAGGTAGCCGAGAGTGCTAAGCGTCTTGCAGAACTTGAGGCACTTCAGCCGGAGCTTGACGAGAAGGTTCGTAACATCATGCTTACTATCCCTAACATAATTGATCCTTCAGTTCCTATCGGAAAGGATGATTCTGAAAATGTGGAAGTTCAGAAGTACGGCGATCCTGTCGTTCCTGATTTTGAAATTCCATATCATACAGAGATTATGGAGAAGCTTGCAGGTATCGATCTTGATGCAGCAAGAAGAGTTGCAGGAAACGGATTCTATTATCTTATAGGTGATGTTGCAAGACTTCACAGTGCAGTTCTTTCTTATGCAAGAGATTTTATGATCGACAAGGGCTTTACATATGTTATTCCTCCTTTCATGATCAGAAGCGATGTCGTTACAGGTGTAATGAGCTTCGATGAAATGGATTCAATGATGTACAAGATCGAAGGAGAGGATCTCTTCCTTATCGGTACAAGTGAGCATTCAATGATCGGACGTTTCAAGGGTGAGATGATAGATGAAGCTGAGCTTCCTCTTACACTTACAAGTTATTCACCATGCTTCCGTAAGGAGAAGGGTGCACATGGTCTTGAGGAAAGAGGTGTTTACAGAATCCATCAGTTCGAGAAGCAGGAAATGATCGTTGTATGTAAGCCTGAGGAATCAATGGATTGGTATGACAAGATGTGGAGCTACACAGTAGAGCTGTTCCGCACACTTGATATTCCGGTAAGAACACTTGAGTGTTGTTCAGGAGATCTTGCAGATCTTAAGGTTAAGTCTGTAGACGTAGAAGCATGGTCACCTCGTCAGAAGAAGTACTTTGAGGTTGGAAGCTGTTCAAATCTCGGAGACGCTCAGGCAAGAAGACTTCAGATCAGAATAAAGGGTGAGAACGGAGATAAGTATCTTGCTCATACACTTAACAATACAGTTGTTGCTCCTCCAAGAATGCTTATCGCATTCCTTGAGAACAACCTCAACGAAGATGGCTCAGTTAACATTCCTGAGGTACTTCGCCCATACATGGGTGGCATCTCAAAGATAGAGCCAAAGAAATAATAATATGATATAAGAGTCAAAAGTCAAAATGCGATTTCACTTGTGAGAAAAGCATTTTGACTTATTGACTCGCTGAAACACGAAGAAATAGCATTTTCCGTAGGATAATAGCGGTTTCTGAGTGTTTCGAGGATTGCGAGAGTTTCGTGAGAAACGGAGCAATCCGTATGTCATATGGTGTCAACTTTTGACACTTACATTATTATATGAATAGTTAGAAGCTCTGCAGCGTATAACTGCAGGGCTTTTTGGAGACTTATATGCATAAATATCTCAGAGCTATCGGGTTCAGCGAGATTCAGTCTATCAAGGATATTGAACCGCTTTTTAAAACGATCGTTTCTAAACCGGACAACAGAATAGCAGTTAATGCAAACCGTGATGTATCCTTTGCTCAGATGGACAAGGATTTCGGTGAAGGAATCGGTATATCCATGATAGGTGAAATGGATGAGTCCGGACAGTTTCTCATGGAACATTACTTTCCTTATATAATCCCGGATTCGGACTTTTATTTCGGAGCTGTGGAATTAGAGGAAAGACTGGTAAATAAGTCTTATGCGGGAATCTCGGATAATCCTTCGTTCTCTCTCATTTTCTATGTACTTAATATAGTAGAGGTTGAGAAATGGATGCTCGGATTCCAGGATGCTATTGAAGCGGTTGCCTTCTCGGCACTTTCCACCAACGGAAATATTCTTCTTCCTTTGGCAGAGCCTTCGGGAGAGGATATCTTCTCACTTATCGAAACATCCATTATCCCTTGCGGAGTTGAATGCGAGATGTACAGAGTTGTGGGAACTATTGACGGATATAAGAAGGTCATCAATCGTTATACCAATGAGATAGTTTATGTTCTGAATCTCAGATGTAATGAGTATAACATTACACTTGCAATCAACGAAAAGGATCTGGTTGGAGAGCCGGAAAACGGAAGAAGATTCCGCGGTGATGTCTGGCTTCAGGGAATGCTGAGATTCTAGTCAGAAATTCGGACGAGAGTATAAATTTCAATGAATCGAATTGACTTATATATGAGTTGGCGTAGTTTATGTCGAGCTTGACTTGAAAGAGTCTATCGGATAAAATAATTACTGCGGTTGAAAAACCGAAGAATGTTTCCGTAGCTCAGCAGGATAGAGCGTCCGCCTCCTAAGCGGAAGGTCGTGCGTTCGAATCGCATCGGGAACACTTAAAAAGCACATCATCGTGATGTGCTTTTTTACTTTATATGAACGATATGGAAAATCTATAAGTTTTTTTTCAAGTACATAAAGAATACAAGTCTTTTTATTATGATTTCTCTAACAAAAATGATAAACTCATTAAGGAGGATCATAAAAGTGAAAAAACACTATACATTAATGACAATCATAATAGCGGTGATGGTATTTCTTTTGTTCGGGGGTGCTGCATTTGCATATACGTATTTCGAGGCAAATAAGGCTATGACGGAATATAGAGAATATACATATATGGATGCAGAGTATCTGACAGTAAGACCGGATGATTATAGAACAAAAACTGATATGATAAGAGGTGCATATAGTAACGAGTGGTATATGGCTCCAAAATTCTTAGAAGATCATATGGGCTTTTATGAAATGATAGTAGTTAATGATAAGGATTATAAATATTCCGGTAGAGGATGATTTCAAGGCCGGCAGCAGAGATCTTATGAATGTTGAATGTACCGGTGACTGTAATGATATTTATGTATATAATTTTGAATTTAGCTGCACAGATCATGTAAATGATCAGAGGATAAAATATAGCTATATATCATCAATCGTGTGATGTAAGATTATCTTTAAGTGCGGCAAAGGATGCAAAGATCTTGGCGCGGTCAGCGCGTGGGATCGGAGGATGCTTTGCCGCAAACTCGTCATCAATATGAACCGGACGTTCGAGGTTGATTATGTCGGCATAGGCTCCGTGATAGTCACCTGATTGATTCGGATTACTATAAGTATTACTATTTGTATTATCCATAGTTATCAGCCCTTGTGTCCTCCAATAAAACCGTTTCTGTCGCGTGCTGTTGCGGCATCGAGATAGCTGGTGCCCTTCAGTATCGCGTTCTTTCCAAACTTATCTTTTATCTCAAGCATTGCATTCTGCAGACGCTTTTCCTGTTCCAGTTTTTCCGGATCCGTAAAGATATCATACTGTTCGCAGATGTCATCCTCGTTTTTCAGATCATTTGCGGAAATGTTGAGTCTTCGTACGGTAAGCTCAGGATTAACTATCCGATCATAGGTTTCGAGAACAGAATTGATTATCACATCCGTGGAGCTTGTATACTTCATAAAGTTCGCGGTACCGTGAGAATGCTTTGGTACCAGTCTTCCGTAACGATCTACCTGGATTTCTCCCGTGTAGGTTCCGTTGTCCACATTTTCTCTGTCATACATTATGTCCAGTGTGAAGGAATTAGAAACCAGATGCTGCTTTACAAGATCAAGGACGAGAGCTTCTGTCATTTCCCTGATGATGATCTTTGCATTTTCAATCGTATAAGGGGTTGAAAGAACCTGCCCCGATGAAAGACTGTTTGTAGATGGCTTATAGTTCTTGATATCTGCGATGGTTGTTGGTTCGATACCCCATGCGTGGTCTATCAGGAACTCCGCATCAATTCCGAAAATCTGATACAGGCGTTCCTCGTCGGTGATACTTTTTCTTGCGATATCTCCCATGGTATACATATGATTTGCAGCCAGGCGTCTTGCGGTTCCTCCGCCTATGCGCCAGAAATCTGTTATAGGTTTATGATCCCAGAGCTGCTCACGGTAAGTGCGTTCGTTCAGCTCGGCAATTCTTACTCCATCCTCATCTGCTTCCATATGCTTAGCGGTGATATCCATTGCAATCTTTGCCAGATAGAGATTCGTTCCGATACCAGCGGTTGCGGTAATACCCGTAACGGAGAGGACGTCGCGGATCATCTTTATGGTCAGTTCGTGGGCGGTCATTTTATAGGTTTTCAGATAACCGGTCACGTCAATAAACACCTCGTCGATACTGTATACATGAATATCTTCCGGGGCGATATATTTGAGATATGTGTTATAGACCATATTGGAAAATTCGATATAGCGGGCCATCCGAGGAGGAGCGATTATGAAATCTATGTCCTCTCCGGTGGTTCTTTTTATTTCGGCAAGTCGTGCCTTTACTTCGAAAAGTCTGGCTCTGCCTGAAATCCCGTATGCTTTGAGTGCAGGTGATACTGCAAGGCAGATGGTCTTATCCGTGCGGGACTCATCTGCCACAACAAGACGTGCTGTAAGGGGGTTAAGCCCCCTTTCAAAACATTCAACGGAGGCATAGAAGGATTTCAGATCTATTGCAACATACTGTCTGTCCATCATAGGCCTCCGATATAATCTTACATTGCTGCTCCGAAGTTATGTATCGGAGTAGAACATTTTCCGCAGAAAAATGAATTGAAATCACAGATATTATGGCAGTTCGGACAGTAGATCATTCTAGGCGGCTCGCGTCTGAGAATGGATGTATGCTGTTCCGATATAGGCTGCTGTGCATCGAAGGCATCTGCCTGATTATATGCAGGCTGTGCGAAAGCATCCTGCGTTGAAGCTGCAGCACTCTGAAGAGATGCATCGAAATTCTGAGCAGGATTGCCGTAGCCCTGAGGAGCTGCGTCGAAATTCTGGTTAGCCGGAGCATAACCCTGAGCTGCATAACCCTGAGCATATGGATTGAAGCCCTGCTGAGGTGTAGCATTATAGCCCTGAGGAGCTGCATTGAAATTCTGATTAGCCGGAGCATAACCCTGTGCTGAGTAGCCCTGAGCATTTGGAGAATAGCCCTGCTGAGGCGGAGCGTTGTAGCCCTGAGGTGCACTGTTATAACCCTGAGCATATGGATCGAAGCCCGGAGCAGCACCGTAACCCTGAGGAGCGGAGTATGCAGGATTAAACATGCCCTGCTGATAAGCTCCCTGAGTTACCCAGTATGGCTGATACTGAGTGTTATATAATGCAAGGTTCGTCTTTGAAGCCTTGCTGATCTTCATGACTGTGTAAATATCCGCGATAATTACGAAAAGGAAGAATGCAATTACCATGACGAATCTTCCCGAAAGGAGACAGAAGTCATAGAAACCGTGAAGGAGTATTGATATTAAAAATCCTCTGGCGATATTAGCTTTAACACCGGCTTTGTTTCCTGTAATACTACAGAACTTTGCCTCGCCATAATAGTATCCCATGAATACAGAGAACATTCCGTGTGCCGGGATTGCAAGAAGAGCTCTTGCTATTGCGGTTCCGACAGATGCTCCGCCTGATCTTGCGAAAACGTAGAGTATATTTTCAATGAGTGCGAAGCCCATTGAAGCATAGAAGCAGTAAACTATTCCGTCAAACTTGAAATTGAATGCCGGATTCTTCCAGGTAAGGATATAAGCTGCAAGAAACTTAACCAGCTCCTCCGAAATAGCAACGATAAAGAATGTATTTATAAAGCTATAAATTAAAGGTGGGGAAGCCAGCGGATTCTGCTCTCCGAATATGCCGTTCAGTATAGCTGTTCCGATCTCTTCGAGAATGATAGCCGGTACAGCGGAGATAACTCCGAATACAACGAGCAATACGAGAAGCTTGATCGGCTCCTTCTCGTAAGAGTCCATTTTGTATATGTAGATAAGTAACAGTATTACCGGTAATATGGCAAGTAGTGCGGCAAATTGCATTGTTTTTTCTCAGCTCCTTTTCTGGATTATTTTACATATTAAGTTTATAGCAATATTAGTAAAAATTAAAGCAATATTTGGAAAGAAATGGTAAAATAATTCTGTTAGTATTAATTCATAGAAAATGGAGGAAACTAACGGAAAATTTATCGCTTTTTAACAATACTTATGGAGGGTATTCGGGTTATGAAAAAAGAGTTTAAGGAGAAGGCCGCCGAAATTGTTGCAAAGATGACGCTTGAAGAAGCAGCATCTCAGCTCCGTTACGATTCCCCTGCGATCGAAAGACTTGGAATTCCGGAGTTCAACTGGTGGAGCGAGGGTCTGCATGGGTTTGCAAGAGCAGGCACAGCTACCGTTTTCCCACAGGCAATTGCACTTGCTGCTGCATTTGATAAGGAAATGGTCAGAAAAGTAGCAGAGGTAGTTTCGACAGAAGCAAGAGCAATCTACAACGAAAACAAGAAGCACGGTGACAGAGATATTTATAAGGGAATCACAATCTGGTCCCCGAATATCAATATTTTCAGAGATCCTCGTTGGGGAAGAGGTCAGGAAACCTATGGTGAAGATCCTTATCTCACAGGAAGACTCGGAGTTGAATTTATAAAGGGACTTCAGGGTGACGGAAAGTACCTTAAGACTGCAGCCTGTGCAAAGCATGCAGCAGTACATTCGGGACCTGAAGCAACAAGACATTCATTTGATGCAGTTGTATCAAATAAGGATCTTGAGGAGACATACATTTCCGCTTTTGAGGAAGCAGTTAATGAAGCAGATGTTGCCGGTGTAATGGGCGCATACAACAGACTTAACGGTGAACCTTGCTGCGGAAGCAAGGCACTTCTGGTAGATATCTTCAGAAAGAGATTCGGATTTGACGGATACATAGTTTCCGACTGCTGGGCAATCAGAGATTTCCATGAGAATCATATGGTAACCTCAGGTCCTACAGAGTCGGCTAAGATGGCACTTGATGCAACCTGTGATCTTAATTGCGGAATAGTTTATCTTCATATCATGAAGGCATATGAAGAGGGACTTATCACAGAGCAGCAGATCAGAGAAGCAGCAGAAAGAGTTTATACGGTAAGAGCAAGTCTCGGAATGTTCGCTGATGACTGTGAGTATGACAGTATCGATTACGATGCCGTTGATACAAAGGAGTCTAAGGACCTTGCTTATCAGGCAGGACTTAAGTCAGTGGTAATGCTCAAGAATGACGGTATCCTTCCTCTTGACAGAAGTAAGATCAAGACTATAGGTATCATCGGACCTACAGCAACCTCCGTAACAGTTCTTAACGGTAACTACAACGGAACAGCTTCTGAGTATGTAACAAACCTCGATGGTATCCGCGCCGCAGCCGGTGATGATATCAGAGTTCTTTATTCAGAGGGAAGCCACCTTTACCTTGATAAGGTTCAGCCTCTTGCTCGTGAAGACGACAGAATCCAGGAGGCAGTGATAGTTGCAGAGCACAGTGATGTTGTAATCCTTTCACTCGGTCTTGATTCAACTATTGAAGGTGAAGAAGGAGATACGGGAAATGCATTCGCAGCCGGCGATAAGAATTCTCTCTTCCTTCCTGCATGCCAGCAGAGACTTCTCGAGGCAGTTACAAAGACAGGAAAGCCTGTCATCGTTGTAATAAATACAGGCAGTGCAATGGATGTAACCTTTGCAGATGAGAACTGTAATGCGGTTCTTCAGGCTTGGTACAGTGGAGAGTACGGCGGAAGAGCACTTGCAGATATACTCTTCGGTAAGGTAAGCCCAAGCGGAAAGCTCCCTGTTACATTTTATAAGGAAGGAACACTTCCTGAGTTCAGCGATTACAGCATGAAGGGTCGTACATATAAGTTCATGGACTCTGCACCGCTTTATCCTTTCGGATACGGTCTCAGCTATTCAAGCTTCAGCTATGGTGCTCCAAGCTTTGATGATGCGACAAATGAGATCAAGGTTGATGTTACAAACACAGGCAAGGTTGCTGCAGACGAGATCGTTGAAGCATACATTTCCTCGGCAGAGGGAGCAAAGCTTGCTGATCAGCCTAAGTATTGTCTCTGCAGCTTCGAAAGAGTATCACTTCTTCCGGGCGAGACAAAGACAGTAACACTTAAGATCATGGACAAGTCCTTCACTGTTGTTAAGGAAGACGGTGAGAGATTCATACCTGGTGGTGAATATACAATTTATGTCGGCGGACAGCAGCCTGACGACAGAAGTACGGAGCTGACCGGAAATACCGTACAGTCCGTAAAAATACATAAATAATTAATAAATTTGTTTCTTTTAAATGTTATTAAATAACTATATAATTATTTTTATATCCAAAAATTTACTTTAGGAGGGTGAAAAATGAAGTTTTTTATTGACACAGCTAATGTTGATGACATTCGCAAGGCAAATGACATGGGGGTTATCTGCGGCGTAACAACAAACCCATCACTTATCGCAAAGGAAGGAAGAGATTTCAACGAAGTAATCAAGGAAATCACTTCAATCGTTGACGGACCGATCAGTGGAGAGGTTAAGGCTACAACAGTTGACGCAGAAGGTATGATCAAGGAAGGACGCGAGATCGCAGCTATCCATCCTAACATGGTTGTTAAGATCCCAATGACAGTTGAAGGTCTTAAGGCAGTTAAGGTTCTTTCAGCAGAAGGAATCAAGACAAATGTAACTCTTATTTTTACAGCAAATCAGGCACTTCTTGCAGCTAGGGCTGGTGCAACATATGTTTCACCATTCCTTGGAAGACTTGATGATATCAGCACACCGGGTATCGATCTTATCGAGACAATCGTTCAGATCTTCGATAACTACGGAATTGACACAGAGATTATCGCAGCAAGTATCAGAAATCCTATTCATGTTACTGATTGTGCACTTGCAGGCGCTGATATCGCTACAGTACCATATTCAGTTATTGCTCAGATGACAAAGCACCCACTTACAGATCAGGGTATCGAGAAGTTCCAGAAGGATTATAAGGCAGTATTCGGAGAGTAATATTGAGTTACTTGTCATACGGTGCCGTTCGAGAAGGTATGGGCATCGCAGCATAAAAATTTAGAAGAGGATATCAAAATGACAAATCAGGAATTACAGCAGAAAGCTTTAGATGTAAGACGAGGAATCGTCACAGCTGTACATAGTGCTAAGTCAGGTCATCCGGGCGGATCACTGTCTGCAGCAGATATTATGACTTATCTCTACTTTGAAGAGATGAATATAAACCCATCCAACCCGGGCGATCCGGATAGAGACAGATTTGTACTGTCTAAGGGACATGTAGCCCCTGCACTTTATTCAACCCTTGCTAACAGGGGTTATTTCCCGGTAGAAGATCTAACCACCCTCAGACATACCGGTTCTTATCTGCAGGGACATCCGGATATGAAGCATATTCCGGGCGTAGACATGTCATCCGGATCACTGGGCCAGGGTCTTTCAGCTGCAGTTGGTATGGCACTTGCAGCAAAGCTTGATAACAAGGATTACAGAGTATATGCACTCTGTGGCGACGGAGAATCTGAAGAGGGTCAGATCTGGGAAGCAGCTATGTTTGCCGGATTCCGTAAGCTTGACAACCTTGTAGTTATCATAGATAACAACAATCTTCAGATCGACGGAAGCCTTGATGAGGTTTGTTCACCAAATCCGCTCGACAAGAAGTTCGAAGCATTCAATTTCCATGTAATTTCAATCGATGGAAATAACTTTGATGAGATTGCAGCTGCCCTTAAGGAAGCTAAGGAAACCAAGGGTATGCCTACAGCGATCATTGCCCATACAGTTAAGGGCAAGGGTGTGTCATTCATGGAAAATCAGGTAGGATGGCACGGAAAGGCACCTAATGACGAAGAATTTGAGCAGGCTATGGCCGAGCTGGGAAGGGCGTGAGAATTATGGCAGAAGAAAAAAAGGCAGTAGCAACAAGAGACAGCTACGGCGCAGCGCTTGTTGAGCTTGGAAAAGAATTTTCAGATCTTGTAGTACTTGATGCAGACCTTGCAGCAGCTACAAAGACAGGAGTATTTAAGAAGGAATTTCCTGAGAGACACATAGACTGTGGTATTGCAGAGTGTAATATGGCAGGTATTGCAGCAGGTCTTGCTACTTGCGGCAAGGTACCGTTCATGAGCACATTTGCTATGTTCGCTGCAGGAAGAGCATTCGAGCAGGTTAGAAACTCAATCGGATATCCGAAGTTAAATGTAAAGATCGGAGCAACACATGCAGGTATCTCTGTAGGTGAGGACGGTGCTTCACATCAGTGTAACGAAGACATCGCACTTATGAGAGCTATTCCGGGAATGGTTGTTATCAATCCGAGTGATGATATTGAAGCAAAGGCAGCAGTTCGTGCAGCTTATCTTCATAAGGGACCTGTATACATGAGATTTGGTAGACTTGCAGTTCCTGTAATCAATGATAACGATGATTACAAGTTTGAGATCGGGAAGGGCGTTCAGTTAAGAGACGGACGTGATCTTACAATCATCGCAACAGGTCTTACAGTAGCACCTTCACTTGAGGTTGCTGAGAGATTCGAGAAGGAAGGAATCAGCGTAAGAGTCATCAATATTCATACAATCAAGCCGCTTGACGAGGAGATCGTTATCAAGGCAGCTAAGGAAACAAACAGAGTATTTACAGTTGAAGAGCACTCTATCATCGGAGGACTCGGAAGTGCTGTATGTGAGGTTCTTGCCGAGAAGTGTCCTGTTAAGGTTACAAGACTCGGTGTTAAGGATACCTTCGGTGAGTCAGGTCCTGCTAAGGAGCTGCTTACAAAGTATAAGCTTGATGCTGACGGAATCTATGAGTCCATCAACAGCGAGCTGTAACTAAACATTTATTAACCAGTTAAATGATGGCGCTAGTAGCCACAGAAATATTTTATAACCAGGAGGGGTTTAAGAATGAATAATTTACAAGAGGTTAAGATGGGAATTATCGCTGTTAGCCGTGATTGTTTCCCAATGAGTCTTTCAGAGAGCAGAAGAAAGGCAGTAGTTGCTTCTTATAAGGAGAAGTACGGCGACATTTATGAGTGTCCTGTTACAGTAGAGAATGAAGTTGATATGAGAAAAGCACTTGCTGACGTTAATGCAGCAGGTATCAACGCTCTTGTTGTTTATCTTGGAAACTTTGGTCCTGAGACACCTGAGACACTTCTCGTTAAGGAATTCCAGGGACCTTGCATGATCATCGCTGCAGCTGAGGAAGCTGGAGACAGACTTCTTGATGACAGAGGAGATGCTTACTGTGGTATGCTTAATGCAAGCTACAACCTTAAGCTTCGTAACCTCAGAGCATACATCCCTGAGTACCCTGTAGGTACAGCAGATGAGTGTGCTGATATGATCAAGGATTTCGTATCTGTAGCTAGAGTAAGAATCGCACTCAGCGATCTTAAGATCATCAGCTTCGGACCAAGACCACAGGACTTCCTTGCATGTAACGCTCCTATCAAGCAGCTTTACAACCTCGGTGTTGAGATTGAAGAGAATTCAGAGCTTGATCTTTTCGAAGCATTCAAGAATCATGAAGGCGATGAGAGAATTCCTGCAGTTGTTGAAGATATGGCTGCAGAGCTTGGCGCTGGTAACAAGAAGCCTGAAATCCTTTCAACTCTTGCTCAGTATGAGCTTACACTTCGTGACTGGATCGAGGCTCATAAGGGCAGCAGAAGCAATGTTATCGTTGCAGGAAAGTGCTGGCCGGCATTCCAGACACAGTTCAAGTGTGTACCTTGCTACGTAAACAGCCGTCTTGCAAAGGATGGAATTCCTGTTTCATGTGAGGTTGATATTTACGGTGCTCTTTCAGAGTACATCGGTGAGCTTGTAAGTGAAGATACAGTTACACTTCTTGATATCAACAATACAGTTCCTCAGGATATGTATGATGAGGAGATCAAGGGCAAGTTCGCTTATGATTACAAGATTACAGATACATTCATGGGATTCCACTGCGGAAATACAGCTACAAACAAGCTTGCATTCTGCGAGATGAGAAACCAGAAGATCATGGCTCGTTCACTTCCTGTAGAAGTTACAAACGGAACACTTGAAGGAGATCTTATCCCTGGTGATGCTACAATCTTCCGTCTTCAGTCAACATCTGACGGAAAGCTTCGTGCTTACGTAGCAGAAGGTGAGATCCTTCCGGTTGCTACAAGATCATTCGGTGCAATCGGTATCTTCGCTATTCCTGAGATGGGACGTTTCTATCGTCACGTTCTTGTTCAGAGAAATTATCCACATCATGCAGCTATTACATTCCATCACAATGGAAAGCTTCTCTTTGATGTATTTAAGTTCCTCGGAGTAAGCTTCGATCAGATCGATTACAATCATCCGGCAGGAGTATTATACAAGTCAGAGAATCCGTTTGCATAATCAGCAAATCTGAGACTATGATTTAAAAAAGGGCTGTCGCCTCAAGTGATTGAGGTGACAGCCCTTTCGTATACTTATTTTATTTACCTATTTTATTTACTTATTTTTTCTTGTAGTTTGCACAGAAATTTGCAAAACACTGTTGCTGATAAGGAAGATGCTTATCGGAAACAGGTGCCATAAGACTTCCCTTAATACCATTGTTTAAAGCGAGATTAATGGCCTGGATCTTCTTGTTGAAGATATTAAAGTTCTTAACTTCAAGAGACTGAATATCTTCATATCTGAAGAAAAAGAATTTACTCATATCCGGCTCGAATTTATCCGGTGAGTATGTGAGTAAGGCCTTAACTGCTTTAAGTGGAATTACACCTATGCCGTAATCGGTCTGATTGAAAAGAAATCCATCGTTTGTTTTGAAAACATTCTGTGATGCTGTATCTGCTATTGCGGCAACCATTCCCCCGACGGCACCGAATGCACCGGCTGCACTGCTTGTATTTTTGTAAGCAATGAAGATGTTGTTAACTGAACCTGCGCAGTTGACTGATCTGAAAAGCCCTAAAGCATTTTCATAAGTGTTAAATTGTGTCATTTTGTTTCTCCTTTTAACCTTCAAAAAATTTCGAACACATTATAGTTGAAATGCTTATAAAAATCAAATGAAGAAATTATTATCTATGATTTGTAGGGGTTAAAAACCCTTATGTATCGTTGCATATAAAGATAAAAAAAGATATAATGATACATAGTTTTTCGTGAACGAAGTCTCTTTAGAAGGGGACAGAAAAAATTATTTAGGAGGATAAAAAATGTTTATAGGTGTTGATCTTGGAACATCAGAAGTAAATATTATCATTACAGATGAAAACGGCAAAATTCAGAAGACAGTATCAAAGGAGTATGGTCTCAGCTTCCCACATCCGGGTTGGTCAGAGCAGAGTCCTGAGGATTGGTATACTCAGTCAATAGCAGGTATCAAGGAGCTCCTTGAGGGTTATGATAATCCTGTAGTTGACGGTATCGGTGTCGGCGGACAGATGCACGGTCTTGTAGTTCTCGATGAGAACGATGAGGTTATACGCCCTGCAATTCTTTGGAATGACGGAAGAACAACTGCTGAGGTTGATTACCTCAATAACGAGATCGGAAAGCAGTTCCTTTCAGATCATACAGGAAATATCGCATTCGCAGGCTTCACTGCTCCAAAGATCCTTTGGATGAAGAAGAATGAGCCTGAACTTTTCGCAAAGATCAAGAAGATAATGCTTCCTAAGGATTATCTTGTATATAAGATGACAGGTGCTAATTCAACAGATTATTCAGATGCATCAGGTATGCTTCTTCTGGATGTTAAGAATAAGTGCTGGTCAAAGGAAATGATCGAAATCTGTGGTATCACAGAGGAGATGCTTCCAAAGCTTTACGAAAGCTTCGAAGTTGTAGGTGAGATGAAGCCTGAGGTTATGGCTGAACTCGGACTTTCAAAGGCTCCTAAGTTTGTTGCAGGTGCCGGAGATAACGCAGCAGCAGCTTGTGGTACAGGAACAGTTGGTCCTAACAAGTGTAATATCTCACTCGGAACATCAGGAACAGTATTTATCACAAGTGATAAGTTCGGTGTTGACAGTGCTAACGCACTTCATTCATTCGATCACGCTGACGGTGGTTTCCATCTTATGGCATGTATGCTTTCAGCTGCATCATGCAACAAGTGGTGGATGGATGAAATCCTTAAGGAGAAGGATTACGCAGGAAGCCAGACAGGAATTACTAAGCTGGGTGAGAACACAGTTTACTTCCTTCCATACCTCATGGGTGAGCGTTCACCATGGAACAATCCTGCAGTAAGAGCATGCTTCTTCGGAATGAGCATGGATACATCAAGAGAAGATATGATCCAGGCAGTTCTTGAAGGTGTTGCATTCGGACTTCGTGATTCTATCGAGATCGCTAAGGCTCAGGGTATTAATATTACTGAAAGCACTGTCTGTGGTGGTGGTGCTAAGAGCCCTCTCTGGAAAAAGATTCTTGCAAATGTACTCGGCATTACGATCAAGACAGTTAAGAATGATGAAGGTCCTGCACTTGGTGGTGCAATTCTTGCAGCAGTTGGATGCGGAAACTATGCAAATGTAGTTGAAGCTACATCAGGACTTGTAGAGCTTTCAGATGTTATCGAGCCGGAAGCAGAGCTTGTGGCTAAGTACAATGAGAGATATGAGTACTTCAAGAAGCTTTACCCGGCAGTAAAGGAGCTTTACTAATATTTGAGTGATAAAGATAAAAAGATGAAAAAGAAGAGTAAAGGAAAGATCATATTCTATACGCTTATAGGAGCTTTCCTTGTATGGTGGCCACTTTCGTGGATTCCCGTTACGGAGCACATTTCTCTGGATCTGGTCTCGGGTGAGAAGGGGTCTGTGAGGATCGCACTTGTTACGGATCTGCATTCCTGCTATTACGGTAAGAACATGAAGACTCTTATCAATATGATAGATAAGGAAAAGCCGGATCTCGTACTTCTGGGCGGAGATATTTTCGATGATAAGCTGGGAGATAAGAATACCAAGATCTTCATAGAAGATATTGTGAAGAAGTATCCCTGCTACTATGTGACGGGCAATCATGAATTCTGGAGTAAACGCCAGGATGAAATGAAGGCCTATATGGAAAGTGTCGGCGTAACGGTACTCGTCGGAGACTGTGAAACGGTAACTGTCAACAATGTTGATATCGATATCTGCGGAGTTGACGATCCTTACGGAAAGACCGAGGAGCAGTGGAAGGAGCAGATAGACAGTGCCTGGGCTAAGACGGAGGAATCACATTTAAAGATTCTTCTTACTCATCGTCCCGAAAAGGTTGCTGTATATGAGCAATATGGTTTTGATCTTATACTTGCGGGACATGCTCATGCGGGACAGATAAGAATACCTTTTATAAATAAAGGTATGTTTGCACCCGATCAGGGAGTATTTGCAGAATATGTTAACGGAACCTATACTCTTTCGAATGGAAGCATAATGGAGGTGAGCAGAGGACTCGGAAGAGAGTCTACACCGCTCCCGAGATTCTTTAACAACCCTGAAGTAGTGATCCTGGATATTCATTGATATATAT
>JAGBNF010000002.1 GCA_017634555.1 Eubacterium sp. | reverse complement strand
GCTTTTAGTGTGCCTATAATTGCTTCAAATCTTAGTCATCTTGCCATAGCAAGATGACTTCCCTGTTTTTAATCGAGATTGCGGAACTCGGAACGAGTTTCGCAATTACCTATTATTTTTTTAGATTATTTATAAAATCCACCTGCATTGAATTTGGTGCGAGTCTATACTGTTCCAAAGAAACAACAGGGCTATTCTCTGCCGCAAGTTTTCTCTGTTTCTTTATAGTCTGATACTTAGTTCTATATTCTTCAATGAAATCCTCATACTTTCTTGTATGATTCTTATCTTCCCACAGTGCATCAAAAGCTGACTGGATGTTCTTATACATTTCACCTTCAGCTGTTGATACCATTTTGGTATTCCATTCTTTATTTACAGAAAGAGCTTTGCCGGTCATGTTAGAGCTTCCAATGATAAATGTATAAGTCTCGTCACGCTTAAATATAACCCTTTGTATGGAAACCGATTCTTTCAGTTTCAGGAGTCGGAGTAGCCCCATCTTCTAATACTGAATTTTTACCACCTATGCCACCTATAAACTCTCCATCAGACATTTCTGATAAAACAGCATCCTCATGATACATGCGAAGCTCTATATTCTTAAACCCTGCAAGTTTATCTAATGCTTTAGGATCAGTAAACATGTTGTAATCAGTTGTAAGAACTTTTCCTGGAACACCTCTCTCTTCAAGTTCCTTAAATGTAAGAAGCAGTGGCTCTATTCCACCGAGAGTTATAAAGGCAACACTAAAAGTAAAGGAGTCACATCTCTTAAGTTCTTCCTCTATCGATGTGAGTACCTTTAACCTTTACTCCCTTTGTATGATCATTTGATATAAAATCCGGTTTATACGCCGCACTGGATTTATTTGCAGAATCAATAAATGCAGTGGTTGCACCAGATAAGATTTTTTCACCATTCTTACTCATTAAATCATTTACCTCTTCTATATCAATCCTTCACCCTTCGTCCACCGAATGCATGTATAGATCTCGTACCAGCCTTTACTCTTCCGCCCTGCAGGCTTCCCTTTGGATATCTTCTAAGATTTTATTGAAGGTTTTTCTTCTGTGTCGTATTTTCTGAAATCATGTATAAAGTCTTCTACCGATTTATCTTTCTGTACGAGACCAATAAGAATCTCTTCCGCAGTATTCTTCCCAAGATTTCTGATATCTATTTAAGTTCAATATATCCGGTCGAGAAATCATTACTTGGGTCTACCGGATCCGAAAGGCTAAAGGACACTTCGACTTTTGAATCGGCCGAGCGTTTTCTAAATTCATCTCCCGGGCCATTAACTGAGTCATGATGAAGAGTATAGCCTGCGGGAAGCCCGGAATTATAAAGGACATACGAGTTGCAAGCTTCTCCATCTATCTTCATATTTGTATCATCGATGTAATAATTATTCTCTGAGATATTATCAATCCATAATTCATATCCGTATTCACTATTTTCTTTCTCAATAGATCTGATGCGTATCTTATCATTTTCAAAGATAACACTACCCTTGTCCTTATCTTTAGTTATGACAGTATAACCCTCATCATTAAGCTTGAACGTTTCCATACTGGTTTTTTCATAGATATCGCCTTCCTCATTTCTAAGACCGACTTCACCTATAACCATTTCATCTATTGAGTCAAACCATTCACCATAAACACTTTCATAATATGTTACTTCTGAATTTCCTCTAAATTCACTGCTCGTGTAGATATAATCTCTATATTTACACCGACCATTGATACCGACACATTTTAAAGTAAAACGAACTGGTTCCTTTCTTTTGTTTTTCAGCGTAAAGCCTACTCGATAAGAATAATCTTGATCATTATATTCTCCATTGGTTGTATCGGCATATATGCTCACTATTCTTACTGTTACGCCATCCTGATCAAAAACCGTTACATCAGGGCTGTCAATAAGAGTGTATTCCTTGTAATTGTAGTCCTTAACAGCTTCATTACCGCGATATGTAGATGTATTTGTATAAGTAGATGTCCTTCTATCCATAATCGCGGAATAAACTACCATTAATACAAATACAACCAACAAGGCTATGATTGCGATCCGTATATGTTTCAAAGTCTCAAGGCCTTCCTTGTGTGCTCTTGAGACAGCATCCTTCGCAGCGGCATCTGCCATTTTTTCAACAGCAGCCTCATCTACTTTGTAACGATGTTTTAGTTCCTTATCATCTCCGTAGACGGCACCACAGTTAGGACATTTTTTCTCTTTGTCTGTATTTATGATACATCCGCAGTAATCACAGGTTATTTGCGGACTTTTGATCCGCATCTTAGCAGACTTCTTTTCAGCAGTCTTTCTGAATTCCTTTGAACTTAAAATATTAGCCTGTACATACACATATCTAATTATTAAAGAAATAATAATGATCACTAATATGACCATCGCAATTATAAGTATCATCTTTTTTTATCAGGTTTCATTCCTTTCGTTCAATTTATGATTTCTCAACTTATAAATAATCCACACAGAAACGGTGCTTCTTATAATACTTTGTGACCATAATATAAAACTTCTGCTGGTTAAGAGCGGTAGGTGCCATTATCGCCATTTTGTTATGATATGAGGAAGATGTCAATAGATTTCATAGTTTCTTTTTGATAAAATATGTTTTTATATATTCACACTATACAAGCTGTTAAATCATCAAGCGGATCTACATAATAATAAAAAAATAGAGCCATGTATGAAAATCACACATCGCTCTTGCAAAACGTTTCCGTTTTTTCGTGTAAATCTATGTTCCCCCTCTGAGAACCAAAAGTCAATCACTTTCTCGATAAAATCGAAGGATGTAAATATTAAACTATTATCTTTATAATAATCTTTATTCTTGTTCATTCTACTAATAAACTCATGCAATTTCACTGATGTTTTATTATGAACCCCTTCACTACTAACCAATTCCTTATGTGTATACATTAAAGTAATAATTTCTCTTATTCTATCATTAGTCATCTTTTTTCTACGAGAAGTTGCAGATAAAGTTGGAATCTTAGCAAGTGCATTCATTACATCATAACTAACATTATGTACAGAACTAGAAAGATGCAAATCATTTAAAATACAATTGCTATGTGCAGCCGCATTCCTAATTTCTTTACAAGCCAGAAGACAATAATATAGTCTTTTCATTATTATATGGAAACCTATATTCTCTCCTGTCTTCACCTGATATATACGAAGTTCTATATTCGTAAATTCGGCAAGCTTTTCAAGTGCCTTCGGATCTGTAAAGTTATTATAGTCTGTTGTAAGAATACGTCCCTGAATCCCCTTCTTCTCCATCTCCTGAAGAGTTTGAAGAAGCGGAGTAATCCTCCAAGCGTAATAAAGGCAATCTCTGCTCCGGATCTTATTTTTTCGATATGATTACTCATATAGAATGGTTACCTCTTCAGCTTTTTCATATGTTTACAATATACCACATATCACTTATTCATAAAAGAAAAGAACAGCCATATTTCAGGCTGTTCTATACTATCAACGAATCAAAACCAATGCTCCGCCGGGTCTTTTCTTTTTATTTATGGTCCGTGGACATTCCAAGGAATTTCTCGTATCTCTCTTTTGCTCTATCTGTACTCTTTTCGAAAAGTTCTTTTGCATTCTCCGGGAATGTTCTCTTAAGAAGATTATAACGAACTTCACCGTCAAGAAATTCCTCAAGCGGTGTATCCGGTTCCTTAGAATCAAGATGCATTTCACCTGTTTCCGGATTGTATCTCCAAAGCAGCCAGTAGCCTGCCTGAACCGCTCTCTTCATCTCCTGCTGAGCTCCGCCCATACCACACTTCATTCCATGTGCAGTACATGGTGTGTAGGCAACGATTACAGATGGTCCCTTGTGAGCCATTGCCTCTTTAAATGCCTTAAGGAGCTGCTCCGGACTTGCACCCATGGCAACCTGTGCTACATATACATTTCCGTAGGTCATAAGCATCGATCCAAGATCCTTCTTTGGTGATTTCTTACCGCTGGATGCGAACTTTGCAACTGCGCCCAGAGGTGTAGCCTTACTGGACTGTCCTCCGGTATTGGAATAAACTTCTGTATCAATAACGAATACATTTATATCCTCACCCGATGCTATTACATGATCAAGACCTCCGAAGCCGATATCATATGCCCAGCCATCTCCACCATACATCCAGAATGTTTTCTTGGTAAGCTGATCCTTTGCCTTAAGAATCTCATTAATGATATCTGATTCTTCTTTAGAGCATCCCTGCTTAAGAGCATCCTCCAAAGCAGCCAGATAGTCCTCGCTTGCCTTTACGGAAGCATCAAAATCATCATAGAGACTGATCCAGTTATTAGCAGCTGCTTTAAGCGCTTCATTTTCTGTTACTTCAAGAAGTTTTTCAGTACGAAGCTTCTCTGTTTCTCTCTGCTGCTTTATAGCAAGATACATACCAAGACTATACTCGGCATTATTCTCAAACAAGCTGTTGCCCCATGCAACGCCATGGCCCTTTTTATTAACTGTATACGGAATTCCCGGCATTGGTGCTCCCCATGCCTGTGAACATCCGGTTCCGTTTGCCCAGTAACAACGATCTCCGAAAAGCTGTGTCATGAGTTTTGCATATACTGTCTCACCACAACCTGCACATGCAGCCGAGAACTCTAATAACGGACGTCTGAACTGGCTTCCCTTAACTGAATACGGATCAAAGAAGTCCGGCTTATCATCAAGACCAAGACAGTAATTCCATGATGTAAGATCAACCTCAGGAACAGGCTGCATAGTAAGTGCACCGGTAGGACAGTTGTTTACACAGCTCTGGCAGCCGGTACAGTCTGCGGTACTGCACTGAAGTGTATATTTCATATCTTCAACGCCCTTACCCTTTGCATCGACCATAACAACTTCTTCAGGAGCAGCCTTGGCTTCCTCCTCATTTAAAAGGTACGGTCTTAAAACTGCATGTGAGCATACCATGGAACATCTGTTACACTGTACACATTTAGTTGCATCCCATACAGGAACCTGAACAGCAATATTTCTTTTCTCATATGCTGTAAGTCCCATTTCAATGGCACCATTCTGTCTGTCGATAAATGCGGATACCGGAAGTTCATCACCCTTCTGCTTGTTAAGCGGTTCCAGAATATTTTTAACAACATCCGGACGGTCATCAACTGCATCAGTCTCCTCATCTGCTGCATTTTTCCAGTCTTCAGGAATTTCCACCTTAGTGAATCCGCTAAGTCCTTTTTCAATAGCAGCGATATTTCTTCCTACTATTGTTTCACCCTTTTTGAAATATGTTTTCTTAACGGCATCCTTCATATACTCAGCAGCTTCCTGAGTCGGTATTATATCGGCTATAGCAAAGAATGCTGCCTGAAGTATGACATTTGTATGCTGGCCCAGCTCAAGCTCAAGAGCTATAGCTGTAGCATCTATAGTATAAAAGTTTATATTCTTTTCAGCGAGAATACGACGAACCTTAGCAGGAAGCATCACATTCAGCTCTTCAGGAGTCCATCCTGTATTAAGAAGGAAGCTTCCTCCCTCCTTGATATCATCTACTATGTCATAATCAAGTATGAACTGCTGAGTTGAGCATGCAACGAAATCTGCTGAGTGAACAAGATAACTTCCCTTAATAGGCTTATCCGAAAACTTAAGATGTGACTTTGTAACACCGAAAGATTTCTTTGCATCATATTCAAAATATGCCTGAGCATATTTATTTGTTGCTGAATTAATGATGTCAACCGAGTTCTTGTTGGCACCTACTGTTCCGTCACTTCCCAGTCCCCAGAATTTACATGCTGTAATATGCTTTGGTCTCTTTACAGCGCCCTTCACGATAGGAAGGCTGAGATGAGTTACATCATCCTCAATACCGATTGTAAATGAATTCTTTGGCTCATCCTGATTGAGATTTGTATATACAGCAGCTATATGGTCAGGTCTTGTATCCTTGGATGAAAGACCGTATCTACCACCTACAATTACAACATCAGACTCTTTATTTGTATATGCTGTGCAGACATCCTGGTAAAGAGGCTCTCCTGCACTTCCCATTTCCTTACAACGATCGAGTACTGCAATCTTCTTAACAGTCTTAGGCATTGCATTAAGGAAATGCTCAATTGAGAACGGACGATACAGATGTACATTTACGAATCCGACCTTTTCTCCTGCCGCATTAAGAGCATCAACAGTCTCGCATATTGCGCCTGCAACCGAACCCATAGCCACTATAACTCTGTCTGCGTCAGGTGCTCCGTAATAATTAAATGTGTGATACTCTCTTCCTGTTATCTTTGAGATACCTTCAAGATAAGATTCAACAACATCCGGAAGATTTGCATAATCCGTATTATTTGCTTCTCTTGTCTGGAAATATACATCTCCGTTCTGTACTGTATTTCTAAGCATAGGATGCTCCGGATTAAGAGCATTCTCTCTGAAACGTCTTACAGCATCCTCATCAACCAAGCTGTCAAGCTTAGCATAATCTATAACTTCAACCTTTGCCAGCTCATGACTGGTACGGAATCCATCAAAGAAATGCATAAACGGAATGCTAGACTTCACTGCAGCGAGATGTGCAACAGCTGCTATGTCCATAACCTCCTGAACAGAAGATGAGCAGAGCTGAGCAAATCCGGTCTGACGACAGTTCATTACATCGGAATGATCTCCGAATATACTCATTCCGTGAGTTCCTACTGTTCTGGCAGCAACATGAAGTACTGCAGGGAGTCTCTCTCCTGAAATTCTGTGAAGCACAGGTATCATAAGCATAAGACCCTGTGAACTTGTAAAGCTTGTAGCAAATGCACCTGATGTTACTGCTCCGTGAACAGCACCGATGGCACCTGCTTCAGACTGCATTTCAACAAGACTTACAGTCTGTCCGTAGCGGTTCAGTTTTCCTTTAGCGGACCACTCATCTGTATATTCTGCCATAGGGCTCGACGGAGTTATCGGATATATTGCTGCTATCTCTGAGAAATGATATGCAACAAAAGCTGCTGCCTCATTTCCATCCATTGTAACCATCTCACCCGGTTTAAATTCATTAAAAGACATTTATATTTCCCTTCTTTCTATTCCGAATACTTTACATCAAAGGCCTAAGCGCTTTGCTGCATCTTCTCTCATTTTATATTTAAGAATCTTTCCTGCTGCATTCATTGGGAATTCATCCATGAACTCAATATATCTCGGAACCTTGTGACGAGCAATAGAGGCTGTTATGAATTCCTTCATTTCCTCAACGGTAACGGTCGCATCCTCTTTTAAGATTATGCAGGCCATTATCTCCTCACCCATTCTCTTGTCCGGAACTCCGATAACCTGTACATCCTTTACACCCGGATGAGTATAAATGAATTCTTCTATTTCCTTAGGATAGATATTTTCACCGCCTCGGATTATCATATCCTTAAGACGTCCTGTGATATAGTAATTTCCGTTCTCGTCCATCTTAGCAAGATCTCCGGTATGAAGCCATCCGTCCTTATCAATGGTTTCTGCCGTTGCTTTCGGCATCTTATAATATCCCTTCATGATATTATAACCTCTTGCTACGAATTCTCCGTCAACACCTACAGGACAATCCTCTCCTGTTTCAGGATCTACGATCTTGCATTCCACATTTGCAAATGCCGAACCTACCGTATCAGTACGAACATCAAGCGGATCATAGTAGCTGCTCATGGTATCTCCCGGACTTGACTCGGTCTGACCATAAACACTTACTATTTCCTTCATATTCATTATCTCGGAAACCTTCTTCATAAGTTCTGCAGGGCAGTTGGATCCGGCCATGATACCGGTTCTGACAGATGAAAAATCAGTCTTTTCAAAATCAGGATGCTGGCTCATTGCTATAAACATGGTCGGAACACCGTTAAAGGTCGTAATTCTCTCCTTATGAACACACTCAAGGGCAGGCTTTGGTGAAAAATACGGAAGCGGA
This sequence comes from Eubacterium sp., assembly GCA_017634555.1. Taxonomy (GTDB): domain Bacteria; phylum Bacillota; class Clostridia; order Lachnospirales; family Lachnospiraceae; genus Eubacterium_Q. Next base: position 33,848 of record JAGBNF010000002.1, on the reverse strand, counting down.
TATATAGTTGTTCCGTGGGTCATGCCCGCTGTCATTGAAAGAACCATTCCGAAGCAATGGAACATAGGAACCTGTATCATCATACGGTCAGCTGTAGACAGATCCATATGATCTCCGATATATTTACCGTTATTTACTACATTATAATGGGTAAGCATTACACCCTTTGGAAATCCGGTGGTGCCGCTGGTGTACTGCATGTTGCAGACATCATTTTTATCAACGGACGCGGCATACCTCTGAAGTTCCTCATTTGGAACACTGTCTGCTCTAAGCAGCGACTCCTCCCATGTCAAACATCCAGGAAGTCTGCAGTCTACTGTAATGATATTACGAAGGAAAGGCAGTCTCTTGGAATGAAGCTGTTCACCCGGTTTAAGATCATTCATCTCAGGACAAAGCTCCTTCATGGTCGCAAGGTAGTCCGAATCTCTCCAACCGTCTATCATTACCAGTGTATGGGTATCACTCTGCTTTAACAGATATTCTATCTCATGTATCTTATATGCTGTATTTACAGAAACAAGTACAGCGCCTATCTTGGTTACTGCCCAGAAGGTAATAAACCACTGAGGCACGTTCGTTGCCCATATGGCAACCTGCTTTCCCGGTCTTACTCCAAGTGAAAGAAGAGTCTTGGCAAATTTATCAACATCATCCCTGAACTGCTTATAGGTCTTTGTATAATCCAATGTTGTATACTTAAATGCCAGCTGATCCGGAAACTCTTCAACTACCTTATCAAGCAGCTGACCGAAGGTCAGGTCTATAAGGTCATCGTGCTTCCATATATAATTTCCTGTATGACTTCTGTTATCATAAAGATGTGATTTCTTTCTGGCTGTATTTCCGTATCTGCTCATTGTTGCAGCATAATGTGTCAGAATAACATCAAGATCATCAAGTCCCGGAATCCATAAAGGATCCCATCTGAGTGACATGAAACCATCATAGTTTATTGAAGCAAGAGCTGTCATCATCTCAGGTATAGGCAGATCTCCCTCACCTACAAGTGCATGCTTTAAGTCACCATGGGATTCCTTGGAATCACATACATGTACATGTCTTACATATGCACCCAGATTCTGGATAGTTGTCTGCGGATCTTCATTAAACTCACGATACGGAGCATATATATTCCAGCTTGCTCCAAGATCATCACATGCAAATCCATCAAGCAGTTCCTTCAGAAGTGCTGTATTTGAATACATTCCGCTGGTCTTTACCAGAAGGGTTATACCCCTTTTTCTTGCTTCGGGAAGAACCTTACTTATCACGTTTCTGGAAATATCAACGCTTCCACCCTTAGCACCGAATAAAATTACATACTTTACAGAAAGGGACTGTGCAAGCTTTATTCTGGAAATGATTTCCTCCTCAGCCTTTACGGAAAGGGCAGCGGATGCCATATCGCATCCCGAGTTAAGCACTGCCACAGCAATACCCTTTTCTCTTAAATCTCTGATAGTCGCTGTAATATTATATTTATGGAATGGACCTCCGTCTTGTGAATATACGTCACATTGTTCACTTGCTATTTCAATACCTGAAATACCGTTGATTGCAGCTGACTCAACCAGAAAATCCCACTCTTTATCGCACCAGCCGTGCGTAGAAAATGAAAGTCTCATATATTACCTCCGAATCTTATTACTGTTCATATACGATCTTGTTGAGCGCATTGATATAACCTCTGATACTTGCTCCGATTATATCCGTTGATATTCCTCTTCCCGAATATAATCTTCCGTTATCGGCGCGAAGACGTATCAGCGCTTCACCTAATGCTTCTCTGCCTTCAGTTACAGCATCTATCTGAAAATCATCCAGTTCATAATGATGTCCTATGATTCCTTCCATTGCGAGAAATGCAGCATCTATCGGTCCGTCTCCTATGCTCACTCCCGATAAAACTTCACCATTATACTTCAGTGAAATATTAGCTGTTGCAGATATTATATTTCCCGAATTAATTACATAGCTTGCAAGTTCATATGTCGGCGGAACCTGAAGTGCTGTACTGGCAACTATAGCATCCAGATCTCTTGCTGTTATATTCTTCTTTGCAGCCTCTCTGTTTACCTTCTCATAAACATTTTTCATATCTTCCTCGGACAGGTCATAACCAAGCTTATTCACCGCTTCAGCCACAACGCTGATGTCATCACCTACTCCAAGCTCTCCGATATTAAACTCATCCTTGGCTCTTACTCCCGCATCAAACGGAGTTCTTTTATCATAATCAGTATCATTCATGCGGCAGATAAAATCACAATTACGCTGCAGTTCCGTATTCTTTACATTTGGTTCTGCTCCGCATTTTTCAGAACATCCAAGAAGTATCCTTGTAACTCCCTGAATATCTGCCGAATCTCCGTAAACCGCAACACTAAGTCTGTCAGCTCCTGCAATTACAGATTCAACAGCACATATATCAGCCATACCAAGTGAATTGGATGTTCCCGCTCCGAGAGCAGCTCTTCCGTTTACGATTTCCTTAACATATCCGATAAATTCAGCAGATTCAGGAGGCATCATAGTTCCCGCATCATCATTTACTGTAATCTTGGTTGCTCCGGCATTGATTGCTGTCTCTATTGCTTCCTTAAGATATTCTCTTTCGGCTCTTGTGGCATCTTCTGCTACAAATTCCACATCATCACACAGAGTCTTACATTTCTTTACAAGCGTATCTATTAATGTAAGAACTACAGGCGGCTTCTTATGAACCTTATATTCCATCTGTACAACACTTACAGGAATAACGACCTGCAGGCGCTTCTTCAGTGCATTCTCTATTGCAGCCCACGCTATATCTATTCCTTCTTCTGTCCAACCGACATCTATGGTAAGTACAGCATTAGAGAGAGCTGCTGCAATGGACTTAACCAACAGACTGTCAACCTGTAGATTTTCTATCACCGGTAACTCAATAGCTTCGATTTCTAGACGATCAAGATACCTTGCAGTCTCAACTTTCTCACGAAAGCTAAGCCCGATACGTGAATTCTTCAACGTCTTGTCTGAATAATCAATTTTTCTCATTTGGCTTCTCCTCTAAAAAATATTATAACACAATAGGAAAAAATAAAACGTCTCCACAAACCAACGGTTTGTAGAGACGTGAATCACGCGGTACCACTCTACTTCGTGTGAATTATCATCACACGCACTCATCGACACGGAACTGATCATACAGTACTCATATCTTCCCTCTGTAACGGTAGGGCTCCGAATCGGACTACTGTTATTTCACCCGATCTGCTCAAGGGCGAGTTCGGTGTGACTATCCTCTGTCTTGCACCACCCGACAGTTCTCTTCGCTGCATCACCATGTTTGCAGCAGGCATCCTCTACACTTACTATTCCCCATCAACGCATTTGATGTTTATAAAATTAATCGTGAAAATAAGTTACCACAATCCAATATCGACTGTCAAGCACTTTTATTTTTCCCGTAAGATGCAGATTAAAAACTGAAGCAGATAATTTGAGAAAACCCCTTATTTTACGGGGTGCAAAGAATATTTGCGCGGTATTTTAGGCGGTGCAAAGCCCTATTGCTTGATGTACTCACCACCTCTTGTCATGATGTTGGCAAGGAGGATTCGAACATGAAAACTATTTTAAAACTTGATCATCTGGAAAAGGAATATGGTCAAAAAGAAAACAAAGTAACGGCACTTAAGGACATAAATCTTGATGTGAATGAGGGAGAATTTGTCGCAATTGTAGGAACCAGTGGTTCCGGAAAAAGTACACTCCTTAATCTGATCGGGGGACTTGATACCCCTACCAAGGGACAGATACTTGTCAGGGATGAGGATATCAGTCTTTTAAAGAACAGAGAATTAACAAAATACAGAAGAAGAAATATTGGCTTCGTATTTCAAAACTATAGTCTTATGCCTGTCCTGAATGTTTATGATAATGTCGCACTTCCGATCACATTTGACAGGAAAATGAAGATTAACCATGGATACATAAAAGAATTACTGACTGAACTGGGAATATGGGATAAAAGAAAGAATTATCCCTGCGAGCTGTCCGGCGGACAGATGCAAAGGGTAGCCATTGCAAGAGCCCTGGTCAATAAACCTGCAATCCTGCTGGCAGATGAACCTACCGGAAATCTGGATTCTAACACTACAAACGAAGTAATGAATATGCTAAGGGAAAGCAACCGTAGATTTAATCAGACGATTCTGATGGTCACTCATAATGATGCCTTGGCGAAGGTATGCGACAGAGTGATCCGTATCGAAGACGGACAGGTTCAGATGGAGGATGAGTTATGTTAAAGCTGGTTTTTCAGTATATAAGATATTATAAAAAGCAGACCTTTGCCATTCTTGCAAGTGTATTCCTGACTTCCGCTCTTATCACAGGAATCGGCTCTTTGATGTATAGCAGCGCGATGAATGATCTGGAAAATAAAAGAACCATGTATGGGGATTGGCATTACTGCATTTCCGTCAATGAGAAAACCTATGAAGATATAACAGCCGGAATTCAAGGAAATGGATACGCTGTTTCTGCTCTCGGAAAAGCGGAAATAAAGGGCTATCTCACAACCCATTATAAGATATGTCTCCTGGATGCAGATGATGAATATCTTCGTATGACTCATCGAGATCTGAAGAAGGGTTCTTATCCTACAGCATCAAATGAAATAGCTGCAGATATATATACTCTAAATAATCTCGGCTTTACCGGAGATATTGGTGATACTTTGCAATTAAATGGTAAAAGCTACATTCTCACCGGAATCTTAAAGAGCTCTTGGTCAGAAAATACCGATAAGATGGACATCTTTGTAGGCAGGAATTATGTCGGAAGTGAGAGTCATCCACTGCTATATATTAAGTTTGATGAAACAGAAGCGCTATATAAGCAGCTGGATTCATTTCAGTGGGACTACAAAATCAACAGTGATGCCATTACTCCAAATGAAGAAGTGGTCAAATATCTGAATGGAGAAAAACCTGAAAGAATTACCGATATCATCAGATTTGGATTAACAAACGAATACGGAAATCTCACATATATAATACTTACACTGCAAAATGAATATAACCTGTCATTCTATTCGATGATCATTCTTCTCAGTTTATTCGGAACGATGGTAATATACAGTGTTTTTAATATTTCTATCTCCCGCAGAAGGGCTGAATATGCGGTGATGCAGACTCTGGGAATCAGCGAAGGAACCGTTGCATGCCTAATGTATATAGAGCTTCTGATACTTTATGTCATCGGTTATCCTGCGGGAACTCTGTCGGCGGCTGCAGCATTAAGATACTGGTATCGGTATACACAGAACTCTTCCGGACTATTTATTTCCTGTAAAGCCGTGATTATCGGGTTTATCTTTCTAATGACGGCACTTATATATATTTCTTTTTCAGCTATAAGAGGAATGAGAGGGCTTACCTTAAGACAGATAATGAGTGGCGATAACTCCCACACATCACATATTCGAAGAATTTATAGCAGAGGACGAGCTAACCTTCTTTCGATAATCAACAGACGGTTTATCTTTTCAGGTAAAAGAAGAACCTTTGGAATACTGCTGTCTCTATCTATTGGTGGATGTCTTTTTTTATGTACATCATATCTGACGGAAAATCTGAAGATCCATGCTGAGATGTCTATGAAGTCCGATGATGGGCTTAACTCCACCTATAAGATATCGCTTATATCAAATGATCTGAGCGATACTATATCCCCTGAAGTTGTAGAGGATATAAAGGCGATCAAGGAATTGGAGGATGTCTATGCTGTAAGGTTTACTGTCGGAGAAATCAGGATAAATGAATCGGAACTTAAATGGAAAGAATTCTTTGATGAACAGAATAAACATGAATATTTCAATCAAAGATTCGGTGGCATCTTAACTAAGAACGAGGACCGGACTTATTCCATAAAATATGATATCTATGGATATGACGATAAAGAGCTGGAAATTTTGAAGGATTATGTACTGGAGGGCAGTATTGATGCTGAAGAACTCTCGGAAGGAAAGATAGTCCTTGTCGCTCTTATGGATGGGCAGGGAAATTACAACTCATACGGAAAACATCCGGGGGATAAGATCAGACTGAAAACTCTGGATGAACACTCCGAGGAAAAGGAATATGAGATTGCCGCAATAGTCAGCCGTGCCTTGTCTCAGGAGAGTGGCTTCCTAAACGACGGAGCCTGGCGCAATATGCAGAGCGTTATATTTACCAATGATCGGATGGAGCGTGAGTTTGGAATTACGGATTATAGTTTTATAAATGCATCCCTCTCAGATGGTGCAGACTCGGATACAACGGTAAAGAATATTCTTAGTATTATCCAAGACACACCTAAAGCTGTGCTTCATGATTACACTACCGCCATCGAGACTCAGAAAAACTATTTACATCAGCAGCAGATTTTCTTCTCGGCAATATCTGTTATATTACTGGCAATCAGTTTATTTCATATCATGAACAGCATGAATTACACTATCTTGTCCCGTAAGAGAGAGTATGGAATCCTGCGCGCCATAGGCATTACCGATAGGGCATATTTTATCACCATTCTTAAGATGGGGCTTATATATGGTGTGCTTTCGGATATCTGCATATTTTTGATTTATAATCTTCTGCTAAGACGATTTATGGATTACTATATGGCACATGTGGTGAAGTTCCTGCATTTTACCGCAACAGTACCTTCTTCTTTTGTTATTGGAATTGGGGCACTGAATATATTGATTGCTCTGATAGCAGTATATATACCGGCTCGAAAGATCATCAGGGAAAATGTTTGTGCGCAGATATAGAATTGATTACCGCTGATATGATACAATAGGTGGGCAAAAAAATCAGATTGGATAAGATGTTATATGGAATTAGGTCAGACTATCAAGGATATCAGAAAAGAAAAAAATCTTACACAGAATGACTTTGCCGAGCTCTTTCATGTGACAAGACAGACTGTGTCTAATTGGGAAAATGAAAAGAGTTATCCCGATCTTATTACCCTTGTAAATATCAGTGATAAATTCGACATATCTCTTGATACCATGCTGAAGGGTGATACGAAGGTCACCAAACAGATGAACAAAGCTATCAAATGGGGAAAGTGGAGCAAGAAGATTCTTCTTTCTGCAGCTGCTGTAATTGCCGCTGTTTCATTAAGCCGGTTATGTATATGGGGATATAATAAGTCGAAATCAGAAGGTAAGTTTTCTGCGGGACTCTCTAAGTATTCCTATGAGGTAGTCAATACCGTTACTGACGGCAATATCTATAAGATTCCATATGATGAGAATACATATTTCACACTGCCCGACCAATCGATGCCATCTTATCTTAGTTTTGCAACCGATTTTCGTGTAAAGGATGTCGATTGTTGTATCGAATCAGATGACAATCAATTGATTTTATGTTGGGCAGCATATGATGGAACTGTTGACAGCATTCAGGCTAATTCTGCAAAGATTACAAATGAGCAAAAAAGCCAATATGCAGATGTAATCGAGTATGGATGCGAGTTATATCGGGAAGTATATAGGTAGTATATCCTCTACTTACATGCTTCCTTCCACTCTTCTTCCTTAAAGCCTGTAAGGACTGTATCCTTTGTTATAAGCATCGGTCTTTTTACAAGCATGCCATCTGATGCAAGAAGCTTGAACATTTCATCCTCGCTCATTTCAGGCAGCTTCTTAGATAATTCAAGCTCTCTGTAAAGCTGTCCGCTGGTATTGAAGAATCTCTTCAGCGGAAGGCCGCTCTTCTTATGGAACTGACGCAGCTTCTTCTCGTCCGGGTGATCTTCCTTTATGTCGATCAGCTTATATTCTATCTTGTTGTCATCAAGCCACTTCAGGGCTTTCTTACATGTAGTACATCTTGAATAACAATATACGGTAATCTGATTCATCTCTCATTCTCCCTTCTAGGTATTTCTTTCAAATACTCCTAGTACGCTTTTGGAAACAATGTACGCATGCATGTCATATCCCCCCTTTGCTATATAGTCAAAGGGCCGGAAGGAAAATCATATTTTCTCTTCCGACCTGATTATCATGAGTTATAAAATTCTTTTGCAAAATCTCTCAGAGCATCAATATCCTTAATGCCTGCAACCTCAAATGAAGAATGCATTGCGAGCTGTGCCAGACCTATATCCGCTGTGTTGATGGATACGTGTGAATTCGAGATATTTCCCAGAGTGCTTCCTCCCGGTTCATCCGAATGATTCACGAATATCTGGTACGGTATATTTCCATCCTCACATATCTTTCTGACTGCTGCGGACGATATTCCATCTGTTGTATAGCTCTGTCTTGCACTGAACTTAAGTACTATTCCCTCATTCATTCTTGGGCTCTGTACAGGATCATACTTATCCCTGTGAGCAGGATGGATCGCATGCGCATTATCAGCTGAGATCATAAAGCTGTTCGCATATGCTGTATAATACTCTTCGCGGCTCCTGCCGAGGTTTTCGTTTATCCTGTCGATCAGGTTGGCAAGGAAGTTTGAATCCGCTCCCTGCTTTGTTCTCGAACCTACTTCCTCATTATCGAATACGCAGAACATCTTTACATATTCGCTGTTATCGGCTTCGGTAAATCCTGAAAGTGTACACCATACACATTCCTGATCATCCAGTCTTGCGGAACCGATAAACTCATCATCACATCCCCAGATAACGCCCTTATCACGTATATACATGAAAAGGTCCTTACCGAGTATGCTGTCCTCATCTACTCCGGCTGCTTCTGCAATGAGTGACATTACAGATTTTTTCGCATCTCCCGTACTTACGATAGGAAGCATGTCCTGCTGAACACGGTATGTGTAACCTGTGTTCGCCTCTTTATTCATATGGATTGCCATTGACGGGATTACAGCTACATCCTTATCAAGATTTACAAGGATCGACTTGATTCCGTCTCCATCCTTTACAAGGATTCTTCCCGCTACAGAAAGCGGACGGTCAAACCACGGAGCCAGAAGCATTCCGCCATATTTCTCAACATTAAGGCGGACATAATCATCGCTCTTCATCTCATCGTTTTCTTTAAGCTTCGGACATGGTGAATCCGAATGGCTTGCGATTATCTTAAAGCCTTTATAATCCGGCTTTGGTATCGTAAATGCTATAACTGATGAATCATTCCTTGTCACATAGTACTTTCCGCCGGTCTCAAGCTTCCATACTTCGGATTCCTTGAGTCCCTTAAAGCCTGCTGCGTCAAGGATACATTTTACATTATCAACTACATGATATGCCGTTGGCGACTTGTCGATAAGACTTAATAATACTCTGGCATATTCTTTACTCATTATAATTCTCCTTACAGAGCAGCTACTACGCGGTCTCTGCCCTCGCTCTTTGCCTCATACAGGCAGTCATCTGCTTCCTTGAGAAGCTCTGTGATAGTGTTATGCTTCTTGCATAATACAAGGCCTGCGCTGAGTGTCAGATTTACATCAGGATAATTCTCGATCTTTATTCTCTTCATCTCTTCTCTGATTCTGTCGATTCTGATCTTTGCATCATCTCTGCTGTCGGCATTGTAGAGAAGTACGAATTCCTCACCGCCGTATCTTGCTGTGAGCTCAACCTCTTCATCCTCGTTCTGAGCGAGAAGTACATCACCGAATCTGCTTAATACTTCATCACCGAACAGATGTCCGTAGGTATCGTTTATCTTCTTGAAGAAATCTATATCGAACATTGCAAGGTATCTCTTATCAGAACCGAAAAGATCCTCATGTGTCTCGAGATAATTGAACATATATCTTCTGTTGTTGATACCTGTAAGTTCGTCTGTTACCGCCATATCAGCGAGTTTGTTCATAAGGTCTTCGTTGTAATTCTTTTCCTTTTCGTAAGCGCTGAATACAAGTATAAGTGTGATACCCATCCAGAGTCCTACGATTACAAGTGATATTGCTGTGTCATATACTTCCTCGAACTGACTAAGCTCTGTTACGAATACCGGAAGTCCGCGGCTCTCAGCCTGTCCGCTCATGAAAAGATATGAGGCAAAGATTGATACTACATGAAATACACTGCAGATACCGAGTGCAACGTATCTTCTTACTCCGTACTCTGACAGGATTATAAGGATAAGTCCTGCCACAAGATATATCGGCATACCGGAATTGATTCCGCCGTTTACAAAGAAAAGATAGGTGAGCACTACTATATTCATGAAATATACGAATACGGCACGTACCAGACTCTTCATATCCTTCTTGAATGCAAGATTAAAGAGGAACAGCATGAATACTGCAGCTGCTACGTTGAAGATTACCGTCCAGATCTCACTGCCTTCCAATACCATTATCGCTGCACATGCAATTACCAGAATTATACATGCAAGCAGTGAAAACAGAAGCATCTTATCTCTCAGATCTTTTTGCTCGTTATATATATCTTTTAGTGACTTTCCCATGTCTGACTCCTTGTCGGTCTTTTTATAGTATGGCACATTTAATATTATACTACGTCGTAACCTATATTGTATCATAAAAAAGAAAGAACTACCACTATCTGAGCACAAAGCCTTCGCCCATGTTGTAATACATATTCGAAATTATAAGATCTCCCAATTCACTTCCTGCTTCTAATGCTTTATTGACTGCACTGTAGATTGAGCTGCAGCCTATAAGCTCCTTCAGGAGTGTATCTGTCTCATCACCGAAATCGCCCTTGCTTATGATGTCACCCAGTACATTGTCCAGCTTCAGGAAGTCGGAAAGCTGATAAACACTGAGCTTTGTTTCAGTACCGTCAGGAAGGCCCATTATAGCCATATCCGAAATCTTCATTCTGTCACCCCAGGCATGCATAGCTGCCATCTCCGGCAGAAAGCTGTAGCACTCTGCTGCGATCACAGGGTCTTCAATACTGTTTGCTGCGGCATAAGGGAGTCTCTCATAAAGCTCCTGAGTTGAAGCCATACGGAACATCTTGAGATAATCAAGCACCATACCGCGAAGCTTCTGCCAGCCCTCGTTTCCGTCATATTCCGACGGAATATAGGTCTCTTCTTTCTGCTCGATAAAGAAGAACTGCTTTTCGGATATAAACTGCTCCACATTCCATTTCTCTGCAATAGTCTTTACCATCTCTCCAAGCTCTGGGAATGAAACATCATCTATTCTTACTTCGCAGATAACATCCTTAGGACTCTTTGAAGCATATACCTTTACCAGTGCCAGTTTCTGATTTCCGAGACGCTTCATTATTTCATCCTTCAGGAGATCCCAGTACGCATAAGCCGATGCATTTTCCTCTGTCTTCTCCTTCAGGCCCATACCTGTAACGTTGCTGAGATATACATTCCACTCATGGCTCTTTCCCGCAAACTCAGTCTTAATTTCTGTCGGGTCCTCCTTAGCCGTCATCTTATGGAAGCCTTCCATGAATGAGAACAGGAATGATGCCAGTGCCATTCCCACAGCTGTCCTTCCGTCGCTGCCCATTCCCATACTGTATTCAAATAACTGCTTATCATATTTCTCGGAACGCATGTAGAAGGCGATTCCCGCACTTCTGTCCTGCAGCTGATGAACCACAGGTGTAAGGATCATGTCGATTTCCGGAATATACAGACTGTCATCACGTCTCTCGGACTTAAATGCTATTCCTCCCGGGATTCCTTCGGTGAGAATGAATTCTGCCACCTCATCCGGATTCTTAAAATCTATATTATCGTTTGCCATATTTACTCTCCTTGTATTATTTCTCTGAAGATTTCATTTACCTTTGAATAATCCTTTATCCTGTCATCCTCAGCCATTTCTGCGTTGTCATGCTGTCTCAGAAGCTCTGTTTCGATAAAGCTGTGTATCATCGGTATCCTGTCATTAAGCTCACCCTCTACGGTCACGACCTTCTTTTCAACCAATCCCTTTATGGCAGAAAGCAGCTCATCCGAAAGGTCTCTGTCGGTTCCGTCGAAAAGCTTCAGAAGATCATCAAATTCCATCGGTGGGATCTCATGATATCTTTCGATCCACCTGCAGCAGAGCAGTGGTCTTAAGGCATAGAAGTATTTCTTATACTTAACCTTCTCGCCTGTAAGGAACTTCTGATATGTACTTCTTGCTGTTCCGTAATAATGATTCAGCGAAGCCTTCTCCGAGAAGCATTCTCTCGCAACAGCCGCTATCCTGTCCCACTTATCAGACTTACGATATACTATCGGTGAGCCCATCCACTCTATGAGATTAGGATTTCCCTTTCCGAAAGCAAGAAGTGCCTTCTTCAGATCCCATCCGTTTATATCCAGCACCTCATCCAATGCCCAGTCTATATATTCCTTGGTCTCGTCAACTCTGAGGTACTCTTCCTTCTTTCTGAGATATATGAATCTTACATCATAATCACTGTCAGGCGACGCAAAGCCCCATGCACGGCTTCCCGATTCAACCGCAAGAAGGATCTCTACATTTTCAAATTTCTCAACTTCATCCAGCGCTGTCTGAATGTCCTGTAATGTTGTATCCATGGTCTATGCCTCCAACACTATCCTTCTGTTTACGCTTTCTACAAACTTCTCGATCCTGTCCATATCCGGATTTTCCGGAAGCCTGCTGATATGCTCTGCTTCCTCATATTCCTTTTCATATGAACTAACGATACTGTAGAACTCGTCTGAGAGCTTTCCGTCCTTCATATACTTTCCGTCTCTTATACTTCTGAGAAGTACCAGCTCTTCATCTGTTCTTCTGGTTCTGATAATGCCATTTTTCAGTATATCTGTTCCCATCATAAAGAGTCTTACAAGATGCATGGCATGCTTGTTCAGATGGTTGTCGTCCTTTTTCTTATTACGCTTTCCGATCTTGTCATACTCTCTGATAACGGTATTCATGCTGTTCATCATATCATTATATGCACGAAGCGGAAGATGCTTCACCACTCCGTCTACGAATATTTCCTTTTCAAGTCCTTCGGTGACAGCATCATCTATATAGAGCCTTGTATCTCCCATTCCGCCCAGTGTCTGTCTGCGATTGTAGTCTTCAAGAGCATGCATGACAGATCTCAAGATATGTTCTTCTCTGTCCGGCTGTGTCATAGAATCTCTGGCAATCGCATTCTGCAGACGTCTCAGCTGTGCATCCGCATAATGACCGAAGGAAGCTGCGGCTCTTTTAGAAAGAAACATGTCCTTATTATCAAGCAGCTCCTGACCGATTTCATTCTTTACGATATATTCCTTCTCATCTATTCCAAGGATCTCAATCGTATTAGGATTGCAGCTCATAAGCAGCCTGATTATCTTGTTAAATGAATATATCACCGTATCTGTAATTCTATCCTCAAACTGCTCGAACTCAGTAAATCCAATAATATCCGACGGAAGATCAAGTGTAATTCCTCGGAAATCCACATCACTACCCTCACGATTTGTACCATAGCCGTAACTGCCCGTAACTCCCAGCAGTATTATCCTGTCTCCGAGCCTCGGATCCGTGCGCAGAAAATCATATTCCTTTGTCTTCGCAAGTTCTTTAAAATCCATCTTCTATCCCTTAATCCTTATAACAAAGCAGTTCTTATCTTCCACTCTGATATACTTCAGTGTTCCCTGATGCTTCTTAATTATCTTATGTGATATTGCAAGGCCGAGACCTGTTCCGCCGTCGGTCTTCCTTGTTGAATCGCCTCTGGAGAAGGCTTCGAAAAGTCTCGGTACAAACTCTTCCGCGATAGCCTCACCGTCATCCATCACCTCGGTTACGATCTGATTCCCATCCTTATAAACCTTAACCGCGATATTCTTTCCTGTACTGTTATACTTATTTGCATTTGCGAGAAGATTATTTATAACTCTTCCAAAGAGCTGTACATCAATTTCAGCTGTAAGTGCCTCATCCGGAATATCTATATCGAAATCCTTGCCCGTTTCGGTTATGTCCTCATAGAACTCAACACATATCCTTCGAACGATCTCACATACATCCGCTTTCTCAAGGTTCAGCTTATAGTCGTCGCTTTCCATCTTGAGGCTGGTATTCATATCCTCTGTAAGGGTACGGATACGCGTAGCCTTCATTTCTATCTTCTTGTAGTAGTCGGCCTTCTTATCCTCTGCCACAAGTCCTTCCTCAAGCGCACATATGCTGCTCGTAATGGATGCTATCGGATTCTTTATATCATGTGCCAGTTCAAGCAGCATCTGATTACGATTCTGCTCGATCTTATGCTTCTCATCCTCACTTTCCTTCAGCTTCTGTGCCATACCGTTAAACTTATCTCTGATGTCCTCAAATTCCTTATCGGTATTATATTCAAGAACAACATCCCTCTCGCCCTTACTCACCTCATCCATTCCATCCATAAGGAGCTTCAGCGGTTTCTCTATATGCTTCTTCAGATAAAGACTGATCAGCAGCACCTCTATAAGGAAGAGCACTCCCAATACCCCGAGAAAAACGAGTGCATTATTATTTCCCTCGTTTGTAATGTTATAAGTCATGTTGTAGCTTATCATATCGTATGGATAACATACGAGAAAGATTCTCTTCGGCTCACCCACATATCTGACGATTCCCGAATACTCTATGTCCTTTGCTGGATCATGCTCATTGATGATAATACCGTTTTTCCCGTATCTCACATAACCCATATCCAGAAGTTCGGCCATATCGGACAGACTGTAGCTGTTCCTGTCGGTTTTCCTTTCACCGAATACCTCGACCACATTTCCTTCGCTATCCAGTTCTTCCACCCATCCGCCTATGCGCGAGAGAACCTCCAGGTCATTGATTGTTCCGTCATTCTTCACGACGGTCTGCGGCGAAACATTACTTATCTTACCGTTTCCGAGATATGAAAGTATAAGGACCACCGCGATCAGATATATGACCAGAGATCCCGCCAGAAAAAGCACATAGCTTTTTACAAGTCTGGAAAATATGCTCTTTTGATGTTTATTCTTTTTCATCTACGCTTCCTTCTCAAACTTATATCCCAGTCCCTTAACTGTCCTGATGATAACTGTATCGTCGTCCTTCTTCAGCTTGTTTCTGAGGTTGCTTATATGCACCATGATCGTGCTGTCATCTGCTATATAGTCGCCCTCCCAGACATATTCGAATATCTGCTGCTTGGTGTAAATCCTTCCCGGATTTGGCATCAGCAGCTCGAGGATCTTATACTCCGTGCTCGTAAGTGCCAGATTTTCTCCGTCCTTCATGACTGACTTCGCATCCGTATCAAGCTCTATGCCGAAGGCCTTATAAACCTTTGAGGAAGTCTCCTCATGATAGTCGTAATTCCTTCTCAGCTGAGCCTTCACTCTCGCAACAACCTCCATAGGGTTGAATGGCTTGGATACATAGTCGTCTGCTCCCAGCTCAAGGCCCAGTATCTTATCATAGTCCTCGCTCTTCGCAGTGATCATTATTGCAGGTACGTGACTCACTTCACGTATCTTCCTGAGCACCGAGAATCCGTCCAGTCCCGGCATCATAACGTCCAGAAGAACCATGTGAGGATTCTCCGTCTTAAACAACTCTAAGGCCGATATTCCATTATCGGCCTTAATAAGTCTTATTCCTTCTTTATTCAAAAACAGCTCGAGAGAGTCGAGTATTTCCACCTCGTCATCTGCGCCAAGAATTGTATATTCCATACTGTCTCCTTTATAAATGTACCGCTGACCGGTACATTTCATATAATTTTATTTTACTGCATATTCCTCGATAACTTCATCAAGTGTTCTGTCAAAGCTGTAGGAGTCCTTCCACTCCGGATTAAGCTCATCAAGCAGCATACATTCAAGCATTCCATGGCTATAATACTTTGAGTTTCCGTTCTTATACTCTGCAGCACTCTCAAGATAGTTATTTCTGTAAACCTGCTCTCCATTCTCATAACGGACTGCGTGTGATTCTACGTAGTAAGCAGAACCCTCCATCATCTCATAAAATGCTTCGGATCTGTTTATCTCGTCTGTGAGGAGGTTATCTCTCTCCTCTGCCACACTGATATATTCTAATGCAATTTCATGTATATCACAAGAATTCTCTTCATCTGCAAGCTGTCCGAGGATCTGAAGTTCCTTCTCGTAAAGCCTCTTTGCTTCAGCATTGTTATCAACCTCTGATGAAAGCTCTGTCTCGCCTAACATTGCACTGTCAACCTTATCATAAAGCTTGCAGTATTCATTCTGATAAGCATGGAAGCTTTCATGCCAGATTACTGACGAAAGCTGTTCACCGCTTCCTGCCTGAATTGAAATCCATGTATCGTACTCCGGTACAACAACTTCGAATTCATCACCATTCTGATAGATACTTCCCACAAGTCCTTCATATACGGCATCTCTCTCAGAAACCTTATAGTCGCCGTCGTTATAATCTACGACGATATCCTTCTCTCCGCTTGAAAAAGCAACTTTATAGTCAGTCGGACAAAATCCCTTAAAGCCCATATCTCCGAGCTCTTTATAATCCTCGGCAACTCTGTCCAATTCTGTTCTGTCGTTTTCCTTAAATCCCTTCTCTGTTGTCATGAATCCTGTAAGAACAAGTCCTGCTCCAAACAGACTGTAAATTATATATCCAAGCTTCTTCATTTTCTTATGCTTCCTTTCTTCTAAATACAAGTATTCCCAATCCTGCTATCCATATGAACAGCAGTCCCATAACGATAACGTGCACATTTACCGGCTTTCCCTGAATCAGATTTCCTCCCTGCTTACTGATTCCTGAAAGATCAGGGATAAAGCTTATCAGCTTCTTTAACACTGTTCCGCCTGTTCCCGTAAGTGCTGCGGTGAGAAGCTTAAGTATGCTTCTGAAGGCTCCTCCTGCGAAAAGTACTATCATGACCACTCCCGTTACAACTGTCGGAAGCTTGATGGATAATGCAGTGGTCAGCATGCAGATGATAGCTGTGTAGATCAGCATGAAGATTGATGCTGCGATTATCATTCCGATTATATTTGTGTAGCTGTTTACTATTGCGAAAACTCCGAGTGTCAGGTAAAGAATGATTCCTGAAATCCATGACACCAGCACATTTCCCATTGCCAGACCCATGTGATATCTGCTCTGGCTTACTCCCCTTGACCATATCAGATGGCTGGTGCGTCTCTCATATTCATTCGGAACTGTTGAGATCGACATTGCAAGTGCGATGGCCCCGGCAAGGAAGTTTACTATATTTATGAGTATCGGTATCAGCACGTAATAATCTTTGATATTTTTTCCGCCGATGGTAAGACTTCCCATGTCTGTTGAAAATATCATTACTACGACAATTCCGAGTATTGTTGTTATATAGAGCATCTTCTTACGAATTTTCTCTCTGATTACATTTAATGTGATTTCCATAGCTTTTCCTCTTTCTTTATTCTTCACCCACAAGTCTTATGAATTTGTCTTCAAGACTCTCGTGGCTTACTCCGTTTGTCCATGTATCGATAATCTCTCCCTTTTTCATTATGACGCCTCTGTCACAGATAGCTTCGATATCATGAAGTATGTGGGAGTTGATTATTACTGTCTTACCTTTATCCTTAAGGCTTTTCAGAAGTTCAAGGTTATGCTTTCTTCCCACGGCATCAAGGCCTGCTGTAGGCTCATCAAGGATCAGAATATCCGGATCCGAGATAAGCGCCTGTGCAAGTGCAAGTCTCTGTACCATTCCCTTTGAATAATCTCTAACCTTTACCTTTGTGTCTTCGAGACCGGTTATATCCAGAAGACTCTTCAGATATTTCTTGTCCTTCTTTGACTTGTCTCCCTCTATACCGGCATAGTAGCTCATAACCTCCATCGCCGTAAGATATGGCGGAAAGT
Source organism: Eubacterium sp. (assembly GCA_017634555.1). GTDB lineage: Bacteria > Bacillota > Clostridia > Lachnospirales > Lachnospiraceae > Eubacterium_Q. The sequence continues at coordinate 16,029 of JAGBNF010000002.1, read as the reverse complement.
ACGGGGTCTCCGGTGAATAGCCTATCTTCGTTCCTTCTTCTATTACGATTTCCCCGCTGCTCACCTTGGCAAGTCCGAGAATCATCTTTATCGTAGTTGTCTTTCCTGCACCATTAGCACCGAGTAATGCAAATACCTCACCCTTTTCTATGCTCAGTGACAGCTCATCAACCACTGTTTTGCCGTTATATTTCTTTGTTACATTTTCTAACTTGAGTAGTGCATTCATATCTCTCTCCTCCTTACAGGTCATATATTAACGCTGTAAGCCAAAGACATATTAAAGTCAGCCTAAAGATAACCTAAAGATTGGCAGCAATAAAAAAAGCAGTAAACAGATCATCTGCTTACTGCTTCTCGAATATCTATTATGTTTTATTTTCTCACCTTAACTGCAAGTGCGTGAGCTCTCATGCCCTCTGCTTCCGCAAGCTCTATGATATAGTCCGCATTTTCCTTTAATGCATTTTCCGGATACTTGATTACGCTGTAGCCTCTCATGAATTCGTTGACTGACATACCTGATGAGAATCTTGCGGTTCCGCAGGTCGGAAGGATGTGATTCGTTCCGCAGAAATAATCTCCCACCGGCTCGGTGCTGTATTCACCTACGAATACCGCTCCTGCGTTGGTAATCTTCGGAAGAACCTCCTCATAATCATCAAGGAGTATTTCAACGTGTTCAGGTGCTATAGCGTTTACTGCCTTAACTGCATCTTCAATCGAATCAACTACGAAGATATCTCCATAGTTTGTAAATGTTTTCTCTGTTGCTGTGATAAGATCATTCTCCTTTGTGAGACGGTTGATCTCAGCTCTTATCTCCTCAGCCTGAGCCTCCGATAATACAAATGCGGTGCTGGCCTCGAAGCCTGTTCCGTGTTCTGCCTGAGACATCATGTCTGCGGCTATAAATGTCGGATTTGCCTTTTCATCTGCGATAATCGCAATCTCGGAAGGGCCTGCGATGGAATCGATCTTAACCTCTCCGAAGAGAAGCTTCTTAGCCATCTGTGTATAGTTATTTCCCGGTCCTGTTATTGCATCTACCTTCTTTACTGTCTCTGTTCCGTAGGCTACTGCCGCAAGTCCCTGAGAACCCGATATCTTATAGTAATTCCTTACTCCTAGATAATCTGCTACGTAGAGAAGTCTGTCGTCTACTGTTCCGTCCTTCTTCGGCTTTGTAAGAATGTAAATGTTCGGAACCCCCCTACCACTGCAGGAACAAGGTTCATGCAGAGAGTTGAGATGAGAGGTGCCATATCTCCCGGAACCGTTACAGCTACACTGTTAAGCGGTGTATATTTACGTTCAAGTACTGTGCCGTTCTCAAACTTCTCTGTGAAGCCTGTCGGCAGCTGTCTTCTGTGGAATCTGAAGAGATTATCACAGGCAAGCTTTACAGCCTCCTTAAACTCATCCGATACTCTCTCCTTTGCAGCTTCAAACTCTGTATCCGATACCATGAGACCGATCTCGTTGATATCAACTCCGTCGAACTTCTGCATGTAAGCATGCAGTGCCGCATCTCCTTTTTCTTTTACATTCTTAAGTACGTCTTTGACAGTGATCTCAACTGTCTCCGGTATGCTGCTTCTTCTGGAAAGAAGGTTCTGATACCTTGGGTTTTCAAAACTGAATTTGCTGATTGTTACCATTGCATGCTCCTCCTATATAATAATTAATATGATATTTTGCATGTAATTCTTACATGCAAAATAAAGAACGCCTGTTAGGGAATTTAATTTTCCCTAACAGGCGTGGATCAAGCGTTTTCGCTTACTATCATGGTCAGAATAACATCTGATTTTTTATTCGTCAAGTATAAACCTTAAAAACTATACTACAGGTATATCTTTTACACGATATCGAAGTCTACCTGTATCTGTTCTTCTCCTCTTTATCCGACTCCGAACCTGACTCTTCTCCGGTCTTCTCGCCGCCATCAGTTTTCGCAGCAGCTTCAGTCTTATCTGCATTCTCAGTCTTCTCTGTATCTTCAGCCTCTCCCTCGGCGGCATTCTGTTCCTTATTTGTTATCTGCTCAGCCGCCTTGGTTATCTTGTATATTGGAGTCATTGCAATCCTTGTGACCGGCTTTATCCTGCCCTTCACGTTACTGAATATGATCTCATTTCCAATCTTGATAAGCCTTTTAACCAGCTCTGAGAATTCCTTCTGCTTCTCGGAATCCATGCTCTTGAAGGATTTGATGAGCTCCGAGATTATCTTCACTCCGCCTTCACTGATCTCACTAAGAGTTGTAACTCCTGTGGAATCAATGGACGAGAACAGGGAATCCGTGAAGGAACGTCTGTCTTCATCACTCATTGTCGAGAGCCACGTCACCATGGTCTTATCTATAAGTCGGCTGTTAAGTCCCATCTTGTCCGCACAGACAAAATCGCGTCCGTACACCAGCCACGTCATCGGATCATGCTGCGCCACAAACTTAGCGCTGCTCTTGATGATCTGATTGTTGTACTCATTTGAGAGGAGCACACCCACTATACTTTCCTCCGGGATGATGCTCACGATCCTCGGCAGGATATCCTTATAGCCCTGCTTATCCAGAACCTCCTGTCTGAAGCCCGGACCGTCGTTCGAGTACACGGTTTTTATCCTGTCCTGAATGCTCTTGTCGCAAAATGCACCGGCATACACGGCCAGATTTCCGCCCTTCGAGTGTCCTCCGAGAATCAGCTCGTCCGTGCCCTTCAGGTATTTATTCACGTATTTGACCGCTCGCCTCTGGCTGGCTGTCTCTTCCATAAATGTCAGATTGAAATCTTCCTTCCAACCCACCAGCGTATTGTCGGTTCCTCTGAATGCCGTATATCTCATTCCGCTCGGAAACCTGAAGGTCACCGCGGAATACTGTTCGTCCTTGTCGGCATTTACGATATTTACATAGTTCTCAAGCAGCACATTTTTAAACCTGTCAACCGCCGCTGCTCTTCTTAATACGAAAGCCGCTGTTTTGAAAAATGTGTTCCTGCTCATTACTTCTTCTTCAGTATGAAGCTCGAAGTATTTCTTCGCAACGTCTTCTATAAAGACGCCCTCATCCTCTGACAGGATGCCTTCAAAGTCAGTATATGCTATCCACGATAATATCAGATTATCGACTGAATTAAAGGGATCCACCGAAAAAGGTACATCGCCTCTCCAATCTAAATACTCGAATACATTTGCCATAGCATTCCCTCCGGATATTACAACAAATCGACTATCTTATGTACTGTCTCCTCTATATCCATTCCTTCTTCCGAAACTACCACATCGGCATACTTCTTGTAGAGCACTATTCTTTCATCATAGAGCTCCTTCTTGGTCTGTCCCGGTTTCAGAACTACACCGCGCTGCTTCGCATGATGGAGTCTCTGCTCCAGTGTCTCATAATCTATCTCAAGATATACCACACGGCTTATCTCCTGCAGATGCTTCATCGCTTTTTCTCCGTAGACTACGCTTCCGCCTGTTGCGATAACGGTATTCTCCGTATCTACACTGCAGCAGGCCTCTTCCTCTATCCTGAGGAAGCCATCGAGTCCTTCCTTCTCTATAATCTCGGCAAGCTTACGATCTGCCCTCTTCTGTATGATAAGATCCGTATCCACAAAGTCCATTCCGAGGAGCTTTGCAAGTATTACGCCGACAGTGCTTTTTCCCGATGTCGGCATACCGATCAAAACTATATTTGTTTTTTTATTATCACTGTTCACTCTTTCAGATTCTGCCTTTCTTCCGTATTATCTCTGCAAGTCCGTCGTGGTCGTTGTCATGTCTTGTGACCACGTCAGCCACAGCCCTTACGGTCTCCGGTGCATTTAACATTGCAACTCCGACTCCTGCGGCCTCGATCATTGAAATGTCATTGTCACCGTCACCGGCTGCGATACTGTTCTCTACCGGAATATCCAGGAATTCGCAAAGTCTCTTCAGTGCTTCGCCCTTGCCGGATTCCTTCGGTATCAGCTCAAGGTAATAAGGGTTCGAATACATGATATCAAGCTTATCTGCGAACCTCTCCTCTGCCGCATGGCGGAAGCGTTCCTGCTTCTCATGATCATGCAGCTCGATACATATAACCTTGCAGGGCGGAACCTCGATGAAGTCGAAGAGTCCGTCGCCCAGAAGCTTTACGGGAGTCTTGATGACTCTCTGATAATATGTAAGGCATTCATGTTCTTCCCTGGCAAGGATATAGTCATCGTTGTAGGTATGAACATATACGCCATACTCATCCGCAAGGCGGTATATTTCCCTTATTGTCTCCTTATCAATTCCCGTTCGGTATATGGTCTCGCCCTTATCGACATCATATATCTGACCGCCGTTATATGCAACCACATAACTTCCCGGAAGCTCAAGTCCGAGCTCACAATAAACGGAGCGGGCACTATTAATGTCCCGCCCCGTACATATAGCAAAGTGATTTTCTTCTCCGACAAACTCGCTTAGTGCCTCTGACACTGCAGGTGTCACTCTCTTGTCTGTCGTGAGAAGTGTTCCGTCAAGATCTGTTACAAACAGATACTTATTACAATTCATTAATTTCTCCATTCTGCCGCCTAAAGCTTATGCGGTAATCCCAATTACTCTGAACGCTGGAATACCCAACTCTCTCCATCGTTCAGCAGATCGGTTCCGGATGATGTAACGTAGAAACTCAGTACACCGCCGCTCTGTTCCATATAACCTAAGAAGTCTCCTCCGTCAGTCTCTGATGATCCGTTATATACAACCAGACCGCCCATTTCATCACCGTATCCAAAGGCTGTCGCTACGTTTCCGTTTATATAAAAGTAAAAATAAAATCCGCCGACCTCAGGTGATGCAGGATTGATAGTTACAGAATTTCCGCCGCCTGTCCATATACCACAGAATGCCTGATCCCAGCCTGAGTATACTTCAGGATCTCTCTCGTCGTATTCTTCCCAGCCTCTTCCGTCAACATTATCAATAATTTCCGGAGTATCGTCTCCTTCAGGTTTATTGTCTGTGTTGTCTGTATTATCTGTTTTATCAGTATTGTCGTTATTATCAGCAACATTTGTAAGCGCATGATAATAGCCGTAAATATAATACTTAAGGTAATCTATCGACTCGAGATTTCCTTCCGAATCGGTATCAACAACTACAAGTGCAGGATTGTAATAACCCGAATGCATCGTTTGATCGGCATTTGGATATCTGTATTCGATCGCGCCGAGCGGATACTCCAAATCTGTGTAATTGTAACACAAACAAGGTACATCTTCACCATAAAGATTCTTTGTAATTTCGCATCCGTTTACAGGCTGAAGATATACGGCACCACCCATATCCAGCCACTGAACAGCAAAGAAATGTCCATCCTTCTCTCTCAGCTGATCATTAACTTTGTTTGTATCATCCAGTTTATGCTCCGGCTCAGTATTTTCTCCGGCATATCTGCTGAATACCCAGAATCCGTTCTTGGAATTATCTTTCCCAAAACCTTCCATTGAGAACATAGAGTCTCCGTTACCGATAGGTCTGAGCATGAGTCTGTCATTCCCCTGTACGCTTGCCAGAATTATCTGGAAATGATCTGTCATTCCCACAAGCATGTTCGATGATTCACAGAAACCTGCCGATACATCTGTACCCTCTATCTTCATAAGATTACTTGTTCCGTAAAACTCTTCGAACAGATCATCCAATGTGAAACTGAATTCCGCATACTCGTTGTTGTTTCCTCTGACGAAGATCATCTTCTCGTTTGTAGAATCAAATGAGAGTATGTCCGGTGTTTCTTCAGAATTCATTATCGGCTCTCCGCCCGGTATAAGGATCCATGATCCATCCAGATAATACTTCATCATATCCTTTGATATATAGTAATTATCTCCCGGAGGCACTTCTCCTTCAGGCTTTGGAAAGGCCTTAACCTCTTCCTTCTTTCCGTTCTTGTTCCATATCGGAGACTTTCCGCTTTTGACCTGCTTAGGAGCTTCAGTGGCAGCTTCTGTTGTTGCCTCCGTTGTTGCTTCTGTAGTTGCTTCAGTTGTTGCAACTGTTGTTGCAACTGTTGTGGCCTCGGTAGTTGGTTCCGGTTTTTTGCCACATCCTGCAAGCATTGCGCATGACAGGAATACCGTTAAGAATGTTTTTATTTTCCTCATAATCAAATTTCCCCTGAATCGATCAACTAATAACACTGTCATGCATAATTATAACTACTAAAAATCAACTATACATCGTCCCAAATAGTGAATCGTACAAAAAAGACTTACTTTGAAATTTGATTTGAATCATCTCAAATTCCACAGTAAGTCTTTACATTTATTTCGATACGATCAGTCTGACCACCAGTCTTCTCAGCAAATCGATACACCAGCAGACCGCATACACAAGGACTATTATGATAATCAGTTTAAATATCAGCAGCGGACTTCTGAAAAATGCTGCGTCATGTATCTTAACTATCTTCGTCCAAAGCAGCTTTCTGATAATGGGATGCTCATGGATCATATATACACCCAGATTTCCTGCACTGATATAGCTTATCATAGCCCCTGCCTTTCCTGACTTCTTCAGGTTAAGTCCTTCAAAGAATCTGAACAGGCATACGCACTGCAGTACTACGAAAAGATTGTCGTTGTTGGTAACAACATGATTTATGGCGCCGTCAGGATACAGAAGGATCAGGGCTACATTTATCATACCAAATGCAAAAAATCCGATGAGATAAATTATCTTCTTCATCTGCATTCCCTTATATCTTCTCATATACGCGCCCAGCAGATACATGAAGATAAAGTCATAGAGGCTCTTTCCGCTGCCCGTCTCGATCACATTTTCCACACTGAAGAAATCCTTGAACGGTGCGATCATGGCGAGGTGCTGCCAGATGCAGAAGATAAATGTGCATAAGCCGATAAGTATCGTAAACTCTCTCTTCTCTATGCCGTCAAGCATTCTGTTGATGTACGGTGTGAGCACCATCATCAGAACGTACAGCGTCATAAAGTACCATATTGCCGATGAGAACGGAATCAGAGACCTGATGAAGAACTTGAGGTTCACTTCGCCCGGTCTGAAGATACTGTAGATTACCGTTATCAGGATGGAGTAGAAAAACATGGAAATGTAGATCTTCAGTATCCTGTCAATCTTCAGCTTCGTTCCCGATTCACATGAGAAGTAACCCATGAGAATGATGAACATGTATACCGGACAGCGACTCATCAGCCAGAGCACCCAGTAGAGGAACTTTCCCGAAAAGCCGAGGCTCTTCGCGCAGTCGGTATATCCGCCGTATAGTGAGATGTGCAGGAAGATCACCTGCATCATCATTATTATCCTTAATAATTCAAATGATACATTTCTTTTCTTATTCATGACTCTTACCAATCAATTATGCTTTTCAAATTACGTTTTTACCAAATTACGATTTATCCTGAATTTCCACAAAACACGCAACTCATTATACTCTATCTCCGCCTTAAATGCATCATTGATTAAACCTCCCCAAAGTCTTAATATATATTCATGAGCAAGATAATAGATAAAATTTTAATATATTTGCTGACGCTTTATGTCATGTATCAGACGCTTTCGGGAACGGAATTCATCATTGTGATGTATATTACCCTTGCGCTTGCTGCGGTAAATTATTACCTTCTGACACGCAATCGATCAGACTATTCCATGAAGCCGGAGGGCTTACTCGAAAAGCTTTCCTTCGTCATCACGATAATCGGTGCGATCGCAATTATAATCTTTCCGCAGGCAGCAGTGGCTATCCCGAATCTTCTGTATGATATAACAAAGAGCCGTAATTATATAGCTCTCGCGCTGGCTGTGATGGGCCTCATCCTCGGATTTTCAAGCCTGCCGCTCACCATGTTTCTTCTCATACTGCTTATATCCGTGCTTTCGATATATCTCTGTATAAGAAGTGAAATGGCCTCTGTCATGTCGACAAGCTTTCACCGTCTCAGGGACGACAGCTCCGAGAAAAGCGAACGTCTTCTCAGTCAGAATCTGAAGCTGGAAAAGGCAAAGGACGACGAGATCTATACTGCGCAGCTTTCCGAGCGTAACCGTATCGCACGTGAGATTCACGACAACGTGGGACACATGCTATCTCGTGCTCTTCTGCAGACCGGAGCCATGCTGGCGATCCACAAGGAAGAGCCGGTACATACCGAGCTTGCAGACCTGCGTTCAACTCTGGATACGGCAATGAACAATATCAGAAGCAGCGTTCATGACCTGCACGATGAGTCCATAGACCTTCCTGCCGGTATAAATCAGATGGCAAATCTTCTGCGTGACAGCGGACGCTTCAATGTGAATGTTGAAATAGATATCGAAAACGACATGCCGCACAACACCAAGTACGCAATCCTCGGCATTGCCAGGGAATGCATAACCAACATACATAAGCACAGCTCCAATCCCATGGTTGATATCAAGGTGATAGAGCATCCGTCCATGTATCAGATGGTAGTGCACGATTATAACCCGAACAGCGACAGTTCTTCGTACAAGGAAAAACAAGGCAAGTCCGCTCCCGAGTTTTCTTCAGAGGGCATCGGCCTTTCAAATATCCGTTCGAGAGTTGAATCCCTGAACGGTAAGCTCAGCATAACAACAGACGACGGATTCCGTGTGTTTATCACGATTCCGATTTCTTAGAAAGAATCCCTTCGGGAACGGATCAATCCGTATCTAATATACAGATATAGTATCGATACGCTATGCAGGATTGACAAATATATTTACAGATAATATACGAAAGGTAACGAGACATGAAGATAATCGTAGTCGATGATGACCGCCTTGTAGCGGTTTCGCTCAAAACAATCATAGAAAGTGAAGAAGGCATGGAGGTTCTGGCTGTTGCCGGCAGCGGCGAAGAAGCGGTCAGCCTTTACAGGGAGCTTCGTCCCGACATTCTTCTCACCGACATCAGAATGGAAGGCATGACAGGTCTTGCAGCAGGCGAGGCAATCCTTTCTGAGTTCCCGGATGCGAAGATTCTCTATCTCACTACCTTCAACGACGATGAATATATAATCAAGGCTCTTTCCATGGGTGCAAAGGGCTACATCATAAAGCAGGACTTCGACTCCATCGTGCCTTCTCTGAAGGCCGTCTACGGCGGACAGACCGTCTTCGGAAGCGAAGTTACAGAGAAGATACTCTCCCGCACGGAGCAGGCCTCCACAGGTGCTGCAGCAGGCTTCGACTATGAAGGCTTCGGCCTCACCGATCAGGAATCAGAGATTGTAAAATGTGTGGCTGACGGTCTTTCAAACAAAGAAATCGCGGACAAGCTCTTCCTCTCGGAAGGAACCGTCCGCAATTATATCAGCACTGTTCTCAGCAAGCTCGGTCTCCGCGACAGGACCAATCTTGCAATATTCTATTATAAAAACCTATAATTCTTTTTTGAATCTTGTAAAGGCAAGTCCGATAGCGAGGCATGTGATTCCGAATACCAGCTGGATACCGTAGCATCCGAGTACATCACCTATACCTGCACCTTCATACCATATACGTTTTGTTGCTATTGAATACCAATAGTTCGGAAGGAACTGACCGATCCTTGCAACCTTGTCACCCATGATTTCAAGATCTACGAAGGTACCGCCAAGAAAACTGAAGGTAAGTCCGATTATATTTGTTATAAAGGCTGCCGTATTTACCGAACCCTTCTTATTAATTCCAAGCGGAAGGCTTGTTACCATTGAAAGCAGCATTGTTATCGTTACAGCATATATCACCACATTGATCACTGACAGCCACCATTTATCTGTAAACAGATATTTTGTTCCCTCTGAGTATGTTGCAACTGCGATAAGCAGTACTATAACTATCATAGCGATTGTTATTGTTCCGGCAACGAGGGCTACATTTCTCTTTACCATACTTGTTGCGGATATTGCTGTTCTGTTTCTCTTTTCTTTGTCATTAAAGCTTGTGATCACAGGGATCAGCTGTGAAAAGAGGATTGAGAGGATTCCGTAAGGAAGGAACAGAAAAGCTGTATAAGACTTCTTTGCAGGCTGAACTTCCTTCTGAAGCATTTCAACATACTGTGTACTGTCAAGTGATGCTCTGGTTCTCTCATCTGCTTCTTTAATACTGAATCCCGAACTCATATATCCTCTGATACCATTCAGGTATTCATTCATCTGCATATTTATGAAGATTCCTCTAGGGAGGGCTTCGTCATATACACATTTCAGAAGAGCCCCTGCTTCAACCTCATTCTTATTTTCTACGAGCTCTTTAAAATTCTCACCGAAGCCTTCCGGTATTTCTATATACTCAGCTATATGCCAGTAATACATGAGGTCCTTTATCTGGTCTTCTGTAAGTTCTTTCTTTTCTACATTATGTGCACTGTCCAGATATGCATACAGCGCTTCGGAAACCTCCGAATGATCGTTATCTACAACTACGATCGGATATTTGCTCAGTGTTACTTCTTTAGATTCCGAAGAATCCGACATTACCAGTGCAATTAACATTACGAGTGTTATTGCAGTATATATTATAATGCTTACTTTATAATGTCTGAGTACTTTAAAAAATGACTTATAAACTTGCATACTGCTTCCTCCTCGAAAATACAATTCCGACTGTCATAAATACAAACGTCAAAATTCCAACATACGCCATTGATCTGTAATATCTCGCTCCCACACCGTAAAGATTAAGTGTAAGAAATGCATCGGTGAGTACCGCCGAAGGATTTATCCTGTTAAAGAGCGGGAAGTTTTCTTCTATGATTGCCTTCATATCCGGATACATAAGGCCTGACATGAAACCACCGCCTACTGTTATTACAAGCAGGATCATACTTTTGAAATCTTCTTTTGCGGTTCCTATATGACCGACCATAAATCCAAGTGATGTACCAAGAAATGATGAAGCTGCTGCAGTGAGGTAGATCATTCCCACATCACCACCATATCGGATCTTAAGTACATACATGTAGTAGGTAAGTGCACCCAGCAGGATGATCACCTGCATAATAGTTATTGCTGCATACTGTGCCAGCTCATAGACTGTTTTATTTACAGGGGACACATCTATTCTCATTCCTTCGGTTGACTGATTTGCCTGATTATGAACTATGGCACTGAGTGATGACATCGAACCCATAAGGCAGATCATTGCGATCAGGTTATAAAAATATGCTACGAACGGATCCTTGTTATCACCTGCAACACCTGAAGCTTCAACGAAGTCTACGTTGCTAAGCTTTTCATCAAGTATGCTTTCCATGCTGTCATACTCAGCAGACAGCTCATCATCATTCATTACAGCAATGACCATATCCATCTGTCTTTTATATGTACTGATAATGCTTGTAAGAATGCTCTCACTTGTTCCGTTATCATACACCTTCAGCGAAATATCCGTGAGACTTGAAACAACTATGATTCCGGTAATCTCTCCGTCTTTAAGAAGGTGCTCTGCTTCTTCCATACTTCCTACAGCTTTTCTGTCTATCATATGAGTTCCGTCTTCATATTCAACACTGTTTATGACTTCAATGAACGGCAGCTCAGCTTCCGTTATGTTATTAACCTCGTCACTGACATACTTCTCAGGGAATACATCGAAGCTTACCTTTCTCAGGTCATCAAAGCTTTCCACCGAATCAAGTGCTTCCGTCAGCTCATCACTTATCGGATTTTCCATATCGCACTCTTCGCCTTTAGCTGCCGCAACTGCCATAGCTTCCTGATATGCCGCAATGTCATCCTCCATTGAGCTTTCACCCAGTCCGGAAAAGGCTTCCATAACCTTGTACTCCTCGATTGCCGAATCCTCAACTATGACCGCAACCGGAATAACCTGTGACTGCTCGTTATTGTATATTGATTTAAATGCAAAGCTGAAGAGTGTTCCCAGTGCTATCGGGAAGAACACTGTCCAGAACACATACTGTTTACTTCTCAGTCCCTGCTTAAACTGCATTAATAATACTTGTCCAAACATTTCCTTATCCTCGCTTATTCGCTGAATTCGAGTTTCTTATGCTTTACTATTCGCTGTCTCTGAGTTCCTTACCTGTTATTTCAAGGAATACATCGTTTAATGTCGGCAGCTCTGAATAGATTCTGTCATACTCAAGATTGTTGTCTGCAAAGTAATCTATAACATGTGTAATGTTGTGTCTACCGCCGCTGCATTTTACTGTAAGCTTGCCATTCTGGTATGTAACATCATATACATGACTGAGCTTTCCGATTCCATCAACATACTCTCTTGCAAGCTTCTTAACGTCGACGATCACATTTTCCGTATTCTTGATCTTGCCCTTAAGCTCCTCTGCGGTTCCGGAAGCAACTTCCTTTCCCTTATCCATGATGAGGATTCTTGAACAGATCTGCTCAACCTCTTCCATGTAATGTGATGTATAGATGATGGTTGCTCCTGCCTCGTTCAGTTCTGTGATTCCCTCAAGGATCTTGTTTCTTGACTGTGGGTCAACTGCAACTGTCGGCTCATCAAGGATTATCAGCTCCGGCTTATGTGCGATTCCACAGGCGATATTGAGTCGTCTCAGAAGTCCTCCCGAAAGCTTGCTTGGGTAGAATTTTCTGAAATCATCAAGATCAACAAACTTGATTGCTTCATCAACATAACGTTTTCTTGTTTCCTTATCCTTTATATATAATCCGCAGAAGTATTCGATGTTCTCCTGAACTGTCAGCTCTTCGAATACTGCAACGTTCTGGCATACAACACCGATACGTTTCTTCAGATTATTCTTCGAAGGTCCCATCTTCTCTCCAAATACTTCCACACTTCCTTTATCATATGAAAGCAGCGACAGGATACAGTTGATAGTCGTTGTCTTACCTGAACCGTTCGGTCCCAGCAATCCGAAAACCTCTCCCTTCTTAATCTCAAGGCTGAAATTATCCAGCGCTATGAGCTCCTTATAACGCTTAACCAGATTATTGATCTTTACAACTGTTTCACTCATGGATATTCCTCCCACTTGCTTGTTTGCCTATATCTTTTACTTGCTTATCGACATATGTATTTGTGCCGATTTGTTATCTTATTGATGCTATATTATCAGATGCATGATTTGTCTTGTAGTGATGAATGTAAGAAGAGCAATATGACAAATGTCATAATCGAAAAAAAGGCAGGGATTTGATCTCTGCCTTTTACGATATCTATAAAATATTCAATTACCTACTTATTCTTCTCTCCGGCTTCCTTTGCTGCCTTTACTGCAGCCTCAGCCTTCTCAGCTTCACCAGGTATATTAAGGTATCTGACAATCTTCATTGTAGCATTCTTGATGAATTCCTTCTCACGAAGCTTGATCCTTACAACCTGCTTATATGCAGGTCTGCCCTTGTTTACCTTATTCTTCAGCTTCTCGAAATATGTGGCATCGCCCATGTATCCTTCCATAGGGAAGATTTCAGCGATGATCTTTCCGCCCTCATCATATACGAGACACTCGTTAACCGCATCATCTCTTGTGAAATCCATTTCAATCTCTTCAGGAGATATATTCTCGCCATTGCTGAGGATGATAAGATTCTTCTTACGTCCTGTAAGGAATACGAAATTATCCTCATCTACATAACCGAGATCTCCGGTCATATACCATCTGTCCTGAAGTGCCTCGTCAGTAGCCTTAGGATTCTTGTAATAACCCTTCATAACGAGATCTCCACGGAATGCAAGCTCACCTTCCTCTGTAGTCTTTGCTTCGATTCCCGGAACAAGCTGTCCTACAGACCCGTCTCTATGATAATGTGCTCTGTTAACGGCAGTAACCGGTGAACACTCTGTAGCACCGTATCCGTTGAGAATCTCGATACCCCATGTACGGAATTCCTTAACATACATAGGATCAAGTGCTGCACCACCGCAGATGATATATTCAAGATTTCCACCGAATGCCTTTAAGATTGATTCGTAGGTTTTCTTTCTTACATCAATACCTGCCTTAAGCAGAAGATTTGTTGACTTCATAAGTCCCTTAAATGCTGTGGTCTTACCCATCTTATCAATCTCAGCCCAGATCTGTCTGTGGAAGAACTCGACAAACATCGGAACAAGGAACATAGTCTGAGGTCCGAAGTCCTGCATGTTCTTCTTAACATACTTAAGACTCTTATTGATATAGATTGGATAGCCGTAGTTGTATACCATGATTACACCAACCACGAGACCGAATGCATGATGGAACGGAAGCGCTGCAACTACACCACCCTCAGGCTTATAGAGCATACTTGTATGTGTAATCTCAAATGCTATATTTCTGTTAGTAAGCTGAACTCCCTTGCTTACACCCGATGTACCTGAAGTAAAGAGGATCATAGCCACATCATCCGGCTCAACCTCATAATCCAGATATTCAGTATGTCCGTTCTTCAGAAGCTCTCTTCCCTCTGCAAGAATCTCATCGAACTCAGAAAGGTCATAAATCTTTCTTGCAGCCTTTTTTCCCAGCTTCTCTACATATGCCTTTGTACCAAATGCAACATCGGCATCAGCCATACGTGCAAGATCGACTACTTCCTTTTCAGGGAGACCTTTATCGATGGCTACTGCTACATTTCCACCGTTAACTGTAGCAAAAAATGTAACCAGCCACTCATATGAGTTTTCACCTGTTATAACAACGTGCTTTCCGCCACGTATCTTCTTTGAATACATCCATGTGCCGAAAGCCTCAACATCTTCCTTTACATCGAAATAAGTCTTGCGCATTTCTCCTGTACTGCAAGGATAAACAAAAGCCGTAAGTCTCGGCTGAAGTAAAGCCTTCTGGATAAGCATATCCTTCAGGTTTACTAATTCATATACTTCTTCATATGGATATTGTTTATTCTTAATGACTGCCATATTGCCCCCTCAGAAAAATTATTTTCAATTTTTTAAGTATTACCACACGCTATTTTATCACAATGTTTCTATAATCACAAACGGTTATCTCTTCTTAAGAAAATAATAATAAATGCAGCAGCCGCAGCAATGACCAATATGATGAGTGGTTTTCTGAAGCTTTCCGGATTCTTGTAGGACTCATCTGCGATAAGAATTCTGAAATTATCGCCGTTATACTCCTTAGCTCTTGTATGCATTACGAAATCTTCATCGCTCTTCAGGAAGTAGTCATAGCTCTTCTTCTCCCCGCCCATATCATCCCAGGTAATGTCGAGGTTATACCATCTATCGTCCAGCTTGACCATGTTCCACATATGATCTATTTCCCCGGAAGTATTGTCTCCCGAGCTTCCCATAATCGTCATAGTCTTGATGCCATCACTGTTCAGAATATAATATGCCGCCAGCGCATATCCCGAGCAGACCATAACTCCATCTCTGAAGCCGTCGATATCCGTATGATTTCCCATTTCCATACGTGAATCGTATTCGAAATTCTCGATCAGATAATCATGGACGTTTAGCACTGTCTCGTAATCATCCTTTCCCTTCAGCTCCTCAGCCAGTCTGTCAAGCTTTGCGAAATGTGCGTCCATCTCTTCTTTTGTATAAGGAAGCTCTATGAGTACCTTTGTTCCCTGCTTTGAGATTGATAAATGAAGTGTCTTTACGTAATAAGACAGATAGCATCCGCTGAGGAACGGCTTGTCCTCCCGATAATGCATCTGATAATCCAGCATTTTGAAATTAACGAACTCGCTGGATACGTCCGTATTACTTGTTGAGTAATATCTGTAGGCATCTCTGTCGTATATCTGCTCCGACAGCTTGTCAAAGAATTCATCTAATGATTCGACCTGAATGGTTCCCGCCGCCTGCGCAGTCTTTCCCGACATCAACGCAAATGCGATTATCGAAATAACCGTCAGTTTAAGAAATGTGCTCTTCAAAACCTTCCCTGCTTTCATCTTCCCCCTGCCCTTCGTAGAAAAAGTTTTTAATTGAAAAATACGCCAAAACAGATTTCTCTGTTTTGGCGTTCATGAGAGGCGACTAACGGATTCGAACCGATGATCAGGGAGTTGCAGTCCCACGCCTTACCACTTGGCT
>JAGBNF010000007.1 GCA_017634555.1 Eubacterium sp. | reverse complement strand
TTCATGAGGTGGCAAGAGCCATCAATGAGATGAATAAGTGGGAAGGCAGAAGCAGCTTCATAAGTATCATAATGGAGATAAAGGATAATCAGAATACCTTCAAGGTAAAGCGAAGCGAACCGGATTCATGCTCTTACGCAAGAAATATAGCGGAGAAGTACGGTATCACCTACGAGCAGATGAAATAAAATTCATTTAACAGGGATACAGACAATGAAAAAAGTACTGGTAGTAGAGGACGACAGAGAGATAAGAAGCATGCTGAAAAGCTACCTCTCCGAAAAGGATTATGAGGTTTTTGAGGCGGGAGACGGAAATGCAGCTTCAAAGCTTATAGCCGGTGAAAAATATGATGTCATACTTATGGATATGATGCTTCCGTACAGGTCGGGAGATATCCTCATCAAGGAGCTTCGAGGCAGGGATGATGATAAGCAGGCAGCGCGTACACCTGTTATAGTAATATCCGCAAAGTCGGGAGCGGAGACGAGAATAGAGACCCTCAGGATAGGCGCGGATGATTATATTATAAAGCCCTTCAATCTTGATGAGGTTCTGGTACGTATAGAGGCAGTTCGGAGAAGAACAGACGGAGCCTATACAGATGCGGGAGAGAACGGTGCAGACGGCGCTTCCGTCATCAGCTGCGGCGGTCTGGAATATAATGTTTCCAACAATTCCGTCAGCTATAACAGTGAGGCTGTAAAGCTGACTCTTAAGGAAATGCAGCTGCTCCTGTTACTGCTTAAGAATCCTCAGAAGACATTTACAAAGGCGAACCTCTATGAGTCGGTATGGCAGGACACATACTACTATGAGGATAATACTATAAATGTGCATATGAGCAATCTCAGAAGCAAGCTGAAGAAGGCGACCGGTAAGGATTATATAGAAACAGTTTGGGGAATAGGCTATAAGCTTAAGGAAGAATGATCCGGAGAATAGGCTGATGACATATATCTGTATAATAGCTGCCCTTGTGCTGATAGTTATTCTTCTGATGATCCGACTTATTGCGATTCGGAATAATCTGAAGAATGCGGCAGAGGAGCTGGCTAAAACAAGAGAAGAAGGCTATAACAGGCAGCTGCAGATAACGCTTAATGATAAGGCACTTGAGAGTCTGGCAACGGAGATAAATAAAAATCTCGATTACCAGAAGAATCTGAAGCTTGAGGAAGAGCAGTCAAGAAAACAGCTGGAGCAATCCATATCGGATATCGCCCATGATCTCAGAACTCCACTTACAGTTATAAAGGGAAATCTACAGCTCCTTCAGGGTGAAGAGCTTTCACCTAAGGGAAGAGAGAGCCTTGAAATATCATCGAAGAAAGCTGAGACGCTGAAGAACATGGTTGATGAATTCTTTGAGCTCTCGATACTCGAAAGTGATACTGACAAGGTGACACTCGAAAAGATTGATATCGTAAAGTGGCTTGCTGAATTCATAATAGAGAACGAGATATTTATCAGAGAAAAGGGACTCGAGCCGGATATCAGATTTCCTGAGAAGTCTGTATATATTAAAGCAAATCCCGAAATGCTGAACAGAGTTTTCAGTAATCTGATGACGAACATTTTTAAGTATGCACATAAGTGTTTTATAGTTGAAGTTATTGAAGATAATGGGAAATGTACCATTAAGATCGGCAATAATGTGAAGGGCGATGATACGATAGATACGGAACGTATATTCGACAGAACCTACAGAGCCGATAAGGCAAGAAGCATAGGTAGTGCCGGACTGGGGCTTTATATAGCAAAGCTTCTGGTAGAAAAGCAGAACGGAACGATAGATGCTGAGATGGTAGATGATAAGCTGATATTTACGATTGAATTTAATACAAAGTAAAGGGACATGGTCTCATCAAAAAATCCTCCACAGTGATGTGGAGGATTTTTGTGTCTTACATAGCTTTAAGTTTAAAGCTTTCCGTCTAATTCGATCTTTATATTACTATCTTCCGTGGATGAAGTGCCTTCAGACTTTTCATCCTTGGAACCCAGTTCTCTTTTTTCGTTCTTGATCTCCCAATGAATAAGGAAGGTCAGAGTAGCTCTGAGGAGTATGATCGCTCCGAGTATACCGAGCTCAGCCCATTCTCTAACCACAACGGTTCGGAGAACCTCGCCGCCGAGCTTAAATTCAAGTGCAAGTGCAATACCCTGAGCCAGTATTAATCTGATGGATTCATCTCTCTTCATCCAGAAGATGAAACATTTTACTGCTGTAAAAACAAGAATGCATATACCGAAAAACTCCAGCAGGAGAGTGGAAAACTCAACTACGTATCGAAGTATGTTTTCGGCATTTTCGTAAACTGATTCCATAAGCTATACCCCCGTACTTTTTAATTATATATTTCCGGAAGCAATATTTCAATTCTATTTGTTATATACAGTTTCTCAAATTCTTACGCATACAGCTTATCATAAATTTCGTATATTGATTCAGAATATTTATGCATACAGCTTCTGAAAATAGTGTTATGCATACAGCTTCCGAAAATAGTGTTGACAAGAAAAGACATCTGTATTAAAATGACACCAAGTCATTTATAAATGACACGAAGTCATTATTGAAAGCAATATAAGAACATTATTATAGAAAATAGTTGATTTATTACAGGATATAAAAAGCTGAAGCAGTGGGAGATAGTTATGCCAAGAGTAACTGAAGAGTACTATGAAATGAAGAAGAAGGAGATAATCGATGCGGCTTATCGCGTATGTCTTAAGAAGCCTATCACCGCTATAGAGATGAAGGATGTGATAGCTGAGGCCGGCTTTTCCCATGGAGTTATATACAGATACTATAAGGACCTGGACGAGATTCTCAGTGATATGGTCATCAGGATCAATACCGAAAACAGATTGGACGGAAAGGTAGAGAAGATACTTTCCGAAGCAGGATTAGAAAATTGGCAGATGGGTGTAAGGAATATCTGCAGCGGTCTTTCGGATTACCTGCAGCAGGTCGGATTTGATCTCCTTAAGGTCTCAATCTACTGTGATGTACTGGCAATGAGTGATCCCGAGAGAGTTCTGAAGATGGCTGAAAAGCTGGGCAATAATGTACAGAGTCCTCTGCTTTATCTCACAAACAGAATGAGTGAGTACCTGACGGAAGCAGTGAAGAAAAACAAGCTGAAGCCGGTTAAAAGCATAAAGGAGATAATGGAATTCTTCATAGCCTCATACCACGGCATAGAAACAGGGTATGTGCTGACGGAGAGCTATAAAGCAGAACATTTAAGAGGAAATTATAAACCGGATGAAATGCTTTCCTGTCTGGCAGAGTCCATGATACTTATAATGGGAGGACGTTAAATGTTTTATAACGCAAAAGAAGATGATCTAAAGATAAGCACGGGAAATGTGCACTATATAACCTTTGGTAACGGTGATAAGCCACTTGTTATGATACCGGGACTCAGACTTGCAAATATAGCAGGCGGTTCAAAGCCGGTTGCCTGGTTTTACAGGATGTTTGCAAAGGAATATAGGATTTATATGTTTGACAGAAGGGATAGTATCAAGGATCCCGTTACTATACATGATCTGGCTGAGGATACGGCAGAGGCCATGAAGGCACTAAGTATACGGAACGCCTATATATTCGGAGCATCCCAGGGCGGTTCCATAGCACAGGATCTGGCCATACATCATCCCGAACTGGTAAAGAAGATGGTTCTCGGAGTCACACTCAGCAGACCGAATCCTACAGTGGAAATGAATATCAATCTGTGGATAGATATGGCTAAAAATAAGGGACTCGGCGCAGTAGCCGAGGATTATACATATAAGGGCTTTTCAGAAAGCTATCTGAAGAAGAATAAGATATTTATCCCGCTGTCACTAAGGATTCAGAAGTTTATGGATAGGGACAGATTCATAGCCCTTGCCAAGGCGGTACTTACAGTTGATACCTATGACAGACTGAATGAGATCAAATGTCCGGTTCTGGTGCTTACCGGAGGACAGGATAAGATAGCATCAAGGGCAGCATCTGTGGAGATAGCCGAAAAGCTGGGATGTGAGCATTACATTTACGAAGAACTGGGACACGAAGCATACAGTGAATCCAAGGATTTCAACAGAAGGATATACGAATTCTTTATGGTACCAGGTACCGTGAACTAATTGTGAATTCATCAAAAGTTAAAAAGGAGTTTATTATGCAGATACATACCTTCGGAGATAAGAATAATAAGGTCGTTATGCTGATCCACGGTATGCTTACACCGTGGCAGATGTGGCAGGATGCCATAGCATATTTTGAGAAGGATTATTATGTTGTGGTTCCCGAGTTGGATGCACATACTCAGTATGAGGTAAGTCATTATAAATCCGTGGAGGATGAAGCGGATAAGATCAAAGAGTACATCAAGGAAAACCTGGATGGAAAAGTATATATGCTCTGCGGACTCTCCATGGGCGGACGTATAGCGGCTACGATCGCGAAGGACAAGTCTCTCCTGATAGAGCGTCTGGTACTTGACGGCGCACCGCTTAAGAAGATGCCCGGAATACTCGTTTCAATCATGAAATCGAGTTATAAATCCATAATAAAAAAGTCAAAGGCTCGTGATAAGAAGATTATAGAAAGCTGTAAGAAGGATTTTCTTCCGGAAGATAAGATTATGGATTTCCTTGCGGTTGCGGACAAAATGGAAGACGCTTCCATAGATAATATCCTTGAAAGCGTCTTCAGTGATTTTGAATATGTTAAGTATAACAGTGATATGAAGATCCTATTCATGCACGGTACCAAGGGAAATGAATCAGTATCCATGAAATGTGCGGCCATGATGA
Source organism: Eubacterium sp. (assembly GCA_017634555.1). Lineage (GTDB taxonomy): Bacteria > Bacillota > Clostridia > Lachnospirales > Lachnospiraceae > Eubacterium_Q. Next base: position 72,037 of record JAGBNF010000007.1, on the reverse strand, counting down.
AAAAGGTTAACCCTCAGACTGTTATAAAATGTTATAAGGGATATGCTCATGCACGCCTTGCCTGCTTTGAACAGCCAAAGTGGATCAAGGAAGTCGAAGCGTGGATGATGGGTTGATTACTGAATATCCTTCTTTGTATATTTCACATAAGCAAAGATGATTCCGATAACCATGAGTACCATTCCCGGTATGATATATTCTGTCTTAAGAGCGGAATCGTTTATGATGTCTGCACCTTCGGTATATCCGAAAGGAGTGATATACTTAAGAACCTTTGCATCCTCGGAAATGTTTGCAACGATATTAAGGAAGTACATCATTGCAGCGATTCCGATACCGAGTCCGAGACCGGACTTTCTGAGGAAAGCGGATATTCCGAAGCATATTCCCACAATCTCAAGCTGCATAAGAAGATAAGCTACATGTATAAGAGTTATTACTGTCCAATCAGCTTCTTCCTTTATAGCAATTACAGAACCTGCTGAGCATATAAATACAACAGCGTTAAGTATAAGAATAATTGCGAATACACTTATAAGCTTCTCTGTAATGACACGGGTTCTTGAAACCGGATGAGTCATAAGAAACTCAGCTGTTCTTTCCTTTTCTTCTTTCATAAGAGCGGTGATGGCTGTAATGGCTGCAAAGAAAGCACCGCCGATTCCAAGTATATTTCCACCCTCAACTGCATAGAAGCCCAGCAGGGTTCCGAAGTTCAGCTGATCCATTCCGAAGGCCTGAGTGAAGTTTCCCATTGAAGAAAACATTTCACTGACATCAGACATCTGGGATTTCATGTCCGGGTACATAAGAACGCACATTGCGATGAGAAGTCCTATCGATAAGCTCCATATACTGATGGAAAGCTTCTGTGATTTTACTTCCTGTTTAAAGATTGTCATTGTTGATCCTTTCTGATTTATCTATATATAAATCCATAGTTGATTTAGTTATCAAAAACAATTACTCGTAGTAGTTCATAAAAATTTCTTCAAGGCTCGGCTCGGTGATAGTTATATCCTTCAGCTTTTCCGCGGAGAGGATGCCGAGTAATCTGCCGAGATCTCCGTTGTAGAAGAAGCTTTGAGCAGTGGTTGAATTATCCGGCTCGATCATAGTTACACCGGTGAGAGAAGTGATCCTTTCAAGATTCGAAATACCGCTTACGGTTACCTTCTTGGTTCCTGTCTGTTCGAGGTTCTCAACCTTGTCTGCAAGTATGATACGTCCGTCCTTTATAAATGCAGCGCTCCTGCAGTAGTTCTGAACCTCTGACAATATATGGGATGAGAAGAAGATGGTAGAACCGGATTCATTTTCCTCTTTAAGAATGTTGAAGAATTCTCTCTGCATCAGCGGGTCGAGACCAGATGTAGGCTCATCAAGTATGAGAAGCTTCGGGCTGTGCTGGATGGCACATACGATACCGACCTTCTTGCGGTTACCGAGAGAAAGCTCATCAACCTTCTTTGAGAGATCAAGTCCGAGACGCTCACACAGCTCGGCTGATTTATCCTTACATTTAGCACGTCTGAGGTCGGCAGAATATTTAATAACATCCTTAACCTTCATTCCGTTGTAGAAGTTGATCTCCGACGGAAGGTATCCCACTTCCTTAAGTATCTTTTCTTTATCATTAACTATGTCATGGCCGAGTACAGTGGCAATTCCCGATGTCGGGCTGATCAATCCGAGAAGTGTTCTTATGGTAGTGGATTTACCTGCACCGTTAGGGCCGATAAAACCGAAGAAATCGCCTTCTTCAACCATGAGCTTAAGCTCATTTATTCCACGGCTTTTACCATAGGTCTTAGTTAAGTTTTTTGTTTCAATAACGTTCATTTTCGTCCTTTCCAAACTTGTATATAAGTGCTCATAACTTTCAGTTTATGAAACTGTTTTTAAATACCAACGTTGGATAATTCTGGTAATGTTGTAAAATGTATCACTTCAGATACAGTGATTTCCAGAAATCTATGATCTCCTTATAGTCCCTGATCATCTTATCCACATCGATATTATCCATCTGCTGCATTCTCCACATATAGCCTTCGGATGCAAGATACATATCCTGATACATAAGTCTGAGATCGATGCCTTCCTTGAATTTTGAGATATCTATGTTTGCAACGGAAGCATTGGTTTTCATCTCTGTATAAGGAGCTATTATCTCGCGCACCTCATTTACCACATCAGGATCCTTCTCATAATATGCCTTGATGGAAAAATTGCTCATATCAGGATAGGCCTTCATCATTTTTGCTTTTGTGAGAAGCCCCTGATACATCATGTCAAAGATGTCATCGCATTTATTTACTGCGGCCTCCATAAGGGTTTTTCTTGTGATTTCCTCAACCTTCTTAAGAAGGAAGATATAAAGCTCTTTCTTATTCTTAAAATAGAAGAACAGCAGTGACTTGCTGATGCCGGCTTCGAGAGCAATCTCATTGACCGGGCTCTTATTATATGAGTTCTGGGAAAATACCCTGAATCCCGCATTTATAATTCTGTTCTGCTTTTCCTCCGGGAGAGCATAAAACTTTTCATTCATTTATCTGTACCTCCGTATCTGATACATTTACAGTCAACTTTTAGTATCAAAACTGATCAATTCTCAGTTTCAAAAATGAGTCGCTGACCGAACCGGTTAATTTGATTATATTCCATTGACCGTTTTTGAGAAGACCCATTTTGAAAAAATTTTATAGGAATTACATTTTGTATTTCCTGTGGCTGCTTGTTATACTTATTGTGTGACGAATGCATCTTACAGATGAAATGTGCATCTTACAATGCATTTTATTGAACATGAATCTCTAATCCCATATAGTCACATTATCAAAGAACTTTACGAGTTTAGATAAGTGAAAGGAAGATGGGATATGAATAAGATTTATAAGAAAAATGAAGTTACCTTCGCAATCATTTGTATAGTGATATATGTGGTGGGAACATCTGTAGCCGAAGCGGTAGCAGCAAATATCGGCATAGTAAAGCTTCCATCCATGATATTTCATTTGATATTTACAATAGTTCTTCTTGCATGGCTTAAGAAGAACGGATTCTTTGAAAAATACGGACTTAAGATGCCGGGATACAGCTTAAAGACTGCATGGTTTTTTATACCGCTGGCACTGATCGGTTTAGGAAGCATTTACTTCGGAGTAACCCTTAAATATTCGGTTCCGGAGACAGTATATTATATCGTTAGTATGCTCTGTGTAGGCTTCCTTGAAGAAATAATATTCCGAGGATTTTTATTCTTAGGTATGGCTAAGATAAATCTAAAGAGGGCCATAATCGTTTCCTCAATTACATTCGGAATCGGTCATATAGTTAATCTTCTGAACGGACAGCCGGTGCTTGAAACTATGCTTCAGATTGTCTTTGCCATAGCTGTTGGCTTTGCATTGGTAACTCTTTTCCATAAAGGAAAAAGTCTTATTCCGTGTATTATATTCCACGGTGTCAATAATGCACTGAGCGCTATCAGTGATGAAAAAGCGTCACTTAAGGTGTTCGGATCAGTTGAGAAGGAACTTTATATCACGGTAAGCATTGCCATAGTTATCGCAGTAATCTACAGCTTTGCTATGTGGAAGAGTTTAAAAACAGAACGTACGGTTTAGGAGCAGGATGGAATTAAAGGTAAAGCAGATACCAATTGAACAACCTGAGGTTTTGGAAATACGCTGCCATAAGGTGACAGATGATGTGCAGGAGATCATTTCCTTTGTGAAGTCCAGACAGGGACAGCTCAGTGCCCGAAAAGACGGCAGGGATATTGAAATCCCGGTGATTGATATATTCTATGCGGAGTCGGTGGATAACAGAGTATTTATCTATACCGCAAAGGACAGCTACGAGGTCAGGGTTAAGCTGTATGAGCTGGAGGATATGCTGAAGGCCAGATCTTTTATCAGAGTACAGAAGGGAATGCTTCTGAATCTGATGAAGATAAAGTCTATAAAGCCTGCACTCAGTGGAAGATACGGAGCACTTCTCAGAAACGGAGAGGAGATAGTAATTTCCAGAAAGTATGTTGCTGAACTGAAATACGCACTTATGAAAGGTGAAGCCCGAACAGGGGGTGAGGGACGATGAAGATGAAAGAAAAATTATATGAGGCGTTCAAGCTGTATTTTATACTTGTGACACTCATTTCCATATTGCTGATGATACTTGGACTCTGGCTGGACAGTGACAGGGTGCTGGGATATGAAGTGTTTTTATCACCGCTTATTTATGCGGCTATAGGCATTATACCTGTGTTCTTCTTCGGAAGCGAAAAGGAAATCAGTATGAAGAGACTGCTTCTGAAAAATGTACTGACACTTGCCTTTATCGAAGTGGTGATAATGATAATTGCATTTAATGCAAAGAATATTCCAACAGAAAGACGTTCGGTAGTCATAGGTATAGCTGTGGGAATTGCAGTGGTTTACATAATTGCAATCGTAGTCGAATATATATTTGAGCTGAATGAGTCTAAGTTTCTCAATGAGGCACTGGAAAAATATCAGAAGGCATATGATGAATAGGGATAATTTATAAGTAATAATTTAAACGTAAAATTCTATCCATTGCAACGATCTTCAAAGTCAGAATAATCTGACCTTGGAGGTCGTTTTTTTGATTGATAAAAATTTATAAAGTCATTTAAGAAATTCTTTAAGATTTCGATTTATAGTGGTATCAGTGATAAAACGAAACGTCGGATCCGCGAGTTAAAGGAGAATAAAAATGTCAGAGAATATTGTAGAAGTAAGAAATCTCACCAAACAGTACGGAAAGCAGATGGCGCTGGACGGAGTGTCTTTCAATATCAAAAAGGGTAGTGTGGTAGGACTTATCGGACCAAACGGAGCAGGTAAGACTACAATCATGAAGATCATGGGAGGTTTAGCTTTTCCGACAGGAGGAGAACTTGAAATGTACGGCGCAACAGATGAGAAGGGACTTAATCATGCCAGAACCCGTATGAGCTTTATGATCGAGAATCCGTATACAAAGGGAAATCTCTCAGCCAAAGAGAATCTTGAGAAGCAGAGACTTCAGAAGGGGATTCCGGATAAGAAGAGAATTGATGAAGTTCTTGAGATAGTGAATCTTCAGAATACGGGAAATAAAAGTGCAAAGAACTTTTCCCTCGGTATGAAGCAGAGGCTGGGACTTGCGAATGCACTTCTCGGAAAGCCTGAATTCATGGTACTGGATGAACCTATAAACGGACTTGATCCGGAAGGAATTGTGGAGATAAGAGAGCTGTTCCGTAAGCTGAATAAGGAAAATGATATAACCATAGTAATATCTTCACATATCTTAAGCGAGCTGTCACTGCTCTGTACCGATTATATCTTCATCAATCATGGAAAGATAAAGGGTACATTTACGGCAGAGGAACTGAAGGCTGCCTGCAGTGAGTATTACCATATAAATACGGATAATAACGAAAAGGCAAGTGCAATCCTCACCAAGAATCTGGGAATAGATAAGATAGAAGTACTCGAGGATTCAAGTATCAGGATTTATGAAGGCCTTGATGATCTGAAGCGGATTTCAAAAGCACTTTACGATAACGGAGTAATCCCGACACTGCTTTCAAGAAATGAAGTAAACCTCGAGGATTACTACATGCGTATGGTACAAGACGAGCAATAGAAACTCAATCCGAGCATTCTCAAGCTTGCTTGAACGAATGCGAAGGAATTGAGTTTCGTATGTCGGAAGTTTACTTCCGACATTGCTGAACAAAAGCTGCGAAGTAGCGGCGGACGGCGAAGCCGGCAGGTTCAGCAATTGCGCGTCTGAACGAATACACAGTTCTCGTTCAGCAATTACGCGTCTTACAAATAAACAAAAAGAGGATTACGAAATGATAAATATAATCAAATCAGTAAATTACAGTACCAAAAGAGATATAGCTGTACTTCTTACGATTATTTCCGCTGTGGTGATACCTGTATTGGTTATTGCGGACAATATTCGGAGCGGTGGAATGCTTCATGATATCACTCCGAGTTTTCTTTACGGTAATGAGTATTTCGCTGAAATGTTTTCGGTTTATTCAATCGCGGTTATTATACTGACCTGCAAAGCAGTTGGCGGAGACGCGGGAGATAAGACTATAAACTATGAAATAATGTCAGGACACGGAAGAGGCAGGTCCTTTGCTGCAAGAACCATTGCAGGTTTTATGTGGGGAGCGATAATCACAATTGTAACCTTTTTTCTGCCGATGTTATACATGGGACTCATTAACGGCTGGGGACTTGAAACGGATAAGAATAATGTTATATTACGTTCCGTTCTTGCTGTATTTCCTGTAATCAGAATGACAGCATTTTTCATAATGATCACAAGCGTTATGAGAAGTGCAGGAAAGGGAATTGCAATAGGATATGCGATTACCATGGGTTGTGTCTTCTTGTGGATGATACTTAAGGATGCAGAGCTGAAAATTGCAGACTATATATGCGGATTGGCTAATGGAGCGATGCTCTTTATGCCGGATAATTATAGGGAGAAGATCATAGATGGGATGAAGGTGAAGATAATCGATACAGCGGTTTCCGGAGACATGGCCGTAAAGACTATCCTCATATCACTCATTATGACTGCAGTATATTTAACCGCAGCTTATATGAATTATAAGAAATCAGATCGTGATTAGGGAGACTAAAGATGAATAATATAATTAAATCGCTCTGCTATGATGCAGTAAAGTCTAAAGGATTAATAAGATTGGTAATCTTCATAATGCTTTTAATGGGGCTGATAACGGTTCTGAATATAAATCTTGCCGGAGAACTCCCGGGTACAAGCGGAATGCTTGTATCTAATCCGGATATTACATATCTTATGGGGTTTCTGTTTACGGGAATACTTATAGCTATGATCAGCGGAGACGGATTCGCAGATAAGACTTCTAACTATGAAGTTATGAGCGGTCATTCAAGAAAATCCATAATTATTGCAAGAGGACTTTTCGGGGCTGTGGTTACTGCACTGGTATTAACTGCTGCATCATTTATTCCGATAATTGTGGGAAATATATTCTTTGACTGGGGTGATTCACTTCGGCTCAGCGATGTGATAATAAGACAACTTCTGTATTTCTTTCCACTGCTCAGGATTTCTGCATTTACAGTAAGTATGCTTTATATAATCAGAAATCAATATATAACAATGATACTGGGGTATGGCCTGATAATGTTTGTTAATATGGTGGATCATATTAACAAGTCCTATTATTCTGCTGTATCGAATCTTGAACTTCTGACAGATTATAAAGGATGGAGTATATATAATTTGGATCCGGTGGATGGAATAGTTGAATATTCAGCTTATGACAGCAACATAGATCCGAAGATGGTATTCGGAACAATAGCAGTATCCCTGGTTATGGCTGCATTTTACCTGATACTGGCGTATGCGGTATTCAGGCGTGAGGATATAGATTAAGGGTTTAGAAAGGATAACTGATAATGGATAAAATATTTGCGGGAATAGAACTCGGACTTATGGTTATACTTTTTATATCTGTGAGTTTGTCAAAGAAATATGCGTCCGCTAAATGGAGACTTTTGTATGCTGCACCTATACTTACTGCTATACTTTTCATCTACATGGACGGAATAAAGAGAGAAGCAGCAGGAATTATTGCAGGGGCTGTATTTGCGGGGCTGGGACTATTTGTTATAAAGAACAAGTGGAAAAGAATCATTCCGGTGACTTCAGGGCTGATGATCATGGTATCTCTTGTGGCAATTAATATATCACCGGATTATATGAGGAAAAATTACGCGGAGGATTTTGATAATATAGTCGGTATATTGAAGGAGCACTATGTTATTGCAGAGGAAAAAGGACTGGACTTTGATCAGCTGTATACAGAGTACGCTCCACTGTTTAAAGAGGTGGATAAAAGCCAGGATTATGTTGAAAATTATAAGCTCTGGCTGAGATTCCTGAGTAATTTTCATGACGGACATGTGAGTTATTATGTAAAGGATGACAAGCATGCTGAGAAGGCAGTATGTGAATCCTTCGGAAATGATTACGGGCTGTCACTTATAAAACTTTCAACAGGAGAGTATGCTGCGATAAATGTAGAGGGCTGCGGACATTCGTATTCTATTACAGAAGATGGTTATGATGAACTTGCAATGCGGGATATCCTTAAGGCATATGAGCCGTCAAATGCAGAGGCAAACAGACTGACTCTGAAAAATGCCGGAATTCATAACGGTACGATAATCACAAAGTGGAATGGAAAGCCTATAGATGAATACTTTGATGAGATTGATTATTATATGGATCAGTTTCCGGTTAAGGAAAACGAAGAGTTTTACAGACCGATATATGTTGCGGGAATCGGAAGAGACTTAAGTTACGGTGAAACAGTTATTCCTGAGGCTATGAAGGAATCATGTAAGAAGACGGTGGAAGGAGTTTCGGCTGAAACTGTATCGGTTGACATAACATTTATCAATGATAAGGGCGAAGAAGAAACAGTAAAGGCGCCGAATCTTGGAAGCTACTTCAGGAGACTTTTCGAAACAGAAAAGAAGCTGAACAAAGGAATTCTGGCGGATAATCTCAGCTGGCAGAGACTCAGTGATGATACGGCTGTTCTCAGAATCTATTCCATGAGCTATGATTACAAAACTTATAATGGAGCCGACTATACGGAAATGACGGGTATACTTAGAGAAGAGCTTCTCGGTCTTAAGCAGGATGGCGTAAAGAATATAATCATCGACCTCAGATCAAATACCGGAGGAAGTCCGTACTTCGTAGAAGGAGTCGCACAGCTTTTTGCTCCGGAAGGAGAGCAGCTCACATATTATAATGCGGTTATAAACGAAAAAACGGCAACCTACGAAAGAGGTGCCGATGGTAAATATATCAAGGGAGTGCCGAGTACATTTCAGGGTGAAGATATATGGCATGACGGACAAGTGATACTTCTTGTAAATGCTGCAACAGTCAGTGCCGGTGATGATATGACCTATATCATGGGAGCTTATCCGAACGTAAAGGTTATGGGAATTACCAGAAGCAACAGCTCCTGCCAGGCGGTAACACAGTTTTCCGGAGAAGCAGGATTAGTCAGCTTCTCGGCGGTACCGACTCTCTTTCCGGACGGAAGTATAGCTATAGATACCTTTGCAGACCGTATTGGAAGAACTCCTTTTGATGAAAGGATACCACTTGATCAGGAGGCTGTTACGGCAATCTTTGATAAAGATGAGGATTATATTATGAATTATGCCATAAACAGCTTAGACGCACAGTAAGAGCTAGGTAAAAGATTATCTATAAAGAAATACACTCATTGTGAAAAGTACAATAAGGAATATCACATTTATTATCGTGAAGGCGAGCAGATAATGTTCGCCTTCTTTTTTTATCTTGTTGAAGAATTTATAGGTTATAAGACTGGCCATACTTGCAATAAGCGTTCCCAGTCCTCCGAGGTTGGTTCCGATAACGAGTGCGGAGCCCTTATCTGTAAAGGCCGAAAGGAGCATTGCTGCCGGAACGTTACTGATGATCTGTGATGCAAGTACGGATGTAAGGATTACATTTTTCTCTATAATTACAGATAAAGTATCACTGATGATGCTTATTCTTCCGAGATTTCCGATAAGAACAAAGAAGAATACGAAGGTCAGGAGAAGACCGTAGTCAACATTCTTAAAGGCTTTTCTATCTACCACAAGTATTACAGCGGCTATGATGCCAAGCATTATAAGATAGTGAAGCTTGTTTGATACTGTAATAATGCAGACTATGAAAAGTGCGGAATATAAGCCCAGCTTAAGTGCATTCGGAGCGGGTGTTGCCTTAGTCACAGCTGTATCGGCGGTTTTATCTGTAACGTTAAGGATAAATACGCTTACGATAAGCATGATAAGAGATACCGCACTGTAAGGAAGCATAAGCAGAATAAAATCTGAAAGCTTAAAGTTGAAATTTGAATAAAGATAGAGATTCTGTGGATTTCCGATAGGAGTCAGCATACTTCCCAGATTTGCGGATACAGTCATAAGGATGAGTGTATACATCATACGGCGTCTGTCCTTATAGGCCTTCAGCACATTTACAGCGAAAGGTACAAGTGTAACGAGAGTTACGTCGTTTGTGAGGAGCATGCTCATGAAGAAGGAAAGAACGACAAGCAGAAGTGATACATATTTCTCACTGTGTATACGACCCAGAAGCTTCTCTGTCAGATAATCGAAGGTTCCAATCCTGATAAGTGCACTGACTACCAGCATAAGTGAAAAGAGAATAGCAAGCACACGGTAGTTTACATAATCTTTATAGCCTGCATCAGGAGTTACAAAGAAGCAGGATATTACTGCAAGTATGCCCGATACTACAAGAATTGTATCTTCTTTAAATAGCATTATCATTTTTTCTTTCATTGATTTTTCCTCACATTTCAGTAATTACCAAGAGCGTATTATACATACAATGATGGATGAATGTCAATCGTGCTAAAACCGCATTTTTTAGGAAAAAAATGTACAATTTATGGGCAAAAAGTAGTATTATTACATTGGGTAGATTTGTGTTTTTCCAGAGGGCTTTTTATGAGTAAGAAAAAAGGAATAATAATAACAGTTGTAGCTGTAATAGTTATAGTTTTGGCGGTAATAGGCATCAGAGTTTTACAGAAGAAGTCTTACCGCCTTCTTAAAGTGTATGAATTTTACGGTGACGGTTCCGTAAACCGCGAAAAGAAGGGTGAGATAACTCCGTATGCAAACATGGTTCTTGAGTCCGGCGATGAGATAAAGCTGAACACAGGAAAAATGTGTCTGCAGGCAGATGAGGATAAGTTTATCCATCTGGAAGAGGATACAGAGTTAAAGCTTGTTGCTACAGGCAACTCAGCAAACAGCAAGACAACCATCGAGTTAAAGCAGGGTGCTATCACAAACGATATACAGAACAAGCTTTCGGATGAATCTTCATATGATATCAATACACCGAATGCGACTATGTCTGTCAGAGGTACTATCTTCAGAGTAAATGTTTACAAGATAGGAAATGTAACATATACGAAGGTTTCTGTATTCGAAGGCAAGGTTACAACAAGACTTGTCTATACAGACGGAACAGTATCCGATGAAGAGGTTGACGTAGAAAAGGGTAAGGAAGTTATCATCTTCGAGGACGGAACTACAACAGATTATCTGTCCGAGCCTAAGGATATAGACTTTGCCGCTATACCTGATGATGTTATCGATCTGGTTAAGGGAGCAAGGGATGATGGAAGAGATGTTGCTCTCATGGATGAGGAGAATACAGTTACTGTAACCTTTATGTATAACGGCAGCGTATTCGGAACTCAGAAGGTAGAAAAAGGCGGAAAGGTTTCTATGCCTTCCCTTGCACCGGCAGCCACCGGTGGATGGGACTGGAAGTTCGACCGGACAGTCGATGAAGATACCACTATAGAATGGAAGTAAGGAGGATGATTATATGAAATATAAATATAGTTTAAACAAAAGAATAATCAGTGTCCTGCTTGCTTTTGCCATGGTAATGGGCTGCTATATCTGTGATGTGAAGCCACAAAGGGTTTATGCTTCATCATCAAATGCGGCAGGAGAGCTTGAGGGAGATGTTATCTATCTTTCTTCGAGTGATGGACAGCCGGCTGAATTTGTTATGGACAGATCAGCAGGAAACAAGATGGATTATTATACATCGGAAGGTGTACAGACGACATCTTCTGATTATTACCAGTTGGTTATTACGAGTCCGCTTGTAACGGTAAAGGTAATAAACGGTCATTGTGACAGTAATCTTGAGATAATGAATGAAAGTGGAGGTACTGTCCTGATTGATGATGCTATATCAGTAGATGGTTCAGTGCTTTTCTATGAATCAACGATCGATTTTATCGGTGGAGATGCTTATATAACAGGTACTGTTTCCTGGCCGATCCACGTAACTTCGGGTGATGTTACGATACAGTCAAGCGGTAGACTTACAGGATATTTTAATGTTGAGGATGGAACTCTCACAAATTATGGTACCGTAGCAATGGACACCATCGCAATTGAAGATCTGGATGGCATAACCAGCACAGAATCTGCGATTTATGAAGCAACTACCGCTTTCTATAATGATATTAATCTTTTGGGAACTGTACGTGTTCAGAATGATACGTATCTTGAACTTACAGGCGGAAAATGTACTATTGAACTTCCGAACGGTGTTTCAAAAACATTTACACCTAGTTATGAGAATTCTGTAACAGGTACAGCATATGATGCAATTATGGTAGATCCGGAAATATCTCTTGCAGCAGTCAGTGATATTTATTATGGAACTGAGCCGGATTTCAGTGATAAGGTATCTGTAGATGCTGATTATACCGGTGAGGTTTACTTTGAATATAAGGGACCGGGAGATTCTGAGTTTTCTACAGATCCGATTGATTCCATCGGAAACTGGCAGGTTAGAGCAGTGGCTCCTGAAGATGGTGAATATGCACGTGGTGTATCCGCAACAAGAAGCTTCAGAGTAAGCTACCTTCCTCTTTCTGAAGTTGCAAAAGCTGACGGATCATCATATCTGAAGCTTAGCCACTTAACGAACGGAAAATATACACAGGATTATGTTACTGTAAGCCCTGCTTCGGGTTATAAGGTTAAAACTTATATGGGCGGCTCAGAATATGCAGCTTCTCAGAACCTTACATATGATGACCTTTACGGATATGGTTCTTACAATGTTGATTACGGCTTCTATTTTAAGAGAAATAGTGACGGTGCCGAGACGGATATGGTTGCAATCGGAAGTACGGGAGCCGGTCTTGATGAAGTAATCTTTGATCTGGATGATCCGGAATTTCATAATATAATGCTTACGGATGAAACCGGTGCTGAGATGGAGATTAATTTCGAGGATTATGATGAGGTTATCGGAACTGAACTTACATTCTCGGTATATGATGAGAATCTGGCAACAATCAATCAGAATGGAAGTGAATCTGATACCGATGAGACCACTATGGATTTCGATTATTTGGCAACATGGGGAGTGCCTGCAGAAATCAGTGTTATCGCAACGGATCATTCCGGAAGAACTTCTGAAGTATCCCTTACACTTATCTATCCACTGCAGACTACCACAGCAACTCTTACAGCAGCAAATATATATTCGGGTGATGAACCGAATCTTACGATAGATACTCTTTCAGACGGTAAAGCTGATGCTTCCTTCGAGTATAGGCTTTATTCCGAACCTGACACTGCTTATTCGGACGAAGTTCCGACAGCAGCAGGAAGATATATGGTAAGGGCTACCATTCCTGAAACTTATAAGTATGAGGAAATTATCTGCACAGATGATTTCTATATACAGAAAAGAACACCTTCAACTGCAGTGGTCACAGTTCCTGATACACTGGTAGGTGAGGAATACGAGCCGGAACTTACAACAGATACGGACGGAATAGAAGATGCAACATTTGACTATAAGCTGAGCTCAGCTCCTGCAGATGATTATGATGATGAAATGCCTGAGTCAGCCGGTGAATATGATGTAAGAGCCACTATACCGGAAACAGACGAGTATCTTGGTACCGTCTGCTATGGCACATTTACAATCAGTAAGCGTCCGGTTAATGACGCAAAAGTAGATATTCCTGATATGAATATCAGAACCGAGTATGAACCTACGCTTACAGGTACATCGGATGGCATTGCAGATGCAAGCTTTGCCTATAAGGTATCAACTGCGGCCGATACAACATATACAGCTGTAAAGCCGACAGCTGCAGGTACTTATACAGTAAGGGCAACTATACCGGAGACAGAAATATATCTCGGTAAAGTATGTACTGATAACTTTACAATTAAGAAGCTTATTCCGACCGTGAAGGTTATATGCTCTGACATTAAAGTCGGAGAAAACTGTAATCCAAGCGTGGTAACACCTTCAAGTGGAACAGTAACTTATCAATATAAGAAGAGTGGTGCGGCAGACAGCACTTATACCGGTGAAAAGCCTTCTGAAGGCGGAAAGTATGTTGTTAAGGCAACGGTTGCCGCAACTGCAGAATATGAAGCTACAGTGGGTACAGCAGAATTTAATGTGTCACGACTTGCTCCGACATCTGCAAGTGTTACAGTTCCGGATTCAAAGGTTGGAGATGTATATGAACCTGTTCTTACAACAGATTCGGATGGAAAGGATAAAGCAGTATTTGAGTATAAGGTGACAGGTGATGAGGATACTACATATTCAGCGGTTAAGCCTTATGCTGCAGGAAGCTATACTATCAAAGCTACTGTTCCGGAAACAGGAAAGTATGATGAGATAACATGTATAGGAAGCTTTACCATAAGTAAGAAGGCACCTTCTTATGCAGAAGTAAGTATTGATGATATTAAGGCAGGTACAGAGTTTGCCCCTGTTCTTAAGACAGATTCCGATGGTATCAGTAATGCGGAATTCTTCTATAAGCCGATGGATGCACCTGATACAGCTTTCAGCAATGTAAAGCCTGTTACGGTAGGCGCTTATACAATTAAGGCTGTGATACCTGAGACAGATACCTATACGGGAATTTCCTGTGAGGATACATTTAATATACTTATTGCTAAAAAGGATGTTCAGTCTATTAAGGTTACGGTAGCCGATGTTACAGTCGGAACTGAGTATGAGCCTGTTCTTACAACAGATTCAGACGGAAAGGATAAGGCAGTATTCGAATATAAGCCGCGCGGCGCAGCTGACAGTGCTTATACAACAACTAAGCCGACTGCAGCAGGTGAATATGAGATCAGAGCTACTGTTCCGGAGACAGAGGAATACTTTAGTGCAAGCGCAGTAAGCAGCTTTGTTATAAGTAAGAGAGAGGTTACAAAGGCCATCGTTACACAGAAAGATGCTTGTGTAGGAAATACTCTTAATCCGATCGTTGAGACAGATTCGGATGCAGAAACAGGCATAGTATTTATGTACAGACCATACGATGCTGATGAGGATTCTTATTCAGGATATGTTCCTTCCAGACCGGGAAGATATGTGGTAAAGGCACTTATACCTGAAACCTCTGTTTATAAGGCAGCAAGCTGTACGGATGATTTTGAATTATCATATCTCGATGCACCGGGTGAGGCCTTTACAATCCAGGGTACAGCGGGAAAGAACAAGTATTATACATCTGACGTATATCTTAAGGCACCTGTGGGATTCATGATCGCAGCTGAGTACGGCGGTGATTATGGTGAAAGCGTTCTTTACAGCAAGAGCCTTGAAAATATATATCTTGTCCGTATAGATGACGGTGCCAGAACAACGGCTATACCTGTAAAGCAGGAGATCAAGATCGATAAGATACTTCCTGAGTTTGTAGGTAAAACACAGGCACTTTCCGGTGAGAATAAGTTCTTTTCGGACGGATTTGAATTAAGCGTTAATGATGAGAATCTTTTTAAGCTCTTCATGGACGGTCTCGAGATGAAGGTTGATAAGGGCACTGCTGATATGATCCTGGATCCTGCAAACGGAATCAAAACCTTCAGCATTAAAGCCGAAGATGAAGCCGGAAATACAAGTGAAGTTGAAATAACAATCTTTGCTGAATGGCTGAAGGATAAAATCATCCCTGCTGATAAGCTGCTTCCACTGGATAGTAAGGAAGCATATAAGCTGGATGACGGAAGCTGGACTGTCAATGGAGACGGTACCGTATATAACGGAGGAGTTTCTGTATATGTAAATGAATCGGGAGAATATGTATTTACCAGGGTTGACTAAATGAAGAAAAATTTACCGATAGTTATTGAAATGATCATAGCAGGAATGCTTGTATTCCTGCTGACTGTCACAGGCCTTTTCAGTTCTCTGGATTATATAGCAAGAGATATGCTGTACCAGAGACCGAGAGGCATAGACAGTGACATAAAGATCATAGGAATTGATGAAAAAACCTTAAATGAGCTGGGACCAGTTCAAACCTGGTCCCGCTCTTATTATGCTGACCTTATAACGAAGCTTAATTCCGCAGGGGATTCAAAACCGCTTCTTATAGGTCTGGATATAATCCTTGCGGGAGAGGTCGATGAAGGCGACACAGCACTTGCAGAGGCTGCTGCCGCAAGCAGAAATGTGGTCGTAGTCGATCATCTTATATATGACGAGAGGAGCCAGGTGGGAGCTGACGGGCTCACATATAAGCCGGTGAAGAACGTTGAGATAGCATATCCGGCACTTGACACAGTTACCGCATCGGGTTACTGTAATGTGGCACAGGATTCCGATGGAATAGTAAGAAAGATAATTCCGGAAGAAAACTATAACGGTGAGACACATTACATATTCTCAAAGGCACTCTATGACAGATACTGTGAGCTGACCGGAGCGGAGAAAAGAACTGCTCCGAGAGATAAGTATGGATGGACACTGATCAACTATTCAGGTAATTCCGGAGATTATGAATGTATATCCATGGTGGATGTGCTTAACGGAAATATCGATCCGAGAGCCTTCAGTGACAGTATCGTTCTTGTAGGCGCATACGCACCGGGAATGCAGGATAATTTCAAGGTACCTATCAGCAGACACAGAGAAATGTACGGCGTAGAGGTACATGCCAACATTCTCCAGTCCTATTTGCAGGGACGTTTTTCCATAAGCGGAAATCCGACGATATTCGGACTGATAACCGCAGCTATAGCAATGCTGCTGCATTTACTGTTCAGAAAGCTTAAGGTATGGCAGGGCGTAATACTTCTCATTGCAGCGCTTGCGGCCTTTGTGATCACATGTGTAACGCTTAACAACGGGGGACTTACTTTCAGCGTAGTCTACTTCCCGATAATTATACTGATATCATATGTTTATTCGGTGGCTATCGGATATATCCGTGAGCAGGCAAAGCGTAAGAAGGTACTTGAAGCCTTCAGAAAATATGTGGCTCCTCAGGTTGTAGAGGAAATCGCAAAGAAGGGCGACTTTAATATAAAGCTGGGCGGCGAGAACAGAGATATTGCGGTTCTTTTCGTTGATATCAGAGGCTTTACGACAATGTCCGAGGCTCTTGAGCCTGAGCAGGTTGTTGCGATACTTAATGAGTATCTGGCACTTACTACGGAATCTATCTTTAAGAACAGCGGAACTTTGGATAAGTTCGTCGGCGACGCAACAATGGCGGTATTTAATTCGCCGTTTGACCTTGAAGATTATGAATATAAGGCTGTTTGTGCCGCGCTTGATATAGTGGCCGGCGGTGAGAGAATAGAAGAGAAGTTCATGAAGGAATACGGCAGAAGCGTAGGCTTCGGTGTCGGAGTAAATGTGGGTCCGGCGGTTGTCGGAAACGTAGGCTGCGACTTCAGAATGGACTTTACTGCTATAGGTGATACAGTCAATACAGCTGCCCGTCTTGAAGCAAATGCCAAGAAGGGACAGGTTCTTATAAGTGATGTCCTTTATGAAAGACTTAAGGACAGAATAGAAGTTAACGAAGTGGGTGAGATCCCGCTTAAGGGTAAGAGTAAGGGAGTTTTCGTTTATGAAGTTACGGGCCTTAAATAATCCCGAATTGACCACACTCTGCTACATCGAGAAGGATGGCAGATATCTGATGCTTCACAGAGTGAAGAAGCAGAATGACATAAATAAGGATAAATATATCGGAGTCGGGGGACATTTCGAATATGGAGAAAGTCCCGACGATTGTCTGAAGAGAGAGGTTCTCGAGGAAACGGGACTCACACTTACAGACTATAAGCCGAGAGGGATAGTGACCTTCATCTACGGTAAAGAGGATGTTCCGGAGGAAAGAGTTGTGGAATATATGCATTTATATACTGCCGCACATTTCCAAGGGGAAATGATCACCTGTGATGAGGGAGAGCTTGTCTGGATAGATAAGAAGGATGTATACGACCTGCCTGTATGGGAGGGAGATAAGATATTCTTCAGGCTGCTGGAAACGAGACAGGATTATTTCTCGCTGAAGCTCGTATATAATGAGGGCGGAGACCTGATCTATGCCGAGGAGGACGGCAGAAAGCTTGAATTAAATGTCTGAATGTGCGTCTTAGATATAAGGGAGGTTGCTCCGGAAGACGGACATCAGAATGATTAATGGAAGGATTTGAAATGAGTAAAGATAGTTGGAAACCCGGAAATATGCTGTATCCCGTTCCGGCAGTCATGGTTAGCTGCCAGAGACCGGGAGAAAAGGCTAATATAATAACACTGGCGTGGGCAGGAACGATATGCTCCGATCCGGCCATGCTGTCCATATCTGTTAGACCGGAACGGTATTCTCATGATATAATTAAGGAGACCGGCGAGTTTGTAGTGAATATTGTTTCGTCAGAACTCGTTAAGGCCTGCGACTGGTGTGGAGTTAAGTCGGGCAGGGACGTGGATAAGTTTAAGGAAATGAAGCTGACCGAATTTAAGTCGGAATATATGGATATTCCCGCTATCGAGGAAAGCCCGGTAAATATTTACTGCAAGGTTAAGAAGATAGAGAAGCTCGGTTCTCATGATATGTTTATCGCAGAGGTGGTTGGAGTTACCGTCGATGATAAATATATGGATGATAA
The DNA here is from genome assembly GCA_017634555.1 of Eubacterium sp. Lineage (GTDB taxonomy): Bacteria > Bacillota > Clostridia > Lachnospirales > Lachnospiraceae > Eubacterium_Q. The sequence continues at coordinate 53,438 of JAGBNF010000007.1, read as the reverse complement.
GGGACGCTTCAGACTGTCGGATGCGAATCCGGTGGCATATTCCCACGGTGAGTATTATGCACTGGGTAAAAAACTGGGCAAGTTCGGTTATTCCGTAAAGAAACCGGCTAAGAAAAAGAAGAATAAGAAGAAATAATATTAAGATAATACATAAGAGTTATTACATAAGAAACTATAGGAAACGAGAGGACATTTAAAATGCGGTTTTATCTGGCACTGTTTACTGCGAAGTTCATCTTAAAGATGCTTCATATTTTTGCGAAAGGCAGAGGAACCTTCTTCCCGGGTAAGATTGCTCTGAAGATCGACCCGAAGTTTATAGCACATATCAAGGGTATTGATACAGCAAGAACGGTTTTCGTAACCGGAACAAACGGAAAAAGTACAACAATAAATCTTGTTAATCATATTCTTACAGGAGCAGGGCTTAAGGTATCATCCAACTTAAAGGGAGCCAACATGGTTACGGGAGTTGCTACGGCACTTCTCGAGGACACGACCATGAGTGGACGTCTCACCACAGAAGCTATTGCAATGGAAGTTGATGAGAGATTCATAAGTCTCGTAATGGAACAGCTTCCTGCTAAATATGTGGGTATCACAAATGTACAGAAGGATCAGGCACAGAGAAACGGTGAGCCTTCATACATTATGGACAGACTCAGAAAGATAATGAGTAAGGATCTTACTCTTTTTGTAAATAAGAATGAGCCTAATTCTTATTCACTTAAGGATCTGGCAGGAAAGGCAATAAGCTACGGTGTAGCCGAGAACAGCAGCTCATATCATAAGGCTGACGATTTCTTTTCGGTTTCAATGCCATGTCCATGCTGCCATAATCCTTTGGTATTTAAGTCATATAACATTGAAAATATCGGACAGTTTACATGTCCTTCCTGCGGCTTCGGAAGTGAAGAAGCTGTGGATTACCTGGTTGAGAAGGTTGACTTTGAAGGAAAGACCTTTACAGCAGGCGGAAATGAATATGCATTTAACTTTAATACGGAATATTTCTTATACTGCTATATCCTTGCGATAGCTATTACAAAGGAGCTTGGAGTTTCTACAGAGGATATTTCCAAGGCACTTAAGGAATTCAAGGATATCAGAGGAAGACTTGAGACGAAGAAGATTGCAGGCAAGACACTGCATTATATAAAGATGAAGCAGGAGAATTCGGAGACCACACAGTCTTCACTTAACCTTATTGCTAAGGATAAGGAAGATAAGGTCTTCATGATCGGCTATGATGAATATCTTGATTTCTATCCTCCGCTGGTTATCTCATTTTATCCATTCGATTATGACCCGAGAGGAATCCTTAAATCGGGTGTAAAAAACTGGGTATGTATGTCTACGGCTCTGGGACGCTCTACAGCTCTCAGATTCCTGTATGACGGATTTGATGAGGATAATATGATAATTCTTCCTGACAGTACTGAGAAGACTGTTGAGGAGGCACTGAAGAAGATACCGGGCAAGGAACCGGTTTATCTGGTGGAAGAAATACCATATTACAAGAAGTGAGGATAAGAGATTGAGCGACTTTAAATTATTTAACGAGATTCGTTCCGAGAGTCATTATACTGACACGGAAATAAGCAATCATAAAGCTCTTGGTATCGCAGAAGGCGAGAGAGGAGTACATATATTATGGATGTATCCTGATGTGCTGAATATGCACGGAAGCAGAGGAGATGCTATGGCGCTTCTCAGATTCAGCAATATCATGAAGCTTCCATGTACGATAAGAAGAATCAATAAACTTACAGATGAGATCCCGTTTGACTGGGCAGATATGATATTCTTCCCGAGCGGCGATCTGAGTGCTGTAGAGGATCTGGTAAAGGCACTTATTCCTGTAAAGCAGAAGCTTAAGGACTTTATCAACAGCGGAAAGGTTGTCTTTACTGTAGGAAGTACAGGTGCGATATTCGGAAAGGGCGTAAGCTATCTGGATGGTCGTAAGGTAAGAGGTCTCGGAATTCTGGATATGGTATTCAGACAGAGACAGAGAGTCAGCGGTAACGACCTCTGGATAAACCTTCCGGACGGAGAAGAGCTGGTGGGCGTACAGATACAGATGGCCGATGTGAAGCTTGGCAAGGATCAGGAGGCCTTCGGTAAGGTTGTATACGGACGCGGCAACAACGAAGACGGTACAGAGGGCGCAAGGTCTAAGAATCTTATATTTACACATATGCTTGGCCCTGTACTTGTTAAGAATCCGAAGTTTACGGCAAAGCTTCTTAAGCTTGCAGCCGGAGCGGGTGGAATCAAGACAGATGATTTTAGTCTTGAAGAAAAGGATATAAGTCTTGAAATGGCTTCGATTGAGGATATAAAGACTTTTATCGGAAGAAAAATCAGCGGCGAGATTAAGTGGTAGACTGGAGATTAAGTAGTAAACTTAAATCTGGAGATGAGATCGATGGATTATAAGAAGATAGAAACAAAAGGAATTACATATATTAACAGGGTTCCGGGAACGGAAAAGTGGTATTGGGGAATGGACTACACCGACGGAGATCTGTATGAAGCGGAGGAGCTGTTTAATTTCGGCAACAGCATTACTCACAACCGCCTGATATTTGTATCATATCCTGAAGAAACTGTCTATGAACCGATGACAGTCAGGGACGGTCAATATCTGGGTAAGCCTGTTTTCTGGGAGGACAGCATATATTTTCTTCTGGTAGATTTTAAATCGAGAGATATATTTATCTTTAAATGTGAAGATGATATGATGTCCGCTTCAATGTATACGAGAGTAGCGCTGGATGAAGTAAAGGACTGTTACAATCTCATGCTTGAAATCAGTCCGCTTACTCTTGTAAGACAGGGAAGTGAGAACAGATTTCAGGTGGTATGGCCTGATAAGGGCAACTTTGAGATAGATCCCGAGGAATCCTTTGATTCGAGAGACGGTGATAAGCTTATATTCTCAAAGTGGTTTGAGGATCCCGATTACAGGGAAGAGACCATAATCCGTGAATATCCTACCGGAGAGAAGATAGAGCAGTTCAGAGGTTCGATCCTTGAAATGCCTGACGGAAGGAAATGGGTTCTCGAATAAACTGAATAAACTGTACGGAAATGTAATAAACGGTATTAAAATGTGAGAAGTTATTTTGTAACTAAGAAATTCATAAAAGAAAGCAGGTAATCCGAAATGTATAAGAAAAGAATCGCAGCAGCTGTTATGAGTGCACTTATGGTTATGGGGACAGCAGGGTGTTCGGGTGAAGCAGTCTCAAACAGTGAAACGACTACAGAGACAGCTACGGAAGCAGCATCAGCAACAGAAGCCGCAACAGAGGAATCGAAGGATACCGATGAAAGTACTGAAGGTACTGAGGCGAGTGAGGTTACTCTTGTGGGGACGGGAGCTGCAAAGCCAGAGGACTTCGTAGGCGAAGGTGATGATGCTGATGAGTTTGCTGTTAGTAACGGTGACACTCTTATCGACCTTACATTCGATAACGATACTTCCGGTTTCGGTGAGTACATGAACGAGGGCGAATTCTCAACCAAGGCGAAGGACGGAAAGCTGGTTCTTGATATTAAGAAATGTGGTTCTGTGGATTATGCGAATCAGTCATATTATGACGGCTTCGGCCTCAGTAAGGGTTGTGTATATACCTACAGCTTCGATATATCATGTGATATCGAGAGAAAGGTAGAGTACAGGATTCAGGTTAACGGCGGAGATTATCATGCTTATGTAGGAGATTATATTGAAGTAGGTCCGGAGGAACAGAACATATCTGTTGATTTTGAAATGACAGATCCGTCCGATCCGGCACCGAGACTCTGCTTTAACATGGGTAAGATGGACAACATGGATGAGGATCCGGGAGCACACAGCGTTACTATCGATAATGTAAAGCTTGTTGTAAAGGATGCTTCAAAGGCAGAGTCAATGTCATCACTTCCGGGCTACGTAAAGGTTGCGGTTAACCAGATCGGTTATAAGCCTGATGACAAGAAGATTGTTGTTGTAAAGTCTGACAGAACAGATGATGAGAGCTTTATCATCTGCAATGCTTCAACAAATGAGACAGTATACACCGGCACACTCGGAGCTGTTATCAATGATCCGGGAGCAGGTATGGACGTAAGACAGGGAGATTTCTCTGATTTTAATGCTTTAGGTGATTACTATATAGTTACGGAAGAGGGAACCAGCTACAAATTTACTGTAAGCGAGGATCCATATAAGGATGTTTATAAGGATGCGGTTCTCATGCTCTACAGGCAGCGCTGCGGAATGGCAGTAGAGGATGATGCGGCAGGCTATGCAGCTCACGGTGAGTGCCATCTTGATGAGGCTGTTATTTACAGTAACGAGGGTGTTACAAAGGATGTGACCGGCGGATGGCATGATGCCGGAGATTACGGAAGATATACTGTATCCGGAGCGGAAGCTGTTGCGGATCTTATGATGGCTTACAGAGATTACAAGATTGAGGATGATGATCTAGGTATTCCTGAGAGTGGCAACGGCATTCCTGATATCCTTGATGAAGCACGTTATGAGCTTGATTGGATGCTTAAGATGCAGGATGAAGAGACAGGTGGTGTATATCATAAGGTTACAGGACTTGCATTCCCTGACACTGTTCCACCTGAAGAGGAAACAGCTACAATGTATCTGATGCCTATATCTACAACTGCTACGGGCGATTTTGCAGCTGTAATGGCTATGGCATCTCAGATTTATAAGGATATAGATCCTGAATTCTCAGAGACTGCATTTGCTGCAGCAGAGAAGGCATGGGAGTATGTAAAGGATATTGATGACACAAAGGGATATACAAATCCATCAGATGTCAGCACGGGTGAATATCCTGATACAAATACAAAGGATGAGATTTATTGGGCAGCTGCCGAGCTTTACCTGGCAGGCAGAGATGACCTTGAAGATACAGTTAAGGGTTATATAAAGGATGAGAAGATCATAGGCGGACTCGGATGGATAGATATGGGAACCTATGCCGATTATGATCTTGCAAGAAGCGGTAAGGCAGGAGTTGCCGAGGATGCTAAGGCTGAGCTTGTTAAGGATGCTGATGAGGCAGTAGGAAAGATGGTCGAGGCTGGTTACTTTACAAGTATGGGTGATAATTATCCATGGGGAAGCAACATGACTGCAGCTAACCAGTCACAGCTTCTTCAGATGGCATACGCAGTTACGGGAGATGAGAAATATAAGGAGTATGCGGCCCTTCAGCTGGATTACCTTTTCGGAACGAATGCAATGGGTTACTGCTTCGTTACAGGCTATGGTACATACAGTCCTAAAGATCCGCATCACAGACCTTCACAGATTACAGACGGTGTTATAAACGGTATGCTTGTCGGCGGACCGAACGGCGGACTTGAGGATCCGTATGCCAAGACTGTTCTTGAAGGACAGAGTCCTGCTATGTGCTATGTTGACAGCTCGCAGAGTTATGCAACAAATGAAGTTGCAATTTACTGGAATTCTCCACTTATATATGCAATTGCTGCCGAAAGGTAGTATAATTGTTTTGAAGGTATAAAACTTATATTATTAGTGTTTTGAGTATTACTTTTGGGGTGAGTATGAATAATATTATATTCAATACATCAAAACAACATATGATTGAACGAAGCGCTATTCCTTTCGGTATAATTAAGTACGAAGATAATAGGATAATAACGCATCTTCTTACTGAGGGTTTTTTTGAGCTGTTCGGTTATACGGATGCGGAAGAAGCGTATGAGATTTTGAATAAAGATCTTTTTCATAATATTCATCCTGACGATGCTGCGCGTCTCGGTGATGCGTTCATAAGATTTGTCAAGGAAGATGAAGAATATGATGTGACATATCGCTGGATGGTTCGCGATAAATACAGGATCATCCATGCCAAAGGAGCGGCAATCCTTGATGAGGATGGCGGAAAGCTCTATGAAGTCTGGTATATGGATGAAGGCGAGTATGTATATAACGATGAGCAGACAAAGCGTTCGAATGATGATTCGTTTTCTGAAAATATCATAGGGACGTTGAATGAGGATATCAAAAAAGGAAAGGGAAGTTTTGATTATCTGACCGGTATTCCGAATAGGATATCTTTCTTTGAAAATGCACTGGTATTTCGAGACAAATCACTGGCAGAAGGCAGGTCATGCGTTATAGGATATACAAGTATAAACGGCATGAAGTATTTCAATAAGAAATACGGATTAGACGAAGGCGATAATCTGCTTCGAAACTTTGGTGCCGTACTTGTAAATAATTTTGGATTGGAATGCTCCTGTCGTGTAGGGCAGGATAATTTCGCATTCTTTTCGGTTGAAGATGAGCTTGAGGAAAAGCTGGAACGGGTAATACAGGAATTCGACGAAAGAAGCAAAGGAAGAGCGTCATTCAGAGTCGGAATATATTCAAGTAACATGGGCAGTATAGGTACCAGCTTTGCATGTGACAGAGCAAGATATGCCTGTGATACATTGAAAAATCAGAATAAGTCCGGATATGTATATTACAGCAGTGACATGCTCGAGTATGAAAACAGACGACAGTATGTTATCGATAATCTGGACAAAGCTATATCTGAGAACTGGATACAGGCGTATTATCAGCCGATAGTCCGTGCGGCGAACGGCAGAGTTTCGGATGAGGAGGCGCTGGCAAGGTGGATAGATCCTGAGAAGGGAATGCTTTCACCGGCTGACTTTATTCCAATTCTTGAAGATACCAAGCTTATATATAAGGTCGATCTTCATATGGTCGACGAGATCATAAAAAAGGTTAAGGATCAGGCGGAGCATGGACTTTATGTGGTTCCGACATCGGTTAATCTTTCGAGAACCGATTTCGATGTATGTGATATTGTTAAGGAGATTACTGACAAAATAGATGCTGCCGGACTAGACAGGAGTCTCCTCACGATCGAAATTACCGAAAGTGTTGTCGGCAGTGATTTTGATTTTATCAAGGAGCAGGTTGAGAGATTCCAGAAGCTGGGCTTCAGTGTCTGGATGGATGATTTTGGAAGTGGTTATTCTTCTCTTGATGTCCTTCAGAGTATACATTTTGATGTAATAAAACTTGATATGCGTTTTATGAAGGAATTCGATAACGGAGATAAGAGCAGAGTTATCGTTACGGAGCTTATGAAAATGGCTCTCGGACTCAGTATCGAGACAGTATGCGAAGGTGTGGAAAGAGAAGATCAGGTTCAATTCTTGAAGGAAATCGGATGTACGAAGCTGCAGGGTTATTATTTCTGTAAGCCTGTTTCCTATGAGCAGATACTTGAAAGATATCGTACAGGCAAGAGTATCGGATTTGAAAATCCGGATGAGTCGGAATATTACGAATCTATAGGTCGTATAAATCTTTATGATATGGCAGCAGTTGCAAATGAAGATTCCGATATGGATGATGAGGATAGCTTCAGTAAGTACTTCAATGCGCTGCCAATGGCTGTTCTTGAAGCGGATTCCAAGACCATGAGGGTTGTGCGCTGCAATCGTTCGTACAAGACATTTGTAAATGATGCATATCAGGGGATTGATCTGGATAATGTTATAGAACTTAGCATATTTGATGGTAAATCGGGAGCTAACCTGGTTAAAGCCTTAGAAATCTGTGCACGCGGAGTATCGAAGGTTTTTATAGATGAGAAGAACGGAGATGAAGTGATCCATTCGATCATAAGGCGTATTGCTTCTAATCCTGTTACGGGAGTTACTGCATGCGCGATAGTGGTTCTTGGTGTTACAAAGGAGATTAATCAGGGCATCACATATGCTGATGTTGCAAACAGCCTTTCAGCCGATTATATGCATCTTTATTACGTTGATATTGAGAGTGATGAATTTGATGAATATACACCGGATGCATCGGGTGAAGACCTTTTGGTTGAACGCCACGGTGAAGATTTCTTCAATGCCAGCCGTAAGGATGCACTGGAGTATATCTTTAAGGATGATTTAGATAGATTTACAAAATCCTTTACAAAGGAAAATATATTAAAAACAATTGAACTGGATGGAACATATACGATAACCTACAGACTTCTGGTAGAGGGAAAACCGACCTATGTAAGTATGAAGGCTATCAAGATGAGCAAGGACGAAAGTCATATGATCATAGGTGTCAATAATGTTGATACACAGATGAAACAACAGGAAGCTCTTGAAAGAATGAAGGAAGAGCAGATGGCATTTGCCAGGATAACAGCACTTGCGGGTAATTATATCTGTATCTATACCGTGAATCCGGAAAATGACAGCTATTCAGAATATCAATCCTCGAGTGATTATGCAGAAATCGGACTTGCCCGATATGGAGACAGATTCTTTGAAAGATCTAAGATCGACAGCACCAAGGCAATATACAGTGAAGACCTTGAATATTTCCAGAAGGCTTTCACCAAGGAAAATGTGCTGCAGCGTATCGAAGAAAACGGATACTATATAATTAATTACCGCCTAATGATCGATGGAGAGCCGCAGAATGTGAGTCTTAAAGCAGTCATGTTCTATGAGAAGGACGGACCGCAGCTCATCATAGGCGTAAGCAAGGCAGATGCCTGATATAAGGTGAAATAATCTTGCAATAAAGCTTGTTTTATGATAGTATTCATTTGTTATTTTAATAATAAAAATTCAGGAGACAAAGGCGCCGCCAATCTATGGCGACGCTTTCTCTATGCAGGAGGAAATAAATGAGATTACCTATTACAGAGTTCTTAAAGGAATATGATGCTGATAAGGAAATCGTAAGGCTTCATATGCCGGGACATAAGGGTAAGTTTGCAGACTGCTCGGATGATATAACCGAGGTTCAGGGAGCAGACAGTCTTTATGAAGCAGATGATATTATTCTTGAAAGCGAGAAGATGACGTCAGAGCTCTTCGGAACAAGAAGCACATTTTACAGCACAGAGGGTTCATCTCAGGTTATCAAGACTATGTGCTATCTGGCAGTAAAGCATGCTGCAAATAAGACCGGTGATTATACCAGAAACAATTACGTTATCGCTGCATCAAGAAATGCTCATAAGTCCTTTATAAATGCTTCAATGCTCATGCAGTTTGATATAGCATGGCTTCCTTCAGAGGATGAAGAGTACAGCATCTGTAAATGTAATGTAACTCCTGACGGACTGAGAAAGTATCTCACGGAATATAAAAAGAAGAGTGATAAGACACTGGCTGCTGTATTTATTACCAGTCCTGATTATCTGGGAAATATGCTGGATATCAGAGAGCTTTCAAAGGTTGCTCATGAATTCGGAACTCTTCTTATTTGCGATAATGCACACGGTTCATATCTTAAGTTTGTTGGCGGAGATATGCATCCGATTTCAATAGGTGCAGATATGACAACTGATTCTGCACATAAGACTCTGCCGGTTCTTACAGGCGGTGCTTACCTTCATATATCGAAGACAGCACCTGAAGGACTTGAGGCACAGGCAAGACAGGGAATGCTTCTTTTCGGATCCACAAGCCCGTCGTATAAGATAATGAGATCTCTGGATCTTGCACTTGAAAGAGTTGTACCTGAGCAGTATGTAGAATGCGCACAGCATATGCAGGAGCTTAAGGATAGTCTAAGAGAAATGGGAATCGAGATCTACGGTGATGAGCCGCTCAAGCTTACAATGGATCTCAGACATACTGATATAGACGGAAACAGCCTGAAGAAGGAGCTGCGTGAAAAGAAGATAGTTTGTGAATACGGTGAGCCTGATTTCGTAGTAACGATGTGGTCACCATTCAATGAATATCCGGTTGAGTTCGACAGATTTAAGCAGGCTGTTGCAGATGCAATAGCTGCAGCTGAGAAGAATCCTGATGAGGCAGCAATTGTAGCAAAGCGTGACAGCAGCGCTATCAGACATAAGAAGTTCATACTGCCGGAGGTTGTTTATCAGCCATATCAGACACTTCTTATGAAGAGAAAGATTGTTAAGGTAAATGCGGATCTTATTGGTGAGGTTGCAGCCGATAATCTTACAGGCTGTCCACCTGCAATCACTCCTATTATCGCAGGAGAGAGATTCAGCAAGGACGTTATAGATATACTTGAATTCTACGGAGTAGAAGAGATCGGAATCCTTGTATAATCTTGACAGCTTTTTTCAATGGTGTTATCATAAATTGGTTTAAAATAACTGAAAAAAATACTGATTTACAGATGAGGATAACAAAATGTCAAATATTTTTGAGGAACATGAGTCAGAGGTTCGTTCTTATTGCAGAAAGTATCCTGTAGTTTTTTCATCAGCAAAGAACGCAGAGATGTTTGATGAGAACGGGGAGAGATATATAGATTTCCTGGCTGTTGCAGGTTCTATGAACTACGGCCACAACAATCCTTATATCAAGAAGGCTGTACTGGATTATATGGCAGAGGATCATATCATCAATTCACTTGATATGTTCACAGAAGCAAAGAGAGAGTTCATCGATACTTTCTACAACAAGATCCTTGTACCGAGAAACCTCGATTATAAGATTATGTGCTGCGGTCCTACAGGAACAAATGCTGTAGAAGCTGCACTTAAGCTTGCAAGAAAGAACACCAAGAGAAGAAATGTAATCGCCTTCGGTGGTGCATTTCACGGAATGACTCTCGGAAGTCTTGCAGTTACAACAGACAGAATAAGCAGAGAGGGTGCCGGAGTATCACTTGATGATGTTACATTCGCACCATATGACGGAACGGTAGGAGTAGAGGCACTCAACTACCTTAAGTGGATCATCGAGGATGATCACTCAGGAGTAGATAAGCCGGCTGCTATCATCCTTGAGACAGTTCAGGCTGAGGGTGGTATCAATATCGCAAGCGTTGAATGGCTTCGCGGAATCCGCAAGTACTGTTCAGAGAACGGTATCCTTCTTATCGTAGATGATATTCAGGTAGGAAATGGACGTAGTGGATGGTTCTTCTCATTCGAGAGAGCAGGAATCGTTCCTGATATGGTTGTACTTTCAAAGTCGATCAGTGGATTCGGACTTCCTATGGCACTTCTTCTTATCAAGCCTGAGTATGATATCTTCCGTCCGGCTGAGCATAACGGAACCTTCAGAGGAAACAACCTTGCATTCGTTGGCGGAAAGGCTGCTGTAGAGTATTTTACAGAGCATAACATGGATAAGATGGCGCAGGAGAGAGGAGCTATTATTGAGGAAGCTCTTAAGGAAATCTGCTTCAAGTATGATAACATTAGTTACAGAGGACTCGGAATGATCTGGGGAATCGATTTCTCAAAGGTAGATCCTACACTTGCTATCAAGTGTGTACATGAGGCATTTGACAAGCACCTTATTCTTGAGGTTGCAGGCAGAAAGGATGCCGTACTTAAGATAATGCCACCTCTTACAATAGATATCGAGACTTTAAAGGAAGGTCTTGCTATAGTAAAAGAGGTAGTTACAGCTGCGATGGATGCGCAGGCATAACTACCGGGCAGATGCACATTTTACAGTGCATTCATATAATTAGAATTTTTTCTGAAGCTGGCAGGAGTTGCTCCTGTCAGCTTTTTAAATGTAGCCGTAAAGGCACTCTGAGATGAGAAGCCAAGAGAAAGGGCTATATCCGCAATCGAATAGTCTGATTTCTTAAGCATGTTCTCTGCAGTCTCAATCTTTTTGGAGATTATAAATGCTTTAACAGGAGTACCGATCTCTTCTGAGAAAATCTTAGAGAAATAACTCGGGTTCAGACCCTCCATACGGGCAAGGCTTTCCATGGTTATCTGCTCATGAAGATGATCATAGATATAGTCGATGGCGTGTCTGACGTAAACCGAATACTCATTTTTCTGGAGAATCTTCTTCATTCTTGTGGCGTAGTCGATCTGAGCCTGTTCGAGAAGGTCGATGACCTGATCAACCTCGGTACATTCATCTGCGGCCTGTATATAGATATCACTCATGGTATAGGCTTCATCATGAGGCATGCCGTTCTTTAGACATATCCTGGAAATAACGCCGATACTAACCACAAGATGGTATTTAACGTTTCTGAGGGGATCCTTCGAGAGAAGACCCTTACCCTTGAAGAAATCCTTTCGCAGCTCGGCGAAGTTTTCCTTTACCTTTTCAATGTCTCCGTTTTTGATGTCATCGTATCTGGAGAATTCTTTTCTTATGTCGGTTCGTACGAACTCTTCCTCACGTTGTAAATACAGTCTGTATATCAGTTCTTTGCTTGTATCCATAAGCGTTCCTCATTTTTTGCAAACAGGTTTATCATTTTTTGTTATTATATAACATTTCTTATAGAATTGTAAAAAAAACAATACTTTTGATAAATTTAATTATTTTAAGTCCTTATAATGCCGCTTAACATAAATAAGTGAATTAAGAAAAATAAGGTGAAAAATAGTATGAGTGAAAGTACTAAATTTGAAAGAAGTAAGAAGATAACAGATTTTACAAGCGGCAGCCCGGCGAAGCACATTTTAAAGTTTTACTGGCCGCTGCTTTTTACAAGTATGCTTCAGCAGGTATACAACTTCGTAGATATGATGATCGTCGGAAAGGGACTCGGAGATCATGCGCTGGCATCGGTTGGAAATATGGGTTCGCTGTTTTTTTTGATAGTCGGATTTTCCTTCGGACTTGCAAACGGTTTCGGAATCATCATAGCACAGTGCTTCGGAGCGAAGGATATGGACAGGCTCCGTCACAGACTTGCAGCGACAATCCAGCTTGCGGCAGTATTATCCGTAGTGCTCACTGCTTTTAGCTTAATTTTTCTTCCTCACGCACTAAGATTGTTAAGGACGGATGAGCTCCTGATGGATAACTGCCTCAAGTATGGATACATCATATTCGGAGGTCTTTGTTCATCCATAAGCTATAACGTAAGTGCAGCTATACTCAGATCTCTGGGCGACAGTAAGACACCTCTTAAGGCCATAATCATTTCTTCGATATTGAATATGTCACTGGACAGCTTCTTTATATTCATTCTTCATACAGGAGTTGAGGGTGCGGCTATTGCGACCATAGTTTCACAGGTTGTGTCATCCTTCGTATGTATCAGAAGACTGAGTCAGATCGAAGAGATAAAGCTCAGAAGGTCTGATTTTAAGAATGAGAAGAGGGTTTATCTGGAGCTCTTCAAGAACGGACTTCCTATGGCGTTTATGAATTCCATAACCGCAGTAGGCTGTATGGCTATTCAGTATTTCATCAACGGATGCGGAGTAGACTATACCACAGCATATTCGGCATGCAGCAAGTTCCTGAATCTTTTCATGAATCCCGCAAGTACTGCCGGTAATGCAATGAGTGCATATACAAGCCAGAATTATGGAGCGAAGGAATATAAGCGAATTAAGGAAGGCCTCTCAGTATGTCTCATGATATCCTTTGTTGCATACGTACTGCTGGGCTCGTTAATGGTATTTATTCCGGGTAGGCTAGCAGTGGTGCTTCTGGAGGGTGATAGTCCGATCAGACTTGCTACGGAGTATTTCCCTGTGGTCGGAATGGGACTCATAGCCGTAGACTGCCTTTTTGTAATAAGAAGCGGAGTTCAGGGCATGGGAAAGCCGATAATACCGATGTGGTCCGGCGTTCTGGAGATGGTCCTTCGTATAGTGATTATTTGGGCATTTATAAACAGAATCGGACTCAGAGCTGCGGCATTTGCTGAGGTCAGTGCATGGGTAGGTGCACTTCTTATGAATATATATGCTTTTTGTATAGTACTGATACCAAAGTTAAAAGAACAGAAGAAGGGAGAGTTTTCGGATGAAGAATATGGATTTATCTCACAGAAAAGTGAAGGAAAGCTTCAGAGTCACAGATGCTGAAGGGCGTCCTATAGTAGGCAAGAAGATTTCGGTAAAACAGACAAATCATAGTTTTCTTTTCGGATGCGGTGCATTTCACTTTATGCCTTATGTAATGAATGGGGATGAAGACAGCACGGCAATGGTAGAAAGCTGGAAGAAGATATTTAATTACGGCACGCTTCCTTTTTACTGGGGAAGATATGAGCCGGTTGAGGGAAAGCCTGATTTTGATACACTTATGAAGGCTGCAAAGTATATGCGCAGTGAAGGTGTTCAGGTAAAGGGACATCCACTCTGCTGGCATACCGCATGTGCCGATTGGCTTATGAAATATGATAATGAGACGATCATGAAGAAGCAGCTTGAGCGAATCGACCGCGAGGTTACCGGCTTCAAGGGTGTTATTGATATGTGGGATGTTATAAACGAAGTGGTTATAATGCCGATCTTCGATAAGTACGATAATGCCATCACACGAATTTGTAAGGATAAGGGGAGAGTAGGCCTCATTAAGACTGTATTTGAGGAAGCTCATAAGATGAATCCGGATGCAACGCTTCTCATAAATGATTTCAATACATCCATAAGCTATGAAATCCTTATAGACGGCTGTCTTGAGGCGGGTGTGCCTATCAGTGCCATTGGTATCCAGTCTCATCAGCATCAGGGTTATTGGGGAGCTGAGAAGGTTCATGAGGTACTGGACAGATATGCTCATTTTGGATTGCCGATACATTTTACAGAGAATACTCTGATATCGGGAGAGCTTATGCCTGAATATATAGAGGATCTGAATGACTGGCAGGTGGAGTCATGGCCGACAACTCCTGAATATGAGGAGAGACAGGCTCGTGAGATTGAGGAAATGTACCGCATACTCTTCAGTCATCCTCAGGTTGAAGCTATCACCACCTGGGACTTCAGAGATGGTGCATGGCTTGGCGCACCTAGCGGCTTCTTAAGAAAGGATAATTCACCGAAGCCGTCTTATGAGATGCTTAAGAAGCTGACCCACGAAGAGTGGTGGACAGATACAGAACTCATAACAGATGAAAACGGCTATGCCGAGACAGATGCCTTCAAGGGCGACTATGTCATTACAGTTGATGGCGTAGAGAAGAAGATAACCGCGACAGAGGATATCGAGACGGTTATCACATTATAAAAGCTTATCACATTACTCTTTACTCAAATCGTGTCGTATTACCCATTTGGAACTATGTGGGGGACGGCACGATTTTTATTATATGATTTTTATCGGTTGACAAGTGTATATACACATGATATATTGTGTATATCAAATATATACAATATACAAACTGATATATACGGGTTGTTTGGTTTGGAGGTTGGTTATGGATTACGAAAATGCGATAGAAATCAGGAATCTGACAAAGAAGTATGACGGCTTCACACTGGATAACGTAAGCTTTGAAGTTCCTAAGGGAAGCATCATGGGATTTATCGGACAGAACGGTGCCGGTAAGACTACAACGATTAATTCTCTTTTGAATATACTTAACTGGGACAGCGGTGAGATAAGGCTTCTTGGGCAGGAGATGCCGGAGCATGAGTATGAAGTTAAAGAACATATCGCTGCAATATTCGATGTACTTCCTTTTAATGATGACCTTTCGGCGAAGCAGCTTACTCGCATGATGAGAGGAATATGGAAGGATTGGGATGAGGATACATTTCTCGGTTATCTGGAAAGATTCCAGCTTCCTTTCAAGAAGAAGTTCGGACAGTTCTCCAAAGGTATGAAGATGAAGCTTCAGATAGCTGCAGGGCTTTCCCATAAGGCAAAGCTGCTTATCATGGATGAGGCAACTACGGGACTTGATCCGGTTGTACGAAATGAGATTCTCGACATTTTCCTTGAATATCTTCAGGATGAGGATAATTCAATCCTGATGTCATCCCATATAACATCGGATCTGGAGAAGATAGCGGACAGGGTTACATTTATTGATAAAGGAAAGATTCTTCTGACAGGAATAAAAGACGAAATCCTGGATAATCACGGAGTTGTAAAGTGTTCAAAGAAGGACTTTAAGGACTTTGAAAGAGAGGATTATATCAGTGCCAGAGTTACGGATTTTGGTGCGGAAGTGATGGTCAGCGACAGATTTAAAGCTGCTAAGAAATATTCAGGAGCTGTGATCGATAGGACGACGCTGGAAGAAATTATGTTGTTTTATGTAAACCGTGATAGAAATGAATGGAACTAAATTTGGTACCAGGTACCGTGAAAAAAATGTGAAAATATTCACAATTTGTTCACGGTACCTGGTACCTCAGAGGAGTCGATTATGAAACAACTAATCTTGCGAGATATATATTTAATACGAAAAAATCTCCTGATAACTTTTGGTATATTTATGGCATTTTTCTCATTGGGGCTTATAGCTATTCTGTCGTGTAAGTATGGGAATATTGCTAAATATGCTTTTGATCAGGAAATGATACATGAGATTCTGAATATGTCGTCAGCTTTTGGAATACTTGCAGGGATAATGCTTGGAACGGCTGTGGAGCATGTATATGGCATGATAAACAAAGATTATAAATGCGGATGGCACCAGTATCTGAAAGCATCGGGAATACGTCCGGAAGTCGAGGTGGGAGTAAAATATATATCTGTGGCCATTATAGGTATCATATGCATACTGATGGGATTAGGGTCATGTCATCTCCTGAAATATTTATCCGGAGTAAATGAAGGAATATTTATAAAAAGCGGTGCACTTGCAAAACAGGAAGGAATGATCGCATCTGTGTGGTTTACCGCCATTATGCTTATCTTTGGAGCATACCTCTCTACGCTTGAATATGCATATAAGGGAAAGAATAATACTAAAACAGACTTAATAAAATTTATTCCGGTAATTGTAATCACTTTAGCAATGCTCATCACCGGTCAGATTCTTTTACGGGATGAAGAAGCATGCAGAAAACTGTTGGAAGAGCTGTTTGAAAAGGCGAAGAATGTGACCTTGCTTTATATAGTACCGATTGTGGCAGCAATATTGGTAAATATAATATGCTACCTGATTTCTGTTAGATTAGTTAAGAAAGAGGGGAAGCGGTTATGAGAGGTTTGATTTATAAAGATTTATATCTGATAAAAGGAAAGGTCCTTGCAGGCGCCGGATCGGTTTTGTTTATTATTTTATCAATGTATATAGTATATGCATGTGTGGGTGGAAAGGTTCTTTTTCCCGCGGATGTTGCAGCTATAGTAACAGATATCTATATCGTTTTATATGTAGGTGCAATAAGCTACGGCTATATAATCAGGACGGATACTAAGAAAGAGTGGGGATTCTACGCAGTGGCGCTCCTGGGCAGCGAAAGGCTGGTTGTGGCGGCAAAGTATACGACCGTATTTATCATGTACTTTATAGCTTATGTAACATGTATTCTGAATGATCTTGTAATAGGACTTATCTTTGGAAAAACAGTTAATATGTCACTTCCGGTCCTGATGTTTATGCTGTTCCAGATGTTTCTCAATGCGATTGAGATGCCGCTGGCATACAGGTTCGGAGTAGATAAAGCTTCGGCAATACGTATACTGATAATTAGTGTGGTTTTTATCCTTATTACGATATATCTTCTGTTCGGTAATATAGACTGGCTGATGGCAGAGAATGGTCTGATAAAAATGCTTATAAGAGTATTCAATAAAAATGCGGAGCAGGGAGCTATGTCTGCAGAGCTGCAAAGATTTGTTGACAGGCTTACTTATATTAACTATATAGAAATGGCTGTTTTTACACATGTGATGGTTCTGGCATATTATATATCTTATCGCGTATCATGCAGAGTTTACAGGAAGGGGGTGCTGAGAGATGACAACTGATAAAAGTATTGATAGTACAGCATCCGATATTTATAAAGAGATTTCTTTATACAAAGAAAAGAGGGAAAAGAAGAAATACAGAGATTCTGACAGTTTTACCAAGAAGGAAATAGTTAAGGAAATATGCGGGTTTCTTCTCATCACCTTCGGACTGATGTTTACCTTTGCATGGATGGCATACGACGATACGGGACAAGTTAAGACAGGACTTGAAATGTTATTCTATTACCTGGCCGCCTTCAGCCCTGCGATTGGATGTATAGCAACAAGATATATCTTTCATGAAGGATTCAGAGATGATATACTCTTTCCGAAGTTTACGGGACATTTTAAAGGATATTTATTATCGGTTATTCTTTCTATCCTTTTTGGAATCCTAAACTGTATATTTATAACCATAGTTCTGGGAGCCGGCTTTACTGTAAAAGCAGAGGGCGGGGTTCTTGAAGTGATAGCAGCATTTTCACTATACAGTATAGGAACATATACAGCGGCATTTATTCTGATCGGAGAGGAACTGGGATGGAGAGCCTTCCTGTATGATAAACTGGAGAAGCTTACAGGGCTTCACGGTTCCATAATAATCGGTGGAATCATATGGGGACTCTGGCATATACCGCCTCTTATAACGATAGGACTGAACTTTGGTAAGGGTGCACCGGGATTCCCGGTTACAAATATTCTTCTCATGTGTGTATTCTGTATAGGAGCAGGAGCAATGCTGCAGATGTTCCGAAAGATGACAGATTCGGTTATAGCCCCTATCATCGCTCATGCAGTGATCGATACCATATGTAATCCACTAGCATCCATCTTCCTTTCAGAGGAAAATGTTGATGGAAAAAATTTTCAGATGGGACTATGTTTGATTGCATCATCACTGATTCTCGGAATTCCATGCTGGATATATATGGCTAAAAAAGGTGCCAGGCACCGTGAAGAATCTGTGACTAAGGAAGGTTAATAAAGGACTTGAGTCTATGGATATAATAATTTCAAATTCTTCTAACGATCCGATATATCTTCAGATCGTTAATCAAATAAAAGCAATGATAATGAGTGGAGAGCTTGCCCCCGGGGAGGCTCTCCCTTCGATGCGTAATCTGGCAATGCAGATGCGTATAAGTCTTATTACAACGAAGCGTGCCTATGAGGAACTGGAGCGTGATGGGTTTATCGAAACCTATACAGGAAAGGGTAGCTTTGTTAAGGCGCAGAATGCCGAGTTCCTGAAGGAGGAAAATCTCAGGCAGATCGAGGCGCTTCTTTCTGATGCGGTGGATAAGGCAAAAATGAATAATATTTCTTTTGAGGAATTAAGTGATATAATGAAAATGCTATTCTGATCAATCCGGTAAAACTATTAAAATTTGTTACCGGAATCAAAGGGGATTAAGTGAAGGAAATCCAAGCAGTAAAAGAATTAGATATTTTCGGTAAGACGGTCAGGCTCAAGAATTACGGCTGTTCGAAGGATGGAGGTCCGTATTTTGAGAAGGAGCCGCCATTTACGATCAAACTGTCTATATGCCCTACGCAGTTCTGTGCGGGAGGGTGTCCTTTTTGTGTTGCGGTGAACACTGTATCGAATACAGGATTTCTCGATATTGAAAAGCTGAGACAGGCGCTTCTGGAGCTGAAGAAAAGGGATATCATAAGTACGATATCAATAACCGGTGGGGAGCCATTTACGGATATATCTCTGCTTAACGAGATTGTTGAAGCGGTATTTGAGATATTCGGTCTTGAAATGCAGTTAAGCATAAATACAAACGGAATCGGTCTCAGCGAAATGCGTAAGATACGAAAGTACCTTTTTATTGACACGATACATATAAGCAGGCATCATTATGATGATGCTATTAACAGAAGATATTTTAATCTGGATGTTCCGACAGAGGAGGAACTTGCTGAAATTGTCGGAAGCGTTAAGGATAAAAGACTATTTGTATTTAATTGTCTTCTTCTGAAGGATGGAATAGGAACCAAGGAAGAAGCAAAGAGATTCATGGAATTTGCTGACAGAGTGAGAGTTCCGAAGGTAGGATTTGTAACGGTCATGCCGATCAACCCATATACCGAAATGAACCGCGTATCCTACATGGAAGTACTGGACAGTAAGGATCCGGATATCTTATTTAGAAAATGTTTCAGGGACTATGAATACTGTCATTGTACTGATGGCATCTATGCGGCAAGCAGCGGGCGGATAGTACATTTTTACGGTCGTGAAACAGAGTTCGGAGGTCCGGACTTTGCGAGAGGACTTGTATATACGTCCGATAATGAACTGAGAACAGGATATGGAGAAAATGCGGAGCTGATAAAGCGGTTTTAATGTGATTGAAGAAAGGAACAGATTATGACAGCAGAGGAAATCAGAGTTTTTATATCCAGAATAATAGCCAGCGGCCATGAGGATAATGTAAAGAGTTCTCTTACCGAGCTGCTCCGTATTCTGCAGAAGGATGAAGTTGATGATGAGCTTCTGAAAGTTGTCAGAGAATTAATTCAGACATCACGAGAGGCCGCAGAGCTTGGACAGAAGAAAAGAGGCACACTTGTGACGGAAGAAGAGCTAAGCTCAGCTATACGTGACGGACGTGAAAGACTTGAGAGGGAGGCCAGAAGATGCTAGAGACATCAAGCTATTCGGATGAAAAATATCTGATACTGAATGAAACCCTTATCTCTCTCAATGACAGATCGGAAACGCTGGTTATTCCTGCCGAGGTTAACGGCTACAGGATACGAAGGATCGGCGGAGGCGTATATGCCGGTGATTCGGTAAAGACAATAATGATATCCGAGGGAATTGAAGAAATAGGTGTAAATGCATTTTGTAACAGTGAAAATCTGGAAAAGGTCATTCTCCCGGAAAGCCTTAAGATTATGGAAAATGGTGCATTTAACCTGGCTATAGGAAAAATGAATCCGCCATCCATAGTTCTAAAAAGGTCACTCAGCAAGGCTGATTACGAGATGATATGGAGCAATAGCATTCCTCTTTTTGCCGGACAGACCAGACTTCTGACTCCGGGATTTGATATTCTTGAGGAATTTGCAGATATATGTTCGGGATTTGGGTTTTACAGAAAACCCAGAAAGATAGACAAGGCTATGAAATCCCTGTACTTTACGACGGATATGGATGCGTATAAGCTGAAAGAATTGAAATCACCACAAAGCGGCAAGGGATCTTTAGTGGAGCTTCCTTTCCAGGGAACGCCTGTTGTAAGACAGACTGCTGATGATTGTAATAAGGATTTCAGAAAACTATATGTAGATATGCTGCTTCATACGGATCAAAAGTGGTTATACGATAAAGGCAGCGAGGAGAACTTTGAGAGAGCTGTAAGGGTTGGAGCTAAGCAAGTGCCGAGTACCATATTTTTAATGGTCTATGATGAAAATTCAGTTATAGAGAATAACGGAAGAGTAAGTGTCGCATTTCGTGTAATGTGCGGCTATGCTTTCTTCGGTGACCTTACGAAGGTTGTTTATCAGGGCAAGGACTATTATGTTTACAGGGAAAAATATCTGAATCCCGAGGTGAAACATATTGATTATGATTATACGGAAATCCTTCATATCGAGCATATAGTTGATGCAGAGGGAAATGTACCGGATGCGGATATTCGTGAAATGGTGGCAGTGAAATATAAGCTCCCGCTGATTCTCAGTTAATTATTGGTTATAGATAGGGCTAAAGATGCTTGGAGATATTTTACAGAAAATATTAGAACAAACTGCAGAAGGATTAATAAAGGGGCTGGATGACATTTCTAAGGTTATGTCGGAGGCTTCAAAGCCGCGTGAAGAAAGGAATTCAGGCAGGACAAGTAAGCCGAGTAAGTCAAGTAAGGGCTGGACGTCAACTAATCAGACTGACGAGGATATAAGACGCGGTATTTCAAAGTTTAAGGTTGAAATGATGCGTGTAAAGCCTTTCTACGGTGATATCCTGATGAAGATCCCAATCATTGAAGATAAGAGTGTTCCTACGGCATGCACCAACGGGAAATGCATCCGTTATAATCCGGATTTCTTTCGTACGCTTAAAGAAGGTGAGCGGAATTATGTGCTTCTGCATGAGGTGTATCATATATTGCTGCTTCACTGGAAAAGAGGCTTAGACCGAGATCCGCTGATCTGGAATATTGCGGCTGACGGTGTTGTGAATCATAACTTGGACAGACTTAAGTATCAGCTTCCTAAAATAGTTAAATTCGAAAGACCGGAGAAGGGAGTTTTCGTAAAGCAGATTTATTGGTATGACTATACAGAAGAGCTGTATGACAAATTAAAAACCGAAAGTGAATATCTTTCCGGAAAAGCCAAAGCTATGGGTGGTAAGAAGATGGAGCTTCCGATGAGAGATCTGGCTGCACCGGATGCACTATCTGATGCGGAACTGGAAGTGTGTGAAATTAAGGTGAGGGAACTCCTGAAGGATACCATCAAGAAGAGAGGACTGGGTGACAGCACTTACCTTCCTGCCGAAGCGTTGACTCTGGTTGAAACCAAAAGACTGCCGTGGAACAGACTGCTGTATGATTTCATGCAGGAAAGAGAGGATGAGGAAAGCTCATACTTTACGCCCGAAAGAAAATATATACACATGGATCTGATCGTTCCGGGAATCGGTAAAATATACGATGATCTGGGTGATATATGGGCGTTTGTTGACTCGTCCGGTTCGATATCAAGAGAAGAAATGTCTCAGTTTATGACACAGCTATACCGCATATCAAAGCAGTTTGAATGTAATTTCAACATAGCATTCTGGGATACGTCGGTAACAGATGTATATAAAGATATACGACATAAGGAAGAAATACTTGAATGTCTGGCAAAGCATTCGGGCGGAACGGATATAAACTGTGTATATAAATACATCAGGGAGAACCGTATAAAACCTCAGGTAATGATCATTCTTACGGACGGATACTATGGAGAAGTCACAGAACCTGTGGGAAATCTGAAGAAAAAGACTATTCTTGTAATAAGCGAGAATGGTGCGGATATAGAGGAAAATAACAAAATAGGAAGGTTAGCAAGGCTATGAATCTCAGGGAATTTAAGGAATGTGTAAAGTTTAATATAGAAAATGAACTGCGGCATGCAATACTCGGACTTGGTGCTCCGGGTGTGGGAAAATCACAGGTTGTAAAGCAGATCGGAGCTGAGCTCGGATACAAGGTTATAGATCTAAGATTAGCTCAGATGTCAGAGGTTGAGATAGGAGGACTTATCTATCCTAATGAAGACCGAACAAAAACACGCTGGCTCTCACCGGAGGTTCTCCCTGATGAGGAGCGTGACGGTAAAAAGACGATACTCCTGCTGGATGAGATAACATCCTGCCCGAAGAGAGTGCAGGTTGCGGCTTACCAGCTTATCCTTGACCGCCGCGTCGGTCAGTACAATCTTCCGGAGGGTACATTTGTTATCGGACTGGGAAACAGAGAGGATGATGACGGAGTTTATATCCGTCTTGCAGGACCTCTGGCTGACAGATTCGAGATCCATTATATCGATGTTGATTTCAGAACCTGGAAGAATGATTTTGCGATTCCATACGGTGTTCATTCCTATGTTATCAATTATCTGAATTTTAAGCCGGCTGCTCTTCATACTCAGAAGGCTGATTCGGACAGCATGGTATTTGCAACACCGCGTTCATGGGAAAGAGTAAGTGATATCCTGAAGAAGAACAGTGATCTCTCAAATCCGGTTGTTGTAAATAAGATTGCCGGAAATATCGGTGAAGTAGAGACAACACAGTTTGTCTCATTTATAAACAGCAGTGATGATACTGTTTCGGTAGAGGATTATCTGGACAACAAGGTAGAGGCTCCGACAGATCCTGAAAAGGTTGCTATATTAACAAACGGAATGATCGACAGAGTATCATTTCTTAAAAGCGTGAATGAGGCAGATGCTATTCCGGAGGAAAAGCTTAAGGAGGTTGAAAAGGTAATCGATGGAATATTCAGGCTGAGTACAGCGGAATATACAATTGTCGGAATAAGAGATCTTCTGGAAATCAATCGTAAGGTGGTTTCCAAGCTGCTTTATGAGTCTGAAAACCCGAGGGTGGACGAATTTTTGAAATATAATACTTACCTACTGGGTGAGTATTAAAATATTGTGTTTTCCAAAAAATATTGCTATACTCCAAGGTTGTAATATCGTTTACGATTGAAAGGTATAGGGTAATATAAATGATTAAGGTAAATGAAGACTATTTGAAGCTTCCGGGAAGCTATCTTTTCTCAACTATCGCAAAGAAGGTAGCCGCTTTCAGTGAAGCAAATCCTGATAAGAAGATTATAAGACTCGGCATCGGCGATGTAACACAGCCGCTTTGCCCTGCAGTAATCAAGGCACTTCACAGTGCTGTTGATGAAATGGCTGCAGCAGAGACTTTCAAGGGTTATGCACCGGATCTCGGTTATGCATTTCTCAGAGATACTATAGCAGAGAAGGTTTATAAGCCTCTCGGAGCAGATGTAGCTGCTGATGAGATCTTTATAAGCGACGGAGCTAAGAGTGATTCAGGAAATATCCAGGAGATATTTGCAAAGGATGTTAAGATTGCAGTCTGCGATCCTGTATATCCTGTTTATGTTGATACAAATGTAATGGCAGGAAGAACCGGTACTTATGATGAGTCAACAGGTCTTTGGAGCAACGTTATATATATGCCTTGTACAGCAGATAACGGCTTTGCACCTGAGTTCCCTGAAACAGTTCCGGATGTTATCTATCTCTGCTTCCCTAACAATCCGACAGGAGCTACGATCACAAAGGATCAGCTTCAGGGCTGGGTTGACTATGCTGTAAAGAATAAGGCAGTTATCATCTATGATGCTGCTTATGAAGCATATATCAGCGAAGATGGAGTTCCTCATTCTATCTTTGAGTGTGAAGGCGCAAGAGACTGTGCTATCGAGATCAGAAGCTTCTCAAAGAACGCAGGCTTCACAGGTCTCAGACTTGGATATACTGTAATCCCTAAGAACCTCAAGAACGAAGAAGGTGCATCACTTCATGCACTCTGGGCAAGACGTCACGGAACAAAGTTTAACGGTGCTCCGTACATCGTTCAGAAGGCAGGCGAGGCAGTTTATTCAGAAGAAGGACAGAAGGAAACACGTGAGCAGATAGCTTACTACATGAATAATGCAAAGGTTATCTACGAAGGACTTAAGAATGCAGGATACTCTGTATCAGGTGGTGTAAATGCACCATACATCTGGCTTAAGACTCCGGATAACATGACTTCATGGGAGTTCTTCGATCATCTTCTTGAGACGGCAAATGTAGTCGGAACACCCGGTTCAGGCTTTGGACCAAGCGGAGAGGGCTACTTCAGACTGACAGCATTCGGCTCATATGAGAATACTGTTGAGGCAATTAAGAGAATCGCTGAAATCTAATAAATACGATTTGTTATTAATATATAGTTTATCAAAAGTAAATCTACAAAAACGGAAATTTATAAGAATATGAACTGATCAAGGCGTTGTACATTCGACGGAAAGTCGTTTGTACAGCGCCTTTTTTATTATTTTTTGCATGTAATAGTTTTTTCATATAATAGATTTTTTTTATTATCGGGACTTGGTTTTAGGTATTAACACTTTTCAATCAACGTCCTTTATAATTGGCAAAGTCAACTGAGGGAGGTGATGTGTATGAGTGCAGACATGATAAAGGTTGCCGTAGCAACAGATGACGGAATAACCAGTGATGTGAATTTCGGAAGAGCGAACAGATTTGTTCTTGCAGAAATATCCGGAGGGAGAATCAAAAGAGAAGGAGAGGTCATTACAGAGAGTCAATCTCCTGATATTGATAATCCGGGATGTCACGGTCATGACAAAGAATATATCGAAGGTCTGGTAAAAAAACTGAATGAATGCAGTTACCTGATCGTTAAGCATATAGGTAATTTCCCGTTCAGGATTTTGAAATCTAACGGAATAAATGTACTGGAGCAGACAGGAGATATAGATGAGCTGCTTGGAAAAATAGCAGCATATACAGCAAGATAAGAAATCAAAGCAATTTACGGAGGGAAAAATAATGAGAAAGAATATTAAAAGAACAGCTGCAATTGTTTTATCTGCAGCACTTGGATTATCAGTATTCGCAGGATGCGGAGAGAACGGGTCAGCTAAGGAAGATGAGGCAGCAAAGAATACACAGGCAGCTGCCAATGAGCAGTCAGCAGATACACAGACTGCAGATTCACAGGAAGCAGATACACAGGCCGCTGATACAGAGACTGCCGATACAGAGGCAGCAGCTGACGGAGAGGTTACAGTAATTCAGGTAGGAACATTACAGAATTACAAGCCTTGGTCATATCACGATGAGAACGACAAGCTTGTAGGTTATGAGGTTGAAGTAATACAGGCAGTTGATGAGCTTCTTCCACAGTATGAATTCGAATTTAACGAAGGAGCACAGGATGCAAACTATACGGCACTTGAGACCGGAGTATATCAGCTGGTTCTGTCAAATGCGTTCTATACGGATAAGAGAGCTGAGAACTACAATATCCCAACAAATCCTCTGGGGGCTTCACCGAGTGGATATTCGTAGCAGCAGAAAATGCAGAAAAGTATGACACACTTGAAAAAATAGCTGCTGACGGAGCTGAGGGAATACCTCTTATGGTAGGTGACGGAATGACATTCCAGTATGACAAGTATAACGAAGAACATCCGGACAGCCCACTTAAGTTTGAATATACAAACAGCAATGCTTTCCAAGGTGATCAGTATCAGTTCGTAGCAGAAGGCAGATATCAGTGGTCACCGTTACCATATACAGTATGGACATCGGTAGTTGAAGCTGAAGACGGTCCTTATCATGAATTCAATGATCAGCTTAAGTTCTACTACTCATTCTCGGTACCTACATATGCAATTATCGAGAAGGGAAATGATGAGCTTACGGCAGCTGTAGACGGAGCACTTAAGGAATTAAACGATAACGGAAAGCTGCTTGAGCTTTCACTTAAGTATTACGGATATGATCAGTTCAATCCTGGAATAGAACAGTAATCGACACATAGAGATTTAAGATACAAGAGGGAGTCATGAGAGAAATCCATTTTAAGAAAATCATAGAATATCTACTTGCAGGTTTGCCATATCTTAGGATTACCGTTGCATATGTAGCGGCTTCGCTGTTTTTCGGTTTTTTGATCGGGATAATTATAGCGAAACTCAACATGTCAAAGCATAAGCTTCCGAAGGCAATAGGTCGCATCTATATAACACTTACAAGATGTACGCCTCCTTTAGTACTTTTGTTCCTGACATTTTACGGACTCCCTACTGTACTGAGAAATAATGGTTTTCATATCGGAAAGGTTGAGCCGCTGGCATTTGTCTGCCTCACATTTTCGATATTTGTAGGAAGTTCATCCTCGGAGATAATAAGAAGCGCCATCGAGGTTGTGGGTAAATCCCAGAAGGAAGCTGCATATGCGGTGGGACTCAGTGAGTTTCAGGCATTTATACTCATAATTCTGCCGCAAATGTTCAAGGTAGCTCTTCCGAATATAGGAAACACGATCATATATCTGTTTAAAGAGGGATCACTTGCATACACCATAGGCTTACATGATGTTCTGGGACATGTGCTTTTTACATCATCGGGTGAAAGGGACCTTTATCTTTTGGAAGCGTACCTGGCACTTACACTGATCTACTGGCCTATAAGCGTTATAATCCAGAAGCTTTTCACTTCACTTGAAAAGAAATTTCAGTATAAGAGGAAAGAAGAACGAAAGGTGAAGAATAAAGAAGAGCATAAGGCAGAAATCAATGCAGAAAGCAAAGAAGAAATCACAGAGGAAAGGAAAGAAGAAAATGAAAATAGACTGGGGCTTCGTGCGGGAAGCATTTCCTGAGGTTATCAAGTATATACCGGTTACATTACAGCTTACATTAATAACATTTCTGATTTCATTCCCTCTCGGAGTTATTCTGGCGCTGATCAATCATCATAACGTTAAGGGATTGGCAAAAATCGTGAGAGTTTATATCTCATTGATAAGAGGAACGCCGGTACTGCTTCAGATATATGTTGTATATAACATTCTTCCGATGATACTCACAGATTTCCTGAAGAGTATAGGAAGTGATTTCAAGGTATACAGTCTGAGCGCAAAAATATTTGCTTATTTGGCTCTGTCGATATCCACAACGGTTACGATTTCTGAGGCAGTAAGATCGGGACTTGTAACTGTAAACAAGGGACAGAGAGAGGCTGCAAAGGCTGTGGGATTAAATAATATAGAGACGTTCTTCCATGTGGTATTTCCACAGGCCTTTGCCGCTGCATTTCCGGTAATAGTAAACGGATTCGTGGATTTAATAAAGGTTACTTCTCTGGCATTCCTCATGACGGTTGTAGAGATAACAGGTAAGGCTCAGCTCCTCGGAGGTATGGAACTTAGATATCTGGAAGCTTATGTAACGGTTGCTTTTGTTTACATAATATTGATAGTGGCTGTGGAGCTTATAGCTAAACCGGTAGAGAAGAGACTGAACGTTTATCGCGGAGGTAAGGTAAGAAATGCTGCAGGTTAAGGACATAAAAAAATCCTTTGGAGATAATGAGGTGCTAAAGGGCATCAGCTTTGATATAGATCAGGGCGATGTGGTGGTAATACTCGGATCCAGCGGTTCGGGAAAAACAACACTTCTGAGATGTATAGAAATGTTTGAGAAGGCGGATTCCGGTGAGGTTTCGATAGGAGATAAAACAGTAAATCTGAGGAAGCCTACAAAGCAGGAAAAGAAGGATCTGAGACAGCGTCTCGGATTTGTCTTCCAGAACTATAACCTATTTAATAACAAAACGGCTTTGGACAATGTAATGCTCGGACTTACTGTGGCAAGACATATTCCTAAAAAAGAAGCCGAGAAGCGTGCAAAGGAAGCACTGGATAAGGTAGGACTTGCTGACAGATATGACTATTATGCAAGTGAGCTGTCGGGAGGACAGCAGCAGAGAGTAGGTATCGCAAGAGCTATGGTTTATAACCCGGACGTGATACTTTTCGATGAACCTACATCGGCACTTGATCCTGAACTTGTAGGTGAAGTGCTGAATACTATAAAGTCGCTGGCAGAGAGCGGTACAACGATGGTGATAGTAACCCATGAGATAAAGTTTGCAAAGGATGTTGCAACGAAGGTCATATATATGGATCAGGGTGTTGTGGTTGAAACCGGAACACCGGATGTGATCTTTACAAGACCTAAGGAAGACAGAACAAGACAGTTCCTTAGAAGATATCTGGAATATGACGATTATATTATCTGATATCACTTAATGAAATACAGCTTGAGAGAGGAAATATTATGGCAGAAAAAATCTTTTATCCGGACTTTTTCAATGATGTGTTCGGACCAATCATGCAGCCGGGTTCCAGCGGTGGATTTGCAGGAACATCTAGATCGGCAAGAGTTGCTAGATACAGCGTGCTTTCGGAACCAAAGAAAGTGACATTCATCTTCGCTCCGGGATCACATACTATAGACAGCCTCGGTACATTTATGGAGGACAGAGCATATCTCGGAGGAATACTTGATTTCGACACTGAGGATGAGAGGCTTTTTTCAGCACATGAAGTTGCAAGAGAAAGAGGGCTTTCATATGAATTTAAGGAAGGTCCGGAGGCTGAAAGAATACCACCTTATTCAGCATATGTGGTGATCAAGGGAAAAGACGGAGAGACGGGAACGGCAGTTGTCAGTTCTATCGGTGGAGGAATGGTGAGAGCCTACAGGCTTAACGATTTTGAAGTCAGCTATCAGGCAGATACATACGGACTTCTGGTATGGAAGGAGTCGGAAAGTGTAGATGATGATATAAAGGAATTCCTGAAGAATGAGCTGGGAGATTCATTCGTAGA
The DNA here is from genome assembly GCA_017634555.1 of Eubacterium sp. Classification (GTDB taxonomy): domain Bacteria; phylum Bacillota; class Clostridia; order Lachnospirales; family Lachnospiraceae; genus Eubacterium_Q. The sequence continues at coordinate 23,821 of JAGBNF010000007.1, read as the reverse complement.
TGTGAATATCGTAAAGGACTCAAAGGATAAGTCCGGAGCCTTTGCGGAAGCTGATGCAGATATAGATGAAAAGTTGATAAAGCTTCTCAAGGATAAGGGATTTGAATACAGAGTTTATCCGGCACTGCTTCCTGTAGTAACAACCTTGAAAAGAAAGCCGCAGCTCTTCAATACGGTAACGGATTGGAAGAGGATAGCAAAAGAAAGAGGAATATCCTTTGTGGATGCGGCAATCGAATATGAGAAGGATTTCTCGGGCTGGAGCCGTGAACAGATAATCGAGCGTTTCGAGAAGATAGCCGATATCCTCTATCATCAGGTACATGCCCTGGAGGAACTGGGAGTAAACAATGTAAAGGATACACCGGTACTTCCTGTATACGGAAAGCACTGGGACAGATATAAGAAGGAAAATGATCAGCTTACAGATACTCTTACACAGAGAATTATTGAAAATGCACTTTCAACAAATGCGAAGGTACCGGGAGTAAAGATCGTTCCGGGGCCGATGGGAACCGGAGGAGGATATCTCTTCAGTGCGGTAGATGCGGTAAGAGAAGCAAAGGGCTACAGTCACGAGAAGGTTATCGAAGCACTTATAGTAGCGGCAGCCTTCGGAGCTATAGCATATACAAGATCAAATCCGAGCGGCGAGAGAGGCTGTGTCGGTGAATCAGGAGTATGTAATGCTATGGCATCTGCGGCAGTAGCACAGTTAAGCGGTGCTACACCGGATCAGGTTGAAAATGCTGCGTCCATGGCACTTCAGGCTAATCTCGGACTTGTCTGTGATGTAATACCGGGAGGAAAGGAATTCCCATGTATTACAAGAACCGTAAGAGCTGCAGTAACAGCACCTCTCTATGCGGATCTTGCAAGAGCCGGAATTGATCCGATAATTCCTTACCACGAAGTTATAGATGCAATGGAGGAACATTATAAGAAGACACCTCAGGAGATGCTCTGCGGCTTCACCTGTGGAATCAACAGTTCACCGGCAGCACATAAATGTCATCTTTTCCAGCAGACCGAATATATGAACGGAAAGCTGAAATATGAGGCACCAAAGGAGTGATGAGTAAGATGAGAGAGAATACAAGACTGGCACGCGGTTCGGGTCCGGATCCCATAACCGGAGGACTCAGCGTACCGATATACAGATCGGCCACTTACCATCATCCGGAGGTAAGCTACGATCCTGACAAATATTATTATTCAAGATGTGATACACCGACAAGGAGAGCTTTTGAAACAGAGCTGGCGGTTCTTGAGCATGGTGCGGATGCGGTGGCAACAACAAGCGGAATGTCAGCTGTAGCACTGGTACTTAAGCTTTTCAGTCCGGGAGACCATGTGATAGTTACAAGCGATCTTTACGGTGGAAGCTACAGACTTCTCACAAATCTGTATGCGAGATACGGAATAGAGTTTCAGTTCGTTAATACCTGGAACCTTGAAGATGTAAAGAAAAGCATAAAACTTAATACAAAAGCTTTTCTTATTGAGACACCTTCTAATCCGGCAATGCATGTAACTGATATCGAAGCACTGGCAGAGCTGGTAAGTGAGATCAATGCCGAAAGAGGAATCACTGTTCAGACGGTGGATGAGGAAAATGCGGACGCACATCCGGATATAAATAAGGTGCTTGAAAGTAAAAGAGCATATCTGATAGTTGATAACACTTTACTTTCTCCTTATTTCCAGAAGCCGCTGACTCACGGAGCGGATATAGTAATCCACAGTGCTACGAAATATATAGCGGGACATAATGATGTTCTTGCGGGAGCGGTAGTTGTTAAAGAGAAGTCGCTGAGAGATTTCTTCTACTTCTTCGCCATGAGTGAGGGAGGCGTGCTTTCTGCAGACGACAGCTGGCTTGCACTGAGAGGACTTCAGACATTGTCTGTAAGACTGGACAGAGAACAGGAAAATGCCTTTGAGGTAGTAGAGTTCCTGAAGAAGCATCCGGTAGTGGAGAAGGTTCTCTATGTAGGAGATCCGGAGCATCCGGATTATGAACTCTCACGAAAGCAGACCACGGGCTTCGGAGCACTCATATCATTCTATGTGAAGGATCCGGAGAAAATACCTGAACTGCTTGAGAGACTTAAGATCATAAATGTGGCGGGAAGTCTGGGAGGAACACAGAGTCTTATCACTTATCCCGCAGCAGGAATCCAGCAGCCGATCCCTGAGGAACAGAGAATTGAAACAGGAGTTACTGATAAGCTCCTCAGAATTTCAATAGGTCTTGAGGATTCGAGAGACCTGATAGAGGATCTCGAATATGCACTGGATATATACAGCCTGAATGAAGCGGCTGACAAGAAAGTAAGTTAAAACCAAATGGTTTACATAAAGCTAAGCAATACTTTACATATGGAAGGAAGAATTAGGAAATGAGACAGATAGCAATTTACGGAAAAGGCGGAATCGGAAAATCAACAACAACACAGAATCTTACTGCAGGACTTGCAGAGCTCGGTAAGAAGATAATGATAGTCGGATGTGATCCGAAGGCGGATGCAACAAGACTTCTTCTCGGCGGACTTGCTCAGAAGACAGTTCTTGATACACTCCGTGAAGAGGGTGAGGTTGATGACCTCGACCTTATCAGAAAGACAGGCTTCGGAGGCATCAAGTGCGTTGAGTCCGGTGGACCGGAACCGGGAGTAGGATGTGCCGGCAGAGGCATCATCACATCCATCGGAATGCTTGAGGAACTCGGAGCTTATGATGAGGACCTTGATTATGTATTCTATGACGTTCTCGGAGACGTTGTCTGCGGCGGATTTGCAATGCCTATCAGAGAAGGAAAGGCTCAGGAGATATATATCGTTGCATCAGGTGAAATGATGGCCCTTTATGCAGCCAACAACATCTGTAAGGGTATTCAGAAGTATGCTCTTAACGGCGGTGTACGTCTCGGCGGTATCATTTGTAATAGCCGTCGAGTTGACAGAGAAGAGGAGCTTCTCAGAGCCTTCGCCAACGAACTCGGAAGTCAGCTTATTTACTTCGTTCCGAGAGATAACGAGGTTCAGAGAGCAGAGATCAAGAAGAAGACTGTTATTGAACATAATCCGAAGCATCCGCAGGCTCAGGAATACAGAAATCTCGCACAGGCGATCGAGAATAACAAGAAGCTTGTTATTCCAAAGCCAATGACTCAGGAAAGACTTGAGGAGATTCTGTTCGAGTTCGGACTTATGGATAATATCAAGGACAGCTACCATATTTAAGTAAGGTGGGTAAGAAATATGTTCATAAGGACGGCGTTTGCTACAAGTAACGGAACAAAGGTAGACAGACATTTCGGAGCAACCTCAAGGTTTGATATATACGAGGTTGATACCGAAGCACATAAGATCACATTTGTTGCAACTAGGGAAGTTGAAAAGGCTTGTCTGAATCATGAGCATCATGATGAACGTATGAATAAGGTGGTTGAGATTATAAATGATTCTCACGTAGTCTATGCCGAAGCTATCGGACCGGGCGCCTACAGTGTACTGGAAAAAAATATGATTCAGGCAGTTGAGGCCGAAGATAATATTCCGGAGCTTCTGAACAGACTTCTGAATGAGGAGGAGAACATAAATCAGGTAAAGCTCCTCATCAACAGGACCAGACATTCAACCAACGAAAAAGCATACAGCTCATATTGCAATCTTCAGACTAAGCATCCTTGTATGAGCGGCGAAGCAAATGTGAGAAGAGGACGCATACATCTTCCGGTGAGCCCATCCTGCAACATCCAGTGTAAGTTCTGCTCCAGAAGACTTGATAAGACCGAAATCAAACCGGGTCTTACATCTCTTATCATTAAGCCTGATGAAGCAGTGGATGCGATCAAAAGAGCAAAGGAGCTTTGCCCTGAGATCACAGTTGCCGGAATAGCAGGTCCCGGTGATACGCTTGCTACACCGTTTGCGCTTGATACCTTTGAAAAGGTTAAGGAGAATTTTCCGGATATGGTCTGCTGTCTGTCGACAAACGGTTTTTGTCTTCCGAAGCAGATTGACAGGATCACCGAGCTGGGACTTGAAACTATCACGGTAACGGTGAATGCGGTGGATCCGGAGATTGAAGCTAAGATAAATGATTTTGTAATAGATGAAAACGGAGTAAAGCACGAAGGAATAGAAGGTGCAGAGCTCCTTATAAAGAATCAGCTTGATGGAATTAAGAAGGCTGCGGATAGAGGAATAGTAGTTAAGGTCAACAGTGTAATGTGCCCGGGAATAAATGATGAGCATATCCCGGAGGTGGCAAGAACTGTTGCGGAGCTCGGAGCACAGCTGCTCAACATTATTCCGCTGATCCCGCAGAACGGAATGGCAGATGTTCCGGCGCCAACCTGTGACGATCTTGAGAAGGTCAGAACAGAGGCGGGAAGATATATCAAGGTATTCAGACACTGTATGCATTGCCGTGCAGATTCCGTAGGAATACCGGGATCGGGAAAGGATATCCATTCCGAGATATATAAATCAGAGGTGGCGGAGACATTCAGTCATGGTTGATGTAAAGGGATTTAAGCTAAATAAATTAAAGCTGAATATAAATATTATAACTGCGAGGCTTATAGAAAACAGAATATCTGCCGAGGATTTCAGCAGTCGTGATTATTACTCGGACGGAACACTTCTTGGCGGAATAGTAGGCAGGAGGATTTCAATAAAGCTTAAGGACGGTACAGAGATCATTCCTGCCTATGAAGCAGTTGATGTGAGAAAAAAGTTCAGAAACAGTATTGAGTATTATCGTTCGGGAAGGGTGAGAAGCTTATATCTGCAGGATGCGGTTGAGGTGAATACGGAAATAGGCCGTGTGAAAGCCGAGCTGATTACCTTTTACGAAAATGGATTAATAAAGAAGATATTTCCATTATACGGACAGATCAGTGCTTACTGGAGTGAGGAACAGGAATCCGAAGAAGCTCCTGTGGCTGCTGTCAGCTTTGCGGGTAAAAACCTTAATCTGAAGGTTGAAAGCATTACCTTCTTTGAAGATGGAAATATCAGAAGCATAGATTTCTGGCGAAATACGAATAGCAAGAGGAGTAATAAAGATGAGCACTAATTTTAAATCCGGTCAGGTTGAGATAAGAGAGAAAAGACTTAAGACCGTTCTTACTTTCCAGGGTAAGGCCAGTGAACTGGCTGAGCAGGGAAGTCAGGGTAAGCTTAAGATAGGAAAGTTCTGCTACGGACAGTGTGGTGATTGTCAGGAGGGCTGCGGAAAGGGACTGGTATACGGTATCAGAGATGCAGCAGTTATATCACATGCACCGATAGGATGCTTTGCTACGATCGACGGCAACTACAGAGAATGTCAGGGTATAGCAGATAACAGAAAGAAGGGCAAGTTTGAGCATCATGCCATTTGTACAAATATACAGGAGAAGGATACCATTTACGGAGCCGGAGAAAAGCTGAGAACAGCTATCAGACAGGCTAAGGAAAGATATAATCCGAAGGTTATATTCGTATCATCCTCATGTGCTTCGGGAATCATCGGTGATGACATTCCGGGTATCGCTGCAGAAATGCAGGAGGAGGTAGGAGTACCGGTAGTATCCATCGCTTGTGAAGGCTTTAAGTCAAAGATATGGTCAACGGGATGGGATGCGGGTTTTAATGCAATCCTCCGTGCTGTAGTTAAGCCTCCTGTAAAGAAGGATGAGGATGTGGTAAATATCTTCAACTTCGCAGGAACAGACAGATTTACAAGACTTCTCGGACTTATCGGTCTGAGACCACATTATCTTCCGTATGTTACAACAACAGAGGAGCTCTCGCACATTTCCGAGGCGGCTGCTTCGGCAACAATATGTGAGACCCTTGCATCATATATAGGAGAAGGCCTTGAGCAGCTTTACGGAGTTCCTCAGGTTAAGGCAGCAGCTCCTTACGGAATCAGAACAACCGACAAGTGGCTTCGTGCGGTAGCAGAGCTTACCGGAAGACAGGATCAGGTTGAAGCTGCTATTGAGTCAGAGCATGAGAGGATCAAGGAAAAGTTCGAGAATCTTAAGGCTCAGCTGAAGGGTAAGAGAGTTTACGTATTTGCAGGTGATGCTTATGCGCATAATGTAATAAGCATGGCAAGAGATTTCGAGATGGATGTAGTCGGAACAACTACTTATCATCATGACGGAAAGTCGGATTCTGAGGACATCAATACACTTAAGTTCCTCGTGGAAAATGTGGGAGATGTGGAAAACTACAACGTATGCAACAAGCAGTCGTACCAGGTACTTAAGTTCCTGAAGAATCTTAAGCCTGAGCTGCTGATCGTAAGACATCCGGCACTTGCGGCACTGGGATATAAGTCAGGAATCCCAACAATATTCGATGCTGATTCGAACCTTGGTGTAGGCTATGACGGACAGATCGAATTCGGTGAAAGAATCCTTCGTTCATTCAGAACTCATAAGCTTGTGGATAATATCGCAGCTCATACCAAGTTCCCGTATTCGGAGTGGTGGATGAATCAGGATACAGATCCTTTCTATTTTGTAGATAACGGTAAGAAAAAAGAGGTGAATGCATAATGGCTAATACAATATCACAACCCAGATATACATGTGCACTCGGAGCGCAGCAGACAGTACTTGCAATACCGGGAGGAATTCCTATAGTACATGCCGGTCCGGGATGTTCAATGAAAACCTTCGGATTTCTTGCTACCGGAGCAGGTCAGCAGGGAGAGGGATATGCAGGAGGAAATCAGATATCATGTACAAATGCAAGTGAGACAGAGGTTGTATTCGGTGGAGAGAAGAAGCTGAGACAGCTGGTGGAGAGCACATTTAAGGTGCTGAACGGAGACCTCTTTGTAATTCTTTCCGGATGTACAGCCGGAATCATCGGTGACGATGTTGTTGCAATTGCAAAGGAATTCAGAGATCAGGGCTTCCCTATCACAGGCGTTGATACACCGGGCTTCAGAGGCTCAAACTATTACGGACATGAGGCTGTTATCAAGTCTATCATACAGCAGTATATCGGCGACCGTAAGCCTAATGTTAAGAAGAGACTGGTAAATGTATTCGCAGACGTTCCTTTCCAGAATCCATACTGGAGAGGTGATCTCGAGGAGATAAAGAGACTTCTTGAGGATATCGGTCTTGAAGTAAACATCCTCTTCGGTATCACATCTGAGGGAATAAAGGAATGGAATTCCATTCCTGATGCGGAGTTCAATCTCCTTATCTCACCTTGGGTAGGTCTTGATACTGTAGAGCTGCTTAAGGAGAAATACGGTACACCTTATCTTCAGTATCCGGTTCTTCCAATCGGAGCTGTAGAGACAGGTAAATTCCTTAAGAAGGTTGGTAAATTCGCGGGAATTAACGGCCTTGATATTCAGAGAGTAATCTCAAGAGAGGAGAAGAGATATTATCAGTATTTCGAAGGAATAGTAGACTTCCTTGCAGAGTACCAGACAAATCTTCCATATAAGCTTTATACAACAGCAGATAGTCTTTATGCTATATCATACACAAAGTATCTTGAGCAGGAGCTGGGCTTCATCCCTGAGAAGGTATATATCACAGATGATCCGTCACCGGAGAAGGAAGCGATAGTAAGAGATATCATCGAAAAGGAGCTTCCTGAGTATAAGGATATCTTCGTTATCAATAAGGATAATGAACAGAATCTCATAGATCTTAAGAACAGAGTGAAGTATGAAAACAGAGCGCTGATCCTTGGAAGCGATTGGGAGAGAGATGTTGCTAAGGAAACAGGAAATCTCTTTAAGTATATAAGTATTCCGATTGGTCAGGATCTGATCATTCAGAATACACATGTAGGATATCGCGGAGGTCTTAACCTTCTTGAGGATATCTATCATAATCTTTTCTCGGGTAATCAGATTAATTCAAGTACATATAACGATTCGGTCGTTGTATAGTATTACCCAATTTAATAAGGTCCTTCCATACAGTAAAATGTATGAGAAAAGCCGGTATGTCACAGGTAGTTGATCGCCTGTGCATACTGGTTTTTTATATGGCAATTATTGGGCAAAATTCGCGATATTTATACTATGCGTTTCTTGTTATACATAGTGGTGTTTGCTATACTGAAATACAGTGAAATAATGAAATTAAATAAGCATATCAGCGGGAGGTGGAAATGGCACAGCAGAATATTTTTGACAACGAGACATTCTTTGAGGGGTATAAGAAGATAAGGGAAAGAGAAGTAAATGCGAATAACATTTATGAGATTCCCGCTCTTTTTTCACTTCTACCTGATATGAAGGGAAAGAAGATCCTTGATCTGGGCTGCGGCTTCGGTGAGCACTGTATGGAATATATAAAAATGGGAGCCGATAGAGTCGTAGGTCTTGATATTTCGGAGAAAATGCTGGAAATAGCAAAGAAAGAAAACAGTGATCCTAAGATAACATATCTTCATATGCCGATGGAGGATTTGGGACAGCTGAAGGATACACTCAGTGAAGATGATCTAATGTTTGATGTAGTGATAAGCTCGCTCGCATTTCACTATATTGAGGACTTTTCGGGAGTGCTGAGAAATATAAATTCCCTTATGAATAAAGGTGGGCTTTTCATATTCTCTCAGGAGCATCCGCTTAATACTTGCTTTACCGGTAAGAACAGATGGACAGTTGATGAAAACGGGAAGAAGCTTCACGTTAATCTGATGAATTATTGTGTGGAAAAAGAAACTGAATGCGAATGGTTTGTAGATAATGTAAAGAGATACCACAGAATGTTTTCGACTATCATAAATACTCTGATAGAGGAAGGCTTCTCGATAGAAAAGCTGATCGAGCCTTATCCTGATGAGGAGATACTCGCTAAATATCCGGATTACAGCGATAATCTGCATAAACCGGACTTTCTGATCGTAAGGAGTAGGAAAAATGTTTAAAAAGAATAAGAAGGTTGTGCCTGAGGTTACATTTGATCCCGAAAAGCAGTATGCAGTGATAAGAAGCTCCATATGTACGGGAGAGAAGGTCGCCGGATTTAAGAATAAGGATGACGGACATTTTACAGAGGTAATGCTAATCCGCAGTCAGGCCGACGAGGAGACTTTTAAGGCAATTTATAATATTGATAAGATAAAGACTGAGTATTGATGTCGAATTAGGAGGTATATGTATGGCGGGCAAGGTGAAATGGGGTGTTCTCGGAACGGCGGGAATAGCAGCGGGATGTACGATTCCGGGAATGATGAAGGCTGAGAACTGTGAGCTGTATGCTATCGCAGGAAGAAAACTGAAGAAGGCAGAGGAGTTTAAGGAAAGATTCGGATTCGTAAAGGCGTATGAAGGATATGATGCGCTGCTGGCGGACCCGGAGGTTGAGGCGGTTTATATCCCGCTTCCGAACAATATCCACTGTGAGTGGGCTGTTAAGGCACTTGAGGCGGGAAAACACGTTCTCTGTGAGAAGCCGATAGCCATGAACGAGACAGAGCTCAGAAAAATGTTTGCCGCAGCGAAGAAGAACGGCCGTATTCTTGCCGAAGCCTTCGCTTATCTGCACAGTCCTTATGTTTCGGCACTTAAGAATGTCATCGGCAGCGGCGAGATTGGGGACGTGGATTATATCGACACTGCATTCCTGACACAGGATTATTCGGAGGATTTCAGACTCCATAAGGAACTGGGAGGCGGCGGCATCTACGATATAGGCTGCTACTGCACATCAATGATTCTGACGCTTATCGATTCCGAGCTTGAATATGTAAAGGCAGATGCGGAACTTGATAAGACAGGAGTCGACCATATGGCATCGGTTCTCCTTAAGTTTAAGAACGGCGCGAGAGCTTCCTTTAATGCCGGCATGATGCTGGGCACAGATACCAGTGACAGATATGACAGGCTCTTTATCCATGGCTCCAAGGGCTATATACGTTCTGATGTGGAATATAATGAAGAGGGAAAGCTGGAGTTTTCCGTTACTATCAAGAATGAAAAGGGTGATAGGATTGAGAGAACTGTACAGGTTGAGTCGAAATCCAATTACAGCCTTGAGATTGAACGCTTTTCAAGGGCAGTGAGGGGAGAAGAGGATCTGCTTATCACAGAGGAGTTTTCCATTAAAAATATGCGGCTTCTCGACAGGATACTTGACGTGTCGTCATATACGGAATCCAGAGAGGAATTTATACTAGATAACGGTGTGGTGATACCTGCAGTGGGATATGGTTCTTTCCTTGCTACAGAGTCGGACGGAGCCGATACTATAAAGGAAGCACTCGATTCGGGCTACAGATATATAGATACTGCCAAGTTCTATAACAACGAAGAGAATATAGGAAGAGCTATTAAGGAATACGGTATTCCGAGAGAAGAGCTGTTCCTATGCAGTAAGGTGTGGCCGACGGATCTCGGAAAGGAATGGACATTAAAGTCATTTGAAGAGTCATGCGAGAAGCTGGGAACTACATATCTCGATATGTATCTCATACACTGGCCGAAGGATGATCCGAATGATCCGGACTGGTTCAGCAAGGTTGCGGATTCCTGGAAGGTTATGGAAGACCTGTATCTTCAGGGAAGGATAAAGGCGATAGGACTTTCGAATTTCCTGCCTCATCATATAAAGCCTCTTCTTGAGACTGCACGTATCCGTCCTATGGTGGATCAGCTGGAACTGCATGTGGGATATATGCAGGAATATACTCTGGCATATCTGAGAAAAGAGGGCATACTTCCTCAGGCTTGGAGTCCGCTGGGACGTGCGAGAGTTCTGAATGATGAGAGAGTAACGGCGATTGCAGAAAAGTATGGAGTGACAAATGCACAGCTGCTCCTCAGATATCTTATTCAGAGAGGTATTCCGGTTATACCAAAGGCGTCTTCAAAGAACCGAATGCTGGAGAATAAGGACATCTTCGGATTTAAGATTTCAGAGGTAGATATTTCCTATCTTTCATGTCTTCCTGAATTCGGATATTCGGGTGAACATCCTGACTTTTAACGCGACATAAAAAGAATAATATGATATAATATTATGGATTGCGGAGTAAAATAATTAACGAAGCAATCCATATATTATTTTGTGGGTTTTATTTAATTCTTAGGGGTTTAAAACAGTGACGATTTGGGACATTATAAACAAGGATGTCAGAGCTGAAAACGAGACCAAGAGAGTCATCGTTACTTTGCGAATTCTTTATATTGTCGGACTTGTGGCATCTATCCTTGATATGTCGTTTGCGGGGATAGCAGTCTTTCGCGCATTTCCGTACAGAATGATAGGATTTCTGACGGCAAATGTATGTCTTTTTATAGCGACTTACATTCTTAAGACGGTTCCGTCGCTTATCCTTTTCATGCTTTATTTCTTTGCATGGACGCTTCTCATGATACCGTGTTTCGGATGGAGTGCAGGAATGCAGAATTATTTCATAATAATTCTCATGCTCTGTTTCTTTGCCGTACACGGAAGACCACGATTTAAATTCTTTCTGGCATTTTGCGTACTGCTTATCAGAATAATGGTAATCGGTATTTTCGGTGGAACGAAGCCGGAAGTAGAGATCGGAACAGTTACGGATAAGCTGATCCAGATAACAAACATTTCAGCAGTTTTCTTATCTATCATCTTGATATCCTACAGATTCAGTCAGAAGGAAAATGAAGAAGAGAACAAGCTGATGAAATATAATGACAGGCTCAGGAAGGAAGCGGATACCGACAGACTTACGGGACTTTTCAACAGACGTAAGGCTGAGGAATGTCTGTCATATATCGAGAAATCAAGTGATTATCCGTCTGTAAGTCTTGCAATGGGAGATATTGATTTCTTTAAGAAGGTTAATGATACCTACGGACATGATGCCGGAGACGAAGTGCTGAAATATGTTGCAAAGACCATGACGGGCTTCTGTCCTGAAGGCAGCATAGTTTCAAGATGGGGCGGTGAGGAGTTTCTCATCATATTCCCTAATGTGAACGGGGATGATGCATTTATTATCCTTGATAAGCTTAGACATAACATTAAGAAGGACGAGATCAAGGTGGGGGATGAGATAATCAAGATCACCATGACCTTCGGACTTTCTGAATATGATTTCGGATCAAAGATCGATGAGGCTATCAAGGAGGCGGATACCAAGCTCTATCAGGGAAAGGAGAACGGTAGAAACCAGGTAGTCTATTAATACATTTCATGAATGACAATTGCTTTGAAAATATAAAACTTATATATCCGTTTCGGGATTATCAGGAGAGAGTCCTGAACCAGATGCAGCACATGATGAAGGACGGAAAGCTTCATGTGGCTGCTGCTCCCGGGGCGGGAAAAACAGTGCTCGGGCTGGAGGTAATACGAAGGCTGAATAAAAGAGCACTTATTTTTGTGCCGGCCATAAGTCTCCGAGACCAGTGGAAGGAAAGATTTCTGGATTCATTTATAGATCCTGAGGATACAGAACTCAGGGCAAAATGGGAGAATGATTTTTCCACGGATCTGAAGAATCCGGGCATCATTACCTGTGCGACTTATCAGGCACTGTATCACTTATACAGCGAATATACCGAATCGGGAAGTGACGGCTTTAAGAAGCTTACCGAGTTTTACAGGAATGAAGGTATTGAAACTGTATGTCTTGATGAAGCGCATCATCTGAAGAGAGAGTGGTCAAAGGCTCTGACGGATTTCGTGATGGATATGAATCCGAAGCTGATCTCCCTTACGGCAACTCCGCCCATGGATACTTCCAATATTGAATGGAAGAGATATATTCAGCTGTGCGGAGATATCGATGTAGAGATTTCCATTCCGGAAATGGTCTCTAAAAAATGTCTGTGTCCTCATCAGGATTATGTTTATATATGTACTCCGGATCAGAAGGAGCAGAAACAGGTTGATGCGGAGATAGAGAGAAATCGTGAAGCAGTACAGGAGATTCTTGCAGATCCGCAGCTTTATAAGGAGATTAAGGAGCTTTCGTTCCTGAAGAATCCTTCAGAGGATGCAGAGATACTGATCAAATATCCGGATTACCTGAGACATGTGATCGATTATATGTCATATATTAAGGATAAGCATATAGTTGTCTTTGAGGGTGACAGGTTTGTGGCCGAAAAGGCCTTTGATCTTTGGGATAAAAGAATTAAAGAGATGGTGGGACCGCTGAAGGATACTGATGAGTGGTTTCTGCCTCTTATGCAGGATATACTGGAGAATGATCCGGGCAGATATTCGGATGAGCTGAAGGCAAAGCTTACGGAAAAGCTTACCGGTGAGCACATGATGAAGAATAAGAAGGTGTCCGGTCAGTACTTCAGAGACAAGATGGATAAGATCCTTGTGGGAACTGTATCAAAGCTTGATGCACTTGAAAAGATTGTCAAGGAAGAATCGGTATCCATGGGCAGCCGGCTCAGATGCCTGGTCCTTATGGATCATATCCGTAAAGAAGACATTTCCAAGGTTGAGACAGATCAGTCCCTTACTGATCTCGGTGTATCGACGGTATTTGAGAGACTGAGACGTGAGGAGCATCTGGGTAATCTTGAGAAATATCTGGAAATGGAAACGGAAGATAATCCATCCGCCAAAAGAGTTTACAGACTGAGACTGGGCGTACTTACGGGAAGCGTTGTTATCCTTCCGGATGCCGTTATGGATTCGCTGGTTTCGGATGCGGGTTATACGGGAAATGTAAAGAAGCTGGGAATAACCGGCTACAGTATCATAGAGAGTTCGGGAGATATGGGAAGCCGTATTGTTTCTCGGGTCACGAGCTATTTTGGTGAGGGACGTATCGAGATACTTATCGGTACGGCGGCTCTTCTTGGCGAAGGCTGGGATGCACCGTCGGTAAATACGCTCATCATCGGAAGTACATCTGCAATGTATGTAAAGACAAATCAGATGCGCGGCCGAGCACTGAGAATTCTGGCTGAAGATGAGAATAAGGTTTCAAATATATGGCATCTTATGACATATTCCGATCAGCTTACGGACATTTCCGAAGTGAAATCCATGTGTCAGCGATTTGATACCATAGTCGGACTGAGCATGGATGGAAGAAGAGTCGAGAACGGTATAGAGAGACTTACGGAGTTCGGCTTCACTATGAAGAAGCCTGAGGAGTGGAACAGCCATATGCTTCAGAAGGCGGCTGACAGAGATTTCGTGAAACGAGGCTGGGAAGGCGTATGCTTTACAGGCTCTTCTGAGGTAAGAAATGTGGTCAGCATAGAGGAGAGACGTGTTTCCTTCTTCTTAAGAGGTAACAGCAGGAATGCATTTCTTCTGAGTGCGAAGCAGATAGACCATGTAGCTGAGGCGGTTCATGAAGGTATGAAGAAGGCCGGAATGATCGACGCGACAACTGTACTTACTAAGAAAAGGACGGGAGATGATATCGGCTTCTATCTGATAAATGCATCAGAGAGAGACAGCAGGCTTTACGCGGCAAGTGTGAAGCAGGCATTATCACCGCCGATATGTCCGAAGTACATGGTATGCATCGGACGCTTTTTCAAGAGATATATAGCGGTTCCGGATATAATGGCTTCGAAGCGTGAAAATGCGCATATCTTCGAAGATTGTCTGAAGGAAAAGACAAGCCTGATCCAAGTCAATACGGATGAAGGAAGAAAGAAGCTTCTGGATCTCAGACTTATGCAGGGTACGGCGGAGAAAAGTGATGTAAGCATGCTGCGTAAGGTGATATAAAGAATAAGAAGCAGACAAAAAAATATTAAATAGATATAGAAATATAAACAGAAGAAAATAGATGTAAATAAGATAAAGATGATCGGGTGAGGCGTGCATGATAGAGAACGCAAGAGTTATAAATAGTGAAAAGTTTGATAAGGCGAAGTTCGGCTCGAGAGATGGGGATTATATAACCAGAGAAAGAGTCAGAAATCTTGTGACGGAGGTTCTGTATGATGATACAGGACGAAGATACTTCCTGAGGATATCCTTTGAATCGGAAGGAGCTGATGCTTTGGGTGTCGATGTCGGTGATAGTGAGGAGGTTACACAGAAGGATACCACCGAGGTTGTGCTTGATGTCAGGAACTGCAAGATCACTCATAAGGCCGAGAAGAGGATGCATGTTATAAAGGATGACATTTCCGCGAGGGAATATATCTTTGCAACTGCAACACCAGAGGACTATACGAGATTCGACAGATTCCTTTATCTGAATGTTTTAAAGAAAAGAAATAATGAAAATCGTAAGAATACAGGTATCATGTCTGTGCTTCCGTTCAGAAAGAATCCTTATGAGAGGCTTGACCGTCTTGTAGGACTTGAAGGAATAAAGAAAGACATCAAGGATACGGCCAGCTTTGCTCTGGTGCAGAAGAAGAGACGTGAGCTGGGACTCCATAATGTTCCGGTGTCACTTCATTTGGTATTCACGGGAAATCCGGGAACGGGAAAGACTACCATCGCCCGTATGCTTGCGGCAATCTATAAGGATATCGGAGTTCTTTCAAAGGGACATCTGGTGGAGGTTGACAGATCCGCACTGGTTGCGGGATATATTGGCCAGACTGCCATAAAAACTCAGAAGAAGATACAGGAAGCTATGGGAGGAATCCTATTTATAGATGAGGCCTATGCGCTCTGCAGTACCGGAAATGATTTCGGTCAGGAGGCTATCAATACAATCCTTAAAGCTATGGAGGATTACAGAGAAGACCTCATCGTTATAGTAGCCGGATATCCTGATCTTATGGAGAACTTTATCGAGAGTAATCCGGGACTTAAGTCGAGATTCAACAAGTACATCAATTTCCCTGATTACAGTACAGATGAGCTGGTAAGGATATTCAGAACATTTTGCAAGGAATATGATTACAGACTTGACCGTGACGCTGAGAAAACGCTCAAGGAGCTGATCGAAAAGATAGAAGAGGAAAAGGAAGATGATTTCGCAAATGCGAGAACCATCAGAAATCTTTTCGAGAAGGTTGTTACGGGACAGGCCAGAAGAATTGCCTTCGAAGATCCTGATAAGGATGAGCTTACACGCATTTCAGCAG
Source organism: Eubacterium sp. (assembly GCA_017634555.1). Classification (GTDB taxonomy): domain Bacteria; phylum Bacillota; class Clostridia; order Lachnospirales; family Lachnospiraceae; genus Eubacterium_Q. The sequence continues at coordinate 7,810 of JAGBNF010000007.1, read as the reverse complement.
AGGATATAAAGGCAGGCGAGGATGAATAAGGAAACGATAACATTAAATAAGAAAAAACCACCTATATTGCAGTTGATCGCTGCGTTTGCACTCGTATTTATACTTCCTAAGATAGGAAAGGTAAATATATATTTATATATGGCCATGTCATTTCTGATGATGCTGCTTGCACTTTACGGAGTAGATTTTCTAGCAGAGGTGATCAGATACTTTTCTGATAAAGAAAAGCAGGTGGTGATCAGAAAAAGCTCCATGGAAAATGTTAAGGCTAAGGAGATTGAGAAAGAAACCAATAATGTGGCGTTTAAGTATGCATTTTTAGCTAATGCTGCAGCGGCTCTGGTCATAGCTACTATTATAACGCTTTCAGCATATAGGAAGCAGGATGAGGTGACTCAGACTTGCGCTTTTTTAATGGGAATTATTATCGGGACGATAGTATATGGCAGAATAGTAAAACACGGTAAGGCTGTGGCCGGGAAAATCTGTGATCGGATTGATAGAAGCTGCGATCCCGTACTTATGTTTGATGCGATGGAGCTGAGAAGACTGGATATATTATCCGGAGATGTGAAAGCTACGATCTTTTTTAATGAAATGATGGCCGCATATTTTCAGGATGATTATGAGACTATGTATAGTAAGGCCAGAGCATTTGACAGAGTAAATATGGATCCGGCAAAAGAATTGTTCAGAATAGAGTTCGAGGGTTCGGCCTGCATTAAGGCGGGCAATCCGGAAGGTTTTAATCAGATGTCTAAAATGCTGAAACAGATTGAGGCTAAAAATGCACATAATCGTCAGATGATAGAGTTTTGTGCCGCCACCAGAAAAAGATGGGATGTGCTTATCGCATGGAAAACAAATGAACAGGATAAGCTGTATTCCGTAGCGGTTGATGTGGCTTCGGAAACGAGACACTTTCAGCTGATGAGAATGGAATATACCTATGTCCTTGCGGAAATGCAGGAGAGAAAAGGCTTTATACAGTATGCCGAGGACAATTATAAGATAGTGGCGGAAAATGCCGGAAATATGGCAGTAAGAAGTAAAGCTATGGAAGGTCTGAACAGGATAAATAAACGATATGAAGACTAATATCGAAAATGAAAATACAGTAATGCTCGGTACGTGGAGCTGGGGAGATGAGGGTTTCTTCGGAGAAGGTTTTTCTCGGGAGGAGCTCTTCTCTGTATTTAGGAAGGCGGTCTCGGAAGGCTTCATGCTGTGGGATACCGCTTATGTTTACGGGTATGGACGGAGCGAGGAGCTGCTGGGTGGATTCATGAAGGAGATGCCTTCCGATGACTACTGCATTTCCGATAAGTTTACTCCGTATCATGCAAAGGAATTCCCGGGAAACTCGGTGAAGCTTATGTATGAGGAAAGCCTTCGGCACCTGGGACGGGAGCATATCGATATATACTGGATCCACAATCCCATTGAGTATAAGAAATGGCTGCCGTATATGGCGGAGCTTTGCAGTGAGGGATACATTTCAGAGATAGGCCTTTCAAATTTCGGACTTGAGGAGCTGAAGGATGCGGAGTCGATCCTTGCGAAGTACGGGATAAAACCTTACGGTGTGCAGAATCATTACAGCCTTCTTTCGAGGTCCTCCGAAACGGCGGGAATAATCGATTATTGTAAGAGACGCGGGATACACTTCTTCAGCTATATGGTCCTTGAGCAGGGAGCCCTTACAGGAAAATATGCGGCATCATCACCTTTCAAGGATGCATCGGGGAGAGCAAAGAATTATAATAAGGTGCTTACGAGATATGAGGAGCTGAATAGCAAGCTTGGGAAGATTGCGGAGGGTTACGGTATATCCATCGCGGCCTTATCCATAGTCTGGGCACTGTCGAAGGAAACGGTGCCTATAATAGGTGTGACGAAGGAAAAACATATAGATGATATCCTTGCGGCTCGTGAGGTGAAGCTGAGTCAGGAGGACATTGCGGCGGCGGAAGCAGCAGCTGCAGCATCGGGACTCAGGACCATCAGAATGTGGGAGCGGGAGTATAAGTAAAAAGACTTAAAAATATTTAAACTTCTGCTTGCAAAGATTTTTTCTCTATGATATCATGCAATGGTTACTGGTATGGAATCGAGGTACAGCATAGTCGTATTTTCGGAATTCGCCTAAGGCTGTATAGTGTTTCATATACGTTAATATTAAAGGAGAAATAGAGATGAGAGAAGGAATCCATCCGGATTATTACCAGGCAAAGGTTGTTTGCAACTGTGGTAATGAGTTCGTAACAGGATCTACAAAGTCAGAGATCCACGTTGAAATATGTTCAAAGTGCCATTCATTCTATACAGGCCAGCAGAAGGCTCTGAAGGCTCGTGGACGTATAGATAAGTTCAACAAGAAGTATGGCGTAAAGACAGAGGATTAGTAAACTCAATAAGACATACTATGAAACAGATAAGCTGTGTTTTTTTCACGTGCTTATCTGTTTTTGCGTTACAGGAAATTGTAAGCAGCCGGTGATATATGAAAACCCACTGTGAAAATTTATTTTCGAAAGTGGGTTTTCATATATCACCAGAGCCCTGCGAAGCAGGGCTTCTTGATCGACATGAAATAACGCGCCTCCGAAGGAGGCAGCAAGGCGCGCCAGCGCCGTCGTTATGAATGCTGATCAAGAAAGCTGATTACAATTTCTGTGAGCTTATTGAAATCCCTTTTTTATCATCTCGTTTAGAGGTATTGCAAATGAAAAAGGTAAACATAGGAGGCCAGGCGGTCCTTGAGGGCGTTATGATGAAAGGCCCTGAATCATACGCGCTGGCAGTAAGAACACCCGAGAATAATATCGACGTTCAGGTTACCCAGTATAAATCTGTAGGTGAGCGTCATAAGCTTGCGAATATTCCAATCGTCAGAGGTGTTATAAATTTCATAGAATCACTTTATATAGGAATAGGAACTCTTATGAAATCTTCAGAGTACTATGATGATGAAGAGGAAGAATCGGAAAAGAAATCTGTGAAGAAATCCGAGAAAAAGAGTGAGAAGAACGAAAAGAGTAAGGAAGCAGCAGACAAGGCATATATGATAGGAACACTTATCATATCACTTGTGATCGCCATAGGCGTATTCATGCTTATCCCTGTATTCCTTGCCAGCTTCATGAAGAAGTTCACCGAAAGCGAATTCGTTATCAATCTTACGGAAGGTATCTTAAGACTTCTTCTGTTCCTTGGTTATGTGGCGCTTATTTCGTTAATGAAGGATATCAAAAGAACCTTCATGTATCACGGAGCAGAGCATAAGACCATCAACTGCCTTGAAGCAGGAGATGACCTGACCGTGGAAAATGTAAGAAAGCACACAAGGTTCCACAAGAGATGCGGAACAAGCTTCGTATTTATTGTAATGTTCATTAGTATAATCGTGTTCATGTTTGTGAGAACAGATGTACTCTGGCTCAAGATGATTTCAAGACTGGTGCTCATCCCGTTCATAGCAGGTATAGCATATGAATTCATCAGATATGCCGGAAGACACGAAAATGCAGTATCAAATATACTCTCAATTCCGGGACTCTGGGTTCAGCGTCTTACAACGAGAGAGCCTGATGATGATATGATCGAGGTTGCCATCGCATCCGTTGATGCTGTCATCGACTGGCATGAATATGTTGATTGCGTAAGAAACGATTCCTTTGAGGATTCAAAGAAATGACCATAGGTGAGCTTTTAAAATGTGGGGCAGAAACTCTGCATGGTGCCGGAATCGAAAACTATTCGGGCGAAGTGCGTGATATTATAATGCATCTCACAGGATACAGCGCGTCGGAGCTTTTTATGCATAACAGCGACGAAGCAGATCCGGCCGTATCGCAGAAGTTCAGCGATATGATAAGGAAAAGATGCACACATTATCCGCTGCAGTACATTTTAGGTGAAACCTGTTTTATGGGCTACACATTTAAATGCAGGGAAAATGTGCTGATTCCGCGATATGATACAGAGAATCTGGTGGCTGCGGCTGCAGAAAGTATAAGCAGTAACGAAAGCCTGCAGGTTCTGGATATGTGCACAGGTACAGGCTGCATAGGCATTTCCTTCTATTTAGAAAGACAGAAGAAGGGAGTCCGTGACAGGGTTACGCTGGCGGACATTTCGGATGATGCCATAGCTGCGGCTACAGAGAACAGGAAACTCTTCGGAGAATCGTGTATAGATGATATAGAAATAGTAAAGACAGATCTTTTCAGTGAACTCGGTGGAAGGGAGTATGATGTGCTTCTCTCGAACCCGCCTTATATTCCTACAGAGGAATGCGATAAGCTTGAGACGGACGTAAGAGATTATGAGCCGAGACTCGCACTGGATGGTGATATAGACGGACTCTCATTTTATAGAAGGATAATATCCGAAATGGGCGAATACCTTAAGAGTGGCGCGCACATTTATATGGAGATCGGATATGATCAGTATGAAGGAGTTCGGAAACTGATGGAAGATGCAGGGTACGTGGACATTTCTCTGATCAAGGACCTGAGCGGTCTGGACAGAGTTGTTTCGTGCAGGAAAAGGATAAATGAATAAGGAGACGAAAAATGTTTGATAAGCTTGAAGAATTAGTTGAAAAGCTCGAACAGATAATGCAGGAGCTCTCTCAGCCTGATGTAGTTAACGATCAGCAGAGATTTAAGAAGCTCATGAAGGAACAGAGCGAGCTTACACCAATCGTAGAAAAGTATAATGAATATAAGAAGGCAAAGCAGGACGAGCAGGACAGCCTTGCGCTCCTTGATGAAGAGTCAGATGAGGAGATGAAGGAACTTGCAAAGGAAGAACTTGCAGAGGCTAAGAAGGCTATCGAGAGATGCGAGAACGAACTCAAGGTTCTTCTCCTTCCTAAGGATGCAAACGATGACAAGAACGTTATCGTCGAGATCAGAGCAGGTGTAGGCGGTGAAGAGGCGGCGCTTTTTGCAGGAGAGCTTTTCAGAATGTACCAGCACTATGCTGATAAGAAGAGATGGCAGATTGAAATGATTTCCATGGACGATACAGGTATCGGCGGAATTAAGGATGCTACCTTCATGATCAAGGGTAAGGGAGCATTCTCTAAGCTTAAGTACGAGAGTGGTGTACACCGCGTACAGAGAGTACCTGATACAGAGTCGGGCGGAAGAATCCATACTTCTGCTGCATCTGTTGCTATCATGCCGGAGGCAGAGGAAGTGGATATTCAGATCGAAGAGAAGGATATCCGTATAGATGTAATGAGAGCTTCAGGAAATGGTGGACAGTGCGTAAATACAACCGACTCGGCTGTACGTCTTACTCACTATCCTACAGGAATAGTTATCTACAGCCAGACCGAGAAGTCTCAGATCCAGAATAAGGCTAAGGCTTTTGCACTCCTCAGAGCAAAGCTGTATGATCTTGAGCTCCAGAAGGCTCATGATGCAGAGGCTTCAGCAAGAAGAAGTCAGATCGGTTCGGGTGACAGATCTGAGAAGGTAAGAACATACAATTTCCCTCAGGGACGTGTTACAGACCATAGAATTAAGCTTACATCATATAGACTTAACGAAGTCCTTAACGGAGATATTGACGAGTTTATAGATGGCCTTACTGCAGCAGACCAGGCAGCAAAGCTTGCGAGCATGGAAGAAAATGCATAAAGCTATTGAAAGGATGTAAGTGCTATGAGTATGTTATTTGCTATTCTTGCAATCGGTGCAGGAACATTAGGAACACTGTTTTTCGGAATTTATGGCTTAATGACAACAGTTTTTTGCGTAGCTCTTTCTATTGTTTTTATAGTGCTTAAAAGAAAGAAGGATAAGGAAGGCGGAATACCGAGTGCGATCTTCTGTACAATGTCGATGCTCTTTTCCATATTTCTTACAATATCTCTCTTTTATGTCAGCAATCAGGTTAAGACTGACGCGGAAAATTTTGGAGATACAACTGTAATCAGATATGCGGATGATTTCAAGTATGGAACATATACAGTTATTCGTCACGCAGAAAGAGACGGAGTGGATCTCCAGCTGTTATCGGATGAGCTTAATGCGATATCACAATAGGGGTAAAAGTATTATTAAAAGTGATGGTGAAGAAATGAATAATGGTAGAGAGATTATATTAAACAAAATCAGAAAGCAGAGAAGAGGTCTGATGATAGCCGGTATAATCATGGCTGTCATTGGACTTGGAATAGATGCAATACTTCTTTGGGTGTATATAGATGACGCGGTACACAAGGGCTTTGATCACGCTACGGATGGAGCCGGTGCTGCCTTTGTATGCATGCTGATACTCGCAGCAATAGGTGTCGGCGGTGTCTTTATGATCAAAAGCGGACTGAAGGGTATGAAGAATCCGGAGAATGATAAGATCCTTAAGAAGAATCCGGATCTCCTTTTTATGGCAGATGAGCTTTATAGGGGCATTACATACCAGGATAAGCATCTTATTATGTCAGACCGTGTAATAGCCAATAAGAAGAATCTGTACCAGATGGCATTCTATAATGAGGTATTTATGGTCTATGTGCATACAGAGTCATATAACTTCGTTACAACAACCAAGCAGCTCGTACTTGCAACCGCACGTGACGAGATTACTTTCAGCATCTACGGTATGAAGAGTGAGAAGGTGGAAGAACTGGCTCGTACTATAGCCGGAAAATGTCCTTATGCCCGTTTCGGATATACTCAGGAAAACCTTAGATACCTTGATGAGATGAGAAAGGTATGGCAGAGGGCTAAGCTTGACCAGCAGATGGGCGTATCAGCTCAGCAGGTAGAGAGACAGGCTCAGCAGAAGCAGCAGGCTATCCAGAGCGGACAGCAGAGCATGTACAATCCGGATTCTACATATATGCAGTAGTATTCTATATACATGAGGTAGGATTCCATATACATGCAATAGGATTCTATATACATACAATAGGATTTCATATACATACAGTGAGATTATACATACAATAAGATGGTGGGTTACATTACCGCATTCAATCAGATTAGAAGTCTGATCGGATGCGGTTTTTTGTTTTATGTAAATCAAATTGACTATATATGATAAAAAAATGTGGTCAAAAATGTGAAATGTGCATAAAATAATGAAAAAAGTTTTTGATTTGTTAGAGCATAGATGATAAAATTAGTATGCGGTTAAGGATAACGCAAAGTTATCGAAAGTATTTATACGACTATATGAAGGAGGTTTTGGTTATGCCGGGAATCGGAAATTCAGTAGCAGGAGCTTTCAGTAACATGGGTGGTGAGAAGTGGATCACATACACAATTCAGAGTGGTGATACACTTACAGCAATCGGAAGAAAGTACAACGTATCAGTTAATGATCTCGTTGCTTGGAACAACATCAAGAATCCTGACTTGATCTATGCAGGTGACACTCTTAAGATCAAGCAGTAATTTTCTGGACTATATAAAAATACAGAAGATGAATTTAGGAGCCTTGAAAGTTTTCTATTCAAGGCTCTTTTTTCGACAAAATTTAGCGTCAAAATGCCTTCAAAAAATTTTTTAAAAAAATTTGAAAAAAAGTGTTGACATTATATAGCTGACGTTGTATTATGTACAAGCTGTCGCTGATGACGAAGGCCACTGAGGCCAACGCCAGTAAGGATTTACAGCATTTGATCTTTAATAACTTAATAACATGACAACCCCGAAAATTCTTTTAAAAAATGATTCTTTCACGAGGATCACGCGGTAGAAATGCCGCAAAAGAATATTCGGATTTGAACGAATCCAAAATCAGTAAATTTTTGGAATGGTAAAACGTTAACGTTTAATCATGACAAGGA
>JAGBNF010000032.1 GCA_017634555.1 Eubacterium sp. | reverse complement strand
TATGCAGAGCTATGACTTCTATATGCTCTTCCAGAAATACGGATGCAACATGCAGTTCGGTGGCGACGATCAGTGGTCAAACATGCTGGGCGGTACAGAACTGATTCGTAAGAAGCTGGGTAAGGATGCACATGCCATGACAATAACACTTCTTCTTAACTCAGAGGGTAAGAAGATGGGTAAGACAGCAAAGGGCGCTGTATGGCTTGATCCTGAGAAGACTACTCCGTACGAGTTCTATCAGTACTGGAGAAATGTTGATGATGCAGACGTTATCAAGTGCATCAAGATGCTCACATTTATTCCGCTTGAGGAAATCAGACCTATGGAAAGCTGGGAAGGTGCAGAGCTTAACAAGGCTAAGGAAATTCTGGCATATCATCTTACAGAACTTGTTCACGGCAAGGAAGAGGCTGACAAGGCTGATGCAGCTGCAAAGGCAATCTTCATGCAGGGAACAACAGAGAATATGCCTGAAACAGAGATTTCTGCAACAGACTTTATGGATGGTCGTATCTCACTTCAGTCACTTCTTGTTGCGGCAGGACTTGCATCATCAAAGACTGAAGGAAGACGTGCTATCGAGCAGGGCGGCGTAACCGTTAATGGTGAGAAGGTGACGGACGTTAAGGCTGATTACGGTGAAGATGACTTTAATGATGAGTTCGTTATCAAAAAAGGTAAGAAGAATTTCAGAAAGATAATTTTCAATCGTTAGAGGAGAAAACAGAATGCCTGGTGGAATCAGAAACGGCTTTATAAGTTTTGTGCATAAAGTTCTTCCTGATGGACTTCCAATTCCCGGAAGAGCAAAAAGCGATGATGAAGAAAATGAGAATGTGTTTGACAAGGACCTCCACCTTTATAACAGGGAGGGGTTCTACTATGTGCTGATCATAGATAACAACAATCTCGATCTCGAGCACGAGAAGGAGATTGCCGAAAACGCAGGCTGTAATGTTGCTACTGCTCATACGGGAGCTGAAGGGCTTGAAAAGATTTCTAAGGATAAGTTTGATCTCATCCTTATAGCTGCGGATCTTCCGAGAATGGACGGAGAGCAGACTCTTAAGAACATGAAAAACAGCGATCATTGTAAGGTCCGTGATTCAAAGATCTATGTTATTCTTTCGGAAACCAATAAGAATAAAGATCAATATTATCGTGACATGGGCTTTGACGGAATAATCAGAAAGCCTGTTGAAAAATGTGTTCTTGAGAATGCAATCATTAAGCATTGCCCTAAGAAGATGCTTCCGGAAGATGAACGCACCATTGAGTACATAAAGGACATTGCGGATACTACCAGGAGACTTAAAAGATGTGATGTCAGACTCAGTGTCGGCCTTGAAAAGTTCAAGGGTGATATGGATGAGTACCGACAGGCTGCAACAGCATTCGTTAAATGTTATGACCTGAACAAGGATAAGGCATTCGATGCGCTTGCTCTGAACGATAAATATAAATATATGGAAGTGGTGAGAGAGCTTCGAGAGACTTCACGTGAGCTCGGAGCTATCCATCTTGCGGATATTTTTGATGATCATGTAAACCTTGCTAAAGAGGATACACTCGAGGTTGCTGAGGAAAACTGGAAGAAGCTTATATCCGAATGGAAATATGTTGTTGCCGGTATGGCTGACTGGCTCGGAAAGCCTGAATATGTACAGTCGTTTTTTGAGAAGGAAGATATAAAGTCAAACGGCATATGGATATCGGAAGAGGATATGCGTGACAGAGTTGAGGATATCATAGTTGCGCTGGTTGATTATGATGAGGAATATGCCGAGAGCATGATGAAGCTTCTGATGGAATATGATTTTGATGATATTATCCGACAAAAACTGAAGCGCGGTTCAAGACTTATGGATACAGATACCGAGCTTGCAATTGAAATATTCAGATCTATATGATCATTAGAAAAATCCGGGTTTATACCCGGATTTTTTATTACAGTTTCCTTTTATCGGATTTCGGACTTTGCAGACCTGATCGTAAAAAGGATTTAAACTCCTGCTGTTCGTTGATGAGTGCATCGGGCATCTTGTCGAGTGCATAGGTGAAAAGGTCCTTGTCATACAGGTTTGAAAGTATCGAAATTATTTCCGGCGAAGGTCTGACTTTACCGGTTTCTATATGGCTGTAATCCTGTCTCGAAATATGGAGTACTCTGGCGATTTCCTCCTGAGTCAGATGGTGGGATTTTCGCATTTCGCGAAGCAGCTGTCCCCAGAAAATAACAACATGTGACACGAGTTTATCCTCCTTTTATTTTTTGTATATATATGTTATCATTAAGATTATGTTTTTGGACAAAATGCGTTCGAATATAAGGAAATCGGTGTCGAATTGATTTTTCGACCGCATTATTAAATTATTGGTGAGGTGTTTATGAGTAAGGCTGATGAAATTTATATAGATATGTGCAAAAAGGTTCTGAATGAAGGAATCAGCACAGAGGGCGAAAAGGTCAGACCGAAGTGGGAAGACGGAAGCTATGCCTATACGCTTAAGGTTTTCGGTGTGGTTAACAGATACGATCTTTCTAAGGAGTTTCCTGCAATCACACTGAGACAGACATATATTAAGTCTGCTATAGATGAGATACTCTGGATATGGCAGAAAAAATCAAATAACATTCATGATCTTAAAAGTCATATCTGGGATCAGTGGGCTGATGAGAACGGTTCCATCGGTAAGGCTTACGGATACCAGCTTGGTGTAAAACATAAATATGCTGAGGGAGAGTTTGATCAGGTAGACAGAGTTCTCTATGATCTTAAGAACAATCCATACAGCAGAAGAATAATGACAAATATCTATGTGCATCAGGATCTTCATGAGATGCAGCTTTATCCATGTGCTTACAGCATGACATTCAATGTTATGGGAGATAAGCTTAATGCGATACTTAATCAGCGTTCTCAGGACATCCTTGCTGCAGGAAACTGGAATGTTGTTCAGTATGCGGCGCTTGTGATGATGATTGCTCAGGTTTCCGGACTTAAGCCGGGCGAGCTTGTACATGTTATCAGTGACGCGCACATTTATGACAGACATATTCCTATCATAAAAGAACTTATAGAGAGAGAGACGTACCCTGCACCAAAGGTTACGCTCAATCCTGATATTAAAGATTTCTATGAATTTAAACCGAGTGATTTTACTGTTGAGGACTATGTGACAGGACCACAGGTTAAGGATATTCCTGTTGCTGTCTGATTATTTGGACGAGGGGGGTGTTTCAATGAATCTTATCGCAGCTGTTGATGCCAATTGGGCTATAGGACACGCAAACAGTCTTCTGGTAAGGATTCCGGAGGATCAGAAACGTTTCAGGCAGATGACTACAGGTAAGGTTGTTGTGCTTGGAAGGAAGACTCTTTCCACATTTCCTAACGGCATTCCGTTTTCGGAGAGGGCTAATATCATTCTTTCGGGAAATCCGAATTTTAATCCGAGAGGTGCGGTCATCGTTAACACTGTAGAGCAGCTCTTTGAGACGCTTAAGGAATATAACAGCGAAGATATCTTTGTTGTAGGTGGCGGAATGATGTACGAGATGCTGTACGATTATTGCGACACCGCTTATCTTACCAAGCTCAATTATAAGTATCAGGCCGATACTTACTTCCCAAACCTTGATTTAAAGGGGAATTGGGAAGTCGTTGATGAGAGCGAGGAAATGACATATTTCAGTATTGAATACAACTACGTAACTTATAAGAATAAATGCCCAAAACTGCTTTGATTTGACTTACATTTGTGGTAAAATATATTAATGATAATGTGGAGGGGTAGAGAATGTCTGAAAGCGTTCTTATCAGTACTGGTTCGAGTCTCGAGGGGTACGAGATCGTAGAGTATCTGGGCTTCATTTCAAGCCAGGCACTTCTTGGCTCGAATTTTCTTAGCGGCATTGCGTCCACTGTGACGAATGTCTCCCAGAAAGATATGGTTAAACTCGACAAATGTCGTGAAGCGGCGGAGAAGAGAATTCTCAAGGAAGCAGAGAAGAAGGGGGCTAATGCAATATTAGGTCTCAAGATGACTCATGCGTCTATTGAGGGTGGCTCTTTCGGCGTTATAATGACCGGTAATGCAGTAATCGTAAGGAAGAAGATCGTTGTGGATAATTCAATTCACAGAGAGCTGTATGTTACGAATTACTACACACAGATTGTACCGAGACCGGTAAAGATAACTCTTGACGGTACCAAGAATGAGATAAATATGGGTATCACCTGTTATAATTACAATAACGAGGATATCATATCTATCAGAACGGATATTGAGTTTACGAATCTTTATGATGAGAGGCTTTTGATAAAGAATGTAGACTTCACATTCAGTAAGGGAGGAAACCTTTCAGTGATTGAATCTGATTATATCTCCAGCAGGATTTCACCTGATGATATAAAGATTCTCAAGGATGCAAAGGTATTCCTGAACAAGTATGTGACTCCGAGAGGAATTCTTGCTTGTAATGATTCTCCGGTAAATGTAAGCATGAGTTATAAGCGTCTTGAATCACTCAAGGAAAAGAAGGGCATCGATGCTGTTTCGAAATATAAGTCGGACGGCATGATCTGGACATGTATCTGCGGTCATGTGAATGAAGCAGGGCTTACGGAGTGTGTTGTCTGTAAGCGTAAACAGAAGGATATCATGGTCAAGGCATCATTTAACTATGAGAAGATGATCGCCGAGATGCGAAGAAAAGAATATGTAATTGAATTAAAGGATGTTCTGATGGGACATCTTAAAGAAATAGATTCGAAATACAGAATGCCGCTCCTTGAAATAATGGAATCGGGTCTTCAGTACGAAAGGACCAGAGGACATATGAAAGAGAGCGTAATCGAAAAGGTTGAAAAGCTTTTCGAGGATGATTCTGAGGAATAGAGGTTAAAAGTTTTGAGTTCCGGACTTAGCATGGCAAACGTTAATAAGATTAAGCAGATGGCTGAGAGGCATGAGTATAATCTCGCTGTAGATATACTTGACTCCCAGAACCTTGAAAGATCGCTTAATCCTCAGTTTTTACGTTCGTGTGCAGAGATTTATGAAAATGTGGGCAGGCTCAAGGAGGCAAGACAGCTTTATGTCAAGGCACATTCCATGGCGCCGGTTGCCAACAGGATCATTTTTTCAATCATGAATTTTTATCTTAAGAGAGGTTTTAAGAGTCTCGCTGAAAGATATTATGAGGAATATGAAGCTAACATCACAGGTCTTTCCGGTGAGTTTTCAGAGGGAAGCTATATCATGAAGAAGGCGGCTCGGGCAGAGCTTAGCGTACTTCACGATATGCTGTATCCGGGATTCAGAGATCAGCTTGATGAGAATTGGAGCTTCGAATTATTCCTCATTCTTTATCTGATGGATAAGAAGGATGAGTATGAGATATTAAGTTCGGATTATCTGGCAACCTTCAAAGATGGTTATTATACTCAGACGATAGTAGATATACTTGATGGAAGAGAAAAGGCTGAAGTATATTTTTACATTTATCCGAAGGAAGAATCTGCGGATAAAGATCCGGAAGAAGAAAGTATTAGAGCACAGGAAGAGGAAGTTCTGAAGGCTGATTATCTGAGACGTAATCCTCAGAGCCAGGACGCAGTCATAACTGAGATGTATGATGACGTTAAGACAGGTTCCAAGTTCCTGAACAAGATAAAGAAAAACAAGGATGGATCAGCTGAATCTGAGCTTGATGCAGATGGAAATGTGATCGTATCCGAAGACGGCGCTTCAGAAGGAGAAGTTCAGTTAAATGCGGCAGTCGAAAAGAGACTTAAGTCGTTTATCAGGAAGAGATTCCTGAAGGGCAAGACACGGCCTAAGACTGAAGAAGTTAAGGCTGAGACAGAAGAAGCTGCAGCGGCTGTACAGGTAAGTGAAACAGCAGCCGGAACAGTAACTGAAGGAGCTGCCGAGCAGGCTGTTGCTGCAGAAACTGCAGAAGGCGTAAATGCTGCATCTGAAACAGTTGAGACTGTGGGCGAAGCCGATATAAATACAGCAGCCGCAACCGAAGGCGTTTCAGAGGAAGCAAAGAAGGAAGATGCTGTGGCCGAGAAGGAAGAGTCAGTATCTGAATCAACCGGAGCTGCAGGATTTGTTAAGGGTATCTTCAACAATATTCGATCTACAGGTACTACTAAGGCGGATATGAAGGAGATTAAGCCTGAGAAAGAATTTATATCATACGATTTTGATGACGGATTCGCACCGGAATCAGAATCTATATATGATCTTGATAAAGAAGAAGAGGAAGCTTTCGAGAATCCTTTCGATAGTATAAGTGCATATAAGGAGCTCGAGAGATATAAGCAGAATGCAGAGCTTGACTTCAGAAAGACGAAGGAAAGCCTTAAGCAGGAGGAAGAGGAAGAAAAGGCATCCTACGGTTCGACTGAAACAGAACCTGAAGATGATATTGTTCTTGAATCCGAAGAGAAAGCTGCTTATGACACTGAAGAAGAGCTTGCTCCAGAAGCTGAGGAAGAATTTGCAGCCGAAGCTGAGGAGGATGAAGACGACTTCGATTATGATGATTATGATTATTCCGATATCGATGAGGAGTATATATCAGTTACAAAGCAGTATATAGCTTCACTTTCCGATACAGAACTTGCATCAATGACAGATGAAGAGCTTGCTGCTGCAATCGAGAAGGTGCTAAATCCTCAGATTGAAGACAGAACAAAGTTCGATCATCTTGATGAGCCGTTCTATGAGGTTGGTTCTGAAGCAGGAAGCAATGAGGATGCTGAAGAGTTCGCAGAGCCTGAAGAGACCGAAGAAGCATATGAAACTGAGGCGGAGGTGAATACCGAGTCTGCAGAGCCTGAAGAATCATATGAGACAGAAGCTGAAACAGTAGTAGAGTCTGAAGAATCATATGAGACGGAAATGATAGAAGAACCTGTAAAATCATATATTTCAGAGGAAGATGCATTTATCGGCCCTGAAATTACAGATGATTTTAAGGCTGAATATGAAGATACCGGAGAAGCTGAAGAAGCAGATGATGAGCCGACACTTAGTTCCGGATTTGATTATGCTTCGCTGTTTGGAAAAGAACTTGAAAGTCAGATTTCGGATGAAAATGATAATGAGGTTGAAGCATTTGACAACGCGGACAACGATTTAGATTCCGAGTCTGCATTTACTGCAGAGATTGATTCGGTTCCGGATTTCGAAAATGAGAAGGAACCTGAAATAACGTCAGAACCTGAAATTGTTGCTGAATATAATTCTGTTTCTGATACAGAAACTGTATCTGAATTTGAAACAGAGCCTGCGTCAGAAAATGTATCCGAGTTTGAGACGGAAATCAAATCTGAGACTGAAGTAGAAGTGGAAGCTGAGTCTGAAGCAGAAACTGAGGCTGACGATGAGACAGAGGTTGAAGATTTCTTCTCCGGAAAGATAAATAGTCCTGAATTCAGTACTATAAACGGATTTGATCCAGAGCTTGAGTTTACTCAGAAGCTGCAGGCGGTTCTTAATTCGAAGAAGGAACCGGAACCTGAGACGAAGTCTGAACCGGAACCTGAAAAGGAACCTGAGGTTAAGACTACCATCAAATATGGACTTAAGAATTCATACGGATCGGGAACGTCAGTATTCGGATCCGGAACCGGAACAGAATCAGTATTCGGACCGGGACTGCAGGGGGCATATGGTTCAGCTGCAAGACGTGATACTGAGTCAAAGATAGAATTTAAATCAGAATCTAAGCCTTCGTTTGATTCGGAGCCTAAGATAGAATTCAGATCAGAACCTGAATTTGAAGCTGAGAAAGAATCTGAGATTGAAGCAAGGAAAGAACCTGAAGTTGAGGCAAGTATTGATACCGGCTTTGAAGCAGAGTTCGAATCAGAAGCAGAGGTTGAGGATACATTTGATACAGAAAATGAATTTGATACGACGATAGATGCCGGATTCGAGCCTGTATTCGAATCGGAGGCTGAGGTTGAAGATACCGAAGTTGAAGAGACTGTCGAACCGGAGGTTGAGGTTGTTGATGAGAATGTTATAAAGCCTGAAGTTGAACCGGAAGTTGTATATGAAGGTGAACCTGAACCTGCATATCTTATGGTTAAACCGAGATTTGAGTTCCCTGAATTCAAGACGGATCTCTTCCCTACAGTAAGGAATGACTTTGAAATCGAAAATAAGTTCGATGATATTGTAAACGAGAAGCAGTCCGAGCTTGATGCAAAACTTAAGGCTGAAGATGAAAAGATGCGTGAAGCACAAGAGCTGCTTGCATCATTGGGTATAGATATCTAGGGGAAATGATTAGATATATCAGAATAAAAGAGTAATGTATTAAAGGAGGTACTTAGCAGTGGCTGTAGACCAAAGAGAAGCCCTAATTGCGGCTGTGCGTGCACAGGTTGAGAAGGAACGTGCAGAAAAAGCTGCTAAACTGCAGAGAGAGCAGGAGGCAATGGCATTTGCCGGCAAGAGTAAGCCAAAGAAGGAATCAGAGGGTCAGAAAAAGTATAAGACTCTTACTCCTGAGGAGCTTGCTAAAATACAGGAGAAGAAGAGGAAAAAGCGTGCCGAGGAACTTGGCATTGATTTAGATGAGCTGGAAAGAAAAGCAGCTGATTCCGATACTGAAGTCCTTAAGGGCCCTGGCTCAAATATTGAGGAAGGTGCAGATGACAAGACTACCGTGCTTACCTCCGATATGAGGGATGGATTAGGCAGCGCTAAGAAGGGCGGCGGCCTTAATTCTATTCCAGAACCTACAGGAGGACTTAACGGTGGACTCAAAGGAGGTCTCGGTACAATTCCTACAGGTGGACTTGGCCTTGATTTCGGTGATGGTAAGGGTAAGGTTGTTGACAACAAGGACGGAAAGCTGTCCTTCAGTTCCGACGGAACTGTTGTAAATGCGGATGATGCAGGCTGGGTATCAAGTGACAGACCTGAAGATGCTAAGAAGGGTCCTGATGATATCGATAGCATCATTCCTAACAGAGCGGGCGGAGCGCCTGATTCTGCGTCTATGTATGATATAGATGATGAAGACGATTCATCATTTGCTGCACAGGCTAAAACTATTGCAGAAAAGACTGCTGCAGATGATAAGAAGGAAAAGGCTGAGGAAGAGGCTCGTAAGGCTAAGGAAAAGCCTGAAGAAGCTCAGGATGATTCCAAGGTGGGTAAGAAGCGTTCGACAGCCGGTATGAAGAGGGCTGACGAAGAGCTTGACAGAATTGCTGCAGCAAAGCAGAAGGCTGCTGCAAGAAGAAAGGCCGAGGAAGATAAGCGTAAGGCAGATGAGAAGGCCAGCGAAGAGGCCGAAGAGAAGAAGAGAGCCGATGAGGCTGCAAAGGCTGCCGCAGAGCGCAAGGCTGCAGAGGAAGAGGCTAAGAAGAAGGCTGAAGAGCTTGCTAAGAAGAGAGCAGCTGAATCTGAAGCTAAGAGAAAGGCTGAAGAACTCGCTAAGAAGAGAGCGGAAGAGGCTGCAAAGAGAAAGGCTGCCGATTCAGCTAAGCGTAAGGCTATAGAAGAAGAAAGAAAGAAAGCGGCTGAAAAGGCCAGAATGGATGCGATTGCTGAGCAGAAGGAAAATGCTAAGCAGAATGCAAAGAAGGAAATTGAAACTGCTGATGCTGATATAAAGGTTGCAGAAGAAAGACTTGATCAGGTTAAGAAGGCAGTTGAAGATGCTAAGAAAAAGGCTGAAGCTGCAAAAGGTCAGAAGGTTGAAGTTAAAGATGTTCCTGCAGCCCTCAAGATGAAGCTTATAAATGCTGAGGAAGCAAGAATCGCTGCAGCTAAGAGGCTTGTTGATTCTGATTCTGCTATAGAAGCAGCTAATGAAAAGGTTGCTCAGGTTCAGAAGGAAGAAGAAGAGGCAAGAGCTACAGCACTTAAGGAAGCAAAGGTTGAGGCTGACAAGGCTAAGCAGGAAGCAGTTAAGGCCGCAATCGCTGAGGTTGAAAAGGAAGCTGCTGATGCTGCAAAGGCTTCTGATGAAAAGTTTGCTAAGGCTAAGGAAGATGCAAAGAAGGATATCGAGGCTAAAAAGGCTGAAGCATCAAAGGCTGCTCAAGCAAAGGAAGAAGAAGCAAAGAATGCTGTTACTGATCTTCAGAAGAAGGCTGATGCCGCTGCTGCAGATGTAAAGAAGGCAGAGGCAAATGTTACAGCAGAACATGAAAAGGTTAAGGCTGCAGAAGCTCAGATCAAGGGCTTTGCAGATAAAAAGGCCGGTGCTGATAAGGTCGTTGCAGATGCAGAAAAGGCACTTGCTGATGCTCAGAAGGCAGTTGCTGAAGCAAAAGCTGCTCGTGAGCAGGTAAATAAAGATGAAGAGGCTGCAAAGAAGGCTAAGGCTGATGCAGAGAAGCTTGTTAATGAAGCGAGAGGCAAGGTTGATGAAGCCAGAAATGCAGAGAAGGCTGCCGCAAAGCTTGTTGAGACAGCAAAGGCTGCTGTAGATAAGGCAAAGGCTGCCGGCGAAGAAGAAGTTAAGAAGATTGAAGAGTCATCCAAGAAGCGTTTTGCTGATATTGATGCTGAAGCTGAGAAGGATGCAAAGACAAGAGCTACAGCTCTTGAAGGTGCTAAGAAGAAAGCTGAAGAGCTTGCAATCAAGAAGTCTGAAGACGGACTTAGTGCACTTATCGATGCTGCAATAGCTAAGGCTGTAAATGCACTTGCTTCTAAGAAGGATGAAGCTCAGAAGGCTGTTCAGACTGCTAAGGACAACAAGGCTAAGGTTGCTGAAGAGTTAAAGGCTAAGGATGCTGATGTTAAGAGTGCTGAGAAGGAAATCGCAGATGCGCAGAAAGCAGCAGAAGAAGCTGCAGCTGCAAGTTCAGCTAATGTTGAAGAGATAGCTGAACTTGAGAAGAAGATCAAGGAAGCTGAGAAGGCAGTTGAAGATGCTAAGAAGTCCAAGAAGAATGCAGAGCAGAAGCTTGCCGATGCAGATAAGATCAATCTTGATCTTACATCTGTAGCAGATGGTGGAAGACTTCCGCTTGCAGCATATTATCTTGAGAAATACCTCAGTATCGAAGATGCTGATGATCAGATAGTTGAAGCATTTAATACTATTTCAAATAATGCAGATCATCCAAGAAATATCGTTGTTCTTGGTAAGCATGGATTTGGTTCGGTATGTGTTGGTGAAGACTTCGCAAGAAGTTTTTACGATATGGGTATCTGTAAGTCGAAGACGATAGCTAAGATTAAGGCTCAGGCGCTTAATAAGGTTAATCTCGGACCTGCAATGGAAAAGCTTAAGGGTGGAACTCTTGTAGTAGAGAATGCCGGTCTTATAGCTCCTGCAAAACTTAAGGAAATCGTTGAGCTGTCAGATGATGAAAAGTTTGATTTCGTAATTATCCTTACGGGTGAGATCGATTCCATATCAAGACTTTTCGATGGTGTAAATGAAGTTCGTCCTGACTTTGAACATTTCATTGAAATGCAGAAGGTAGACAGAAACGATATGAACATCATCGCTATCGGTTATATGATGCAGAGAGGATATCTCTCAGGTGATAACGTAGCCGAGAAGTTAAAGAATCTTATCCTTGCTATGGAGGATGGAAATCTCGACAGGCTTATTGCAAATCTTGATGAAACAATCGCAAGATGCGATGAGAGAGAGAAAAAGGCTGGCATAGAAGATAAGATAATTCTTGCTGAGGACTTTGCATAATAAAGTAATGCATGATTATAACAGCCGGTGCTTCAAAGAGCATCGGCTGTTTTTTAAGGGAGTATCAGATGTACAGAGTTGATATAGGTATGGATCTTGGAACATCCAAGGTTTCAATATATATGAGAGATAAAGGAATAGTGATAAATCAACCTGCTGTAATAGCGTATGAGCGGAAGAGCAGGAAGATTATTGCTGTAGGTACCAAGGCGAAAAAGATGATAGGTAAGACGGATGAAAGTATTGTGGTTGAGCTTCCTATCAGAAGAGGCGTTATCTCACAGTATTCACTTGCCGAAAGAATGATCAAAGCATTTGTAAAAAATGCACTCAGAAAAAGAAGAATTTTCGGAAGGCCGAACATTTGCGTGACCATACCTATGGATATCTCCGAGGTTGAGAAAAATGCGGTGCTTTCCGCTGCTGAGAAGCTTGGAGCAAGAGGAAGACAGCTTATCACTGCACCTATTGCTGCGGCAATCGGCTCGGGTGTTGATGTAATGGAAGCATCAGGGCATATGATCATAGATATTGGCGGAGGTACGACCGAAATCGCTATCATTTCCGCAGGAGATGTTGTTATAGGTGAATCTATGAAACTCGGAGGAGATGATTTCACAGAGGCTCTGTCGAGATATGTAAGACGTAAATATAATGTGCTGCTCGGGGATCTTTCGGCAGAGGATGCCAAGATAGAAGCCGGCGCGGTAATGATAAGAGCAAATGATGTGACCTATGAGATAAAGGGAAGAAATGTAATGACAGGGCTTCCGGTCAAGGTGGAGCTTTCATCAAATGAAACAGTTGAGGCTATGTCGGAGCTTGCAAATCAGATAGCAGACAGGGCTCTTTATATAATAGATAAAGCAGATCCTGATGTGGTTGGGGATATAGTAGAAGAGGGAATAATGCTGTCAGGAGGAGGCAGTCAGCTCTATGGAATGGAGAGACTGATAGCCGAAAGAACCGGTGTAAAGGTAATTCCTTCGGCAGAGCCTGTTAATGTTCTTGCGGCAGGTACAGGTATGGCAGGTAAGTATATTTCATATCTGGAAGCAGAAAAACGTCAAAATGACATCGATAATTAGTAGAAGGTGACTAAATATAGTCAATTTGATTAGTTGCGTAGTCACAGTATTTATGCTATTATTTAGAAGTTCTTTTTGTAAAAGTAACAAAAATATAAAAAATTTAAATTCGTAATTGAATATGGAGGTAAAATGTAATGGCAAAGAAAGTCGTATTAGCTGGTGCATGTCGTACAGCAATCGGAACCATGGGTGGATCACTCAGCACTACTCCAGTTGCTGATCTTGGTGCAATCGTTATCAAGGAAGCGCTCACACGAGCTGGTGTTTCCGCAGACCAGGTTGATCACGTTTATATGGGTTGTGTAATCCAGGCCGGACAGGGACAGAACGTTGCTCGTCAGGCAGCAATCAAGGCAGGTCTTCCTGTTGAGTGTCCTGCTGTAACTATTAACGTAGTATGCGGTTCCGGACTTAATGCAGTTAATATGGCTGCACAGATGATTCAGGCAGGTGATGCTGACATCGTTGTAGCAGGTGGTATGGAGAACATGTCAATGGCTCCATTTGCACTTCCAAACGGCCGTTACGGTTATAGAATGACATGGCCATCAAACAGTCAGGGCGCTCTTGTTGATACAATGGTTAAGGATGCTCTTTGGGATGCATTCAATGATTATCATATGATCAAGACAGCTGATAATGTTGCTGAGCAGTGGGGACTTACAAGAGAAGAACTTGATGAGTTCGCAGCTAAGTCACAGCAGAAGTGTGAGAAGGCTATGGCAGAAGGTCTCTTCAAGAGAGAGATTGTTCCTGTAGAGATCAAGAAGAAGAAGGAGACAGTTCTTTTCGATACAGATGAGAACCCACGTGCAGGTATCACAGCTGAGGGCCTTTCAAAGATGAGAGCTATCAATCCTGATGGATATGTAACAGCAGGTAACGCTTCAGGTATCAACGACGGTGCTGCAGCAATCGTTGTTATGTCAGCTGAGAAGGCTGAGGAGCTTGGTGTTAAGCCTATGGCTACATTCGTAGGCGGAGCACTTGCAGGTGTTGCACCGGAGATCATGGGTGTTGGTCCTGTAGCAGCTACAAAGAAGGTTATGGCTAAGACAGGCTACAAGATTGAGGACTTCGATGTAATCGAGGCTAATGAAGCATTCGCAGCTCAGTCAGTAGCAGTTGGTAAGGATCTCGGAATCGATGTTGATAAGCAGCTTAACCCACGTGGTGGTGCTATCGCACTCGGACATCCAGTTGGAGCATCAGGATGCCGTATCCTCGTTACACTTCTTCATGAGATGGAAGATAATGATCTCAAGAAGGGTCTTGCAACACTTTGTATCGGTGGTGGTATGGGATGTGCAACCATCGTAGAGAGAGACTAAGGAGATCATAATGGCAGAATATATCAAGTATGAGCAGGACGGATTCGTAGGTGTTGTCACTATCGATCGTCCAAAGGCTCTTAATGCACTTAATTCTCAGGTCCTTGAAGAACTTGAGGAAACATTCAAGGCTATAGATTTAGATGCTGTAAGAGCAGTAGTTCTTACAGGTGCAGGTGAGAAGTCATTCGTTGCAGGTGCTGATATCGGTGAGATGTCATCACTTTCAAAGGCAGAGGGTGAGGCTTTCGGTAAGAAGGGTAATGATATCTTCAGATTTATCGAGACTTTCCCAATTCCTGTTATTGCAGCAGTAAACGGATTCGCTCTTGGTGGCGGATGCGAGATTTCAATGAGCTGTGATATCAGAATCTGCTCAGAGAATGCAATCTTCGGTCAGCCTGAAGTTGGTCTCGGAATTACTCCGGGATTCGGCGGTACACAGAGACTTGCAAGAATCATCGGCGTTGGTATGGCTAAGCAGCTTATCTATACTGCAAGAAATATCAAGGCAGAGGAAGCACTTCGTATAGGTCTTGTAAATGCGGTTTATCCTCAGGAAGAGCTGCTTGATCAGGCAAAGAAGCTTGCTTCTATCATTGCTGCAAACGCACCTATAGCTGTAAGAAATTGCAAGAAGGCAATCAATGACGGACTTGACGCAGATATGGACAGCGCTATTGTTATAGAAGAAAAGCTTTTCGGTGACTGCTTCGAGACAGAGGATCAGAAGGCAGCTATGGCTAACTTCCTTGAGAAGGATAAGGAAAAGAAGCTTAAGGTTGTTCCTTTTGTGAATAAATAAACGGAAATATATTTTGTAAAGAAATGAAATACATTTTTAGGAGGAATCAGAAATGATAGTTGGTATTGTTGGTGCAGGAACAATGGGTTCCGGTATTGCACAGGCTTTCGCTATGACAGACGGATATGAAGTTCGTTTATGTGATATCAAGCAGGAGTTTGCTGATGGCGGAAAAGCTAAGATTGAGAAGAACATTAACTTCCTTGTTGGCAAGGAAAAGATCACTGCAGATAAGGGTGCTGAGATCCTTGGAAAGATCAAGACAGGTCTTAAGGATATCTGCGCTGACTGTGATCTTGTAATTGAAGTTGCTCCTGAGAACATGGAGCTTAAGAAGTCTACATTCAAGGAACTGATGGAAATCTGCAAGGCTGATTGTATCTTTGCTACAAATACTTCATCACTTTCTATCACAGAGATTGGTTCTGTTCTTGACAGACCGCTTATCGGTATGCACTTCTTCAACCCTGCTGACAGAATGAAGCTTGTAGAAGTTATTGCAGGCGGAAATACACCTGATGACCTTGTTGAGAAGATCAAGGGTATCGCAACAGAGATCGGCAAGACACCTGTACAGGTTGCTGAAGCTCCTGGATTCGTTGTTAACAGAGTCCTTATCCCAATGATCAACGAAGCAATCGGTATTTATGCTGATGGTATTGCTACAGTTGAAGATATTGATACAGCTATGATTCTTGGATGCTCACATCCAATGGGACCTCTTGCACTTGGAGATCTTGTTGGTCTTGACATCGTACTTGCAATCATGGAAGTACTTCAGAATGAGACAGGCGATCCTAAGTATCGTCCTCATCCACTTCTTCGTAAGATGGTTCGTGCCGGAAAGCTTGGCCGTAAGACAGGAATCGGCTTCTACGATTATTCAAAGAAATAATTGATTTTAACCCCGGGACTGTACTTTTCATGCAAAAATACGGTACCCGGGTTGTTGTGTGTTTATAGTATATATGTTTTTACGGAGAGACATATAATAATATAGAAATAAATCTTGGAGGAAAAATTAATGGATTTCACACTTGACAGAAAGTATGAGATGACCAGAGAGCTTTTCAGCCAGTTTGCTGAAAACGAGGTTAAGCCACTTGCTCAGGAAATCGATGAAGAACATAGATTTCCGAGTGAAACAGTTGAGAAGATGGCTAAGGCCGGATTTCTCGGAATACCTGTTCCGAAGGAATTCGGAGGACAGGGCTGTGATGTACTTACATATATCATGGCAGTAGAGGAGATGGCTAAAGTATGTGCTACTACATCAGTAATACTTTCAGCTCATACTTCACTTTGTATCGATCCTATTCTTACATACGGTACACCGGATCAGAAGGCAAAGTATGTTTCTGACCTTGCAACAGGTAAGAAGCTTGGTGCTTTTGCTCTTACAGAGCCTGGTGCAGGTACTGATGCTCAGGGACAGCAGACCAAAGCTGTACTTGATGGAGATGAGTGGGTGCTTAACGGATCTAAGTGCTTCATTACAAACGGTAAGGTTGCAGATGTTTACATTGTAATCGCGGTTACAGGTATCATTGAAAAGCGCGGTAAGAAGATGAAGGAGATTTCTGCATTCATAGTAGAAAAGGGAACTCCTGGATTCGCATTCGGTGCAAAGGAAAACAAGATGGGAATCTGCGGTTCTTCAACATATGAGCTCGTATTCGAGGACTGCCGTATACCTAAGGATGCACTTCTTGGTGCTCAGGGTAAGGGATTTGGTATCGCTATGCATACTCTTGACGGCGGACGTATCGGAATTGCAGCTCAGGCACTCGGTATCGCAGAGGGTGCACTTGAGAGAACTGTTGCATATACAAAGGAGCGTAAGCAGTTCGGTCGTTCAATATCAGCTTTCCAGAACACACAGTTCCAGCTTGCTGATATGGCAACAAAGATTGAGGCTGCTAAGATGCTTGTTTATAAGGCTGCCCGTACTAAGGACCAGTACAACCAGGATCATAAGACTTCTTACAGCGTAGAAGCTGCTATGGCTAAGTTATATGCTGCAGAAGTTGCAATGGAAGTTACTACAAAGGCTGTTCAGCTTCACGGTGGATACGGTTATATCAAGGAATATGAGATTGAGCGTATGATGCGTGATGCTAAGATCACTGAAATATATGAGGGTACCAGCGAAGTTCAGCGTATGGTAATCTCAGCTAATTTACTTGGTTAAGGAGGGTACAGGCGTGAAAATAGTTGTTTGTGTAAAACAGGTACCTGATACAAAGGGTGGAGTAAAGTTTAAGCCGGACGGTACTCTCGATAGAAATGCAATGAAGTCTATTATGAATCCTGATGATAAGGCAGGCCTTGAGGCTGCTCTCAGAATCAAGGATGAGACAGGTGCAGAAGTTACGGTTGTTACAATGGGTCTTCCGAAGGCAGAGGATGTTCTTCGTGAGGCTATCGCTATGGGTGCTGACAAGGGAATCCTTGTAACAGACAGAAGACTTGCAGGAGCTGATACATGGGCTACATCTCAGACAATAGCAGCTGCTATCAGAAATCTTGAGTATGATCTTATTATCACAGGTCGTCAGGCTATCGATGGTGATACAGCTCAGGTTGGTCCTCAGATATCAGAGCATCTTGATATCCCTGTAATTTCTTATGCAGAGGACATCAAGGTTGAAGGTGATTCAGTTATCGTTAAAAGACAGTTCGATGACAGATATCATATGTTAAAGGCTAAGATGCCATGTCTCATTACAGCTCTTTCAGAGCTTAATAAGCCTAGATATATGACTCCGGGCGGTATCTTAGATGCATTTAATGCAGAAATTACAGTTTGGTCAAGAGATGATCTTAAGACTCTTGATGACAGCAATATGGGACTTAAGGGTTCTCCTACACAGATCGCTAAGGCTTCCGATAAGGTTGCTAAGGGCGCAGGAGAGAAGTTTGTGCCTGAAAGCGCAAACGACGGAGCACAGTTTATCATTGATAAGCTTGCAGAAAAGCACGTTATTTAACTTCTCGTTTCGGTGGGAGTAATTTGTTAGATTATTACATTTAGGAGGATTATTATGTCTCTAGAAGAATATAAGGGCGTTTATGTATTTGCTCAGCAGATAGACAATCATATATCTGAAATTACATATGAGCTTATGGGAAAGGCTATCGATCTTGCAAAGGATCTTAATACTGAGGTAGTAGCAGTTCTCTGCGGTTCTGATATTAAGAATAAAGTATTCCATCTTGAAGAGCACGGAGCTGATAAGATCATTCTTATCGATGATCCTGAGCTTAAGGAGTACAGAACAGAGCCTTATGCACATGCTCTGTCAGAAGTTATCAATAAGTTTAAGCCGGATGTATTCCTTATCGGTGCTACAGCTATTGGCCGTGACCTTGCACCTCGTGTTTGTGCACGTGTTCATACAGGTCTTACAGCTGACTGTACATTACTTGAGGTGGGTGATTTCCCGCTTAACGCAATTCCTGGTAAGGAAGATCAGCAGAAGCATAATCAGCTTCTTATGACTCGTCCTGCATTTGGTGGAAATACAATAGCAACAATCGCATGTCCTGATTTCAGACCTCAGATGGCAACTGTTCGTCCGGGCGTTATGACAAGATCCCCAAAGATCGTTGGCAGAACATGTGAGCTTATCGAGTTCAATCCTGGCTTTACACCTGACAACAAGTATGTTGAGATACTTGAGGTTGTTAGAGAGACAGTTAAGACAGTAGATATCCAGAAGGCTAAGATTCTTGTTGCAGGTGGTAGAGGTGTAGGTTCTGCAGAGAACTTTGAGCTTCTTAAGGAACTTGCTGATGCTCTCGGAGGAGAGGTTGCTTGTTCACGTGCCGCTGTAGATAACGGTTGGATGCCTAAGGAACTTCAGGTAGGACAGACAGGAAAGACTGTACGTCCTAGCGTATATTTTGCAATCGGTATTTCAGGTGCTATTCAGCACGTTTCCGGTATGGAAGAGTCTGATCTCATCATCGCTATCAACAAGGATGAGACAGCACCTATCTTCGATGTTGCAGATTACGGTATTGTAGGTGATTTAAATAAGATTGTTCCGCTTCTTACGAAGGGAATACTTGAAGCAAAGAACTTTGAGGAAGAGGACTGATAATATCGGTTCCCTATTAGTTATTGGCAGGAGGATACTGTATGGATCCAAAGAATGGTGGCAGACAGAAGAACGTAACTAATAATTCAAAAGGAGTTCATAGAAGAGGAGAAGGTCTTGGTACCGGTCCTGTAGGAAGAACTGATGGTTATGCCGGAAGAACAAGCTCCGGCAGTAATACCGGAAGAACAGGACAGAGTGGTACAAGAGCCGGTGGCCTTGGCGGTGGAAAACTCCTTATAATTATCCTCGTTCTGCTTCTTGGCGGAGGCGGAGGTGGACTTGGTGCCCTTCTTGGCGGAGGTGGTTCCGATGCAGGAAGTTCGGGCGGTTCTGCCGGTACAGGTTCAGGCAGTATCGGAGGCAGTTCACAATCGGTTTCAAGTGGAGTCGGCAGTGGAACATCCTTCGGTATCGGTGATATAACAAGTCTTTTCGGAGGATTCTCCGGAGGACAGACGTCCTCAGGCTGGATGGATGGATTTAACAATACAAGTAAGCTTAATACTGAAGTAAGTGCATCCGCAAGAGAAAAGAGAACACAGATTCTCGGTAACGGCCAGGATACAATAACTATAATGGTTTACACGTGCGGTACAGACCTTGAGTCAAGGGGCGGAATGGCATCTAATGACCTGAGGGAAATGGCTTCTGCATCACTTAATGATAATATCAACATTATCATCTATACAGGTGGATGCAAGAACTGGAAGATAAACGGTGTATCGAATCAGGTAAATCAGATATACAGAATTAAGAACGGTAGTTTGGAACAGCTTGTTGCTGATGATGGCAGCAAGGTTATGACAGATCCTGCAACACTTACAGCATTTATCAAGTATTGTAACCAGAACTTCCCGGCTAACAGAAATGAGCTTATATTCTGGGATCACGGCGGCGGTTCTATAACAGGTTACGGATATGATGAGAAATTTGCTTCATCAGGTTCTATGGATCTTGCAGAGATAAACAGCGCACTTAAGAATGCAGGCGTTACATTCGATTTTATCGGATTTGATGCATGTCTTATGGCAACATATGAAACAGCTCTTATGTGCAGTAACTATGCTGATTATCTTATAGCTTCGGAAGAGACTGAGCCGGGTATCGGCTGGTACTATACTCCGTGGCTGAATGAGCTTTCAAAGAATACTTCTATGCCGACACTTGAGATCGGTAAGAATATCGTAGATGGCTTTGTTGATGAGTGTGGACGTAAATGTAACGGCCAGAAGACAACACTTTCGGTTATCGATCTTGCTGAGCTTTCACAGACAGTTCCGCCTAAGATGACAGAGTTCTCTACAGATACTGTTGAGCTTATAAAGAAGGATTACAAGCAGGTATCTGATGCGAGAGTAGGTACAAGAGAGTTTGCAACATCTTCAAAGATTGACCAGATAGACCTTGTAAATCTTACTCAGAGAATCGGTTCAGAAGATGCCAAGGCACTTCAGGAAGCACTTCTTTCAGCAGTTAAATACAACAGAACATCAAGCAGTATGTCAAATGCATACGGTCTTTCAATCTATTTCCCATACAGGAAGGCTAACAAGGTCGGTACTGTAGTATCAAACTACAATGATATCGGAATGGACAGTGAGTATGCTAATTGTATCAAGGCATTTGCCGGTCTTGAGACATCAGGACAGGTTGCAGCCGGTGGTACAACAAATCCATTTGGTATGCTGACAGGTGGTTCTGCAGGTTCATCCACACAGGGAAGTGATGCTATCAGCCAGCTTCTCAACGCATTCCTCGGCGGTGGAAGAAGTATAGAGGGAATTGACAGAAATGCATCGGACTTCATGGATGATGCAGCTGTATATAATGTAAATGATGCAGCTAATTATGTAGCCGCTAATCAGTTTGATCCGTCCCAGATGGTATGGAATACCGAGAGCGACGGAACACATACAATGAGCATACCAACAGAGCAGTGGCAGCTTATACAGTCACTTCAGATGAATATGTTCGTTGATGACGGTACAGGCTTCGTTGATCTCGGACTTGACAGCATATATCAGTTCACAGAAGACGGAAGACTTATCGGAGATACTGATAATACATGGCTTGCTATAGATGGACAGCCGGTTGCTTTCTACTATGAGTCAGAAATCGAGGTTGATGGCTCATCTACAGTATCCGGAAGAGTTCCTGTAATGCTTGATGGTGTAAGAGCAAATCTTATTATTACATTTGACAGCACAAATCCTTATGGATATATAGCAGGTGCAAGATATGATTATGTTGATGGTGAGACTGAAGCAGTAGCTAAGGGTGTTACCGAGATTCCGGAGGGAACAAAGATAGACTTCTTATGTGATTATTATTCATATGACGGAGTATATCAGGACAGCTACTTCCTCGGCGAACAGATAACATATTCTCCAAACCTTGAGATATCAAATGTAGATGTAGGTGCTAAGACACAGATCACTTACCTCTTAACAGATATTTATAACCAGGAATACTGGACACCGGTAGTTCCGGAGAACTAATAAGTACAATATAAAAGCTTCTCATACTGATGATGTATGGGAAGCTTTTTTTGTTGGTAATTCATATGTTTGATTATTGATTTTTTTGGACTATCTACAGGACTACGGTAAAGGTTATTACCTTGTTTTTATAATTTACACTTATTCGTCCGTTAAACATTTCTACGAGACCCTCAGCCATGGAGAGGCCTATTCCGTAGCCCTTTGTTTCGTTGTTATGTGATTCATCGGCTCTGTAGAAGCGTTCGAAGAATCTGGAATAATCAACGCCTTCACCTGCAGCGTAATCATTTGATACTGTAAGAAATGCTTTTTTACCTTTTGAATTAAGTGTCATTCTTACGGTCCCGCCATCATCACAGTATTTAACAGCATTGTCTACAAGAATACTTATAAGCTCTCGTGATCCGCGTTCATCGGCCTGTATCATTACATTCTGAGCAATTTCGGATTCAAAGGTTTTTCCTGCGGCTTCGGCAACGGTCTTAAAGGATTTAGCAACATCGTTAGCCTTGGAAGAGAAGTTTACCTCTGTGAGTTCTATATCATCATGTTCCTGAAGCTTTGAAAGGACAATGAGCTGCGATACCAGCTCTGACATATGAGTAACCTGATTGCGTATGCTTTCGGTCCATTCTGATTTTCCATTGGTCATTTCAATAACTTCGGCATTTGCAGAAATAACTGCAAGAGGAGTTTTAAGCTCGTGACTGGCATTTGTTATGAACTGCTTCTGTGACTCCATATTCTTAAGTATTGGCGCAACGGCTTTCCTTGAGAAGAAAGATAAGAGGAGTATAAGCATAAGCATACTTATGATGCCGACATAGATTGAAAATCTTATCATATTTCGCAGAGTCATAATACGGCGTGTACAATCCATGAATGCGATAACGGTTGTACCATTGCTTTTCTTAGTTTTGAGAAATGCATAACGCATCATATTCTTTCTGAGCATGCCGTAGGATTTATCGGTAGTCATTGTATAGTTTATGAAGTCCGAAATATCCCTTTCACTTACAGCTGCGATATTATCTATATTGAGTTGTGTGATCGTCATGGAATCATCGTATTCGACAGTGAAATAACGTGTCTCATAGATGGTTTCGGGAGTTACCATGAAGTCGTCATAGTTTTTATATTCATTATTGATGTAATCGGGCAGTCCGCCGTTCTCGGTAATGATCCTGAGAGTTGTATAAATCTCGTCATAAATACTTCGGTAGCTTATGTAATTAACTACGCCGAGTACAGTGATCAGAA
Source organism: Eubacterium sp. (assembly GCA_017634555.1). Lineage (GTDB taxonomy): Bacteria > Bacillota > Clostridia > Lachnospirales > Lachnospiraceae > Eubacterium_Q. Next base: position 37,031 of record JAGBNF010000032.1, on the reverse strand, counting down.
CCAGAGAGAATGAAACCGATGCAATCAATATGAATTTGAGCTTGAGTTTCTGCATTAATTGTTCTCCATTATGCAAGTTTCAAAGCGAAGCTTCCGCCTTCTTCACCGTTTATTGTAATGTTGGCATCGATGGCCGACAGTTTGTTATTAAGGTAGGAGATATATAACCATACGGCACTGAGGTCGGTGGCAGATTCATCCTTCCAGATATGATTGAAAAGCTCGTCTGTCCTTAGCTCTTTATTAGGATTTCTCATAAAGAGCTCAAGCATATGTGCTTCCTTGCTTGAAAGACGTATTGAATTTTCTGATTTGATCTCCTGATTCTCGATATTGAGTGTTACATTTCCGTAGGTAATATCAGTTGACTGATATACAGCACGGCGTCTTGTAAGAGAACGGAGACGTGCCAAAAGCTCGGCCATTGAAAAAGGCTTTGTCAGATAATCGTCTGCTCCGGCATCCAGCCCCAGTATCTTATCATCTGTTTCTGATTTGGCTGTAAGGAACAGAGCAGGAGTAATGTCTCCGGCAGCACGTATCTCTGTGAGCGCAGTTATGCCGTCTTTAACGGGCATCATTATATCAAAGATAAAACAATCGAATGCTGAAGCTTTAGCCGATCCTACTGCGTCCTGGCCGTTATAGACGGCTGTTACTTCATATCCGTTATGTTCGAGGACGGCCACAAGAGCTCTTGAAAGCTCATGTTCATCCTCGGCAAGTAATATTTTCATTTATTAATTCCCCTCATTATGTATAGTTATTTACAGAAATATTATATAACTGTATTTTCTTTATTTTCTGCATTTCCCGATTCGTCATTATTTTCATTCTGTGAAAGCTTACTGCGTATCATTCCTCTGATAGTCTGCATTGAAAGTTCGCAGGATGCAAGCTCATCGGCACATCGTTTAAGCTCATTGCTTATCAGTTCCTGTTCGGCAATATTTTTCTTATATCTGATCTTATGTTCGAGACTTGCCCAGGTATCCATTGCGATAGTACGGATCTGAATCTCCACATAGTATATTCCCTTTTCATTTCCGTTTACATCAGGATAATCCGTTGTTACGGCAAGGATAAGATGATAGCTTCTGTAGCCGTTAGGCTTAGCATGCTTAATATAATCCTTTTCCTCGATTACTTCACAGTTATCGAAGCTCTTTATATATTTGATCATCAGATAAATGTCATCTACAAAGGAAGTTACTATACGCATGCCAATTGCATCAGTGTTGATATAGAGAGCAGAGTAAGGTGTTTCGGGTATCCCTTTTCGGATACATTTTTCACGCATGCTTTCATCGGATTTGATACGGGTAATTATATGCTCAAAGCCATGTTCACCGGTCTGTTCGAGTACATAATCATCGAAGTTTTTAAATCGTTTTGACAGGTCCTCAAGGACCAGATCAAGATACTCGGCATACTCGCCGTATATAGAATTTGTATTGATAGAATTCATATTTGCCCCTCAATATACATTATGTTTTTGCCATAACAAAAACCTATCTTAATAATACCATAAATTAATTAAAATAAGAGAGAAGAATATTTAAAAATGTATAAAAATGGGCATAAAAAAGACAGCATACCGAATCGATATGCTGTCCTTGAAAAATCAATATTACTGCTTGTCTGAGATTGACTCATGCCATTCCTGAAGAGAATGGATAGTTCCGTGTGTACGGTTGTTGATGTGGTCGATTCCTTCGGCAGCTGCACGTCCTGCAGCGATTGTCGTGATGTATGGAATCTTGTTCTTTATAGCAGCCTTACGGAGATAACTGTCATCATGTACGCTTTCCTTACCTGCAGGAGAGTTGATGATAAGCTGGATATCACCGTTTGTTATATGATCAAGTACGTTTGGTCTTCCTTCGTAGAGCTTCTTAACCTTCTCTGCAGGAATTCCTGCTTCGTTGATAAGATCGCATGTTGTGCCTGTTGCCATGATCTTGAAGCCGTTCTTATGAAGAAGAGCAGCAACTTCAGCAACCTCAGGCTTCTCAGTCTTATTTACAGAGATGAGTACTGTACCTGAAGTAGGAAGAGCTGACTTAGCAGCCTCCTGAGCCTTGAAGTAAGCACCACCTGAAGACTTAGATATTCCGAGAACCTCACCTGTAGAACGCATTTCAGGTCCGAGGATAGGATCTACCTCAGGGAACATGTTGAATGGGAATACTGCTTCCTTAACTCCGTAGTAAGGAATGTTCTTCTCCTTGAGTGAAGGTACCGGTGAAGGCTGACCTGTGAGCTCTGAAACAATGATCTCTGTAGCAAGTGGAACCATCTTGATTCCGCAAACCTTTGATACGAGAGGAACTGTTCTGGATGCACGTGGGTTAGCTTCAAGTACGAATACCTTACCGTCCTCGATAGCGTACTGCATGTTCATAAGACCTACTACATGCATTTCCTCAGCAATCTTGCGTGTATATTCCTTGATAGTAGCAAGGTTCTCCTCAGAGATATGCTTTGAAGGAATGATACAAGCAGAGTCACCTGAATGAATTCCGGCAAGCTCGATGTGCTCCATAACTGCAGGAACAAATGCATGTGTTCCGTCTGATATAGCATCTGCCTCGCACTCAGTAGCGTGGTGCAGGAATCTGTCGATAAGGATAGGTCTGTCAGGTGTAACACCTACAGCAGCCTGCATATAGCCTGTCATGCTGTCATCATCGTATACGACTTCCATTCCACGTCCGCCGAGAACGTATGAAGGACGAACCATTACAGGATATCCGATCTTGTTAGCAATCTCAATAGCTTCTTCAACTGTTGTAGCCATGCCTGCTTCAGGCATAGGGATTTCAAGCTTATCCATCATAGCACGGAAGAGGTCTCTGTCCTCTGCAAGGTCGATGACTTCCGGAGATGTACCGAGAATCTTAACACCGTTCTTCTGAAGCTCTGCAGCTATGTTAAGAGGTGTCTGTCCACCGAACTGAGCGATAACGCCCACCGGCTTCTCTTTACGGTAAATGCTGAGTACATCCTCAGTTGTAAGAGGCTCGAAATAGAGCTTATCTGATGTATCGTAGTCTGTAGAAACTGTCTCAGGGTTACAGTTAACAATGATTGTTTCGTAACCGAGCTTCTTAAGTGAAAGAGCAGCGTGAACACAGCAATAATCGAATTCGATACCCTGACCGATACGGTTAGGACCACCGCCAAGGATCATGATCTTCTTAGCGTTGTCTGTTGCTTCATTGTTATCAGCTGCATTATATGTTGAATAGTAGTATGAGCTGTTCTCTGTACCGCTTACGTGTACCTTATCCCATGTCTCAACTACGCCGATTGCTTCACGCTTCTCACGGATAGCGGCTTCCTCAACATCGAGGATCTCGCTGAGGTACTTATCTGAGAATCCGTCCTTCTTAGCCTGTGTAAGAGCTGCGTCTGAAGGAACCTGACCCTTGTAATCCTTAACAAGAGCTTCTTCCTCATCAACGAGTTCCTTCATCTGCTCGATGAAGTAGTGCTTAACCTTTGTGATGTTGTGGATCTCATCTACAGTTGCACCCTTACGAAGAGCTTCGTACATCTGGAAATGTCTTTCGCTTGATGGTGTAATGAGTGCCTGAAGGAGCTGCTCCTTTGTCATGTCGTTGAAGTTCTTAACATGTCCGAGACCATAGCGTCCCTTTTCGAGAGAACGGATAGCCTTCTGGAAAGCTTCCTTGTAAGTCTTACCGATGGACATTACTTCACCAACGGCACGCATCTGTGTACCTAATTTATCTTCAACACCCTTGAACTTCTCAAATGCCCAACGAGCGAACTTGATAACTACATAGTCGCCGTCAGGAACGTACTTATCAAGAGTACCATACTTACCGCAAGGAATCTCGCTGAGTGTAAGTCCTGATGCAAGCATTGCTGAAACGAGAGCAATAGGGAATCCTGTTGCCTTTGAAGCAAGTGCTGATGAACGTGATGTACGAGGGTTGATCTCGATTACAACGATACGGTCTGAAACAGGATCGTGCGCAAACTGAACGTTTGTACCACCGATAACCTGAATAGCATCAACGATAGCGTAAGCCTGCTTCTGAAGTCTGTCCTGAACCTCCTGTGAGATTGTAAGCATAGGAGCAGAGCAGAATGAATCACCTGTATGTACACCCATTGGGTCAATGTTCTCGATAAAGCAGACTGTGATCATGTTGCCTTCCTTATCACGAACAACCTCGAGCTCGAGCTCCTCCCAGCCGCTGACACATTCCTCAACAAGAACCTGTCCTACAAGGCTGGCCTTAAGACCTCTTGCACATACTGTCTGAAGCTCTTCCTTATTATATACAAGTCCGCCGCCGGCACCGCCCATTGTGTAGGCAGGTCTGAGAACGACAGGATAACCGAGCTTATCAGCGATAGCGAGGGCTTCGTCAACAGAGTAAGCAACTTCACTTCTTGCAACTTCAATTCCGAGAGAGTTCATGGTGTTCTTAAACTCAATACGGTCCTCACCACGCTCGATGGCATCAACCTGAACACCGATGACCTTAACATTATATTTATCCAGAACACCTGCTTCAGCAAGCTCTGAACAAAGATTAAGTCCTGACTGTCCACCGAGATTCGGAAGGAGAGCATCAGGACGTTCTTTTTCAATAATAGCTTCTAAGCGTTTAACATTTAATGGCTCAATATAAGTAACATCTGCCATTTCAGGGTCAGTCATAATAGTAGCAGGGTTGGAATTAACGAGAACGATCTCGTATCCAAGCTTGCGAAGAGCCTTACATGCCTGAGTTCCTGAATAGTCAAATTCACACGCCTGTCCGATAATAATAGGACCGGAGCCGATGATCAGAACCTTGTGAATGTCTGTTCTCTGTGACATTGTTTAATCCTCCTCATTTTGTCTTGTTCATAAGTTTTTTCATGTCTTAGTTCAATATCCGTAATACTATATCATTTTTTAATCAAAACGTGTAGTGTTTTTTTTCAAAAAAATGCAAAAAATTTTTCGTGTTTGAAATAATATATTTGTTTAAGTATAATAGTGGACAGTTGAGCCTTGTGGGAAATGTGCGGCTCATTATTTATGATGAAAGGACTAATAATATGATAGGAATTATCGGAGCGATGAATGAAGAGGTTGATGCACTTAAGGGCCTAATGGAGGATTGTAAGGTTGAAAAGCATGCATCAAGAGAGTTTTATATAGGTAAGCTTGAAGGAAAGGAATGTGTAGTTGTTCAGTGTGGAGTCGGAAAGGTTAACGCAGCAATTTCGACAGCTGTACTTTGTGATATCTATAAATGCAGTTCTATCATTAATACCGGTATTGCCGGAAGCCTTGACAGTAAGATCGATATCGGAGACATAGTATTATCTACAGACAGTCTTCAGCATGATATGAATGTTACTGCATTGGGCTTTGAGCAGGGAATCATTCCGGACCAGGATATATCTATATTTGAAGCAAGTGATTCACTCAGAAAGATAGCGAGAGATGCCTGTGAAAAGGTTAATGATGATGTTAAGGTATTTGAAGGAAGAGTAGTAAGCGGCGATCTTTTCGTTTCAAGCAAGAAGACAAAGGATAAGCTGGTTGAAAACTTTAACGGAATGTGTACAGAGATGGAAGGTGCAGCTATAGCTCAGACAGCAGTTGCAAATGATACACCGTACCTGATCATCAGAGCAATATCCGATAAGGCTGATGATTCAGCTGAAATGGATTACCCATCATTCAAGATAAAGGCTATAGAGCATTCGGTAAAGCTTGTACGCGAAATGCTCAGAATGATGTAAGGCATCCGGAGGTATATTAATTAATGTATAGTAATATGAAATACCAGGGACGCGCATTTTTCGGGGCAATATTTAGTATAATAGTCGCAATCGGTATTTTTGCATGTAACCATGATTATATGATGAGCGGTGATGCTCCAAGCATCAATAAAATGCTTTATGACAGTCATTATGAACTTGACAGTGAACAGATACTTTCAGAAAAGTATTGTATGATCACAGTAAATTCCTGTCTGGGAGGCTTTGCCGAAAGAGAAGGAAAAGTAGAAGGTAAAAACGGGGATACGTATTATATAGCGCTTCTTGATGATAATTCGGTTATGGCCGTAAAGGTAAACAAAGCTGCCGACATAGATAAGCTTGAAATGATCACAAGTGAAACCTATGCTTCTAAAGATTTTTATGCCGAGCACACACTTACCATTGAAGGAAGAGTAAGTACACTTACAGATACGCAGCTGAAAGGGTTTTATGATGATGCGCTTAAGCTTCTTGGCATTAAGGATGCAAAAGATAATAAGGTTAAGATAAGATACATCTATATTGATGCCACAGACAATAACAAAATGTTATGGACGATGTTCATAGTGTTGCTTGGAGGAGGCATTATCGTTCTTTTCGGAGATGCTATCGTCATGACGATTTCAAAGGCTAAGAAAAGAAGAGAGGAAGCCTTTGAGGAGGCGGCCAGAAAGGCAGCGGAAAGTGCTGCTGCAGCTGCACAGCATGTTAATATGAATGATGTTAAAGCGGGTTATGATTATAGTGCTCCGTCAGAAAAACTCTCTGTTGACAGTTTCCTTGGGGAAGGAACTGTAATGGATAAGGAGGCTGAAAAGCCTGTAAGGTTCGGTGATGGCGAACGTCATGAAAGAACCGAGGACGGTAAGATTTCGATAGCAGGTACGAATCTTATCAAATAAAAGTATTAAGTGAAGTATTAAAGTGAAGAGTTATAAGTATTTATCATAGATAATATTTATACGAGGGGAAAAAGCAATGAATGCAACAATGAGAACGTTTCTGCGCATGAGCAAAGAGGCAAAGCTTTTCTGCGTAGGAATACTTGGTATCGGATATGCGATATTTTTGATCGCTGCCAATTACCGGTACATGGTTAAAAGGGATTTTATCTACATTAATGAAGAACTTGCGAAGAATGAGGTCTACTCAAGTGATAATATTAATGAAGAATTCTGCAGGCTTGATATAAATGCAGGCTTCGGTACATTTTATGTAGAGCCCTCCGGAAATCGACATGATAGAGGGGACGCAGGTACTTATTACATCGCTTATCTTGAAGACGGTTCCGTAATGGCTGTAAAGCTGAACTCAGGAATCAATAAATCTGATCTTGAAATGATAACTAGTGAAACCGATGTGGCTTCGGGGAAAAGATCTTATACAACCATTACCGTTGAAGGAAGAGTAACGGATATAAAGACCGGTATGCCGGCAAAAAAATATGAAAAGGCTCTGAAACAGCAGGGGATAATCGACGGAGATCTTTCGAACGTTAAGGTCAGATATTACAGTCTGAATGCCCGGAAGGATGTTTCCAGATTATGGATAAGATTCTTAATATCACTTATAGTAGGTGTGGGAGCGCTGTTCGGAAATGCAATCTTATATATGATAAAGAAAAGAAATGATAAGATTGAAGGCGTTGTGAGTAAGGAAGAACAGATTCCTGTTATTCAGGAGTATGAACCGATTGATTTCGATCCGAGTAATGTGGTAAACGACGATGTGCCGAAAACAATTTCCATATCGGGAAGAGACCTGCTTAAGTGATTGAAAATTATATTAGCAGATACATTTTTTATTTTTGAAAAAGGAGATATAATCAATGGAAAAGATTGCCAGCTTTAATGTTAATCATCTTGTTTTACTTCCGGGACTTTATGTTTCCCGTAAGGATAAAGTGGGTGAAGAGGTTATTACAACATTTGATCTCAGAATGACAAGACCGAATTTCGAGCCTGTCATGAATACTGCTGAGATTCATACACTTGAACATCTTGGGGCTACATTTCTCAGAAATGATCCTGAGTTTAAGGACAGAGTAGTATATTTCGGACCGATGGGCTGTAGAACAGGTTTCTATACAGTGCTTGCGGGAGATTATGAGTCAAAGGATGTACTTCCTCTTATGATAAGAATGTATGAGTTCATGGCTTCCTTTGAGGGAGAGGTTCCGGGACAGGCAGCACGTGACTGCGGAAATTATCTTGATATGAATCTTCCGATGGCAAAATACGTTGCGGCAAAATACCTTGAAGTGCTTAAGAATATTACAGATGACAGACTCGTATATCAGGATTAAAAATATCATGAATCTCTCATCTTTACTTAATTAAAACGTTGTGATATAATCAAACGACTGATGCTTAAAAGCAAAAAAGCAGTATGAGCTGCATTAGAGATAATATTTCAGGAGGAAAGAATAATGAGTTTCACAGTTGAACAGTTGGAGAATAACAGGGCAAAGCTGACAATCACAGTACCTGCAGAGGATTTCGGAAAGGCACTTGTTGCTGCATACAATAAGCAGAAGAACAAGATCAGCATTTCAGGATTCCGTAAGGGAAAGGTTCCTATGGCTGTTATCGAGAAAATGTACGGCCCTGAAATCTTCTACGATGAGGCTGCTAACAAGGTTATAAATGAAACATATCCGGAAGCATATGATAAGTGCGAGCTTGATATTGTTTCACGTCCGGAAATCGATGTAGTACAGATCGAGAAGGGTAAGGACTTCATCTATACAGCAGAGGTTGATCTTAAGCCTGAAGTTAAGCTCGGAACATATAAGGGCATCGAGGTAGAGAAAATCGATACAACAGTATCAGGTCAGGAAATTGATGAAGAAATCGACAGAGTAAGACGTCAGAACGCAAGAAAGATTGACGTTACAGATAGAGCTGCAAAGGATGGAGATATCACAAATATTGATTTCGAAGGTTTTGTAGATGATGTTGCATTTGAAGGCGGAAAGGGTGAGAACTATTCTCTTACACTCGGAAGCAAGAGCTTCATCCCAGGTTTCGAAGATCAGATCGTTGGTCATGAAATCGGTGAAGAGTTTGATGTAAATGTAACATTCCCAGAGGATTATCATTCAGAGGATCTTAAGGGTAAGGCTGCAGTATTCAAGTGCAAGCTTAACTCACTTCAGGAGGAGCAGCTTCCTGAGCTTGATGATGAGTATGTATCAGATATCTCAGATGCTGAGACAGTTGATGAATACAAGGCAAACATTAGAAAGCAGCTTGAGGAAAAGAAGCAGAAGCAGGCTAAGAATAAGACAGAGAATACCGCAATCGAGAAGCTTATGGAGTCATCAGAGATGGATATCCCTGCTTCAATGATCGAAGGACAGCAGGAGTCAATGCTTAACGAGTTCAAGCAGCAGCTCTCTATGCAGGGAATGAGCTTCGATATGTATTCACAGTATACAGGTCTTAACGAGGAGACTATGCTTGAGCAGGTTAAGCCTGAGGCTGAGAAGCGCGTAAAGAGCAGACTCGTTCTTGAGGCAGTTGCTAAGGCAGAGAACATCGAAGTTACAGATGAAGATTTTGACAAGAAGCTTGAAGAGATGGCAGCTATGTACGGAATTGAAGCTGATAAGTTCAAGGGTTACATCGGTGACAAGGAAAGAGAGTCAATCAAGAAGGATATCGCAGTAGAAAAGGCTGCTGACTTCATCGTTGAGAATATTAAGGAAGTATAATCAATCCGAATGTTTATAAATCAGGAGGTATAGATATGGCATTGGTGCCTACAGTCATTGAGACCACCAACAGGGGTGAAAGAGCATATGATATTTATTCAAGACTCTTAAAGGAAAGAATCATTTTCCTAGGAGATGAAGTAAATGATGTTACAGCAAGTCTTGTTGTAGCTCAGCTGCTTTTCCTTGAGTCAGAGGATACAAACAAGGATATCAGCCTTTACATCAATAGCCCGGGTGGATCTGTAACAGCCGGTATGGCTATCTATGACACAATGAATTACATCAAGTGTGATGTTTCTACTATCTGTGTCGGAATGGCAGCTTCAATGGGTGCGTTCCTTCTTTCAGGTGGTGCGAAGGGTAAGAGATTCGCACTTCCTAATTCAGAGATCATGATCCATCAGCCACTTGGCGGAACACAGGGTCAGGCTACTGATATGGAGATAGATGTAAAGCATATTCTCAGAATAAAGGAAAATCTCCTTAAGATCATGGCAGAAAACTGTGGTAAGGATTATGAGACTATGAGAGCAGACTGCGAGAGAAACAACTGGATGACAGCTGAGGAAGCAGCAGAGTACGGACTTATAGATCACGTTGTTACAAATCGTAAATAATAAATCGATAATAAGGATTAAAAATGGCTAAGGAAGATAAATTATTAAAATGCTCTTTCTGCGGAAAGAGCCAGGACAGGGTAAGAAAGCTTATTGCCGGTCCGGGAATATATATCTGTGACGAATGCGTAGATCTGTGTTCAGAGATCATTGATGAAGAGCTCGGCGATGAGATGAGCGATGAGATCAATCTCTATAAGCCAAAGGAAATCAAGGCATTTCTGGATGAGTATGTAATCGGACAGGAAGAAGCAAAGAAGGTCCTTTCGGTAGCTGTGTATAATCATTATAAGAGAGTTATGTCCGGTAAGACTTTCGATGTAGAGCTTCAGAAGTCAAACATCATCGTTGTCGGACCTACCGGATCAGGTAAGACCTATCTCGCTCAGACACTTGCCAAGATGCTGAATGTTCCTTTCGCGATTGCGGATGCAACAACACTTACCGAGGCAGGATATGTAGGTGAGGATGTTGAGAATATCCTTCTCAAGCTTATCCAGGCTGCGGATTATGATATAGACAGAGCCGAGCACGGAATCGTTTATATCGATGAGATAGATAAGATTTCCAAGAAATCTGAAAATGTTTCAATCACAAGAGATGTTTCCGGTGAGGGTGTACAGCAGGCACTCCTCAAGATCATTGAGGGTACTGTTGCATCAGTTCCGCCACAGGGCGGACGTAAGCACCCGAATCAGGAGCTTATAAAGATAGATACCACTGACATTCTTTTCATCTGCGGTGGTGCATTTGACGGTCTTGATAAGATCATCGAGAAGCGTGTAGGTCAGAAGTCTATCGGATTTAATGCCGATGTAGTAAAGAATGAGTCTACAAACAATGAGCTTCTTAAGCAGGTTCAGCCACAGGATCTTATCAAGTACGGTATCATTCCTGAGTTTGTCGGACGTGTACCTGTAGTAGTTACACTTGACGAGCTTGATGAGGAAGCTCTCGTAAGTATTCTTACAGAGCCGAAGAGCGCTATTACAAAGCAGTATAAGAAGCTTTTTGAACTTGATGATGTTGAACTTGAATTCTCTGAGGAAGCACTTCGTGAAATTGCAAGAGAAGCAATGAGCAGAAGTACAGGAGCCAGAGGACTCAGAGCCATCATTGAAAAAGCGATGATGAACATCATGTATGAGATTCCTTCAGATGACAGAGTTAAGTCTGTATATGTTACAAAGGAATCAATAGCTGACGGAGCTGATCCTGAGCTTACATATCGTGAAGAGGGAGAGACAAAGTCACGCTCACATAAAACTATCAAGAAGAATGATGAAATAGCCTGAGGTTAATATGGTTATAAAAAGTGCAGAGCTTGCTGTTACATGTGGTGTAACAAGTAAGTTCCCTGAAAACACAAAAACTGAGATAGCATTTGCCGGCAGATCAAATGTCGGCAAATCATCTCTTATCAACGGTCTTCTGAACAGAAAAAATCTTGCCAGAACTTCTTCGACACCGGGCAAGACTATCACGATCAATTTCTATGAAATAAACAAAGAGTTCTTCTTTGTGGATTTACCCGGATATGGATATGCCAAGGCGGCTCGTACAGAAAGAGCCAAATGGGGCAAAATGATTGAAAAATATCTTAATAACAGTAAAACGCTGAAGAGCGTTTTTCTTCTGGTTGACAGCAGGATTCCGCCTACAAAGGACGATCAGCAGATGTACGAATGGATGGTTTCGGCCGGATTTACACCGGTGATCATTGCCACAAAGACAGATAAGCTGAGTAAAAATCAGATGATAAGAAGTCTGGGAATAATCAGGAAAACCCTTTCGGCCGGCAGTGACGTAAAAATCCTGCCCTTCTCAGCTTTGAAAAGGACAGGACGTGAAGAAATTCTGGATCTTATTGAAGAAATAGTTACTGAGGACTCTCCGCAGGAGGAGTCTTAGATTTCAGAATATCGGTTGTAGTGGGCTCGGTGTTTTCATTATCCGAGTTCACCCACAATTCGTTGATAAGATACTGATATACATCGGTACTCTTAGCTCGCCAATTATCGCATATCGATCTTGCAAGAGTCTTGCTGGTGACATTAAGCTTAAGATCGATAAGAGTATCCCTTCTTTCTTTAATGACACATTCTACAGTATATTCCTGATTATCATTATAATAAAAATCCGCATATATCTCGGACTCGTTTTTCAGGTTGATCTTTTCCGCTTTGAAGTAATCGAGGATTTCCTGTTTAATAGAATTGGAAAGTCTGTTCTCGAAGTAGAGAAGAGCCTCTTCGCCGAGATTTGTAATCTTATAATGCTTGGTGTCTCTGATGATGCTTACTGATATGAAGCCTTCATCAATAAGTTCACTGAGCGACTCATGAATATTGAAAAGATTCGTATAACCCTTATCAAGAATAAAGCTGGTTATACGTGAATTGGTCAGAGTATATTCATCTATCCTGTCCAGCATATACAGAATTATCAGTTTATAAAGCATTAAGCCTTCCATATACATTTCCCCATGCAACAATATTATATGAAATGTACCGCTAAGGGGGGTACATTTTAGATCGATTTGAAACCCGGCGTCCTTAAGGGCGCATTTAATAGAATACGACAAAAAGATAAAAAAATCAATGTAACTTATTGTTAATCATGTGACAAATCAGTGTAAAAAAGGAGATTATATGAATTACAGTAAAACACCCGTAGCTGAACTGAGAGCACTTGCTGCAGAAAAGGGAATAGTAAATGCAGCCGATATGAAAAAGAAGGATCTTGCAATGCTTCTCGAGAAGATCGATCTTATGATGCAGTCTAAGGAAGAAGCAAAGTCAGAGGAGACAAAGCAGGAAGTTAAGCAGCCTGAGGAGAGAAAGCCTGAGGAACCGAAGAAGGTGGAAGCGGGAAAGAGAAGAAGACCTACAAAACCGGTTCAGTCAAAAGAAAACGAAGATCAGCCTCGCGAGGAAAGGTATTCACGAGAGGAAAGACAGCCTCAGGAAGTTGTTCAGGATGCAGAGCAGGATATTGATGAAGAGTCAGAGGCGCCGGAGAAGGATTACATTTCCGATGGAATTCTTGAAATCCTTCCTGAAGGCTATGGATTCCTCAGAAGTGATAACTACATGCCGGGAGCAAGAGATATCTATCTTGCACCTACACAGATAAGAAAATTCCGTCTTAAGACAGGAGACGTGGTATCCGGTCCCGTAAAGAAAAATAATTCCGCAAACGATAAGTACAGCGGGCTTCTCTATATAGATAAGGTGAACGGAATTTCACCGGAGGAGGTAAGAAACAGAATTCCTTTTGAGGATCTTACTCCGATATTCCCTGATGAGAGAATACATCTTGATTATGACAATGCACCGAGAGCTATAAGAATCGTTGATTTCTTTTCACCTATAGGTAAGGGACAGAGAGGAATGATCGTTTCACCTCCTAAGGCAGGTAAGACAACGCTTCTTAAGCAGATAGCAAAAAGAATTACAACCGCATATCCGGAAATGCACCTCCTCGTACTTCTTATCGACGAGAGACCTGAAGAGGTTACAGATATTAAAGAAGCTATAGAGGGACCGAATGCAGAGGTAATCTACTCAACATTCGATGAGCTTCCCGAGCATCATAAGCGCGTTTCCGAAATGGTCATCGAGCGTGCGAAGAGACTTGTTGAGATAAAGAAGGACGTAGTGATCCTTATAGACAGTATTACAAGACTTGCCAGAGCATATAACCTTACAGTCACAGCCAGTGGAAGAACTCTGTCCGGTGGACTTGATCCTGCGGCACTTCATATGCCGAAAAAGTTTTTCGGAGCTGCAAGAAATATGAGAGAGGGCGGAAGTCTTACAATACTCGCTACTGCGCTTATCGAAACAGGCAGTCGTATGGATGATGTGGTATTCGAAGAGTTCAAGGGAACCGGTAACATGGAGCTTGTTCTCGACAGAAGTCTTTCAGAGAAGAGAATATTCCCTGCCATTAATATACCGAAGTCGGGAACCAGAAGAGATGACCTTCTTCTTGATCCTGAGGAAAAGGAAGCGCTTGACCTTATTCACAGCAATTTCCGCGGAAACCGTACGGATGAAATTGTTGAAGAGCTTGTAAAGCTGTTTTCACAGACCAAGAATAATAAAGAATTCATAGAAATGGTTAAAAAAATCTTCAAAAAATATTAAGTACTGTAAATGGCAGATGAATGCTATCATATCAAGATGTATTAATGTGTATTGATACAGAATAAAATAAGGTATTTAATATCGGAATCGGAGGCATACATTGATTTTTAACAAGTATTCCGTAAAGAAGAGAAGAAAACAGCTCATGTCAAAGGAGCAAAGATATATAAGAAGGGTCATGGTAAGCGGCTTCAAGATAATACTTAGTGCATTTATCATATGTATTATCCTGCTTGCGGGAGCCGGCTTTGGAGTTATGAAGGGCATACTTGACGATGCTCCGGACCCAAGATCCATTAACATTAAGCCGAAGGGATTTAAGACTATCATAGTTGATCAGCAGGGGAATGAGATAGATTCTCTGTCTATGATCAATTCAAACCGAATATATGTTTATTATGAGGATATTCCAAAGCAGTTTGTAAATGCTTTCGTTGCCATCGAGGATGAAAGATTCTGGGATCACAACGGTATCGATGTAAGGGGTATCTTCAGAGCACTTGTAAGAGATCTTGCAAGCGGAAGCATGGATGAGGGTGCGTCAACCATTACGCAGCAGCTTATCAAGAACCAGGCCTTTAACGGAGGTGATGAACCGACGAAGATTCAGCGAATCGAACGTAAGGTTCAGGAGCAGATGCTGGCAATGGAGCTTGAGAAGATTTATACAAAGGAACAGATAATCGAGTATTATCTTAATACCATTTATCTCGGACAGGGTGTAAACGGTATTGAGGCTGCTTCTCAGAGATATTTTGATAAGTCTATAGGTGAACTGAATGTTTCGGAGATTGCGATGATTGCCGGAATCACTCAGAATCCTTACGGCTTTGACCCGGTAATCTTCCCGGAGAATAATGCGAAGAGACGTATCGATGTCCTGAACAAGATGAAGGAACTCGGTTATATAACAGAAGAAGAATATAAGGCCGCTCATGATGATGACGTATATGCACGTGTCAAGGAGGTCAAACAGCAGGAAGAAGAGAACTTTGAGTATAATTCATATTTCAAAGATGCTTTGATGTGGGCATTTGTAGAAGATCTTGAGGAAATGTACGGCTATACGGAAGCAGAAGCCTTCAATGAAATGTATACCGGCGGATATACTATATACAGTACACAGGATTTCGGTATTCAGAGGGTTTGTGATAATGTTGTAAATGATCCGGAGTATTATCCGGAGGAAACAGAGGTTGTAATTAACTATGATCTTGTGATCATGGATGGAGACGGAAAGACACCTCATTATTATGACCAGAATTCTCTTGTTAGTTATTTTATGAGAACTACAGAGGATTATTCATATAAGAATCTGTATCCTGATGAAGCGTCAGCCAGACAGGCGGCAGATGAATTTAAAGAAGCAATGCTTGATGAGACAGACGGATCTTTCGTAAGCGAGGATATGAAGTTTGCTATTCAGCCACAGGCATCGGTTTCTGTAATAGACCAGCATACAGGATATGTTAAGGCAGTTACGGGAGGAAGAGGTAAGAAGACTGAGAATCTCGGATTTAACCGTGCGACAGATGCAAAGAGACAGCCGGGATCATGTTTCAAGGTGGTTGCTGCATTTCTTCCTTATATTGATACCATGGGCGGACTCTGCAACATGTATGAGGATAAGCCTTATGAGTATTTAGACGGTTCACCTGTAAAGAACTGGTATGAGGGCTACAAAGGTTGGTCGTCTATACGAATGGGTATTCAGGAGTCTATGAATATCGTTGCGGTTCAGGCAATCACTGATGTAACACCTGAGGTAGCGTTCGAGTATCTGAAAAGACTTGGATTTACGACTCTTGTCGATGAGTATATAGCTCCTGACGGAAAACCGTATACAGATATCAACCAGTCATTGGCACTTGGTGGTCTCACTTATGGAGTTACAAACCTTGAGATAACTGCAGCTTATGCAGCTATTGCAAATATGGGAACATATATTAAGCCATGTTTCTATTCACAGGTTTACGATCATGACGGAAATCTTATTATAGATAATACCGTTCCTGAAAAGCTTCCGACAACACATGCAGTATGCAAGGAAACAACAGCATGGCAGCTGCTTGATGCGATGAAGGACGTTATTACACAGGGAACAGGTATGAAGGCACAGCTTAATACCGGAGGTGTGGCCGCAGGTAAGACGGGTACAACATCAAATTGTTATGACCTTTGGTTCTGCGGAATGACACCGTATTATACAGCTTCTGTATGGTATGGAATAGATACACCTTCATATGCGGATACACAGCTTCACAAATATATGTGGAGAGATATCATGGATGGTATCGCTGAGCTTGAAGGCCACGATCCGAGTCTTGACTGGGATATGCCTGACGGACTTACGCAGGTCACGGTGTGCAGATTATCGGGACTACTTCCTGTGGCAGGATGTCCGACATCTACAGATTATTGTGCAGAGGAGAATGTTCCTTGCGACAGATGTAAGGGCGGACACGAAACAAGTATAAAGATTTGTGATGAGACTCATAAAAAGGCAACAAATGCATGTCCTTGCGTTACAGAGTATCAGGTAAAGCAGGAGGGTGATAAGAGAATTATCGTAGATTGTCCTTTCAAATATGATGACAGCATTTGGGAATCTGAATGTGATAAGCATAAGCCTGTAGAAGGAGACTTTGTAATCGTCAACAGAGTCTTTGATGGTGGTGGAACCATAGATGCCACAATGGGTGTCGCAGGTGGTTCAACCGTAACAGTACATTGGAGTCCTGCAGACGGATATGAGGTGGAAACTGTCTGGGTTGACGGAGAACCTCAGTTTGGTGCTTCGGAATACACATTCACAGATATATCGGATTCACATTCAATAACTGTTAAGTTTAAGAAGAAAGAGGGAGCGCCGGGACAGCCTGATCCAAATCAGCCGCAGCCGGATCCGAATCAGCCGCAGCCGGATCCGGGACAACCACAACCGGACCCAAATCAACCGCAGCCGGATCCGAACCAACCGAATTCGGAACAGCCGGAGTCGCAGCCTGAGCCTGAACAGATAAATCCTGAATCTCAGCCGTAACCGGAATATAATCCGGACTGCTGAGAGGGGCTTATTTGGTAAAAATGTCGAAAATTCAATTATAATAATATAAGGTTTGCAATAAATCCAGAGAGTGTTATAATATTAAGTTGTAAAAAAATAATATTTCCGATATCTGATATCGGAACGTGGAGGCTTAAATTGGATTTAGACAGACATTCCGTAAAAGTAAGGCGAGATAAGCTTATCTCAAAAGAACAGAGATATTTCAGAAGGGCTCTTATCAGTGCCTTTAAGATAGTACTGAGCTGTTTCGTGCTTTGTATTATTGTGCTGGCGGGGGCCGGCTTCGGTGTCATGAAGGGTATTCTTGATGATGCACCTGATGTAAGAAATATCAATATTAAACCAAAAGGATTTAAAACCATAATCTGTGATCAGAACGGTAATGAGATAGATTCTCTTTCGACGATCAATTCGAACAGAATTTATGTATATTATGAAGATATACCTGAGCAGTTCGTAAATGCCTTTGTTGCTATCGAGGATGAAAGATTCTGGGAGCATAACGGTATCGACGTAAGAGGTATCTTCAGAGCTCTTTATCGAGATCTTGCCAGCGGAAGCATGGACGAAGGTGCTTCGACCATTACGCAGCAGCTTATAAAGAACCAGGCCTTCAACGGTGGTGATGAGCCTTCAAAGATTCAGCATATCGAACGTAAGGTTCAGGAGCAGATGCTCGCGATGGAGCTTGAAAAGATCTATACCAAGGAGCAGATCATAGAGTATTACCTTAATACTATTTATCTTGGACAGGGTGTAAACGGTATTGAGGCTGCTGCTCAGAGATATTTTGAAAAGTCAATCGGTGATCTTAAGGTTTCCGAAATTGCGATGATCGCCGGAATCACACAGAATCCTTACAGCTTTGATCCGGTAATCTTCCCTGAAAAGAATGCAAACAGACGTATCGACGTTCTTGATAAGATGAAGGAACTCGGATATATAACAGAGGCAGAGTACACAGCTGCACGTAACGATGATGTATATGCCCGTGTTAAGGAAATCAAGAAGCAGAAAGACGAGGAATTTGAATATAATTCATACTTCAAGGATGCTATGATGTGGGCTTTCGTAGCTGATCTTGAGGAAATGTATGATATGACCGAGGCGGAAGCATTCAATGAAATGTACACCGGCGGTTATACTATCTACAGCACACAGGACTTCGGTATTCAGAAGGTTTGTGATGATGTAATCAATAATCCTGATTATTATCCGGATGAAACTGAGGTTGCGCTTAACTATAAGCTGACACTTATGGATAAGGACGGAAGAACACCTCACTATTATGATCAGAATACACTTGTAAATTACTACAAGGACGTTACAGAGAATTATTCATATAACAATATTTATCCGAATGAGACTCTTGCAAGAGAGGCTGCTGACAGATATAAGGAAGCACTTCTTGACAGAGACGGAGGAACCTTCGTCAGCGAAGAGATCAAGTTCGCAATACAGCCACAGGCTTCATGTACAGTTATCGATCAGCATAATGGATATGTAAAGGCTGTAACCGGTGGTAGAGGTGAGAAGACAGAAAACCTCGGATTTAACCGTGCTACGGATGCCGAGAGACAGCCGGGATCATGTTTCAAAGTTGTTGCCGCATTCCTTCCGTTTATCGATACAATGGGCGGACTCTGCAACATGTTTGAGGATAAGCCTTATGCATTCGCCGACGGAACACCTGTTAAAAACTGGTATGGTGGCTACAGAGGCTGGGCTTCAATCCGTATGGGTATTCAGGAATCAATGAATATCGTTGCGGTTCAGGCTATTACAGCCGTTACACCTGAGGTTGCCTTCAGATATCTGAAGAGACTCGGATTCACAACTATCGTAGATGAATACGTATCTCCATCAGGTGTGCTTTTTACAGATATCCAGCAGTCAACCGCTCTCGGTGGTCTGACATACGGAGTTACTAATCTTGAAATAACTGCTGCTTATGCGGCAATTGCAAATATGGGAACCTATATTAAGCCTGTATTCTATTCAAAGGTTTATGATCATGACGGTAATCTTGTTATAGATAATACTGTTCCTGAAAAGCTTCCTACAACTCATACAGCTTGTAAGGCTACTACAGCATGGCAGCTTCTTGATGCTATGAAGGACGTTATCAGAGCAGGTACAGGTACAAGAGCTCAGCTTAACACAGGTGGAGTTGCAGCAGGTAAGACGGGTACAACATCTAACTGTTATGACCTTTGGTTCTGTGGAATGACACCGTATTATACAGCTTCTGTATGGTATGGAATGGATTCCAACGTATATGCAGATACACAGCTTCACAAATATATGTGGAGAGATATAATGGACGGTATTGCCGAGCTTGAGGGACATGATCCAGATCTTGACTGGGAAAAGCCTGACGGACTTACTCAGGTTACTGTTTGCAGAATGTCCGGACTTCTTCCTGTAGCAGGATGTCCTACATCAACTGACTATTGTGCGGAAGATAATGTTCCGTCAAAGAGATGTAAGGGTGGTCATGAGACAAGCATAAAGATCTGTGATGAATCTCATGCAAGAGCTACAAATGCATGTCCTAATGTTACAGAGTATCAGATAATGTCAGGTGGAGATAACGATTCATCAAGACAGATCGTTAACTTCCCTTACCCATATGATGATGGAATCTTTACTTCGGAATGTCCGCTTCATCCGGCTATTGCGGGAGATCATGTTATCATTAACAGAGTCCTTGGTGAAGGTGGATCCATCGATGCATCTACCGGTGTTTCAGATGGTGGTTCCATAACAATTCATATTTATCCTTTAGCAGGATATGTTATCGATGCGGTATGGATTGACGGAAATCCGCAGTTTGGTATATCAGAGGTTACATTTAATAATGTAACAGGAACACATTCGGTAACAGCAAGTTTTAAGAAGGCTGATGCTACCACGACTCAGACAACTACAACAGAGGCTCCGACACAGCAGCCTACACAGGCACCTACAGAGGCTCCGACCGAGGCACCTACAGAAGCTCCGACAGAAGCACCTACTGAGGCACCTACAGAGGCTCCGACTGAAGCTCCTTCAGAAGAACCGCAGCCTGAACCTGTAGATCCGGAGCCGGTTCCTTCTGAACCATAATAAGTTATATTGTTTATGAAAGGTTTATGTTATTATGTATTTAATAGCATAAACCTTTTTTGTTTATAAGTATTCTGACGGGATCATGGTTTCGGAAAAGGAGTAAGCCATGACCATGATATATATTTATGATATTAAAGAAGCTTTATTGATCAAACGGGCGATACAGCTCGCATTTCCTTTTGAAAAAATCCTGATTGTAAGGGATTATGATGAAGCGTTGAAACTGGCTTTGGCGGAAGAGTTCGATCTTTTTGTTATAAGTATGGAAGGTGATCACAGGGTCTCGGGGATTGAACTTATCAGAAAGCTTAGACGCTTTGATCAGTATAAGTATGTGGATATTGTACTTACGGCCGATTATTATGATGCAGTAAGCTTTGATAACAGAGGATTATTCTGCTGCAGTATTCTTACAACCCCAACAGAGTTAAGCAGCGCAGAGGAAGCTTTCAGATTCGTAATAGGCCGTAGAAAAAGCTTTGCTGTTAAGAATAAAGGGGATGCACTGGTTCTTACATTTAAGAGGTACAATAAGACGGAATTTCTCAATCCCGATAATATCATTCTCACGGAGAAGAATGAAAGACAGTTTTCTATCTGTACCGGAAGCAACAGGTATTCAATGGATGTCAGGAGAGCAGGAGATATTATCGAGAGGCTTATTAAGTACGGCTTTATACAGGTAAACAGAAGTGAATATGTGAATCCGAATTATATCGCCGGATATAACTGCAGTGAGCTTATAGTAAGAGGACTGGATAATACGGTTCATGTAACTGCATCGGGGCTCGAAAGACTGAGTAATGCCTTTAATATAACATCTCTATAATGAAATACTTTAATACTTATAAACTTTACTATGAAACATAATTTTGATAAAATATGTAAGATTAAGGTCCGAGAGGACTGACAAATAAATATATGAAAGAGGTAAGATAAATGATATCAAAGCTTATTGCCGAAATTAAAAAGAAGAATGCACCTGTTGTTGTGGGACTTGATCCACAGATGGCATTTCTTCCTAAATTCCTTCTTGATAAAGCAATCAAGGAAAAGGGTGAAACTCTCGATGCGGCTGCAGATGCGATATTTGAATACAACAAGGGACTTATAGATGCTATATATGAGCTTATCCCTGCTGTTAAGCCACAGGTCGCAATGTATGAGCAGTTCGGTGTTCCGGGTGTTGCAGCTTATAAGAAGACTGTTGATTATGCACATGAGAAGGGACTTGTGGTAATAGGTGATATCAAGAGAGGAGATATAGGTTCTACTTCAGGAGCATATGCAATCGGTCATATCGGTAAGGTTACTATCGGTAATACAGAGATTGCTCCTTTTGATGAGGATATTGTTACTGTTAATCCTTATCTGGGTTCCGACGGAGTAAAGCCATTTATTGAAATCTGTAATTCATGCGATAAGGGTATATTTGTACTTGTTAAGACATCAAATCCTTCGTCAGGTGAATTCCAGGATCAGAAGATCGGTGACAAGACTCTTTACGAGGAAGTTGCTGATACAGTAGTTGCATGGGGCAAAGAGTCTATGGACGGTGATTACAGTAATGTAGGAGCTGTTGTAGGAGCTACATATCCTGAGATGGGAATTGAGCTGAGACGCCGTATGCCTAAGACTTACATCCTTGTTCCGGGATACGGAGCACAGGGAGGTAAGGGAAGTGACCTTAAGGGTTATTTCAACGAGGATGGTCTCGGCGCGATAGTTAATTCTTCAAGAGGAATCATTGCTGCATTTAAGAACGAGAAGTATGCATCATTCGGTGAGGAAGGCTATGCAGAAGCTGCACGTCAGGCAACTATCGATATGATCGAGGATATCAGCCAGGCAATAGGCTAAGGCGGTACATTTCCTGATAGAATAAAGTAGTTTAGAGGTTATCGTATGGATAAATATAATTGTAAAGTGGTAAGCCAGAATATACTTGCTGAAGGAATCTACAGTTTATGGGTTGAGGCAGCTGAGCTTGTTAAGGCAGCGCACTCGGGACAGTTCGTTTCTGTATATACTGCAGATCCTTCAAGGCTCCTTCCGAGACCGATAAGTATATGTGACCTTGATAAGGAAAAGGGACTTCTCAGACTCGTATATAGAGTTGCAGGAGAAGGAACCAGACAGATGAGTTGTCTCACTGAAGGAGATATAGTTGATATTCTTGGCCCTCTGGGGAACGGATATGAGCTTAAAAGTGAGAAGCCGCTCCTTCTCGGAGGAGGTATAGGAATTCCTCCGATGCTCAGACTTGCAAAGGAGCTTCGTGAGTCAGGAGTAGCGAAGGATGAGCTTAAGGTTGTTCTTGGATACAGAGATGAAGCGTTTCTTCTTGAGGATTTTCAGGAGATCGCGACAGTATATATTACAAGTGATACAGGAAGTATCGGTGTTAAGGGAAATGTACTCGATGGCGTGAGAGAATACGGTATCAGTACTGATATGATCTTTACCTGTGGACCGACTCCTATGCTTCGTGCCATTAAAGCATATGCAGAGGAAAAAGGTATCAAGGCTCAGCTTTCACTTGAAGAAAGAATGGCCTGCGGTATTGGTGCATGTCTTGCATGTGTCTGCGAGAGCAAGGATATAGATGATCATTCAAAGGTTCATAACAAGAGAATCTGTAAGGATGGTCCGGTATTTTATGCAGAGGAGGTGGTTCTGTAATGGATATGTCAGTAGATATCTGCGGAGTAAAACTTAAGAATCCCGTTACAGTAGCTTCCGGTACATTCGGCTCGGGTATGGAATATGATGAGTTTTTTGATGTTTCAAAGCTCGGAGCAGTTACAACTAAGGGTGTTGCAAATGTACCATGGCCGGGAAATCCAACACCGAGAATCGCAGAAACAGCAAGCGGAATGATGAATGCAATAGGACTTCAGAATCCGGGAATTGATACATTTATCAAGAGAGATCTGGAATTCCTGAAGAATAAGGATACAGCAGTCATTGTCAATGTATGCGGTCATTCAGAGGCGGAATATATTGAGGTTGTTGAAAGACTTGCTGATGAGAAGAGAGTTGATCTTCTCGAGATAAATGTATCCTGCCCGAACGTTAAGGAAGGCGGAATTGCATTCGGCGTTGATCCGGATGCACTTAATCATATAACAAAAGAAATCAAGAAGAAGGCTGCTCAGCCGGTGATCATGAAGCTCAGCCCGAATGTTACTAATATTTCGGAGATGGCTAAGGCAGCGGTTGATGGTGGTGCTGATGCACTGTCTCTTATAAATACTCTTACAGGTATGAAGATAGATATTGAGAGAAGAGCCTTCGCTATAAAGAATACTACCGGAGGACTTTCGGGTCCTGCAGTAAAACCGGTGGCGCTCAGAATGGTATATCAGGTATGTCACAGTGTTGATGTTCCTGTAATCGGTATGGGTGGAATCGCATCTGCAGAGGATGCAATAGAGTTTATCATGGCAGGAGCTACAGCAGTTGCGGTAGGTACAGCCAATTTCCATGATCCATATACAACACTGAAGGTTATCAGCGGAATTGAGGAGTTCATGAAGAGAAAGGGTATCAGTGATCTTTCAGAGATAAGGAAATGCTTATAGATACATTTCACGAAATCACTGATAAATGGATTTATGAAGAGACGTGTAAAAAGATATCGATTTGCAGATGAAATGATATCGGTGGATGTAATTATATCTGCCATTCTCGGAGCGCTTTCTGTGCTTGCAACGATATCAATAGTCATATATGGGATAACAAAGAAGGGTGCGGCGCTGTATTCTGTAGGCGCCGTGCTTCTTGCTGACCTTGTTGCGGGACTTACCGCGCTTGTATTTGCAATCCTTGCAAGGAAGGCAAATGAGGGATCTGCAAAAAGTAAACGACTTGTAATGACGATGAGCATTATATCAATACTGCTCGTGGCTGCTGTATTTTTATGCAGCAGATTTTAGTGAGTGTGTATAAGATTATACAAAGGGGATGACAATGGTACTTTCAGCTGAAGAAAAGGAAAGACTGGATCTTGCCATAGGCAGGATCAGAGAAATATCAGAGGAGACCGGGATGGCTTTTCCGGAGTACTCTGACTTTTTTATGTGTACGGCAAAGGATATATGCGGAGTATTCGACTTGTTTGATGAAATAAAAAAGGACGGATATTTCCATAAAGATATATATAGTCTGAGAGAGGATAACAGCAGGCTTTTCAGGAGTGTTCTCCCTGAGAATTATGATGAAAGCTATGCTAATCCGGATTATGCTGAGGATAGGTTGGGTATATTCGGACATGAGCTGTCTTATATTGCGGCAGAGCTTGTATATCTGCCTCAGCTTCTGACGGATGAGAAATATTTTGATGTTCTGGTACTGCTTGAGCTTTATCTCGAGCTCTTCGGACTTTTTACTGATGAAACCAAACCGACTGCCAAGGCGGTCAGTGATACGATATTCTATCATGCATTTGATTATATCGAATACTTTACCCGTGAGAGACTTGAGGAGTCCATAGTTCCGTCTGAAAATATCGCATATAAGATCGTGATGAATGAAAATCTCGGTGATACTTCATATCTTTTCAGATACGGCGAATATATCACTGATAATGAAATAAAGCTGTCGGAATACCTGGGAAAACTCAGTGATGAAGAGATAGACAGAATGGCAGAGGTGTTTACATCGGGCTTCAGACGCGGATTTGATGTCATGAGAGTTAACTTCGAAGGAAAGGGCTCGGTTAACATAAGATATCATATAGGTGAAGAGAGAATTGTAAAATCTGCAGTAAAGAAGTTTGCTGATATGGGACTTCGCCCGATACTTAACAGATATGCAGTGAACAGAATGTGCAGAAGAGGTGTTATAAAACAGGGCTTTGAAGCAACATCTGTAAATGATCAGTTTGAATATGATCACAGAATGGATGAGGCTGTATTTCTTGATGGCAGATTTGCCGACAGAAGGATAAATGCTACTGAGGCAGCGTATGAAGAGTTTAAGGAAGCAGCGTCACGTTATGCCGGACCTGCAGTAATCGAGAGCTTTGGAGAAGAGCTTTTTAATCCGAAGGCCAAGGACAGCGTGGCAAGACTGAATATCGCGCAGGAAGAAACATCTATCGATATGAACCGAAAGCTTTCTGTCATATCGAATAAATATATTCCGGGTGATGAATATTCATTTACCATAATTGCATTTCCGCTCCCATCTATCGGAGATGACTTCGAAGATATATTCAGAGAGACTATGGTGCTTAATACTCTGGATAATGATAAATATACCGCTATCCAGCAGAAGATAATCGACGCCCTAGACTGCTCCGAATATGTTGAGGTTGTCGGTTCGGACGGCAATGATACTAATATGCATGTGGCAATGAGACATCTTGCATATCCTTCAGCAGAGACTCAGTTTGAAAACTGCGTTGCCGATGTAAATATACCGCTGGGAGAAGTATTCACTTCACCGGTTCTTAAGGGAACACACGGAAGGCTTCAGGTGAGCTCCGCATATCTTGGCGGATATCATTTTGAAAATATTACCATCGACTTTGAAGACGGAATGGTTAAGGATTACTCCTGCAGTAACTATGACGATATAGAAGATGGTAAGAGATATATCAAGGAAAATATTCTTTTCAATCATGAGACACTGCCTATAGGTGAGTTTGCTATCGGTACAAATACTGTAGCATACAGAATGGCAAGGAAGTTCGATATACTTGATAAGCTTCCGATACTCATAGTTGAAAAGACCGGTCCGCATTTCGCAGTAGGTGATACCTGCTACAGTCATGCTGAGGATAAGAAGGTTTACAATCCTGATGGTAAGGAAATCATTTCAAGAGAAAATGATTTCTCACTGATGAGAAATACGGATCCGGAGAAGGCTTACTTCAACTGCCATACAGATATAACAATACCGTACAGTGAGCTGGGAAGAATCTCGGCGGTATATAGTGACGGAACAAAAATAGATATCATAAAGGACGGAAGATTCGTTCTTCAGGGAACCGAGGAGCTGAACGAGGCTCTGATATAGTATACAGTTAATATGGGGGACTGAACTATGAGAATGTATGATATTATCGACAAGAAGAAAAGGGGAGAAGCTCTGACTGATGAGGAGATAGAGTTTTTCGTAAAGGGGTTTACGGAAGGAGAGATTCCGGATTACCAGGTGTCGGCACTCCTTATGGCAATCTGCCTTAAGGGCATGAATGAAGAAGAGACAACGAAGCTTACCATGACCATGATGGAAAGCGGAGATGTTATGGATCTTTCGGATATTCCGGGATTAAAGCTTGATAAGCATTCTACCGGAGGCATAGGAGATAAGACGACTCTTGTGGTTGAGCCTGTGATGGCGGCTCTCGGCGGAAAGGTTGCAAAGATGAGCGGAAGAGGGCTCGGTGCAACGGGAGGAACTATTGATAAGCTGGACAGTATACCGGGCTTTTCATCGGAACTCACTGAAGAAGCTTTTATCAATCAGGTCAAGGAAATAGGAATGGTTGATGCGGCCCAGACAAAGAATCTGGTGCCTGCTGATAAGAAGCTTTATTCGCTTAGAGATGTTACTGCTACGGTAGATAGTATTTCACTTATTGCATCAAGCATAATGAGTAAGAAGCTGGCATCCGGAGCAGATGTTATCCTTCTGGATGTGAAATGTGGAAGCGGGGCTTTCATGCGCGAATATGAGAGTGCTGAAATGCTTGCCGAGACTATGATAAAAATCGGCAATAACTGCGGACGAAGAACTGCTGCACTGATCACTGATATGGATCAGCCACTGGGACATGCGGTCGGCAACAGTCTTGAAGTGCTTGAGGCTGTTGAAGTCCTTAAGGGATGCGGTGAAGAACGGCTGACTGAAATATGCAGAGAGCTTTGTGCATATCTTTATATTATGTCGGATATTTCCGATGAGGCGGATGAAGATAAGAGATGGAATGAGGCATATAAAGCAATAGACGAAGTGATCGCATCAGGCAAGGCTCTTGATAAGTTCCGTCAGTTTGTAAAAGCTCAGGGCGGAGATGACAGCTTTGTCGATGATCCGTCTAAACTGAAACAGCCTTTATATAAGAGAGATGTCTATATGGATAAGGACGGATATCTTGAAAGCTGCGATGCAACAAAAGTCGGAATGGTATCCTGTATACTTGGAGCAGGAAGAGTCAGAAAGGAAGACTCCATTGACAGTTCGGCCGGTATTATTATCAATAAAAAGCTGGGCGACAGAATTTCAAAGGATGAGGTTTTTGCAACGCTATATACGGATAAGGAAGATATTCTCGATCAGGCAGAAGCGGATCTTATCGCAGCGTACAACGTATCAGATAACGAGGCTGAGGCAAGGCCTGTGGTGATAAAAAGAATCTAAATGACTAAAGTAATAATTCGTCTGATATAGTGATTCGGAGTAAAATAATATTTGTATAATTATCATGTATAAGATATAATTAAAAAAGTGATTTTCACATTAAAAAGTGAAGGATTTATTTTTCAAGGAGGATTTTATATTATGGGAATCATCTCAAGATTTAAAGACATCATGTCATCAAACATTAACGCACTTCTCGATAAGGCTGAAGATCCGGAGAAGATGATCGATCAGACAATGAGAAATCTCAACAAGGACCTTGCTAAGGTTCGTGAAGAGACAGCTGCTGTTATGGCTGATGAGAACAAGGCTAAGAGACAGCTCGATGAGGCTACTGCAGAAGTTAACAAAATGCAGAGCTATGCTGAGAAGGCAGTTCTTGCAGGAAATGATGCCGATGCTGCTAAGTTCCTTCAGGAGAAGGCTAAGCTTCAGGCAAGACAGGCAAGCTTCCAGAAGACATACGAAGCTGCAGCTGCTAACTCAATGAAGATGCGTCAGATGCATGATAAGCTTATTAGTGATATATCAGAACTTGAGTCAAGAAGAGATGCAATCAAGGCTAAGATCCGTGTAGCTAAGGCTCAGCAGGATATCAACAAGATTACATCTACTGTTTCTGATTCATCATCAAGCATTGCTGCATTCCAGAGAATGGAAGACAAGGCAGATGCTATGCTTGACAGAGCTGAGGCTGAGTCAGCACTTAATATGTCTGTTGCTACTAATGAAGTAGATAGTCTTACAGCTAAGTACGATGCTACTCCTGATGGTGGTGTTGCAGATGAGCTTGCTGCTCTTAAGGCTAAGCTTGGAGTTACATCAGCAGAGTAATTCTCTGATTAAACTGAGTGTATATGAGGCCTTCTCGTAACGACGAGGGGCCTCTTCTTTTTCGTTGATACAAAGAATAAAGGATGTTTATTTAATGAATCTTGACAATATGAATGCGCCTCAGAAGGAGGCGGTTGAAACAACAGAAGGTCCGGTACTTCTTCTGGCGGGAGCAGGAAGTGGAAAGACCAGAGTAATAACACATAGAATTGCATATCTTATCGAGGAGAAGAAGGTTGAACCATACAATATCCTCGCTATCACATTTACCAACAAGGCTGCCAACGAAATGCGCGAAAGAGTTGATAAGCTGGTAGGCAGCGGCGCTGAAAGTATATGGGTCAGCACATTTCACTCGATGTGCGTGAGAATACTTCGAAGATTCTATGATAAGATAGGCGGAAAGAACAATTTTACTATTTATGATACTACGGATCAGAAGGCGGTAATGAAGGAGTCGCTGAAGGCTCTTGAGCTTGATAATAAGATCTATCCGGAGAAGATGATGCTTGCGGCAGTTTCTAAGGCTAAGGAGGAATTCCTGACACCGGAGGATCTCGAGAGAATGGCCGGTACCAATCTAAGAGATATGAATAAGGCCAGAGCCTATGCTGAATATCAGAGAAGACTTGCTCAGAACAATGCGCTGGACTTTGATGACCTGATTTTTACGACCATCAGACTCTTTATGGAGTGCCCTGAGGTTCTTGAAATATATCAGAACAGATTTAAGTATATAATGGTTGATGAGTACCAGGATACGAACCACACACAGTTCCTTTTGGTCAAGATGCTTGCAGACGGTTACAGAAATCTTTGTGTAGTAGGTGATGACGATCAGTCCATCTATAAGTTCAGAGGTGCAAATATATATAATATCCTGAACTTCGAGGATGAGTATGATGATGCCAAGGTCATAAGACTTGAGCAGAATTACAGATCAACAAAGAATATACTTGCTGCAGCGAATAAAGTAATAGCAAACAATGAAGGCAGAAAAGCGAAGACTCTCTGGACGGATAAGGAAGAAGGAGAGCTTATAACATATACAGCCTATGAGTCAGAGCATGAAGAGGCTCTGGGCGTGGTAAACAATATACAGTCTCTTTATAAGAACGGTGTATCGTTCTCGGATATAGCTGTTCTCTACAGAACCAATAATCAGTCCCGTGTGATCGAGGAGAAGCTGATATATGCAAATATACCGTACAGAATATATGGTTCAACGGGATTCTATAATCGTAAAGAGGTAATGGATATTGTCGGATACCTGAAGTGTATCGAAAACACAGATGATAACGTATCCATAAGAAGAATAATAAATGTACCGCGAAGGGGAATCGGTGACACTACAGTAAACAAACTTGCAGATCTGGCAGATGAAGCAGGAATAAGCATATATGATATCTGCCTGGATGATTATATGGTAACCTCTGCCGGCCGTGCACAGGAAAAGCTGAGGAGCTTTATCGCAATGATGGAGGGCTTCAGGAGAAAGGCTGCAGAGGGTAATCTTACAGAGCTTTATGATAGCATACTGGATGAGACAGGCTACAAGAATGAGCTGATCGCTGAGGGTACTGAGGAAGCTAAGGGCAGACTTGAAAACCTGAAGGAACTTAAGAGTAAGATCGCTGATTACTGTGAGAGAGAAGAGGAACCGACACTCGGAGGTCTTCTTGAAGAAATTGCACTTGTAGCTGATGTAGATGACAGCACAGATAACTACGGTACGGTAACACTTATGACTCTTCACAGTGCAAAGGGACTTGAGTTCCCTTATGTATTTATAGTCGGAATGGAGGAAAGACTCTTCCCGAGCGGACTTTCCATCGATTCTGATGACGCTGATGCAGTTGAAGAAGAGAGACGTTTGTGCTATGTTGGTATAACGAGAGCAATGGAAAAACTGTATCTCAGCAGTGCAAACAGCAGAATGATAAACGGTAACAGAATGTATGGTTCTGTATCGAGATTTGTAAATGAGATACCGGATGAGCTGCTTAAGAAGAGCGGATACGGTAACAGGATCAGAACAAATGATGCACCTGTGAGAAAGCCGGAACCGTTTAAGGCATTTGCTGCGGGAAACAGGAGTTATGGTTCGGGATTTGCCGGAGGTCTCAGCGGTATATCAAAGGGTATGCCGACTGCATCTGCAGACAGCTATGCATTTGAAGTCGGAGATACAGTAAGACATATAAAGTTTGGTAAGGGTGTTGTTAAAAGCAAGGTTAAGACAGGAAGCGATTACGAGGTAGTGATCGATTTCGAGAAGACCGGCGAGAAGAAGATGTTCGCATCGCTGGCAAAGCTTAAGAAGGTTTAATTGCAGGGAGGATAAGATGTCTCTGAAATATCATGATGTAGACGATGAGGAAAGAGAAAGACCAAGAAAGAGAGAGAAGGAGAGGGGACTCGGCAAGTTTGCCAATTATATACCTATCATGTTCTTTCTGCTTAGCCTTCTGATGGTCGGATATCTGACGTTCAGTATAACTAAGAAGATATATACAAAGCCTGAACCGGTTATAGATTCACAGTTCATATCAGCCAAGCTTAATGAAGCAAGTGATCTGACTACCGCCGAGCTTACATATAACGGTCTTATTACATATACTGACGGAAATATACCATTTATAACACAGAAATCATTTACAATGATCTACTCAGCCGAAGTAAGGGCGGGTATAGACATGTCTAAGGTTGATATAACCGTTACCGAGGATAAGGTTATAATCAAGCTTCCTGAGGTTGAAATTCAGGGAATTGACGTTGATCCGGACTCGATTCAGTTCTATGATGAGAAGTATGCTCTGTTCAACTGGTCGGACAAGGATGACGTGGTTACAGCCATTTCCGCAGCCGAGGGAGATGTGCAGGAAAAGGCCGATATTCAGGCTTTGAAGGACAAATCCAAGGAGCAGGCAGAGGAAATTATTAAAGGTTTATTAATCGGTTCAATTGGCGAAAGAACGCTTGAGATTCAATAATTCATGTGTTATACTACATCTATCAAAAGACTAACAAAGGGGGTTCATGACATGAACAAGGAAGTAAAAGACTCAGCAGTAGAAGATGCAAAGAATGCGATTATTTCAGTTGCTATCATCGTTGGTATAATTACAATCATTACAGGTATTGCTATAGCAGTTTATAAGTATCTTACTCCTGATTATCTTGACGATTTTGATGAGTTTGATGATGACTTTGATGATGATTTCTTTGAAGATGACGCAGATATCGAAGAGGATGTAAAGCCAGATACAGATATCGCTGAGGCTTAATTTTACTGTATATAGGATAATCATAAAATCTATATGATTTAGCGACGGCACATTGGGTTTCCAATGTGCCGTTTTTAAGATTATATTCATAATTTTGCGCTTTTTATTTTAATATATATAGATTAGAATAAAGATGTGATTTTGCAACATTCTACTGTTTGAAAGAGAGGGTAATACGATGTTTAATATTCTGATTTGTGATGATGACAAGGAAATCGTTGACGCGATAGCGATTTATCTTGAGACAGAGGGTTATAAGGTTCTTAAAGCGTACAACGGAGTTGAGGCACTTTCGGTTATGGAATCGGAAGAGGTTCATCTTCTTATCAGGGATATAATGATGCCTGAAATGGATGGCATCAATGCGACACTTAAGGTTAGAGAGAAGAGCTCTATACCTGTTATCCTTCTTTCAGCTAAGTCAGAGGATGCCGATAAGATCCTCGGACTTAATATCGGAGCAGATGATTATATAACAAAGCCATTTTCACCACTTGAGCTTCTTGCACGTGTTAAGTCACAGTTAAGACGTTATACGCAGCTTGGATCAATGACAGATGAAGATGAGGATGATATCATTTCCAGCGGTGGTCTGATCATTAATGACAGCTCAAAGCAGGTTACTGTTGACGGAAATGAAGTAAAGCTTACACCAATCGAATACGATATTCTTAAGTTCCTCACGGTTAATAAGGGACGCGTATTCTCTACTACAAAGATTTATGAATCGGTATGGAACGAAGATGCTATAGGTACCGATAACATAATCGCAGTTCATATCAGACATATCAGAGAGAAGATTGAGATCAATCCTAAGGAGCCTAGATATCTTAAGGTTGTCTGGGGTCAGGGATATAAGATTGAGAAAAGGTGAGAGAGTTGAAGGGTAGCTTTATATACAGCAAAAAGGTTAAGGCGGCCGTATATTTACTTGGCTTTTTATTCTTTGTAGGAATGATTATTGCTGTTATTTCAGCCTACGGAAGATTCCATTTTTTTGGAAAGGATATCGACAGGTCAAAACCTTTTCAGGAGATAGCATATACGGAGAGTATTGTTAATTCGTGTGGAGAAAACTTCGTTGACTATATTGATATGTACGGAAGACTGAAGAATCTGGATTTCAATAATATGTCAATGAATCTTAGATACTATCCTGATATTGAAGAAAAACATATCTATACTGCAAAAGATCTGGAACAGGAAGAGAAAAAATCTTTAATAGATATTGCTGAAGCAGTTTTTCTTGATTTCAATTATGTTGATTCAAACGGTGTACATCATGATATATTCAGTGAGCATCCATATACATTTTATGATTTTATGGATATCAATAAGAATTTCATATGTATTTCCGGAAAGGATTATGTTGATCTTATAAAGAGTAATGCTGACAGAGTAGAAAATCTTGAAACGGCTATCGGTAATTTCAGACCCGGCATATATGCCAACGAATATGTAGCTTATTATGATGAAGATGGTCGATTGAAAGGAATTTCATCAAACAGCCAGTCTGACATTGAGACGAATTTTGATGTTAAAGATCAGGATATGGCGGTTGCTTATGTCACAGTGAGTGATAGTAGCCCTAATTCAGGTATTGCACTTTATTCTGAAGAAGAAAACTTATTTTTCAACGGATCTGTAGGAATGGTGGATCTCGAAACACTCATGAATACTAAGTATTTATATATTCCTGCATGTAAGGTTGATGGAACAGATCTTAATAAATCTCTTATATCCGCACCGTATTTTGATTACGCTGTGGCTCCTTTTCTTGCATCACAATCCTTTGAGAATATTTCCATGTTTGAGAGCTTTGTATATGATGCAAATAATCTTAGTGGTATAAACTATGGATTTATTGACAGAGAGACCGGAAGAATAGTATCACGAGGCGAAATCTATGGCAGCTTTGATGAGTTAAGACACAGTATCATAAACGAATCAGATATTGTTGTCGAATTCAGTGCGTCGAAGAACAGAGTTAATTCGTTTTATTATGATAAGAAGGGTGAGTTTGTAAAGTACAATTACTGCAAGGATACCCTGATGAAGAAGATAGATAAGATGCCTGAGAAGGTTGATTTTATCTTCGGAATAAAACTTGACGATGAAACGAATGAGTTGGTTATCCCGGCTGCTGTATATACTTATTGTCGTGTGATTACACAGCCTGTGCCTGTCTTTATCATACTTGCATTCTTTTTTACTCTGACAGTAATATTCTTAACTATGACAACAGGTGTTGTATTTGATGAAATGGGTGAAAAGGATATTAAGCTCGGTTTTTCTGATAGGATTCCGGCAGAAGTATATATAGGCACTTTTTTGGCACTTCTATATATTGCCTACAGATTCATTAGGACCGGCTTCAAACCATATGGTTTCCTGGTTCATCCATCAGGAACAATAGATTATGATAATCCGGCTACAGTTATAGCTGTTTTACTTATAATCCTGCTTATATACATTTTTGTGTCATTCGTATTCCTGTCCTTTGTCAGAAGGGTCAGGAAGGGAGTATTCTTTAAAGAACTCATAGTATTTAAGCTGTATGACCTTTTATATAAGGGCTATAAGAACGTTACAAAGAATTTCAGTGCAAGAATGCTGTTCTTTGTAAAGCTCTTTATTTTCAGTGGAGCAAACATATTCCTGATATATCTGCTCTTTAAGCATATCAAGTATGAGGAGATAGGTATTATAGACTATTTCTTTATAATTGGTATTATTATTCTTGATTTTATTGGTATATTTAAGCTTGTAAAATATACCAACCAGATAGAGAAGCTTATTGACGTTTGTAAAGATATCGAGAATGGTAAGTTCCTTGCTAAGGTTAATACCGATGATCTGTCAGGAAGCTGCCGTAAGCTGGGTGAAAGCCTTAACCATCTCGGAGAAGGACTTAACAAGGCTGTAGAGGCTTCTACGAAGGATGAGAAGCTTAAGGCCGAGCTTATTACAAATGTAAGCCATGATATCAAGACACCGCTTACATCTATCATAAATTACGTCGATCTCATGAAGAGAGAGAAAATTAATAATCCTAAGCTTGAAGAGTATATAAATATACTTGATGTAAAGTCTCAGAGACTTAAACAGCTTACGCTGGACCTTATAGAGGCTTCTAAGGTAAGTACGGGTAATATTGAATTTGAATATATCAATCTTGACTATACAGAGCTTATACAGCAGGCTGTAGCTGAGTTTGAGGATAAGTTTACCGAGAATTCATTGGAGATCGTTTTGACGGTTCCGGATGCCCCGGCATTTATTCACGTGGATGGCGCAAGAACCTTCAGAATTATCGAAAACCTGTTTACGAATGCGAGCAAGTATGCCATTCAGGGTTCCAGAGTTTACATGAACCTTTCTATTGACGGGGATAATGCTGCATTCTCAATAAAAAATGTAAGTCGTGAAATGCTTAATATTTCAGCAGAAGAACTGACAGAAAGATTCGTACGAGGAGATAAGTCCAGATTTACGGAAGGATCAGGTCTTGGTCTTTCTATAGCAAGGAATCTTACTGAGCTTCAGGGCGGTGTTTTCAACCTTTCAATTGATGGAGATCTGTTCAAGGTTGACGTTATTTTCCCTATTGTTCCTATGGAGCTTATAACAGAGCAAATCGAGGAAGAAACTGAGGAATATTCAGAAGAATCAGAAGCAGAGACTGATGCAAAAGACGTTGTCTAAATAGTTATATTATTATATAATTATCTTATCTTGGGGTTTAGATTTTTTATTGGAGGGGTAACAATGAAGAATAGACTTGTAACCAGAAGTGATTTTGACGGTCTTGTATGTGCAATGCTTCTTAAGGAACTTGGACTTATAGGTGATATTAAGTTTGTACATCCTAAGGATGTTCAGGACGGTAAGATTGATCTTAATGAGAATGATATCACTACAAACCTGCCTTTTGATAAGAGAGTAGGACTTGCTTTTGATCATCATGAGAGTGAGCTTTTAAGAAATAAGGAAGAAGACTACAAGGGCAAGTATATCATTGATGGACATGCCAAGTCTGCAGCGAGAGTCGTATATGATTATTACGGCGGCGCTGAGAAGTTCAAGAAAGTATCAGAAGAGATAATGCTGGCCGTTGATAAGGGTGACAGTGCTGATTTCACAAAGGATGAGATTCTCAATCCTACAGGCTGGGTTCTCATGAATTTCCTTATGGATGCTCGTACAGGTCTCGGAAGATTCCATGACTTCAGAATATCCAATTATGACCTTATGATGGAGCTTATTGATTACTGTGTAGATCACAACGTAGATCAGGTTCTGGAGCTTCCTGATGTTAAGGAAAGAGTAGATATGTATTTCAGGCAGCAGGACCTTTTTAAGGAGCAGCTGCAGAAGGTTACCCGAATAGAAGGCAAGGTAGCAGTTATAGACCTCAGAAATGAGGAGACAATTTATACAGGCAACAGATTTATGGTTTATGCTATGTGGCCGGAGGTTGAAATCTCTGTTCATGTTGCATGGGGATTTAAGAAGCAGAATACTGCTGTAATGATCGGTAAATCTATTATCAATAAGAGTTCGGATTTTAACATCGGAGAGCTTTGTCTCAGCTATGGCGGAGGCGGTCATGCCAATGCCGGAACATGCCAGCTGGACAACGAAATCATTGATAAAGAGCTGCCTGTAATCGTTGAAAAACTGAATAAAAAATAATGTAAAAAAAGTTATAAATTATTCTTGACAATTGGATGTCATATGGGTATAATAACGTTCGTGCCGTTGAGAGAGTGGCACGACCTAATGGGGTCTTAGCTCAGCTGGGAGAGCATCTGCCTTACAAGCAGAGGGTCACAGGTTCGAGCCCTGTAGGCCCCATTACAATTACCTGGCGGGATAGCTCAGTTGGCTAGAGCATACGGTTCATACCCGTAGTGTCGAGGGTTCGAATCCCCCTCCCGCTACTACAGAATTTTTAAAAAATTCTGCTTGACATCCGGTGATGATTAATATATAATCTGTATTCGCTGGGTGACATAAAACACCTAACGGGGTGTGGCTCAGCTTGGCTAGAGTGCCTGATTTGGGATCAGG
>JAGBNF010000031.1 GCA_017634555.1 Eubacterium sp. | reverse complement strand
TCGCTACCTCTTAAATATAATCAGTAGCGAAAGCGGCCGCACATTTGGGGATGTTTGTCAAGTGTATTTATAAAAAAAGAGCCCCATATCACTTATGATATAGAACTCTTATTTCTGTCATCTTAACTTAATGACATTGACCATAGTCATGCCTCGCTTTTTTATTTATCCGTTGGTATTACAAAAAGTGAAAGCTGAAAGGTGGCAGGGGATTGAAATGACTATTAACAACAAAATGGAAAAACTGAATTCCATAAGACTTCGTTTTACAACAGGTATATGCTTTGGAGGAATCGGAGTAATTATATTTTTTATTTCGATGGGAATTTTCCAGGCGCAGGCAGGAATGTACCTTGGTTTATTTCTGATAGTGGCAGGTGTTCTGATCGGTAAGGGCACACATGTTAAGTATCAGGCGATATACAAAGATCTTTTTGCAGAGGAGCCGCTGCGTAAAAACTTTGATGATGTGTTCTATGCATGGAAAAGCGGATTTTCACTTCAGGAAGTAAATGATTTTGAGTTATTCCCTAGAGGAACCGAAGTAAAGTCAGAGGATTACGTGAAGGCAAGCTTTAAAGGTGTTTACTTCCAGATGGCAGATGTAACCCTTATAGATATGACTAAGAGCGGAAAAAGCAAAAATGCTTACGCATTTAACGGAAGAATTCTCACATTTGACTTCCCTGATAAAGCAGTAAGTACAATAAGGATTTATTCAAAGGAAGTATATTTTCGCGTTAAGGATAATGTAATGAGAACCGGCAAGGTTAAGATGGAAAGCGAGAAGTTTAATCAGGCATTCGATGTTTACGCTGAGGATGCACATGATGTATTCTATCTCCTTACTCCACAGTTTATGGAGCAGCTGATCCGACTTCAGAGAAAGTATCCGCATATAGCGATTAAATTCCAGGGCAACCAGGTTGTAGTCGGATTTCATGATGGCAAAGGCAGCAATTCATTCGATAAAACAGACTGGTCCAATAAGGTTGAATATTATGAAGAACTCGCTAAGGTACAGAGCGACATCAACGACGTAAAAAACATCATAAATATGATCTGCGGATAAAACGTGCCTATTGTGTTATAATGGTTGTTCTGATACTTAAGGGAAAGGTTAATTACCTTGAGATATTCGTACAGACGGTGCTTGCATTTGTTTATGGATATCTGACGAACCTGTCCTGTTATATAATAAGAAATCTTACGGTGGGCTCATATCCGATGCAGCTTCTCTATATGGCAATCGGTTGCGTGGTTCTGGCCTTCGGATTATGGATACAGCTGAAGGGCAAGGTGGCTATGCTTCCGGGTGAAGCCATGAACCGCGCCATCGCACAGGTGACCGGAAAAAAATATGAGAATATAAAGATATTGTTCGATATAATATATATAGTTATTGCGGCAATGATATGCTTCATATTCCTCGGACGACTTGAGGGAGTCAGAGAAGGCAGTATTATTGCAGCGATAAGCGTGGGAAATATAATTAAACTGATTGAGAAAATTTGGAAATCAAGGACAAAACCAAGGGCGAAAGATGAAGTATGAGAATAAAGAGATAAAACAATTATACGGATTTCAATTCGGACTTATGGTCGTGGGGGCAATACTCACGCTTATAGGTATTGTTGTTTTGGTGACCGGATTTCTGCCGACAAATGCGACCGATGATAATCTGATGCTGATCGTAGGCGGAATGCTGGCAGTGGTCGGAACGGTACTGTTCGGCTTTAATGCTTATCAGATATTCCTGGCAATGCAGATGGAATCTATAAGCGGTATTACCGCAAAGCAGGTAGATAAGGAAGCCTTTGGGGAGCAGGCAAAATTTTTTGAACTTACCCATGTCCTTACTACAGAGAATTTCCTGGTCGGCTTTACATGTGATATCGGAAATCAGAGATTCAGTCAGAGAGCATTTAAATATGATGAGGTCCGCAGGATTTACGGCTACAACGCCAAGCATAAGGAGCTGGGTGGCCTTCCGGGCAAGGGCAGATATAAGATCATCGTGCTTGCAAGCGACGGAAAAGAGTATACAATTTCCGAGATTCAGAGCAACGGCTATGTTAAAGCCAATGTTATAGAAGAAATGAACGGCATACTCGAGGAATGCAGGAAGAGAGTGCCTGAGATAGAGTACGGTCCGGAGAATATGAAGACTCGCAAGTACACATTTGCTTACTATGTGCTTATGGCAGGGGAGCCTGATCACTGGTATGAAGGTGAAGAGGCTGCATCGAGGGTTTCGGATGAAATAAGGAAAGATGTGGCTGAATCCTTTGAAGCAGATAACCTTACATACAGGTATTCCGAAAAGGATGCGATAGTTAAAACATCGATGGAGCTTTTGGATAACGGAAATGCGGAAGTGACGATAAGTTATTTCGGGGACAGGGAAGAAGATATCGCTGCTCTCGGAGATTATCTACAGAACATGTTCGACACAGGCTGGGGTGACGGCTTCGAATATGATGACCGTATGGTCTTTTTCCATAAAGGTTGGCTGAAAGATAACATAGCAAAAAAAGTCGAGAATTAAGAAGACATGTTTTGATAACATACGCTCATAAGGAGATGAGCCAATGAACGAACAAAAAGACGCAGTAAGAGTAATGCAGGATTATATAAGTGAACATATTAGTGAAGAAATCACGATTGCGGATCTTGCTAAATGCTCTTCATTCTCACCATGGTATGCAAGGAGGCTTTTTGAAAAGCATCTGGGTATGACACCGGCGGTTTATATCAGGCGCCTTAAACTGTCAAAGTCGGCCCTGCGTCTCAGAGATGAGAAGCTGTCAGTTCTTGATGTTGCGATGGATATGGGCTTTGGAAGTGTTGACGGATATCAGCGTGCATTCAGAAGAGAATTCGGCTGTAATCCGAAGGAATATTCAACGAGTCCGGTTCCGATATGGCTCTTCACACCTAATCTTATTATAGAAGAAAGGAAAACTAGTGTTATGAGCGAAATCAGAAATGTATTTATTCAGGTTATTGAGAAGCCTGCAAGAAAAGTTATTATCAAGCGTGGAGTGAAGGCTGACGAGTATTTCAGCTATTGTGAGGAAGTAGGTTGTGATGTATGGGGACTTCTTACCAGCATTAAGTCTATCAGCGGTGAGCCTGTATGTATGTGGCTTCCTAAGAGTATGAGAAAGCCTATAACAAATGTGTACGTTCAGGGTGTAGAAGTAGAAGAAGACTATGATGGAAATATCCCGGCAGGTTTTGAGATGATAGAGCTTCCTGCAGCAACATATCTTCTGTTTAGAGGAGAGCCTTTTGCGGAAGAGGATTATGTAGCAGCTATCAACGAGATCTGGGATGCTGAGAAGAAATATAATCCTGAGTTCATAGGTTATAAGTGGGATGACACAAATCCTAGGATCCAGCTTGAGCCGAGAGGTGAGAGAGGATACATCGAGCTTGTACCTGTAACTAAAGCCTAATAAACAAATATAACTAATTCTCCCGAAAGGGCGTTCGGTATTGTACCGGGCGCTCTTTTTTATTTCATTTGAAATGTATCCCTGACCGCTGCACGAAAAAATGTTGACAAATAAAGAAAAATAGTTTATCTTAATATCTATGTGATAATAACAATAAGATAATAAGAGGCAAAATCAAACAAAAGTCAGGGGGGACTTAATATGATACAGAATAATCAGATTTATAATGGTACCGCTGTAGGTGCCATGATCTATAGGGATCCGGAGGCTGAACAGCAGTCGTTTGCACCACAGAATAACAGACAGCCGAATCTGCAGTTTAATCCATATTTCAACCCGAATGGTCCGGGAAATCAGGCAGGACCGAACGGGCTGACGAAAAAGAAGATCATCATCGGATCAGTTGCAGCGGCAGCTATAGTCATATTATTCGGAGTTGCAATCGCATTTGCACATGAGAATACAAGGAGCCATGCAGAGGCTGATAATCCGTCTGATATAAGGACTGCAGAGGCTGATACCGAGGAAGAAGCTGAAGAGAGCAGATATTCCGGATATTCATCTTCAAAGAAGGAAATCAAATTTGCAGGTGAGCCGGTACATGTTGACGGACTTTCAGATGACTATTTATCAGAGCAGTTTGCAATGAACGGAAAGGTATATCATCTTCCGTTTGCATATTCCGAAATCAGTGATCAGTACACATTTGATCTGTCAGATAATTCATTTGTTGAAAGCGAGACACTAAATCCGGATGAGCAGACCTCATGTGTAGTTCATATGGAGGGCTCGAATCTGGATGATGGAATCTTCTTCGCAACCGGATTTGAGAATACCACAAGCTCAGCAAAGGATATTAAAGAATCAGATATATGGGCGTTCGATATAGATGTGTCATGGGTAAATTCAGAGAACTATCCTGAGATTGTATTACCTAAGGGAATCACCTGGGGATGTTCACTGGATGATATCGTTGCCGCATACGGCGAGCCAAGCCATTCATATCGTTCAGATATAAACGGTTATTGGGAATATACATATGATGACGGTGAATACGATTACAGCATGAGACTTACAGTATATGATGGCCGCGGAATGACAAGAGTTGCATTACACAGTTTCAAAGCAGACTAAGCATCAAAGCTAAACAACCCAATAAAACAACTAAAAGGCGTTTCAAAAAGAAAGAAAAATAAAATAAAAAAAGTCCTTGACATATTATTAAAAAGATTATAAGATATACCCACGACAGAGATATATCTATTCAGATAATAACACAAAGAAAATAACAAAAAGATAATATCTGTTGAAAATATTGAAGAAGGAGGTACACAGAATGATGAATAACATGTTTAACGGAATTTTCGGAAAGATTGCACCGGGTATGTGCAGACTTTCAATGAACGGAGGAACGGCCATTAAGACATCCAATGGCTACAAGACATATGAAGTGGCCTCCGGAAGGCTGACGAACTGTGACAGCTTCGTATTCAATGTCGGCGAAGAATTCTTCTTTGTGATCCCGACAAACAAGGTTAAGCCGGGGGACATTATCCTGGCGAACGGAAAACCAAAATGCGTAATCGATGCAGCGAAGAACAGGATAACAGCCATAAATTATGAGGATTCTACTATTGAGCAGATTCTTCCGGAAAGACACATTTTCATGGGAAATGTGTACTTCTACGGTAAGATCGTATCAATGTTCGGAGGCGGACTTGCCAAGGGCAAGGGACCTGGAAAGATCATGAAGTACATGATGCTTTCCGAAATGATGAAAGGAAATGGGAATAATAACGGCGCTTTGAATGGAATACTTCCGCTCATGATGCTCGGAAAGAATGGGGACGGTC
Organism: Eubacterium sp.; assembly: GCA_017634555.1. Classification (GTDB taxonomy): domain Bacteria; phylum Bacillota; class Clostridia; order Lachnospirales; family Lachnospiraceae; genus Eubacterium_Q. The sequence goes on along the minus strand of JAGBNF010000031.1, from coordinate 36,279 downwards.
TTTTCGACGGACTCTTCGATATGGAAGGGGATGAAGAGTCTGAGGACGACATCGCAAATGTATTTGACGATGAGGACTGAGCTTAAGTATTCGATATAGTGAAGGGAAAATGAGACGTCCGACTAAGCCGGGTCGGACGTCACAGGAGGAAAAATTAGTGAAGAGAAGACCCTCGGGGTCGGAAAGGAGGAACATATGGGTAGTGGAATATGGAGAGAGGATACATTTAGACAGTATTCAAGAAGAGTTGGAAGAACAGTTGATAAGAGCGGACGCATAGCCGGAGATATGAGTAATCAGGAAATGTTTGCCGCAAGAACGATAGATCCTATGCTTGATCCTAAGGATGTGATGAGAGAGTGCTGCGATACTGAGGAGCATCCGGAAACAATACCGGTAATCCTGGCACTGGATGTTACAGGATCGATGGGACAGGCAGCCGTAGAAGTTGCAAAGCAGCTCAATATCATAATGACCAAGCTTTACGAGAAAGTGAAGGACGTAGAGTTTATGGTTATGGGAATCGGAGATTTCGCATATGACCGTTATCCACTTCAGGTTTCTCAGTTTGAATCAGATATAAGGATTGCCGAACAGCTCGATAAGGTTTATTTCGAATTCGGAGGTGGCGGCAATGGTTATGAATCATATACAGCAGCATGGTACTTCGGGCTCAATCATGTAAAGCTTGATGCATGGGACAGAGGACGAAAGGGAATAATCATCACCATGGGAGATGAAGGACTCAACCCGTATCTTCCAGCCGAGACAATTACAAGGATTACAGGCCGTGAGGCTGCTGAAGATGTTGAGACTGACGGATTATATAGAGCCGTTCAGGAAAAATACGATGTATATCATCTTTTTGTTAACCACATTGCGTCAAGAGGTGCTTGCACAAGCTACATAAAATCATGGGGAAAGCTCATGGATAACAAGCATTTCAAAGTGGTTAAGCTTAAGGAAGTAACTGATGAGATCATTAAGATAGTTACCAGAGAAGCTGGAAACAAGTCTCTTATGAGAGGACAGATCGAGCTTCCGATGGCAGCAGGCATTAGTTGGTAATGAGCATCAGTTGGTAAAGAGTTAATTAGTCCTGCGAATGCAGGGTCATCATAGTAATCCCTAAGCTCTACAGGGGGAGCGAAAGGGAGAAGAAACATCTCAGAGTTCTACAGGGGGAACGATGGGATGGAGAACAATCTCGGAACTCTACAGGGGGAGTGAAGAGATTCGGAAAGGAGGTGGCGGTATGCGTAAAGTGAAAATAATCATAGGTGCGAACTTCGGCGACGAAGGTAAAGGTATGATGACAGATTTTTTTGCAGCTAAAGCTGATATTAGTGAAGGAATATTAGTGATATGTAGTAACGGAGGCGCACAGAGAGGGCATACCGTCAAAACTCCCGACGGAATAAGACACGTATTCCATCATTTTGGATCAGGTATGATGGTCGGAGCCGATACATGGCTGCCGGGCTATTTCATACTGAATCCAATGATATTCATGAACGAATACGAGGAATTACAGAGTCAGTTTGTTACACTTCCGAAGATATATCTGTGTGAAGACAGTCCGGTTACAACACCGTTTGACATGATCATAAATCAGATAGTCGAACAGCATCGCGGGGATGCCCGCCATGGAAGCTGCGGCGTCGGAATATGGGAGACACTGGTAAGAAACGGAGCCTGCCTCGGTGAGATGATGAGAATGAGCGACAGTGAGCTAAGGAAATATCTCAAGGAAGAGTGCAGAGATTATATGATCAAACGCCTGAAGGATCTCGGAGTCGAAGAGATTTCTGATGAGTGGATGAATATCATATATGATTGGAAGCTTGTGGATAACTATATTCTGGATTTCAAACTCATGTGCAGAATGACTGAAGTGAGAGGCGCGGATATAATGGACGATTACGGTACTGTGATATATGAAGCCGGCCAGGGCCTTCTGCTTGACAGAAACAGAAAGGAATATGGATGTAATACAACTCCAAGTAATACCGGACTCAGAAATCCGGCGGAGATGATCCGCGAATACATACATAGGAAGAATGCCGAAGCATCCCTTGAACAGGGAATCAGGCCTCATACAAAGATAGATGTTGAAGTCTGCTATGTTACAAGATCTTATTTAACAAGACATGGTGCAGGAAAATTTGAAGGTGAATGTGATAAGGCTGAGATAAATGCAGCTATGACTGATCTGACAAATGTACCGAATCCTTATCAGGGAACAATAAGATATGGAAAGCTGGATCCTGAGGCTTTTATGAACAGGATCAGAGAAGACTTCGACAGTGAAAGGTTTCCGGATGAATGTGAGGCACGCATGAGTATCGCGCTCACACATTTAAATGAATATGACAGTCCGATCAGCGAGATTGCTGATTATATATCGGACGGAGAAACCAGAGAAGATATTTACCCGGTAAAGGGTAGAGATGATTACTTTAGAAAAACCGCATGATAAATGTGTTTTTTAATCCCCCCACATTGCTCTGTCAACCAATGAAAAGGTTGACAGGGCAAATTTATTATGTTAATATCATATTATCAAAAAGATAATAAGTACAAAGAGGAAAGCTATGATTATTTTTACGATAATTTCAATAATTATATTTGCATATTTTTTACATTACTTCGGATGCTGTTTTGATCCGGGATTTTATTCAATATATGATAAGCTCATGGTCAGAGGGCCTTTTGAAAGTCCGATTTCGATAGAGAGCAAGAAAATATATGAATCATCAAGTCTTGTTGATGTCCTGCTCGGAAGGGTTGAGGTAAAGTCCGGTGAATTCTGGGTATCTATCAACAGATGGATGATGATTGTGATGGTAATCGCAATCGTTGCTCTTATAGTCAACAGGATACTTATCATTAAGAAAATGATTCCGGAATATAAAGCGGATATTTTCGTATATGCGGGTGTAATTGAGGGAATGATCATCTATCTTCTTACACCGGTTCTTTTTGCAAGATATGAAATGAAGTATTTATTCGTATCGCCGGCAGGCATTTCATTTATAGTGCTTATTTCCTATTGCTTCACGGTGATAGTCATATGCCATTACAGCTATAAGAAGGAGAAGGCATATGATAATCTGGTTCATCCGGATAAGGAAAAAACCGAGAAGGATATTGTAGAAGATGAAACGAGAAATAAGGTTCTGAAAAGAGTGGCAATAATCGGTATTGTTCTTTTTGAGATTACGCTTGCTATGTGGTTCAAGTCATTTGTGATATGTATGGATTATAGTGATAATTACGGAAATTATGAGAAGGAGGACCATACTCCAAGAGCGGATCTTGAAGCGGAATATCTCGGAAATTATCAGAATCAGGCCGTAAATACGGAAAAGGGACTTTTTTATATCGCGTCATCCAATAGTGGTGAGGGAAAAGAAGGCGACTATAAGCTTGTAAAGAAAATGGACAGCGACGGAAACATTTCTGAAGTATTCAGAGGTGAAGACAGTCATTATTCCATAGGATATTATAAGGGATATCTCTATCTGGCAAATGAGCAGGAAATCTTAAAGGTAGATGCTGAAACGGGCGAGGCGGAGAAAATCTTAACACCGGATGAGAAGCAGGATATCCAGGATTTTTGTATAGTTGATGACAGATTATATATTCAGACTACCATGTCGTATGAGGAGATGAAACGCCAAAAATATAATATTGATATGGTAGAGAGTAATATATATTATTTCGAAATCGGAGAGGATAAGCTATCAGGTCCGGTTTTATATCTCGGTGATGTTATAGATAAATACGGATCATTTTTTGACGGAGAGATCTTAAGCTTCTACTTAATGAATAACAGCGATTATCATGGGTATCGTAACTTAAGAAGACAATCCATAGGACAGTATTACTATACACTGAATGAAAAGATGATAGATAATCGGGAGATTTCAAACTTTCTTGTGGTATCTGATCGTATTGTTGAGGAAAACAGCATTCAGGATGTTGGTTCCTTCAATGTTCATAACGGTACCATTTACTATATTCATCTTCTTGAGGATGGATTTGAACTGTGCAAATGTGGCATGGACGGAACAGGTTCGGAAGTTATCGATACCTATACTGACGGAATTGATTATATAGATATTGATATCAATGCCTTCAGAATGGCCATAACCGATAATAAAATACTGGTTTACTCAACTCCGGCATATGCCACGGATGATGAAACAAGGGATATGACCTTGATAGACAGTGTAGAATATGTTACTGATCTTAAATAATTACGAAAAAGGAGTAATAGAAAATGGGTCTTTTTAATATGTTTGGCGGACGAAATAATGAAAAGGATAATACAGACAATTTCGATAAGATTGAGGCATACAGAAACATTATAAAGCTGATCGACAGCAAGGGAGCGACCACAGAGCGGCTGAGTAAGTGCTTTGAAGATCCAAAGGCCTATTTTAATGAGTATCGGGACTGCTATGATGACAGATGTATGGAAGAAGATGAAGACGAGGATACCATCATTTGGATAGGAATGGTGGATGCATTTCAGGACAATAATCTTTTGGCAGAGCTGGACTGGAAAGAAGAGAAGGATGAATTCGTATATTGCCTTAAGGATCTTTTAGGTGATAAGTCTCTTCCTATAGATGAAGCATGGTTTGATGAGGACGGGGAATTTACACAGTGGGCAGCTATCCTTAATGAGAAATGGGCCGCTGCCGGATATGTTCTGGCTGCTATGGATATAGATAGTGACAGCTACTGTGTATTTGTAACTGACCTTGAATCCTATGGAAAACTGGTTGCGGAGGCTAAAAAAGCCGGACATAGAATATATATGGCATAGAATATGTGATCGCGAAAGCGCTTTCGGTTTCGAAGGCGCTTTTTTATTCTATTTATTCAATTATTTCGAAAATTCTTCTTGACATAAGAGGGATGCTTTTTTATAATCATATTATCATAATGATAATAAGAAAGAACAGCGATTAGATATATATTGGGGATTTTGAGGAAAGGAAAAATAATATGGATAATAATCAGAATTATAATCAGGGATACCCTCAGCAGGGAGCACCTCAAGGGTATGTACAGCAGGGGATGCCGCAGGGCTACCCACAGCAGAATTATCAGCAGAGCTATTCGCAGCCTATGATGCCGCCGCAGGGCAATCCATATACTGCTTCTTCGCCGAAGAAGATCGGACTGCTTGCCGGAATAATTATGGTAATCGGAGTTGTTCTTGTTGTCGGAGTAGTCGGTTTGTTAATGAAGAATAAGGGCGGTAAGGGAGAAGGTTCACGCGATTATTTTGTTAACCACAGCTGGAATGAAATCCATGGCAGCTCTTATCTTGTTCCTGAAGAAGACGGTACATTTAAGTATTATAAGGACAAGGGCGTTTATGATAACTATTATTATGAAGGGCATTTTGATTATTATAAGGGCGAAGCTGCTTATAAGTATATAACTGAGGATCTCAGTAGCTACGGAGTTACTAAATCAGAGATCAATCAGATAATTTCAATGAATTCGCAGTATACCAAGGATAACCTGGTGTGTATTATGCTTCATAATGAAAAGTGCTGGATCGACGGAGAAGATACATTAGAGGGGCAGGGAACTATAGATACACCGTATTATGGCTGCTATGTAGAAGGACAAGGCCTTGATGTGGCAAATATGAATGCCGTTGAGTACTATTTCTTTACACCGGAAAGTAAGTAATATTATCGGGGAAATGCACATTTTTCTGTGATGATATTATCAGAATAATAAAAATAGATTGTTTTTGGAATTAAAAAAGGATATATTATTTACTATACAGAAAACTGAACGGAGGAAGATCGAAGTGAGAGAATACAAGATGTCGAAAGAAGAAAAGGAATTTCTGAAGTCATATGATATAAGCGAGTTTGAACGTCCGTCACTTACAGCGGATATAGCAGTGTTTGCTATCCTTAAGGAAGAGGAGAGTGAGGAATACAGGAAGGATCCTGTACAGAAGCTGGGCGTACTCCTTATAAAGAGAGGAGGCTTCCCATATAAAGATTACTGGGCACTTCCGGGTGGATTTGCACAGAAGGGAGAAGAGCTCCGCGAGACAGCACTTCGTGAACTTAGGGAGGAGACAGCGGTTGACAGTGCATTCCTTGAGCCGTTCGGATTCTTCAGCGCGCCGGACAGAGATCCAAGAGGATGGATCACATCGCAGGCATATCTTGCTCTCGTTGATGCTTCTAAATGTAATGTTGCTTCAGGAACAGATGCGGGAGAGGCTGCATGGTTCACCATCGATATAAACATAAGCGAGATGAAGAAGCATGTTAAGGCTAATTCAGCAGAGATAAATACCAGATATGAGCTGGTTTTCGAAAATAAATCACTGGGTGAGAAGATCGTCTCAGTCGTTGAGGAGACAAGAAACTTCTCAGATCATCATGAAACAGTGAATTATGAAATTATAGACGGTGGAAGACTCGCATTTGATCATGCAGAGATAATTACAAGAGCTTTCAAGTCACTTCATGAGAATGCGGATGATGCGGGCAGAATAATCTTTGACCTTATGCCTGAGAAGTTTACGCTTTACAGTCTTCAGGAAGCGTATGAGATCGTTCTCGGTGAGAAGCTGCTCACACCGAACTTCAGAAGAAAGATCGCACCGTTTGTTATTGAAACAACAGAAATGCTTGGCGGAGCAGGCCACAGACCGGCAAAGCTGTTCAAGAGAAATCTGGAAGCATTTTACAATTAAAAAAGTTGGAATTTTGAATACGTTATAATAGGCATCTTGCTCAGAGGTGCCTATTATTTTGTGTTATTTGGCAGGGCGTAAAAATTTTTTTGAAAAAATTTATAAAAGTTTGTAACGAATCGACACTTTCCTGCATTAACCATATAGAACGAACAAAAAGGAGGTGAGAACTTGCAGTCGATGGATGAGATATATCAGAAATATGCTCAGACAGTTTACAGATTCATATTGTCGAAGACACAGGATCAGGATGTGGCAGAAGAACTGACACAGGAAACCTTCTACCAGGCAATAAGATCCATCGATAAATATGATGAAAGCTGCAAGATATCTACATGGCTTTGCGCTATAGCAAAGAATGTATTCCTTACCTACATGAGAAAGCATCCGGGGCATGAAGACATAGAGGATCTGGCCATTCCGGTGGATTCAGCCGAACAGGATGTGATGAAGAATGCGGATAAGATGGAGCTGTTCAGAAAGCTCCATGAAGTAGAGGAGCCGTACCGTGAGGTTATATATCTCCGAGCATTCGGAGGGCTGTCTTTCCGCGAGATAGGAGAAATTCATCAAAAGACAGAAAACTGGGCAAGAGTAACGTTCTATAGAGGTAAGGAAAAACTGAGAAAGGAAGTGGAGACAAATGAGTAAGATACCATGCGAAATAATAATGGATCTCATGCCATCCTATGTTGATGGCCTGACAAGTCCTGTTACTGATAAAGTGATTGAGGAGCACGTTGAGGGATGCGAGAAATGCAGAAAGACCCTCGAGGCTATGAGAGCCGGATATGATGCAAATTACGTTCCGGATGAAAATGATAAGAAGGAAATAGATTTCCTTAAGAAGAATAAGAAGAAAAATGTGCGAGTTCTTATTTCTAGTCTTGCTGCAGCTGCGGTTATAATAGCTGCGGTGATCTTTGTAAGGCTTTATATAATCGGAGAGCCAATCTACGGAGACTGGATTACATGTACTGTAAAGGTTGAAGACAATCATCTTGCTATAAACGGAAAAGCAGTAGGTCCTGTACATGATGTATCAAAGGTTCTTTTTACTGAAGAGGATGGAGTTATAAATATTACTACTAAGGGAGTTGCAGCAGGTCCTTTCTATGCTGACGGCTTCCATGAGGAGTATACGGCACAGAGCAAGATCCGTCAGGTGAAGGTAAATGACCGTATCATCTGGGAGGATGGCGAGGAAATATCTCGGCTTGCAGCAAATGTATATGAAACAAAACATGAGTATGTAGGTGACATGCCGGAAAACGGAGAAACTGCAAGAGCTCTTGATGTTCAGAACCGTTTTGGAGAATATACCAATGAGCTTGAGACAGAAAAAGAGCCTTATGGCTGGACATTTTACCTGAGTGAGGACATTTTGGGAGAAGACAAAGTGCTTAAGGAAAGTGACATGGAGTCCATATCCTATATTCTGATCGGAGTTATCGATAACCTTGACAGCGTTACATTCGAATATACAGTTGATGGAAAGGCTGCAGTAAAGACGGTTGATTCAGCCATGGCTACGGAATTCTTCGGACGAAATATAAAGGACGCCGGAAATAGCTTACGCATTCTGGATGATCTGATAGATCTGACGGGTTTGGAATAGAGTTTATACAATAAACCTTGAATAAATGGCTTATTATGATGTATTATGGGGGATAGATTACTTTTTCAAATTCGTTGAAAGCTAAGAGGTAAAAAAATTATGAAGTTAGAACCAATCGTACAGTCACTTCTGGATACAGACCTGTATAAGTTCAACATGGATCAGGTTATCTTCCATAAGCACACAGATCTTTGCGGACAGTACTACTTTAAATGTAGAAATGACGGAATAGTATTTACTCCTGAGATGGTTCAGGAAATTACAGAGCAGGTTGATCATCTCTGCTCACTCAGATTCAATAATGAAGAGCTGGATTATCTTCGTTCCATCCGTTTCATCAAGGATGACTACGTAGAATTCCTCAGACTCTGGCATCCGATCAGAGATTATGTAACGATCAGAGCTAAAGAAAACGGCGGACTTACAGTTATCGTTGACGGACCGCTCTTCTCAGCTATGCAGTTTGAGATATATCTTCTTGAGATCATCAATGAAGTATATTTCCGTATGGCATTTGATTATGATAAGCTCAGAGCTGATGCAGAGAAGCGTCTTGATGAGAAGATCAAGGCTATGAACGACGGAACTTACACATTTAAGTTTGCTGAGTTTGGATGTAGAAGAAGACTTTCACGTGAGTGGGAGGATGTTGTTGTAAGAAGATTCTGCCAGGAGACACAGAACTGTGTTGGTACATCAAATGTGTACCTTGCTATGAAGTACAATGTAACTCCTATCGGAACCTATGCACATGAGTTCGTACAGATGTATCAGGGAATTGATTCAATTCCTCTTGCATATACAAATCATCATGCTATGCGTGACTGGTACAACGAGTATCAGGGTGATAACGGAACAGCTCTTACAGATACAGTTACTACAGATCTTTTCCTTCTTGACTTTGACCGTTCAATGGTCAACAACTACACAGGTGTTCGTCATGACAGCGGCGATCCTTATGAGTGGGGCGAGAAGATCATCAATCATTACAAGAGCTACGGCGTTGATCCGAAGACAAAGCTTCTTCTCTTCAGCGACAGCCTGGATTTCGATAAGGCTCAGCAGCTTTATGATTACTTTAAGGATAAGACAAAAGTATCCTTCGGTATCGGAACCTTCGTTTCAAACGATACATACGAGGAGGCTCTTAACATCGTTATCAAGCTTCAGTATGTAAACGGTCGTCCGGTTGCTAAGCTTTCAGATTCACCTGGAAAGTCAATGTGCAGAAATGAGGACTTCCTGGATTATCTGAGACGTTCTGTAGAGTATCGTCTTACAAGATCTAAGATGAATCACGTTGTAAAGTAATGGATTAATGTAAAGCGTGTCGTAAGGGTATAAAAACCCAGTGCGGCACGCTTATTGTGTATTATGGGGGCGGCGCGGCTGCTATGTATTAAGGGCAGAAGTTCGGTGTCAATCGATTAAAAGGTATTGGTGGTAATATGGATAAATATGATGAACTGCAATATGCAAAGCTGGATACAGACAGAGAAAAAAGAACAGGATTTCCGGAGGTTGTATTCTGCGAAGGAAAACCCGACGAATATCTGATAGGTATTTATAAGAAGCTTCTTGAAAATGACGGACAGATATTCGGAACAAGAGCCAGCGAACACCAGTATGAAATAATTAAAGAGGTAATTCCCGACGTTCAGTACAATAAGGTTTCGAGGATCCTGAAGGTCGATACACATATAAAGCCTATAAAACAGGGTGTGGATGGTATCGGCCTTATTGCGGTCTGTACTGGCGGCACGGCTGATATTCCGGTTGCAGAGGAAGCTGCGGAGACTGCCGAATACTTTGGCGGCAGAGTCAGAAGAATATATGACGTGGGCGTGAGCGGGATTCACAGAGTCCTGTCAAAGGCAGATGAGATAAGAGAAGCCAACTGCGTCATCGTAGTTGCCGGAATGGAGGGCGCACTTGCCAGCGTTATCGGCGGACTTGTATCAAATCCGGTGATAGCTGTTCCTACATCAGTGGGATATGGGGCAAGTATGGGAGGCCTTTCGGCGCTTCTTACTATGATCAATTCCTGTGCAAATGGAATAACCGTTGTCAATATAGACAACGGTTATGGTGCAGGGTATGTTGCAACCCAGATTAACAGATTAGCTGAGCGATGCGACAAATAACATTAATTTAGAAATTTCCCGCAAGGGCATACATAAACATTATGATCATTATGATCACTACAATAAAGAACAGAGCTGCGCCTGAGCCCTGCTTTTTAGGCTGAGGCCTGTTGCTCGTGCGTATCATGGCCTGAGGCGGGCGGTAAGCCTTATTCAGCTGCGTTTTCTGGTACATTTTCTCAGGATACGCATTCTGAACCTGCTGTGGAGGTGCCTGATAATTATGATTATGAGTATTGAAGCTTCTGTTCCAGTACTCTTCAAGCTCAGGATGGATATCCTCCGTAGAATATGTGGCATTCAGAACGATGCCTGAATTGTGTTCAACGGTCTCGGAGCGGGTTCTGTATATTTTTCCGCATTTCGGACAGAGACCAACATACATATGGTAATCAAATTTGTTACCGCAATGCTGACAAATAACCTTCATAAACAAATCTCCTTCTGATAAGTAATCCCCATTTGAAAATATTATATCAGAAATAAATATACCGCTTCAATATACAATGTAATTGCAATAAATGCGATTACATTTTATACTATAAGAAGTTGTTTTTTGTTTTATTTAGGGAAATCTTCACTACATGTAGTCGAAGTGTATGGGGTGATATGAGTAAGTCATTATTTATTGAATGTAATACTGGTATAAGCGGTGATATGTCTGTGGCAGCACTCCTTGATCTTGGGGCTGACAGAGATGTTCTGAATAAGATGCTGGAGAGCCTGAAGACGGTTGTCGGAGGCTTTGATGTAAAGATAACAAGAGTGGCAAAGGCCGGGATAGGTGCGGCGGATTTCGATGTTATCCTGGACAATGATAATCATGATCATGACATGGATTATCTGTATGGACATGACCATAACGAGCATGGCCACCACCATGAACATCATCACGACCATGATGAGCACCATCATCACAATCACGATGAGCACCATCACCACGACCATGATGAGCACCATCACCATGATCATGATGAACACCATCATCACGACCACGATGGACATCATCACCATGAACATCATCATGAGCATAGAAGTTACCTTGATGTTAAGGCGATAATAGATAAGACTGAGATGACCGAGGGCGCAAGGAATCTTGCGAAGAAGATATTCGGTATCGTTGCGGAGGCTGAAGCTGCTGTACACGACAGACCTATAGATGAGGTACATTTCCATGAGGTAGGCGCAGTAGATTCTATAGTAGATATTCTTTCCGCTGCCGTATGCTTTGAAGATATAATAACAAAGAATGATATTAAGAAATGTATCATTACCCGTCTGGTTGACGGATGCGGAACTGTAAGATGCCAGCACGGCGTGATCCCGGTTCCGGTACCTGCAGTTATGAAGATAGCCGAGCAGACAGGCGTAAGGCTTGCTATAACAGAAAGACGCGGTGAATTTGTAACTCCTACGGGAGCAGCATTCGCAGCCGCTGTAAAAACAGATGACAGGCTGCCTGAGAGCTTTAGTGTTCTGAGGGTCGGAATCGGCGCTGGTAAGAGAGATTATGAAATTCCGGGAATGGTCAGAGCTATGATCATAGAGGCCTGAACGGATTAAGGAGGAAAAATATAATGGGAGTTAATCCTGTAGATCTTCTGCAGATAGGATCAAAGATTCAGGTATTTAAGCAGCAGCATCCAAAATTTCCTGCATTTATCAGCAAGGTTGGAAAGGAAGCTATAGCAGAAGGAGCAGTTATTGAAGTAAAAGTTACATCAGTTGAGGGACGTGATTATGTATCGAACTTAAGACTGACGGCAGAGGATGTGGAACTTCTCAATACAATATTCGGAAAATGATTATTCAAAATACTTAAAAATGTCTTAATAAGTATTGATTTTTTGTGAAAAGTTCCAAAATAAAAAATAATTTAAAAAAGTAGTTGCAATTAAGAAAAGCTTGTAGTATATTAACAAAGTGCTTTTGATAAAGCACCTCGTATGAATGCGAAATACGGGCCGCTAGCTCATTTGGTAGAGCACCTGACTCTTAATCAGGGTGTGCGGGGTTCGAGCCCCCGGCGGCCCACTCCAGGAGGGCTGAGGACTTTGTGTAGACAAGGTTTTTGGCTCTTTATTTTTTTGAAACGAAAGTATTTATATTTCAAAGGAGGTATTGAAATGATTTGTCCAGTATGCGGAAATCAGTTACCAGATGGATCAGTAGCATGTAATGTATGTGGAAATACTTTTCAGCAGGCACAGCCACAGGCTCCACAGTATAATCCACAGCCACAGGCTCCACAGTTCAACCCTCAGGATGCACAGCCACAGGCTCCGCAGTTTAATCCTCAGGATGCACAGCCGCAGTTTAACCCGCAGGCTTCACAGCCACAGTTTAACCCACAGGCAGCTCAGCCACAGCAGCAGTTCAACCCACAGGCTTCACAGCCTCAGCAGTTTGGACAGCCAACTGCACCTAAGGCTCCTGCAGCAGGTACAGGCGCTGTATTTGATCCAAGCGTATTGGTTCAGAACATTAAGAATCCTATAAATCTTCTTCCTGTAATCGGATCTGGTTTAGTATTCCTTTCAGCATTTCTCCCATGGATGAAGATGAGTGTGCTTGGAATCAAAGAATCAGCAAGCCTTTGGGAAGTTGGAGGCTTTTATATATTAATGGCATTGTTCTTCTTAATCGGATCACTCTGCATCGTTGCACTTAAGTTCAGAGTTATTAATATTCCGGCTATTGAGGAATTAAAGAAGAAGCCATACAGCTACTTGTATATTCCTGGAATAATGCTTCTTTTCTTCCTTTATGCTACAATCGATATCGGATCAGCAGCCGGAGAATACAGCGGACTTGCAAAGGTTAGCTACGGATTCGGATGGATCCTCGCACTTCTCGGACTTGCAGCAATCACGGTTGAAGCAGTTATGAAGTTAGTTAAGAAAGAGGATTATTACTTATAAGATTTTACTCGGCGCCATATCCATTGGGTATGGCGCCTTTGTGCGTTAGTTGAGCCTAGGAAGGGATGTTTGTCTATGTATACAAATGATACTATCTGTGCTGTCGCAACGGGAATGGGACAGTCGGCCATAGGAATTATAAGGATCAGCGGCCCTGAGGCCATTACTGTAGCGGACAAACTGTTCCGCGGCAGGAAGAAGCTGTCCGAGATGCCGAGCTTTACGGCAGCCTTCGGCCGTATATATGATGGCGAAACAGAATTAGATGAGGTCATAGCTCTTGTAATGAAAGGGCCTCATACCTATACTACCGAAGATACGGTAGAACTGGACTGCCATGGCGGTCCGCTCGTTATGAAAAGAGTGATGGAGCTTCTTATTAAAGAAGGTATCCGTCCTGCAGAACCGGGCGAGTTCACGAAGAGGGCTTATCTCGGCGGAAGAATAGATATGACCGGAGCCGAGGCTGTAATGGATGTAATAAATGCCGAGAATGATATGGCACTTCAGTCCTCGCTCGAGCAGCTGTCGGGAAGCCTGCGCAAGGCTATCACCGAGCTGAGAGATAAGATAATATATGAGACCGCATTTATCGAATCGGCCATAGACGATCCGGAGAATTACAGTCTGGACGGTTACAGCGATAAGCTGTCGGGCACCATCGATGAAATAGCGGGAAGTATCGATAAGCTGATCCTAACGGGTGATGAGGGCAGGATCATTAAGGAAGGCATCCGCACGGCAATCGTCGGAAGGCCTAATGTAGGTAAGTCATCCATAATGAACATGCTTACCGGAACAGATAGAGCGATAGTAACGGATATTGAAGGAACTACCAGAGATACCCTTGAAGAATATATAAGCTTCGGCGGCATGACACTCAAGCTGATCGATACCGCCGGAATCAGAGAAACAGAGGATGCAGTGGAGAAAATCGGCGTCGACAGAGCAATCGAATCCATGAATCAGGCAGATCTTGTAATGTTAGTACTTGACAGTTCCGAGTCTCTGAACGAAAATGATATTCGGCTCATCGAAATGATCAAAGACAGAAAATACATTGTGCTGGTGAATAAGAGCGATATTGCTCCCGTTCTCACAGATGAGGATCTTGAGGGACTTGATAAGGATAAGATCCTCCAGATATCTGCAAAGAGCGGCGAAGGCTTTGATCTCCTGCGAGACAAGATTAAGGAAATGTTCTTCAGCAAAGAGATAGATTTCAATAATCAGGTGTATATAACAAATGTGCGGCATAAGGCTTCACTCATCAGAGCGAAGGAAAGCCTCGACAGAGTAAGAAACAGCATCGAGGCCGGAATGGGAGAGGATTTCTATACCATCGATCTTATGGCAGCATATGAAGCTCTCGGAGAGATAATCGGAGAGAGCCTTGAGGATGACCTCGCAGATAAAATATTTAGTGAATTTTGTATGGGCAAGTAACAACTCGTTCAAAGAACGAGTTGTTATCCTGAACGAAGTGAAGGATGCCCATGCGAAGCATGGAGCAGACGCGAAGCGAATGCAATAAACAAGCGGAGCGAAGTTTATTTGCACCAGTAAGTAACAACTCATTCGTAGAATGAGTTGTTATCCTGAACGAAGTGAAGAAAAGAGACACATTATGCACGTTGAAGAAACCTATGACATTGTAATAATCGGTGCGGGACACGCAGGCTGCGAAGCGGCTCTTGCTGCGGCAAGACTCGGCTTCGAGACCATTATGTTTACTGTCAGCATGGACAGCGTGGCACTTATGCCATGTAATCCGAACATCGGAGGAAGCTCGAAGGGACATCTCGTAAGAGAGATAGATGCCCTGGGCGGTGAGATGGGCAAGAACATAGATAAGACCTATATTCAGTCCAAGATGCTGAACGTTTCAAAGGGACCTGCGGTACATTCACTTCGTGCACAGGCCGATAAGGTTGAATATACAAAGCAGATGCGCCTTACCTTAATGAAGGAGCCGCATCTCACATTAAGACAGGCAGAGGTTACCGAGCTTCTTACCGAAGAGGTTGAGGGACTTGCGGGAAATGAAGGCGAGATCCACAGAAAGGTTGTTGGAGTTAAGACATTTTCAGGTGCAACCTATCATGCAAAGGCAGTTGTTCTTTGTACAGGTGTTTACCTGAAGGCAAGATGTATCTACGGAGATACCATTTACGAGACAGGACCGAACGGGCTTATGGCAGCAACCGGACTCTCGGCATCGCTTGAAGCGGCAGGGGTACATTTAAGAAGATTTAAGACAGGAACTCCTCCGAGAATTGACAGAAAGTCTGTAGATTTCTCGAAGATGGCAGAGCAGAAGGGCGACGAGCATATCCAGCCGTTCTCCTTTACCAATAAGGAAGAGGATATCTGGAGAGAGCAGATTTCCTGCTGGCTTACATATACTAATGAGGAAACTCATCAGGTTATAAAGGATAATATAGACCGTTCACCGCTTTATTCGGGTGTTATCCACGGAACAGGACCAAGGTATTGTCCATCCATCGAGGATAAGATCATGAAGTTCCCGGATAAGGACAGACATCAGCTGTTCCTTGAGCCGGAGGGTGAGTTTACGGATGAAATGTACCTCGACGGAATGTCTTCATCCATGCCTGAGGATGTTCAGTACAGAATGGTACACTCGGTTCCGGGACTGGAGAATGCAAAGATAGTAAGACCTGCATATGCGATCGAGTATGACTGTATATCAGCGACATCACTTAAGCCGTCACTTGAATCAAAGGTAGTTGACGGACTTTTCTCTGCGGGACAGATGAACGGAAGCAGCGGCTATGAAGAAGCAGGCGCACAGGGACTTATCGCAGGTATAAATGCGGCAAGACTTCTGGCAGGTAAGGAACCTGTAGTTCTTTCGAGAGCAGACGGATATATCGGAGTTCTCGTGGACGATCTGGTTACAAAGGAGACTGCGGAGCCGTACAGAATGATGACCAGCCGTGCGGAGTACAGACTTCTGCTCCGTCAGGACAACGCTGACCTCAGACTTACAGATATCGGACATGAGGTCGGACTTATTGATGATGCAAGATATGAGCTTTTCTGCAAGAAGAGAGAGATCATTACTTCGGAGATAGAAAGGTTGAAGAGCACATTTGTCGGAGCCAACAAGAGACTTCAGGAATTCCTGGAGGAGAAGGGCTCAATGCCTATCGCAACAAGAGTTTCACTTGCTGATATTTTAAAACGTCCGGAAATGAGTTATAATGATATAGTTAGTCTCGGAAAGCTGGCTGACATCGTTTACGGAAAAGGCGATGAGACAGAAGAAGGATCAGGCAGCGAGAGTGGCTTCGGCGGAGATATCGAGATTCCTGAAGCACTCGACAGGAACGAGATAGTAAGACAGATAGAGATTCAGATAAAATATGAAGGATATATCGACAGGCAGTATGCTCAGGTTGAACATATGAGGAAGCTTGAGGAGAAGAAGATACCTCAGGATATCGATTATTTCGAAGTAAGAAACCTGCGTATAGAAGCACGTCAGAAGCTGGAGAAGATCAGGCCGGAGTCGATAGGACAGGCATCCCGTATATCGGGCGTGTCGCCGGCAGACATTTCCATGCTTATGTTATATCTGAAAAAATAAAAACTGACTCAGAGGAACAATAACCCATATGAATTATATTGTATTTGATCTTGAGTGGAATCAGAGCCCTATAGGACAGGCCGGAGAACACCCAAGGATGCCATTTGAGATAATCGAGATCGGCGCGGTTAAGCTGGATGAAAGCTATAATGTTGTAGATGAATTCTCCAGACTGGTAAAGCCGAAGATTTACACAAAACTTCATAAGATAATCAAGCAGATGCTGAGCTATGATGAAAAGGACTTGAAGAAAGATGGAGTTCCGTTCAAGCAGGCCTGCTCAGAGTTCCTCAAGTGGAGCGGAGAGGATTCGGTATTCTGTACATGGGGATCCTCGGATCTGTACTATCTGCAGAATAACATGGATTTCTACTATATGGATAAGCTGGAGTTCCCGCTTAAGTATTACAACATCCAGCAGATCTTCGCAGACAAGTACGATCCGGACGGAAATATCTGGAAGCTTGAGAAGGCTGTCGAGGAGCTGGGACTGAATGAGGAAGAGCCGTTCCATACGGCGGTAAACGATGCGAGGTATACGGCAAAGGTACTTGAAGCGGCGAAGCTCGGAGATATAACCGATAAATATACCTTCGATATATACAGGCACCCGAAGAAATATGAGGACAGAGTTGAGGCCTTCCATGACGGCAGACTGGATGAGATTTCCGAAGAATTTCCTTCCAAGCGTGCAGCGATGTCCGATAAAGAGCTGTCGATGATAAGATGTGTGAAATGTAAGCGTAAGACCAGCAGAAAGATAAAATGGTTCGCTGCAACATCAACAGCTGATGTGGCGGTAGGAAAATGTCTCTACCACGGATTTATGGAAGGTGTTATAAAATGTAAGGCTGTCGGAGACAGTACGGATAATGTATTTATCCTGAAGAAAACAGTTCCGATTTCCAGAAAGGAATATGAAAATCTAAAGAAAAGAGAGCAACAGGTATACGAGAAAAAAAGAGAGAAAGAACGTCAGAGACGTGAAGCTACAAGAGAAGCAGCAGCTGCTTCAAAAACGAAGAAGCAGTAATATAAAAAAAGAGCCTTAGAGAGGCTCTTTTTTTATGACTCCGGCTTTTCGCGGATAGGTCTTAGGTGTAACGGAAGTCTTCTTTATAATAACGAAGCTTCGTCCTATGTCGGAATCCGGTAAGGTGAGAGACGGACAGTCTTCCAGTTTTCCGCCCAGCTTCTTTATGGCATTTCCGGCTGCACCCAGTTCCTCTGAAATGTCGGATGACTTATAGGCTATAAAATGTCCGCCCTTCTTCACGAAAGGAAGAGTGTATTCTGTGAGTACCGAGAGATTTGCTACCGCTCTTGATACAGCATAATCAAAGCCTTCCCTGAGAGCTGCATTACGCGCTCCGTCCTCGGCACGGCTGTGGATAGCGGTGATATCGGTAAGCCCCAGCTCCGTGATGACTTCATCAAGGAATCTTACTCTCTTCTGGAGTGAATCCAGCAGAGTGACCTTCAGCTTCGGGAATACGATCTTGAGAGGAATTCCCGGAAAGCCTGCGCCGGTACCTACATCTATAAGGGTACATTTTCCTGATTCCGCATTCTTTGCAAATTCAGGATAGGCAGAGGTGAGGGATATACTGTCGGCGAAATGCTTCAGTGCAAATTCCTCCTCGTCGGTTATGGCTGTAAGGTTCATTACTTTATTCTTCTCGATCACCATCTGATAATATGTATTCAGTTTTTCGTAAGCAGACTCGTCTAATGTGATAGACAGAGCTGACATGTATTCTTCTAATTTTTTCATGTCACTCATTATAGAATAACGGATAGTTTTTTACAATGATATTTAATCATTAAATATTGATGAATAATATATGTGAAATTAAAAAATGGTTTGACAAAAATAATCAAAGTGTTATTATCTCTTTATTGTGGTTTATTATGCTCTAAAAGAAAATATTAAGAGGGGACTCGTCGGATGAAGGCAATAAGAGTTGTTGGCTGTATACTTGCAGCACTTCAGTTTATTTTAACGTTTTTATTAGTTTACATGCTTTATGTAACAAAGCTTGTACCTTTCAAAATAATGGTAGTTGTGGCAGTTGTTTTGGCACTTCTTCCTATTATAGTAGTTATAATGATGAAGGGTAGAAAAAGCGCGATAGCCGGAATGCTGCTTTCGGTTATAGTAAGTGGTGTACTTTGCTATGGTATCTACTTCATCACATCTACCAACAGAGCACTTGATGATGTGACAGGAAACAAGGTAGAGGTAGAACAGATTAACGTATATGTTTCGGCAGATGATCCTATCGATTCCATAAATTCAGCTGTTGATTCCGGATATGTATTCGGTATTATCAGAAACAGCGATCAGGAAGGCATTAATAATGTAATAAATCAGATCAACGGAGATCTTGGTAAAGAAATCACAACAGCTGAATTTGATTCAGTTTATGATCTTGCAGTTGCATTTGAGAGCAATCAGATACAGTCATTTATCATTAATTCAGGTATGATCGGACTTCTTGAGAGTTCAGAGCAGTATGAGAATTATTCATCCAGACTTAAGGTTATCCTTGAGAAGGAAGTAGAATCACAGATCGTAGAGAAGGTTGAGGAGGCTCCTTTCGATAAGAACCGTTTCTGCATGTACATCAGTGGTATCGATACCTTCGGTTCAGTAAATATAAAGAGCCGCAGCGACGTTAACATTATTGCGGTAATAAATATTGAGACAAGAACTATGCTTCTTATTTCAACACCTAGAGATTATTATGTAGAATTCCCTAATCTTGGAAACAGAAAGGATAAGCTCACTCACGCCGGAGTATTCGGTATCGATACTTCTATGGGTACACTGGAGCATCTCTACGATATCGATCTCAGCTACTATGTAAGAATGAACTTCACGGGCTTTAAGGCTATCATCGATGAGCTCGGTGGAATTGACGTATATTGTGAGAACGGCTTCACAGGTATTGACGGAGACGTTTTCGAAGCAGGAGAAAATCACCTTGACGGTGAAAGAGCACTTGCTTTCGCAAGAGAAAGAATGGCATTCTTAGAGGGAGACAGAATGAGAGGTAACAATCAGATGACTGTTATCAAGGCTGTCTTCGAGAAGCTTCAGTCATCAGAGTTTCTTTCTAACTATGCATCTATTATGGATTCACTTTCAGGAACATTCCAGACAGATATGTCAAAGGAAGAGGTTGGTGAACTCGTTCAGAGACAGCTTTCAGATATGAAGGGATGGAATATCTATTCATACAGCGTAAGCGGTTCAGACGGAACAGATATCTGTAGTTCAGTCGGAGCAGAAGCATATGTAATGTATCCTTTTGAAGAGGATGTAGAGTATGCAAAGCAGCTCATTACTACAGTTCTTGGAGACGGAACTATTGATCAGGATGAGATCAATGCATTTATGACAAGAAATGACTAGTGAATATTCGGAAGGAGAAAAAGTATGGGTAATAAGAAGACACCGGTTCTCGTAGTTATGGCTGCAGGAATGGGCAGCAGATTCGGAGGACTTAAGCAGATTCAGAAGGTGGATGATCAGGGGCATTCTCTTATGGATTACGCAATCTACGATGCTGTCAAGGCAGGATTCGGAGAAGTAGTATTCATCATCCGTGAGAGTTTTGCTGAGGAATTTAAAGAGGCGGTTGGAAACAGAGTTGCCGCTAAGGTTCCTGTTTCATATGTATATCAGGCACTTGACGGAATCCCTGAAGGATGCAGCATTCCTGAAGGAAGAGTAAAGCCGTGGGGAACAACTCATGCTATCTGGTCCGCAAGAAAAGAGCTTAAGGGCAAGAGTTTCATCACAATTAACGCAGATGATTTCTACGGATATGAAGCTTTCAAGCTTGCATATGATTTCATCATGGCAAGTGAAGCAGATAATGAGCATGCTGCAATCGGCTATAATGTAGCTAAGACACTTTCACCTGCAGGATTCGTCAGCAGAGGAATCTGTAAGGTTGATGCAGAGGGTAATCTTTTAAGAATCGATGAGCGTAAGGAAATTAAGCTCGAGGACGGAAAGGGCTTCTTCACTCTTGATGGTGGTGAGACTTTCACAGAGATTCCTGAGGATGCAGCTGCTTCCATGAATATGTGGGTATTCAATCCACAGTTTATTGATGATATTGAGGTAACATTCCCTGAAAGACTTAAGAAGGGAATCGAGGAGAATTCTCTTAAGTTCGAGGAGACCTTATCAGATGCAGTTCAGAACATCCTTGAGAGAAACGGCTGCAGCGTTAAGGTAGTACCGACAGATGCTGAGTGGTTTGGTATGACTTATATTGAAGACCTTGATGATGTTAAGAACAAGCTTGCACAGCTTACAGTTGAAGGGAGCTACCCATCTGAGGAGTGGTAGGTTTTATGAAAGAACCTTTTTATAGAAAAAGCAGATCATATCTACTTTGCGGACTTGCCGGAGTACTGGGCATTATATGCATGGTATTGACGATATTCCTTGACAGTGTGACTGCAATCGTTAAGGTTGATGCGAAAATGGTCGAGGGCGCTTCACTCATGGATTCCGTAAGGTATGGTTATTCAGGGATTAAAGAGGGTTTTACATTCAGTAAGATCGTACCGCTGATTCTGCTTATAATACTTTTCATTGTACTTTTTATCATGTTTATCTATACAGTGAAGGATAACTTCCTGAATGAGAATTATCACAGACTCCAGAAACTTGAGCAGGGAGATGTGGGTAAGAGTACAACTGCTGCAGATAATGCTCAGGCGGCAGATGGTCAGCCGGCGGATGAGCAGGCAGCAGATGCGGAAAAGACGAAAAAAACGTCGTTCTTTGAGAATAAGTTTGGCAATACAAAGCTATACAGATTCACAAAGGAACACAGAAATATATCGAGAATGATATCGATAATTATCGCACTGGTCTTATTCATAGCTCTTTATCATACAAAATGCTATAAGAGTGTGTATATCAATGCAACAAGCGTTGTTGAGAGCTGGAAGTCGATAATAGCACAGTATAATGCGGCTGGATTTGATTCCGGCATGAGTGCCCGTGAATATATCGGTATCGCAAAGATACTTATGATACTCGGATTTATACTTTATATCGGATCATTCTGTCTGAACTTCATTCTGGATACTCTGAATGAAGAGCAGTAAAACTGAAGAAATAAAAAATTATGGCAAAGGAAAAGAAAAAGACGGCTTATCTGCCGTCTACATTCTCCTTTGCCATTTTTCCGTCATGGAGCAGCTTCCAGAGGGTATCGCTGTCTTCCTTATCCAGGGCATCACGGTACTCCTTCAGGTAACCTGTTATATAATCAAGCTCCTTGATGAGATTGTCTCTGTTCTTCATGAAGATTTCGGTCCACATATCTTCGTTGAGCCATGCTACACGGGTAAGATCTCTGTAGCTTCCGGCTGAATAGCCGCGATGCTCCATAGCTGTAGGGCTCTTGATATATGCGTTGGATACGATATGAGCAAGCTCTGAGGTGAAGGCTATCATCTCATCATGCTTCTCGGCGGAACAAACTGTGATACGTCCGAAATCACAAGGTGCAAGGGCAACTCGCACATTTGACAGAAGGGTCTGATCTTCTTCGTTTTCAGGAACAACTATCATGGAAGAATCTCTGAAGAGCTTTCCTGAGCTGTACTTGAAACCTGAGTATCTTTTTCCTGCCATCGGATGTCCTCCGACAAAGATGAAACCGTACTCGTGAGCGAGCTTGAAACACTCGGCACAGATCTCACGCTTAAGTCCTGCGGTATCAAGGACGATGGCATCCTTGCGGATATGAGGTGCCATTTCTCTGACATATTTAATAACAGCATCCGGATAAAGAGCCGGGATGATTATATCACATTCACCGATATTCTCTTCGGTGAGAACGTCGTCGATCGCACCCTCGACTGCTGCGAGATGGCAGATGGACTTGTTCAGATCGAAGCCGAGAACCTTTACATCAGAGTTTTCTTTATATGCTTTTGCGAAAGAACCGCCTATGAGTCCGAGGCCGGCTATTCCGACTGTAGTTACCTTAATCATTCATTCTTCCTCTTGAAATGTTATTATTTTATGAAGTATAATCAAAGTTGTAGCTTTTTGACGTAGTACCGCAACAACAGATAGACTATACCACGTTAATGCGCTAAAGTCAATACAGGGAGATTTTATTAAATGGTTAAAAATCTTACAGCCGTGATAGTCATGGTGATCCTGCTGATCGAGCTTTACTTATGTACCGCATCCAGTCAGCACAGAAGAAAGAAGCTGATCAAGAACTGGAATCCGGTTAAGGGCAGGATAAGAGAGATAGAAAAGAAGGATGATCCTATATCAAGAAAAAGCTACGTGGAGCTGACAATAGATGCACCCGACGACAGAACGGTGTATGCAAAGGTCGGTAACCTGTGCATTTATGAGGTTGGGGAAGAAGTAGACCTCATGGAGTTGAATGGGGTGCACAGATTCAGAGGAAATGAACGTGTCGACAGGAAGGGAAAGAAGGAGCTTATGCTCGGAACTCTTCCGATGCTTGGAATCATAGTTATAGCTATGATACTCAGCGCCATGTTTTAATGTATTGGAGAGGTGTTTATGGAGAAGAATTCAGTAGGCAGTGCTAAGAAAACTAAGTCTGTTAAGAAGGCTGTAGCAGCAGTAAATGCCAATTTTAAAGAAGAAAAGAAGAATAAGAAGCAGGAGAAGAAGGCTGCAAAGCGCGACATGAAGCTGATGAAGAAGGCTTATACCAAGGCGCTCAGAAAGGAAAGCCCGGAACGAACGCTTTCCATAATCGCAGTTCTCCTTACTTTTGTATCAGTCATTCTTCAGGTTTTCTTCATTGATAATGATGACAAGGTGAAGTAATTCCCTTGATATATATTAAACATTTTTGAAAGGAAACATAGAGAAGATGAGTAAGAGTTTTAAGGAAATTCTGGAGAAGGTTAAGGCACTTCCAAAGAAGACAGTGTCTGTAGCAGTTGCACAGGACAGTGAAGTACTGATGGCAGTAAAGGCAGCAAAAGAAAAGGGTATTGCTGATTCTGTTCTGTTTGGGGATGAGGATAAGATTAGAGCTATCGCAGAAGAACTTGGGATGAATCTTGAGGATTATAAGATTGTTGATATCAAGGATCCTATCGAAGCTGCACACGAGGCTGTTAAGTATGTTCATGACGGCAAGGCTGATATGTACATGAAGGGACTTATGGAGACTAAGGATTTTCTTAGATCTGTTCTTGATAAAGAAGTGGGACTTCGTTCGGGAAGACCGCTTTCACATGTTTGTGTATTTGAAAACAAGGGCTATGGCAAGCTCCTTTTCTTCACTGACGTTGCATTTGTTCCTTATCCGACACTTGAGGAAAAGGTCAGCATAATAGAAAATACTGTTGAGATCTGCCGTGCAGTCGGAATCGACTGTCCTAAGGTTGCACCACTTACAGCTGTTGAAGTAGTTAATCCGAAGATGCCTGAAACAGTAGAGGCAGCAGAACTTACAAAGATGAATGAAGAAGGAAAGATCAAGGACTGTATAGTTGACGGGCCTCTTTCATTTGACCTTGCTACTTGCCCTGAGGCAGCTCTTCATAAGGGAGCAACAGGACGTAAGATAGTAGGAGATGCGGATGTGCTTCTCTTTCCGGATATACATGCGGGAAATATAGCTTATAAGGCATTTGTACACTGTGTCGAAGGCGTTAACGGAAATATGATCACAGGTACATCTGCACCGGTTATCCTTACATCTCGTGCGGATTCCTTCGAAGTAAAGGTTAACTCCCTTGCGCTTGCTGCACTTGTAGCTGAAAATCTTAAGAAGAATAAATAAGAGAGGCATAAATATGGCAATCAGATCACTTATTATAAATCCGGGTTCAACATCGACAAAAATCGGTGTGTTTGAAGATGAGAGTCTTCTCTTCGATGAGACACTTCGTCATACAACTGAGGAAATCGCTCAGTATGACAAGATCGTTGATCAGATAGATTTCCGAAAGGATGTTATCCTTAACTTCCTTAAGGAGAAAGATGTAGATATAAAGAGCTTTGACGTAATCGTAGGAAGAGGCGGACTTCTTAAGCCTATCCCAAGTGGTACATATGCAGTTACAGATAAGCTTGTAGAGGATCTTAAAAATGCAGTAGGCGGCGAGCATGCATCTAACCTTGGCGGTATCCTTGCTAAGGAAATTGCAGATGAGATCGGCGTTCCTTCATATATCGTAGATCCTGTTGTTGTTGATGAACTTTCAGATGTTGCACGTCTTTCAGGTGTTCCTGAACTTCCACGTGTCAGCATTTTCCATGCACTTAATCAGAAGGCTGTTGCAAAGAGATATGCAAAGGAAATCGGCAAGAGATATGATCTTCTGAACCTTATCGTTGTTCATATGGGCGGCGGTGTATCAGTTGGTGCGCATACAGGCGGAAAGGTTGTTGATGTATTCAACGCACTTTCAGGCGACGGCGCATTTTCACCGGAGAGAGCAGGTGCAGTTCCTCCAGGAGCACTGGTTGACCTTTGCTTCTCAGGAAAGTATACTCAGAAGGAAGTTAAGAAGATGCTGATCGGTAACGGCGGTTTCAACGCTTACCTTCATACAAATGATGCAAGAGAGGTTTATCAGAAGTCTCTTACTGATGAATATGCAAAGACAGTTCTTGATGCTTTCGTATATCAGGTAAGTAAGGATATCGGAGCTCAGGCTGCAGTCCTTTCAGGAAATGTAGACCAGATCATCCTTACAGGCGGAATCGCATACGGTGAGTATGTTGTAAGTGAGATCAAAAAGAGAGTTTCATTCATCGCACCTGTTACAGTATATCCGGGTGAGGATGAGCTTCTTGCTCTTGCAGAAGGTGCACTCAGAGTTATGAGAGGCGACGAGGAAGTAAAGGAGTATTAATGGATAATAACGGAATGTTTTATGATGATGGTAAGGCAAGGGAGGATTTTTCCCAGAGCACAGATCAGTCTGTGCGTCCTGAATACGGTCAGCAGAACACATTTACCCAGCCTACACAGCCACAGCAGTTTGACCAGCAGGTACAGCCTGAACAGTATCAGCAGCCTGTAGAGCAGAATCAGTATGCACCGCAGGATGTTTATGACCAGTCAGCACAGCAGGTGCAGCCTGAATATACACAGCAGAATGCTTATGAGCAGCCTGCAGACCAGGCACAGCCTGAGCAGTATGAACAGTCTGTACAGCAGAATCAGTATGTGCCACAGGATCAGTATGTACAGCCTAATCCGTATGCACAGCAGGATCAGTATGCGCAGCAGGCTGCTTCACAGAATCAGTACAGTACGTATGATCCACAGAGTGGATACAGTCCATACGGCGCGCAGGGCGGCCAGCAGAATGGCTACGGTCCATACGGTCCACAGGATGGCGGCCAGCAGAACGGCTACGGTCCATACGGCCCACAGGATGGCGGCCAGCAGAACGGCTACGGTCCATACGGCCCACAGGATGGCGGCCAGCAGAACGGCTACGGTCCATACGACCCACAGAACGGTGGTCAACAGAATGGCTACGGTCCATATGGCCCACAGAACGGCGGCCAGCAGAATGGTTATGGTCCATATGGCCCACAGAATGGTGGTCAGCAGAATACATATGGCGGCTCGCAGGATATTTACGGAGCAAATGCTTCGTTCAATCAGCCGGGTGGCCCGGGAAATATGAAAAAGGGTCTAAGCAAGAAGGGAAAGACAATCCTCTTCTCGATACTCGGAGCAGTGCTTCTGGTGGGACTGGCACTCTTCCTTATATTCGGAGTTTTCTATACACCGAAGAAGAGGCTTAAAAAAGCCATGGAGGCCAACAAGCAGACCGATTACTGCTATTTCAACACTCCGTTTGATGAAGTACTTGGTACGGGAGATATAATCAAGACCTTTGAGGAAAAGGGCGGATCTGCCGAGATACGTGTCGGATTCAATGATATTGACGGAAGTACGAGATTTGAAGGAATCGGCTTCGGCGGTAAAGTCAATATAGACAGAAATGCAAAGAAGCTTTCCTGTGATTTCACAATAGATGATGAAGAAAAGATTGTTGCATTTGACGGTCAGCTTATTGCTGACGAAGATATGACTTATCTTACTATCAAGGATATTCTTGATGGTTATATAGCGTTTGATAACAAAGACTTTGGAGAGAAATTCAAGAATTCCTTCCTCGCACAGGAGGATGCATTCAAGGGGCTCGATGAGCTTCCGATAAAAGATCTCGATTACTTTTCAGAGACCGGTTTCTTACAGAGAAATAACGGATTCTACTCAGGCATTAGTGAAAAATTCTGGGAAGCTTCAGAGGTTAAGACTTCCGGAAGTGAGACACTTGATCTGGGTGGTAAGAGCGTAAAATGTAAGACTTACAAGGTTACAATCAAGAAGGATGATGCAAAACGTATACTTGATGAATCCATAGAAGAGTATATGGAAGAAATTCTGAGTGATGAAAATGCTTCGGATTATCTGAATTCCGCAGGAGTATCAGATCCTGAAGAACTTAAGGCTCAGATTAAGGCATTATTTGATACTATGATCACCGAAGATATAATCTATAAGGCTTATGTTAAGGGCGGTCATGTGGTAGGCTATACCGCAGAAGGATCGCTGAACCTTATGGGTACTCCGGTAAAGTACGATCTTATGATCAAGAATACCGGGGATAAGAATGTAACAGCTTCGGGAGAGACATCGCTGGTTATTACGATACAGGGCGTTGCTATCAATATGTATGCCAAGTATGGAAGTACTGCAGACGGAAATACCATTAATTCATATTTTAACGGAAAGATTTCTTTAGCAGGAACTGCCATAACGATGGATATCGATCAGAAGTTTGATACTTCTACCGGCAAGCTGGATATATCAGGAAATATGACCAGCAGCGGTCAGGAGCTTATGACCATTTCCGGAAACGGAAACATTACCGATATCGTTAAGGGTAAGAGCTTTACATATAGTCTTGACCATTTGACCCTGACTTCAAACGGAAGACAGGCATTCGATATGAATGTTAAGTGCAAGGTAAGCACTGAGGCGAATGTTGAAAGTCTTGACAGCAGCAAGAGAGTTATAAATGTATTCCAGGTAAGCAAGAGTGAATTTGATCAATTCATTAAGGATAACGAAAAGAATTTCGAAAGGCTTGACGAGAATTTGAAGCCTATCAAAGACAAGCTTGATGGAAAAGATGATGATTAGTGAAAAGATAAAGAAGTTCTAAAAACAGAAATCTCGAGACCGGCAGGGGGATACAAATGAGAAGAGTAGCTGTTTCCATACAGGGACGAACGTATGATGAGATAATTGAACACACCAGACAGATAATCGAAAAGGCTGAGAAGATGGAAAACAAGTATTTCGACTCTGATGTCAGGGTTGAGATAATTGAATTTCGTGCGGATTACTATGAGAACATCTGTATCAAGACTGAGCTTCTGCCACTGCTTCAGGAAATCAAGAAGATGATCGGAACCAGAAAGCTTCTGTTTACGTTCAGAAGTGAGGAAGAAGGCGGAGAGCTTCGCCATGACAGAGCCGGCTTTATGCTTGAGGATATCTACGACTGGGTTATAGCGGGCAAGCTGGCCGATATGGTTGATATAGAGCTTATGTCCGGTAATTATCGTGTGGCCAGATTTGCGTCGAAGTGTCATGATGCGGGTATAGAGGTTGTTCTGTCATACCATAATTTCAGTGAAACACCACGTGATGATAAGCTGATGGAAATGCTTCATAACATGGAAATCCTCGGAGGAGATGTTCTGAAGATTGCCGTTACTCCTGCAAAGGAACTTGATGTAAGGAGACTTAATGAGCTTACGGATAAGATCGTGACACGAGGCTTCAGAGAAGAAAAAGATAATCTGAATAAGCCTATAGTAACGATCTCCATGGGTGAGAAGGGTCATTCCTCAAGACTGAAGGTCGGAGATGACGGATGCTACTTCACATTTGCCTATGTCGGTGAATTATCGGCGCCGGGCCAGATAGAACTTGAAGATATCTTTGCGGAACTTAATCCGGAGGGAGCTTCGGAAGAATAAATGATAATATAAATGCCTGTCTTTCGTGATGATGAAAGACAGGCATTTTTGTGTTAAATATTCAATTAAATGTGCATCAGACTTTTCTGAATCTCTGAAGGAGTTCATCCTGTGAAATCTCACCAGGAAGAGGTAAGAGTATTCCGTTTGAAAGTCTGATAGTCTCGATAAGATTTGCAAATCTGAGGATTGCATTATGATCATGCTCAGGTGTCTCGATCTTATCTGTGATTATTGCATCTCTTGCAGCGATAAACTGATATTCATAACCGCTCTGCTGCTTCTCAGGCTTTGTCATGATCTGTACAGGCTCACCGTTCAGGCTTCTGAAGGTAACCTTTGTAGGACAGATAACATCATCAACCTCGATACGTCCTGTTGTTCCATATACAGTAAGGCTGTTTTCTGCCTTATATGTTGTTGTAAGGAATATAGATGCTGTACGTCCCTGTAGGAAGTTGAGCATGATAGTATCTGTTGCGTCAACACCTGTCTTATAAGGGGTCTTTGTTGTAACAAAGTTTGCCGGCATAGACTGCATTACCCAAAGGATCATTGAAATCGGATATACCGCAAGATCGAGAAGAGCACCGCCACCGAGCTCAGGAGTTGTTATTCTCTCTGAATCATGAAGGTCAAATCCGAGAGATGAATTGATGTGACGTACAGTACCGATCACATTATCCATAACAAGCTTGTGAAATGCGTGAGTAAGAGGCATGTATCTTGTCCAAAGAGCCTCTCCGCAGAATATGTTCTTTTCTCGTGCGAGATTGAGAACCTCACGTGCTGTATTTAAGTTGTAAGAGAATGGCTTCTCTACAAGGCAAGGCTTACCGGCCTCGATACATTTCTTGGCAAGCTCTGCATGATTTGAGTTGACGGTTGCTATATATACAAGCTCAACGTCCGGATCAGCTATAAGCTCGTCATATGAGCCGTAGCTTTTTTCAATCTGGTGTGTTACTGCAAAAGCAGTAGCTGTTGCTTCATCTCTTGATGCAACTGCGTATGGAGAAAAACCGCTGAGATTGTTGAGACAGTCAGCAATTTTTCCTGCGATCTGTCCGGCACCGAGTATGCCGACTTTAAATGTAATCATTTCTAATTTCTCCCTGTGTTATATTTTACATATGCTGTCCACATGGATATTTCTTATTAAATGTGAATAGCAAACACAAAGTATATTATATACAATTTCAGACAAAAAAACTATGTTTTTTTAATGTGTTGTGATAACATATAACTCATGAAAAATCATGCTGTATAGCTGATTAAAAGGAAGGTTGACTTATGAATAAGTTAAAGGTTTTGGGCAGGGAAGTAAAGGAATTCAAGAGGGATTCCATACTTACTCCGCTTTTTATGGTGTTCGAAGTTATTTTCGAAGTTCTTATCCCGGTTTTCATGGGAAAGATATTGAATATTTCCGAGGAGGATGCGATCGGTGCAGCTGAAATGAAGCACATTTTACTGTACGGATTTATCATGCTGCTTCTTGCTGCAGGTGCACTCTGGGCAGGTATCATGGGCGGAAAGTACGGTGCCAGGGCATCGGCCGGTTTCGCACGCAACCTGAGACGTACCATGTACAGAAAGATTCAGGATTTCTCCTTCGCAAATATCGATAAGTTTTCACCGGCCAGTCTGGTAACAAGAATGACGACCGATGTAACCAATATCCAGAATGCGTACCAGATGGTGCTCCGTATTCTGGCAAGGTCACCGGCCAGTCTTATAATCGCGATGGTTACCGCATTTCTTATCAGTCCGAAGGTAGCGCTTGTTTATCTCGGATCTGTCGTATTCCTTTCAACGGTGGGAGGATTCGTTATTTCCAAGGTTACAAAGTACTTCTCGGCCGCATTTCCTAAGTATGATGAAATGAACGAGAGCGTACGAGAGAATATCACAGCTATCAGAGTTGTAAAGGGCTTCGTTCGTGAGGAACATGAGAAGGCAAGATTCGACAAGGCCAGCGGAATGATCTACAAGCTTTTCGTTAAGGCTGAGGCAATCATGTCAGGAACAATGCCGCTCATGCAGGGAACTATCTATACGACAATACTTCTTGTCAGCTGGGTAGGTGCAAAGATCATCATCAACGGCAGACCGGGCGAGCTCACAACAGGAGATCTTGCAACACTTCTTTCATTATGTATGCAGATCCTTATGAGCCTTATGATGCTCTCTATGGTAATAATCATGATCACAATGTCGATTGCCAGCGTTAACCGTGTGCACGAGGTTCTGATCGAGGAGAGTACACTTAAGAATCCTGAGAATCCGGATTTCGAGATTCCGGATGGAAGCATCAGCTTTGAAAATGTAACCTTCAGATATGATGAGCATTCAGAGCAGCCGGTTCTCGACAATATCAATATCAAGATCAATTCCGGTGAGACCATAGGAATCATCGGTGGTACAGGTTCATCCAAGACCAGTCTTATAAATCTGATAAGCCGACTTTACGACGTAAGCTCGGGAAGTGTCAGTGTAGGCGGTAAGGATGTAAGAACATACGACCTCGAAACTCTGAGAAACAACGTTGCTGTTGTTCTTCAGAAGAATGAGCTTTTCTCAGGTACGATCCTTGATAACCTCAGATGGGGAAATATGGACGCTACCGAGGAAGAGTGTAAGGAAGCCTGCAGACTTGCGTGTGCAGATGATTTCATCCAGGGCTTCCCTGATAAATATGAGACAGAGATATCACAGGGCGGAACCAACGTATCCGGTGGACAGAAGCAGAGACTCTGTATCGCAAGAGCACTGCTTAAGAAGCCGAAGGTTCTCATCCTTGATGACAGTACAAGTGCTGTAGATACTGCAACAGATGCACGTATCAGACAGTCCTTCAAGGAGTATATCCCTGAGATTACAAAGATCATCATCGCACAGAGAGTATCCAGTGTTATGGATGCTGATAAGATCATCGTACTTGATAACGGACGTATCACAGGCTTCGCAACACATGATGAGCTCGTTGAGACAAATGAGATTTACAGAGATGTTTATGAGTCACAGCAGGGCGGAAGCGGAGACTTCGACGAGGTAATGTAAGTATTACATAAGTAATGAATCATAGATTGATATATTAGGAAAAGGAGTATTGCTATGGCAGGTCCGGGCAGTAGGAGAGTTCCGAGAGGAATGAAACCCCAGGTAGAGAATCCGGGGAAAATATTTAAAAGATTGATGAAATACGTATTTGATATGTACGGCG
This sequence comes from Eubacterium sp., assembly GCA_017634555.1. Lineage (GTDB taxonomy): Bacteria > Bacillota > Clostridia > Lachnospirales > Lachnospiraceae > Eubacterium_Q. The sequence continues at coordinate 3,948 of JAGBNF010000031.1, read as the reverse complement.
GACGTCTTATCATCGTATTCATCTGTATCATAATTTCAGTAGTGGCAAATCTTCAGGGAACCATGTTCATGCAGGTTCTCATTGATGATTACATCGACCCGATGGTAGAGAGCGGCAGCAAGGACTTCGGTCCTCTTATCGGCGCAATACTGATGACGGCTACATTTTACCTGATAGGTATTTCTGCAACCTTTGCGTATAACAGAATCATGGTAAATGTAACCCAGGGCACGCTGCTTAAGCTCAGAGGCGACCTTTTCAATCATATGGAGTCGCTTCCGATAAGATATTTCGATACAAACAGCCGTGGTGACATCATGTCGATCTACACCAACGATATCGATACACTGAGACAGGTTGTCAGCCAGAGTATCCCGTCGCTGTTCCAGAGTACTATCACCATTATCGGTGTTATCGTATGTATGGTTGTAAGAAGCGTACCTCTGACTATCGTAACCTTCATGATGGTTTTCGTTATGCTGAGCGTAACGATGCGTCTTTCAAAGAAGAGCAGCACTTACTTCATCGCACAGCAGAAGAATATCGGTAAGGTTAACGGTTACATAGAGGAAATGATGACCGGACAGAAGGTTGTCAAGGTATTCTGTCACGAGGAGGAAAGCATCAAGCAGTTCGATGAAATGAACGAGCAGCTTTTCGACAGTGCTTATAACGCTAACAAATATGCGAATATCCTTATGCCTTCCATGGCACAGATCGGAAACCTCAGCTACGTTATCTGCGTAGTTATCGGTGCGGTACTTGTCATGACAGGCTTTGGTGTTAAGAATTCTATCTTTGCAGGAATCGCACCGCTTACAGTCGGAGGACTTTTCTCATTCCTTCAGCTGAACAAGGGCTTCAATATGCCTATCAATCAGGTTTCGATGCAGTTTAACTCTATCGTTATGGCACTTGCCGGAGCGGACAGAGTATTCAAGCTTCTCGATGAAAAGCCTGAAGAGGATGACGGCTATGTAAAGCTTGTAAATGTGGAAGTTGCTTCAGATGGAAAACTTACAGAGTCAGCACGTCGTACAGGAAAATGGGCTTGGAAGCATGAGCATCAGGCAGACGGATCGGTTGATTATGTTCCGCTTGAAGGTGCTATCGTTATGGACGACGTTGACTTCGGTTATGTGGAAGACAAGATGGTCCTTCACAATGTATCCCTGGATGCAAAGCCGGGTCAGAAGATCGCATTTGTCGGTTCGACAGGTGCAGGAAAGACAACTATCACGAACCTTATCAATCGTTTCTATGATATTCAGGACGGTAAGATAAGATTTGACGGAATAAATGTAAATAAGATCAGAAAGGGTGACCTCAGACGTTCACTGGGACTGGTTCTTCAGGAAACACATCTTTTCACGGATACCGTTATGGAGAACATCCGTTACGGAAGACTGGATGCGACGGATGAAGAATGTATCGAGGCTGCAAAGCTTGCAAATGCGGATACCTTCATCAGACAGCTTCCTGATGGATACAATACACGCCTTACCGGTGACGGAGGTAATCTCAGTCAGGGACAGCGACAGCTCCTTGCCATCGCCCGTGCAGCAGTTGCAAATCCACCGGCTCTCATTCTTGATGAGGCAACAAGCTCCATCGATACAAGAACAGAGCGTCAGGTACAGGATGGTATGGATAAGCTGATGGCCGGCAGGACCACATTTGTTATAGCTCACAGACTTTCTACAGTAAGAAACAGTGACTGTATCATGGTTCTTGAGGCAGGTCGAGTTATCGAGAAGGGTACACATGCCGAGCTTATCGAAGAGAAGGGCAAGTACTATCAGCTCTATACAGGCATGGCAGCAGGCTGATAATGCTTTTAAAAAGGCCTGTTTTAAGAATTTATTAAGAGATTTTACACTTGAAATGGTAGTTAAATTGTGTTAACATATGTTTGAATTTATTATTGCTTTTTAACACAACTTAGATTCATTTTAGGAGAATAAAAATGGAATTACATCAGTCAGCAGAGGATTACCTTGAGGCGATTCTCATGATCAAAGAGAAGAAGGGTTATGTCAGATCAATCGATGTGGCTAATCAGTTAAATGTGTCAAAGCCAAGCGTTAGCTATGCAACGAAGAGACTTCGCGAGAGCGGATATATCTTCTTCAACGAGGACGGTATGATCAATCTTACCGAAAGCGGACAGAAGGTAGCAAGCGACATATATAACAGGCATAAGGTGCTTACGAATTTCTTCATCCGACTTGGTGTAGATGCCGAAGTTGCATCGGAGGATGCATGCAAGATAGAGCATGATATCAGTGCCGAAAGCTTTGAGAAGTTATGCACATTTGTAAATAATTGCGGAGTTCTCAAGAAGACAAAGGATTCCAATTGTGACAATAAATAAGAATCTTTCAAAAAAATATAGATACACTGCAGATGACAAATGGCTCGGGATGAAATATGCCCGGCCATTTGTTCTTTTTATGCTGAAGAAGGGTGCGGGCGCTATGTTGGTGACACTTCTGCTCGCGGTCTTGCTATGTGGATGCGGAGCAGCAGAGGGAGAGACAGCAGCGGATTTTCAGACAGGAGAGTTGGAAGCACAGCCGGAAAGCGGAACAGATGATACGAGCGAAGTAAGTCTCGTGATGGTTGGCGACCTGCTCGTACATAAAAGTGTTTATGAGTCGGGCGTGAAGTCTGACGGAACTCTCAATTATGATCACCTCTTTAAGAATATAGAGGGTGATATCAAGGCTGCGGATGTGGCAGTCATAAATAATGAGGTTGTGTACGGCGGCAATGATATCGGCTTCAGGGATTATCCGGAGTTTAATGCGCCGACTGAGGTTGGAGATTCAGTAAGTGCGGCGGGATTCGATATAGTGCTTCATGCATCCAATCATGTATTAGATCAGGGTGTTGAAGGAATCGAGAACTGTCTGAGCTTCTGGAAGGAGTCGCATCCGGAGGAGACTATCCTCGGAATTCATGCATCCGAAGCGGAGAGCAGCGACATCTTCATATATGAAAAGAATGGAATCAGGATAGCGATGCTGAACTATACATATGGCCTGAACGGAAAGAAGCTTCCGGAGGATAAGAGTTATATGATAGACCTGATGGATGAGAGCTCGAAGGATAAAGTCCGTGAAGATATAAGAAAGGCCCATAAGGAGGCGGATGCTGTTATCATATTTCCGCACTGGGGAACGGAATATAGTCTGGAGGTTGTTGATTCAGAAAAGGAGTGGGCTCAGCTTTTTGCAGATGAGGGCGTGATGCTTGTTATAGGTTCACATCCCCATGTTATCGAGCCGATGGAATTGATCGAGGGTAAGGACGGCAATAAGATGCTCTGCTACTATTCCGTAGGGAATTACATTTCATCGCAGACAAAGGCGGAAGCAATGCTTGGGATAATGGCAAAGGTGAAGATCCGAAAGGACAGCGAGGGAAAGGTTGAAATCTCAGATTACGGATATGAGGCTCTGGTGACGCACATTTCGGCGGAGCCGGATGGATTTACTGTATATAAGCTGTCGGAATACACGGAAAAACTGGCTTCCGAGAACATTATCTGCAGATATGACGACAGGTTTTCGCTGAAGTTCCTTAAAGAGCTGAAGGATAATGTATTTCACCCTTGACACTGCCTAAATGATTTGCTATTATAGTCTAGCGTCCTAAAGGATGTGTTGGTAAGGGAATAAATAAAACTTATTCAGCAAGGAGATGTACTCAAGTGGCTGAAGAGGCGCCCCTGCTAAGGGTGTAGGTCGTTAACGCGGCGCGAGGGTTCAAATCCCTCCATCTCCGATTAAAGCCGATCAAAGGTTTTTATTCCTCGATAGCTCAATGGTAGAGCATTGCGGCGAGTTCCTAAGGCTACTGTTGATTTGTCGATGAAAATTTTATTCCTCGATAGCTCAATGGTAGAGCATTCGGCTGTTAACCGAAGGGTTGTTGGTTCGAGCC
>JAGBNF010000030.1 GCA_017634555.1 Eubacterium sp. | reverse complement strand
TAGGAAGAAAAGCAGACATTCATTACGCTCTTTCAAATGCACTCGGTTTCGGCGGACATAATGCGAGCGTCGTATTTAAGAAGTGGGAGGACTAATATGGAACTTGATTCAAACCAGATCAGAGAGATAATACCTCACAGATTTCCTATGCAGCTTGTAGATAAGATCACTGATTTTGAACCGGGCGTCTGGGCAGAGGGTGTAAAATGTGTTTCGGTAAATGAGCCGTTCTTTCAGGGACATTTCCCTGAAGCGCATGTAATGCCGGGAGTTCTTATCATCGAGGCGCTTGCACAGACAGGAGCAGTTGCAATTCTTTCAGAGGAAGCAAACAAGGGTAAGATCGCTTTCTTCGGTGGGATTAAGAATGCCAGATTCAAGAAGCAGGTAAAGCCGGGAGATGTACTTAATCTTAGATGTGAGATCATCGAGAGGAAAGGACCGGTAGGCTTCGGTAAAGCTGTTGCTACAGTAAACGGTAAGGTAGCATGTCAGGCTGAGATTTCATTTGCAATAGGATAAAGGAGTAAGCATGGAAAGAAGCGCACTTTCAGAAGTATTTGGAAAGTTCAGAGTTCATTATTACAGAGATGTATTTAACAGGATTCAGAACAGAGAGCTCAGCCTTACAACGGTTGAAGCTTATTGCGTAGAAATAATTCATTCTTTGGGATGCCCTACTATAAACGAATTTGCAAGCTTCATCGGAATATCATCCCCGAATGCAACCTATAAAGTTAATTCACTTATCAAAAAGGGATATGTACAGAAGGTTCAGTCCGAGACAGATAAGAGAGAGTTTCATCTTCAGGTTACGGAAAGATACTATAAGTATTGGAACCTCAGTGAGAAATATTTTGATATAGTTGAAAACAGGATCAAGAATTCTCTTTCGGGAGAGGAGTATGAGTTCTTTAATAAGATCATGAAGAAGGTTTCAGACGATCTTATGCCTGAGCTTGATCCGTAATCAGATATATAAATATAATTACAAAATGAAACTTAATATGAGAAATGCATTGCTGCCGGAGCTTGTGAACAGAATTGTTCGCGAACTCCGGCAGCTTTTCAATGCGTAAAAGTCTTATAGAAAGATAAAAGGACGTACCGAAAATCGAATACGTCCTCTTACCATTAGTGAAGGTTAAAAGTATTTATATGATTAAAGAAGAATAATCTTCTTTAACAGGGGGCTTTGTTATTGTCATCATTATATTGTATGACATTTTTTATTGCTACAATTTTTTTGCTCTTTTTATCAAATTTTTTGACTAATTTGTAAAAAAGAATATATAATGTACTTGGTACGTGATTATAATAAACTATGCGGGACAGGATTGCAAGCACAAATAAATTTTTTTTTTGAAAATCCTTCCGGGCATATAAATAATCGAAGGGGGTTAAGTATTTGGATAAGATTATAGACAGTATTATTCAGAACGTTTTTGATGAAAGGGAAGAGAGTCCAGAGGGGAAGCATCCGACATATGACAGCGAGATGGCGTTTTACAATCTTGTTGCGGATGGTAAGATCGAGAATATTGAACTCAGATGGGGTGATAAGCCGAGACCGGATGATAAGACAAGAGGGGTGTTGTCAGAGAATCCGGTAAGAAATGCCATGTATCATTTTGTTTCTATGATCACCATGATCACACGAGTATGTATCAATCATGGACTGGATCAGGATGTAGCGTACAAGCTGAGTGATTACTATATACAGCGGGCCGATAAGATGGGCAGCGCTGATGAGATAGTAGGACTTCAGTCAGAAATGGTCATGACATATAACGACATTATGCGAGACAGAGTTAAGTTTAAGGTTAAGTCGAAGCAGGTTATCAAGTGTATTGACTACATAAACGAAAATCTCCATAATACTATTACGGTTTCGGAGCTGGCTGATTATGTCGGACTTAACGAGACCTATCTCTCTAAGGTGTTTAAGAGAGAGACCGGAGTTACGGTGAGTGAATACGTTCGAGACAAGAAGGTCGAAGAGGCCTGCTGGTTACTCAAGTTCACCGATAAATCCAGTATTGAGATCGCGACGGATCTTTCATTTTCGTCGCACAGCTATTTTATTAGCGTATTTAAAAAGGTAATGGGGATCACACCTAAGGAATACAGAAATCATGCATTCCGTGATGGAAACAGAATGTAGTGAGATCTCCGTCAGGAGGGAATAATTGGAAACCATAGAAGTATCCAGAGAAGAAGCGGAGGCTGTCGCAAAGAAGTTTGCCGGTAAGAAAGAATTTACCGAGCTTATGACATTTTTTAAATGTGCCATTATGGAGGTTGAGACAAAGCTTAATGTTCTCAATCATGAGTTTGCACTTCAGTACGACAGAAACCCCTTCGAGTCTATAGAGACAAGACTGAAGGACCCGGTAAGCATTGTTGAGAAGCTTATGTCCAGAGGGATTGAAGTCAATCTGGAAAACATTGAAAGGGAACTTTATGATATCGCGGGCATCAGAGTAGTATGCTCCTTCAAGGAGGATATCTATAAGCTCGCAGATCTTCTCATAGAACAGGATGACGTACTTATCCTTATGCGAAAGGATTATATCAAGAAGCCTAAGGATAACGGTTACAGAAGCCTTCATATGATCGTTGATATACCGATTTTCCTTTCAAAGGGCAAGAAGCATATGAAGGTAGAGGTTCAGTTCAGAACGATTGCCATGGATTTCTGGGCATCGGTTGAGCATAAACTGAAATACAAGAAAGAAATACAGAATCCGGACGAGGTTGGTGAAAGACTTAAGCGATGTGCTGATATTCTGTCATCAATGGATGATGAAATGGAAGATATCCGAAGAAGGATAGACGGCTGACGACAGCCTGCAGAATATAGCACGGAGGAACTTATGAAATTCATCGGTCTTGAGAAAAAAGATCAGGGTAAATATATTACAAGATATGATCTTAATTATGTAACGGCTGACGGTCAGCCGAAATGTTATGAGATAATAATCCGTAACGGCAATATCGGAAGCTTTGAGGAGCTTCACGGTGATAAGCCGGATGCGGTTGTTCTTATCATGCATAACAGAGAAGGGGATAAAGTCCTGCTTAACCGCGAATTCAGAATGGCAGCGGGAATGTGGGTTTATAATTTTCCTGCAGGTCTTATAGATCCGGGAGAAGATGCCGATACTGCGGCTGCAAGGGAGCTCCGTGAAGAAACGGGGCTCACTCTTATTTCTATAGATGACCATATAGGACTCAGCTACAGTGCAGTGGGCTTTTCGAATGAGATGAATGTATGCGTGGTGGGAAAATGTGAAGGTACTATTCAGATGAGTGATTCTTCGTTTGAGGAGATAGCCGCTGCGTGGTATACTAGGGAAGAAGTGCGCGAGCTCCTAAAAACTGAGAGGTTTGCCGCACGAACTCAGGCATATTGTTATATGTGGAGCAGGCAGTAAGGTAAAGTGTTCAGGAGGTTATATTACAATGGGAATTTTATCAAGATTTAAGGATATCATGGCTTCAAATATTAATGCACTTGTGGCAAAGTCACGTAATCCGGAGAAGACTATTAACGAATATATGAATCAGATGAAGGCAGATCTGGGACATGTAAAGGCAGAGCTTTCGGCTCTTGAGCTTGAAAGGGACAGAGCGGCACGTGCCCTCAATGACTGCGAGACTGAGATCGAGAAGTATCAGAGATATGCTGAAAAGTCTACGGCAGAAGGAAACAATTCAGATGCGAGAGTATTTGAGCAGAGAAGAGAAGCACTCTTGCCTGAACTTAACCAGCTGAAGACAAGATTTGATTCGCTGAAACAGGATGGTAAGGATCTTGCAGCTATGAAGGAAAAGCTCGTGGCAGAGATTTCTCAGTGTGAGGAGAGAATGGCAGCTATAAAGGGAAAAATGAGTGCAGCCAGTGCGCTTGAGGAGCAGAGCATGGCAAACTCAGGAAAGAAGAAGCCATCTTATACTGCAGATGATGCATTCAGTGCACTTGAAGATAAAGCAAATGCACAGTATGACAGAGCAGCCGCTGAGGCAGAGCTCAATAATCTTACTAATCATGACGAGCTGGATGATCTTACCAGAAAATATGATGAGGTATAATTATGCAGCAGGGTAAGGTTATTCAGTATAAATGTCCCGACTGTGGTGCGGATATGTCTTTTGATGCCGCCAGCGGTAAGCTGATGTGCGGCAGCTGCGGAAGACAGGATGAGATAACCAATGCGAGCTATGGCGGTGAGATGAGACCTTCGGAGGATCATCAGCACCAGCAGGGCGTAACAACTATTGAAGATGATATGATCCAGTATCAGTGTCAGAACTGCGGTGCCGTTGTGATGACCAATGCCAATACGTCAGCAACCAGGTGCAGCTTCTGTAATGCGCCTGTAGTCCTCAGTGAGAGGCTTGAAGGCATACTGAAGCCGGATTATGTCATTCCTTTTAAAATCGATAAGAATGAGGCTAATACAGCCTTTAGAAAATGGACCAAGCTTCTGAAGTATGCTCCTTCCGATTTCAGGAAGGCTGCAAAGGTTAAGAAGGTGGAAGGGCTTTATGCACCTTTCTGGGTATATGATGTATGCGGACAGGGTGATGCCGTTGCCGAATGTACCAGATCGAAGGTCTATTATAAAGGTGACTACAGAGTTACCGAGACAGCTCACTATGAGGTCTTCAGACAGATTGATACAACCTATGACGGAATCCCTGCGGATGCGTCACAGAGAATGGAAGATCATCTGATGGATCTTATGGAGCCGTTTGATTATAACGATATGAAGAATTTTGCAACTCCGTATCTGACCGGTTATGTGGCAGAGAATTATGATTATGATGCCGAGCAGATGTTTCCGAGAGCAAAGCAGAGAGTATTCACATACATGGATGACTTCGTAAGAAAATCCATAAGCGGATATGATACGACAGTTATTACCAGTAAGAATTACAGGGCTAACAGAGACAGGACAAGCTACTGCCTTTTCCCTATATGGATGAGCTATTCGGTCTATGACGGCAAGGATTATTCCTTTGCAATGAACGGACAGACGGGAAAGATAGCGGGTAAGCCGCCGATATCCTGGCCTACGGTCTTCGGATATGTCTTCGGCTGGACCTTCGGACTTTTCCTTATCATCCGGCTTATTATTCTTTTCATGGGAGGTCCGTTCCTATGGTAAGAATGAACAGAAAAGTATTATTTACATTTCTCGTTTTTATGATGATCGGCGTTTGCTGGTACATTTCATCGAAGACGGTTTATGCGGATGTGGCAGGAGTTCCCGATCAGATATCGGAACATTTCGGTGTGTTCGATGAAGAGGGGATTCTGGAGGATGCAGGCCAGAAGGCGGAACTGGAAGAAGAGCTCTCGAAGATTTACGAGAAATATAAGGTGAATGCATATATCATCATCACGACGAATATAGGTATGTCGGATGATTATGAAGGATATCTTGAAAGAAAATGGACGGCTCTTCCGGACAGAAATGCGGTAATACTTCTTATCGGTTTCAAGTCGGATGATCATGTATATGTTATCAGGTCTTACGGAGAGGAAAATTCCGAGAAGAAGCTTTCAACGAAAAGACTTCAGAAGATTCAGGATGATATGGAAGCCGAAATGAGAAATTACAATTTCTATGAGGCAGGACGCATATATGCCCAGGATGTTTATAAATATCTTGGAAGCTATGATTCCGTATATGATGATGTGATCTTCCTTAAATGGTGGTTCCAGCTGCTGGTGCTCTTTGCGATATTCACTATCATATTCATGTTTAGTGCAGTCAATTCGGGCGGCCGAGATGAGATTACACCATCAACATATCTGAATGCAGGAAAATCAAGAGTCGTAAACGGATTTGACAGATATGTCAGAACCACTGTGAGTCGTGTTAAGATCAACACGGATTCCGGCAGCAGAGGCGGCGGTGGCGGCTTCTCGGGCGGTGGAGGACACTCCAGCGGAGGCAGAGGCTTCTGATGTTCGAATCATTAATTTAGATGATGAAATAATAAAAAAAGTATAGTAGAATTGTACATGGTTGTTAAAAGTATTAAGATAACTATATAAATGTTAATAATAGGAGGTTTAAAATGGGATTAAAGGATGTGATCAAAGGTCAGCTTCGTAATGTAGTTGAGTGGGAAGAGTGGCGTGAGGATATGATCTTCTGGAAGTGGACTAACAGAGAGATCAAGAAGGGCTCAAAGCTTATCATCAGACCGGGTCAGGATGCTATTTTCCTTAATAACGGTGCTATCGAAGGTGTATTTAAGGATGATGGTGAATATGATATTGAATCACAGATCATCCCGTTCCTTTCAACACTTAAGGGATTTTCATTCGGATTTGACAGTGCAATGAGAGCAGAGGTTCTCTTCGTTAATACAAAGGAATTCCTCGTTAACTGGGGAACAAAGGGACCTATAATGCTTCAGACTCCACAGCTTCCGGGCGGTATGCCTGTTCGTGCTAACGGTACTGCAAGCATCAGAGTTACTGATTATCAGACTCTTATCGACAAGGTTGCCGGTGTTAAGAACGAGTATTATGTAGAGGACGTTAGAGCACGTATTATCACACAGCTCGATCAGCTTCTTATGAAGTGGATTTCCAAGGAAGGTAAGGACATGTTCAACCTTCAGGCAAGTGCTGTTGATATTTCAAACGGTATCAGAGAAGATCTTGATATGCAGACAAGCAAGGACGGAATCTCTGTTACATCATTTGCTATCAACAACTTCAATTATCCTGAGGAAATCCAGGCAGCTATCAATAAGAATGCTGCTCAGGCTATGATCGGTGATGTAAATAAATATACACAGGTTGCTATGGCAGATGCTATGGCAGAAGGAAAGCTTGGTAACGGCGGCGGAACCATGGGCAACATGGCTGAGATGATGATGGGCGCTACAATGGCTAATCAGATGATGCAGAACATGGGCATGGGCTTCGGTCAGCCGATGATGCAGCAGGGATATCCACAGCAGGGATATCCACAGCAGGGATATCCACAGCAGGGTTACCCACAGCAGCAGGCTCCACAGATGGCACCTCAGGGTGCGGCACCGGCAGCAGGCGCTGCAGGCGGAGCAGTTCCAAACTTCTGCCCGAACTGCGGAGCGGCTACAACAGGAGCAAACTTCTGCCCTAATTGCGGAAACAAGCTTGCATAATGTGGAAGTGAATATATAGAGATATGTATCATAGGGCGTCGGTAGAAATACCGACGCCTGTTTTTGTATGGAAATATAATACGAGTCCTTATTGACATCACGTTTATTCGGTGGTATAACATAATCAAAGATTAGCACTCAAAGAGGTAGAGTGCTAACAATGAGTAAAATTTGTCAGAAGGAGGTATGATTATGGATACAGATAAATTCACGATGAAATCCGTAGATGCTATTAAAGAAGCGGAAAAAGCAGCATATGAGTATAACAATCAGGAGCTTGTATCAGAGCATCTTCTGTATGGACTGCTTAACGTAGATGACAGTCTTATTGCGAAACTCCTTGAGAACCAGGGGGTAAACAAAGATCTTTTTATAAGTGATGTGGACAGATTAATCTCGGCAAGACCGAGAGTTTCGGGCTCTAATCAGGATGTATATATGAGTCAGGAACTCAGCCGTGTAATGATGAAGGCCGAAGATGAAGCGAAGAGTATGAATGATGCATTCGTTTCGGTTGAGCACCTTTTCCTCGGACTTCTTGAGAAGGCGGGAGATAAGGTAAAGGAGCTTTTCAGAAAGTACGGAATAACCAGGGATACATTTCTCAAAGCCCTTATGGCTGTAAGAGGAAACAGAAGAGTTGAATCCGATAATCCTGAAGCAACCTACGATGCACTGGGAAAGTTCGGCTACAACCTTGTTGAGAGGGCGCGTGAGCAGAAGTTGGATCCGGTCATCGGAAGAGACAATGAGATTAGAAATATAATAAGAATTCTATCAAGAAAGACAAAGAATAACCCTTGTCTTATAGGTGATCCGGGTGTCGGTAAGACTGCAGCCATCGAAGGACTTGCGCAGAGAATCGTAAAGGGTGATGTGCCTGCATCGCTCAGAGATAAGGAGATATTTGCACTTGATATGGGATCTCTTATAGCAGGTGCAAAGTACAGAGGTGAGTTTGAGGAAAGACTCAAGGCTGTTCTTGATGAGGTTAAGAAGTCAGAAGGAAAGATAATTCTTTTCATCGACGAGATACATACCATAGTCGGTGCCGGAAAAACAGACGGAAGCCTGGATGCGGGAAATATGCTGAAGCCTATGCTGGCCCGTGGCGAGCTCCATTGTATAGGTGCAACGACAGTTGATGAATACAGAAAGTATATCGAGAAGGATAAGGCTCTCGAAAGAAGATTCCAGCCGGTAATGGTTGCTGAGCCGACGCTTGAGGATACGATTTCAATACTCAGAGGTATCAAGAACCGTTATGAAGTATTTCACGGCGTTAAGATAAGTGACGGCGCACTTGTTGCGGCAGCTACACTTTCAGACAGATATATTACTGACAGATTCCTTCCTGATAAGGCTATAGACCTTGTAGATGAAGCCTGTGCTATGATAAAGACAGAGCTTAATTCAATGCCGGTAGAACTTGATGAGATTTCAAGAAAGATAATGCAGCTGGAGATAGAGCATGCGGCTCTTAAGAATGAGGATGATCATCTGTCACATGAAAGACTTGCGGCACTTACAAAGGAGCTGGCTGATCTTCATGATAAGGCAAATGAGATGAAGGCTGTATGGGAGAATGAGAAGAAGCAGGTTGATAAGGTTCATGACCTCAGAAAGGAAATCGAAGAGGTTAAGGACGAGATACAGATAGCCCAGAGACGTTATGATCTCAATAAGGCTGCAGAGCTCCAGTACGGTAAGCTGCCTCAGCTCACTAAGGAACTCGAAGAGCTTGAGGAAAATATGGCAGATCAGGACAGACGTCTTATCAGAGAGACGGTTACTGATGAGGAGATTGCGAAGATTATTTCCAAGTGGACTGGAATACCTGTTGCAAAGCTGAACGAGTCGGAGCGTTATAAGACACTTCATCTTGCAGAGCAGCTTCATAAGAGAGTCATCGGACAGGATAATGCGGTAGAACTTGTAAGTGATGCCATAATCCGTTCAAAGGCAGGAATCAAGGATCCTACAAAGCCTATCGGATCATTCCTGTTCCTTGGACCTACAGGTGTAGGTAAGACTGAGCTTGCAAAGACTCTTGCTGAAGCACTCTTCGATAATGAGAACAACATAGTTCGTATCGATATGAGTGAATATATGGAGAAGCACAGTGTGTCAAGACTTATCGGAGCGCCTCCGGGATATGTGGGCTACGATGAAGGCGGACAGCTGACAGATGCGGTAAGAAGAAATCCTTATTCGGTAGTTCTTTTCGATGAGGTTG
>JAGBNF010000029.1 GCA_017634555.1 Eubacterium sp. | reverse complement strand
CCTGCTGCAGGATCAAGTGAAGCAACCATGTTAAGATCCGGTCCTGTAAGCTGAAGTGTTGCACCTGCAAGCTCTTCACCTGCTTCATCTACCTTATGGATTACTAATGCATTTGATTCATCCTTAATTGTGATAGGCTCAACCTCAATTATATTAGAACCATCTTCATTACTCTTCTTAACAAGTTCTACCTTATGATAATCACTATCTGTAATAACATATCCATCAGGTGCTGCGATTTCCTTTACAAAGTAATCACGACCTGAACCGATTTCCTTAAATACTGCCTTACCGTTTATATCAGTTGTAGCATTATCTACAAATGTAAGTGGATCATCTCCACCACCTGCAGGACCCTGATATAATTCAAATACAGCGCCGTCAAGTTTTCTGTTTGTATCAGCATCAACTTTGATGATCTGAAGATCAGCGTAGTTCTTTCCGCTCATTCCGCCATATACGAAATGGAACTCACCATGCTCACCAAGAACAACATGATTTGCACCTATAGACCAACCACATGATGCACCCTCAGCATAAAGTGTTGAATCTTTTTCCGGCATGATAAAGATACCGCCGGCATTTTCCATATGGAGTTCTTTAACGCCTGTAAGGTTATATACAATATGTCTTGCAGCAAGATCTGCTTTTCTGTTCTGTATATCATCTGCATTAGACCACTCGGTAGTTGTTCTGTAATATCCTCCACCGTACTGTGTATCACCACAATCTACAGCTATATCTTTAATCTCAATTGATTCAATATTCTTGAAATTGAATACGATAAGCTGCTCCGGCTCAGTCTTTACAAAAAGAGCCTGTGGCTTTGTTAATGCTTTATATACAGGATCATCAGTTCCGTTTACATCAATATATATTGTTGCATCAGCAGGCATACCTGTTGTATCGATATAAACCTTGTCGTTCTGTGCAGAACTGTTAACAATATAATTCGGAGCATGCTGTGCCATTAAAGCAGATTTCTGCATTACACTGTCGATCATGCTCTGTACGCTTGGTACAGTTCCTGTTCCCTTTACAGCTCTTCCTGACTTATCATCAAGTCTGTGCTCATAATCAGGAATATAAATATCTGCTGTACTATATGTCTTAGCACCTATATCTAACTTTGTTGTCTCATCACCAAACTGTTCAACGATGAAGTTGCCCGGTGCTGATGCCGGAGGATCACCTGCCAGGTTAGACTCAAGAACGTCAACATTATTTGATGTAAATGTGCCAGCTGCGATATTAGTCTGTGAATGTCCCACATGACTCATAGTCTTTCCGACAACACCATAATTAACAGCTTCGCCGAGAAGTTCATCGTAGCTGTAATCATGCTCTATCGGAGCAGGTGTAAATGAAATGTCATAATAATAATTTGATATATCTACTTCGTACATTTCTGAACCGTAAGCTACGGTAGCACCCTTAACCATGCCGCCTTCGCCTACTGTTACATATCTTCCTGCATCATTTATATACTGGTTTAATGTAAGCTCTCCGTTAGTGCCCTGTACTATAGCAACACTTACAGAAGCCTCATGTCCGGTAAGGTAATCCTTTTCCTGAACCGGCTGTCCGTTCTGATCACGCCAATCAGTATTATTTATAGTAATATTTGACGCACCTGCAGGAATTGATGTAAGCGGAGCAAAATAATATGTATCTGCACTATTATTATGTCCAAGTTTTACTACAACATAATAATTTGCATCACCGACACTTAAGTCAACGTCTCCGTTATTTATAAGATGAACATTGAATTTCTTTTCTTCAGCTTTCTGAATATTCATAACTGAAGCAGTCTGTCCATGATTAGTTGAACTCATGAATGCAAAACCATCTATAGTCTGCTTACACTGAGCCATAATCTGATCATATCCAAGCATCTTATTACCATGAACAAGTCGAACATATGGAGTATATCCACTGATACTCTCAGTGAATTCACCCGGACAATTATATGGATCATTAAAATCCACATAATAACTGTCATGCTTTGACATGTCATAGAATTTATCTACCGATCCGGTTATGGTCTGAGCCCCAGCTATGGAACCAATATCCCAGATACCATATCCCTGAACTGCACCCTCTGCATCCAAAAGACCGACTACAACAAAATAGTCGTTTTCAGGAATATCCTCACCTGTCGGAGCATATGCAGTACTTCCATCATAATCAAAGAAATTGATTGTGATAGGATATGATTCACCGGATGCTGCGTGAACCTTAAGGTCACTTGGAACTATAGAAAGCAGCATGGCGAATGTCATAAGGAATGCAATTACTCTCCTTAAACTAAACCCTTTTCTTCGTCTTTCCATTCTTAATTACTCCCTCTCTCATTGGTTTATGAATGTTTTTTACAATCTATGATAAAATGCAGTTCGGGCCGCATACTAAGTAATAAATCATAATATGTAAAAAGAATCATCATTAAATAAGCCCACTTCGAGCTTTAATGATACGTATACTAAATATACATTTTCGGTAAACATAATTCAAACCATTTATTGCCATTACTAGATTTTCAGCACATTTTACAATGGTATTGAGCCAATTTAACAAAGAAATACCACTTTCTTTGTTTGATTTGTACAATGGCCAATAATCATATTTGATTTATGTCAATTTTTTTGTTCACACTTATAACACACTTTCCTTTGTATACCGCCATTTTTGCTGTATAATTCATTCTTGATTATGATATTTTTAATATGATAGAATAATTAACAATTATAACAGAATTCTGTTATGCTAATTTGAAATCACGGAGGTTTTATATGAGTATTAAAGTAGGTATTCTGGGATACGGAAATCTCGGAAAAGGTGTTGAGCAGGCAGTAGCTCATAATGCTGACATGGAGCTCGTAGCTGTATATTCAAGACGTGATCCTGCAACAGTAAAGACAGTTACAGGTGTTAAGGTTGTTTCAACCGAAGTTCTTGATGCAGGTAAGGAAGATATCGACGTTCTTATCATCTGCGGAGGCAGTGCAACAGACCTTCCTGAGATGACTCCGAAGTATGCAGCTCTTTATAACGTTATCGACAGCTTCGATACACACGCAAACATTCCTGTTCATTTCGGAAATGTGGACGCAGCCGCTAAGTCTTCAGGAAAGATCGGACTTATCTCATGCGGATGGGATCCGGGAATGTTCTCTCTTAACAGACTCTATGCTGAGTCAGTTCTTCCGGGCGGTACAGCATATACATTCTGGGGCAAGGGCGTAAGTCAGGGTCACAGCGATGCTATCAGAAGAATCGACGGAGTTAAGGATGCTCGTCAGTACACTGTTCCTGTTGAAGCAGCTCTTGAAGCTGTAAGAGCCGGAAAGAATCCTGAGCTCACAACACGTGAGAAGCACACACGTCTCTGCTATGTTGTAGCTGAGGATGGTGCAGACAAGGCTCGCATCGAAGAAGAGATCAAGACAATGCCTAATTACTTTGCTGATTATGATACAACCGTAAACTTCATTACTGAGGAAGAAATGAAGCAGAATCACAGCGGGCTTCCACACGGTGGTTCGGTTATCTACAGCGGAACAACAGGTGACGGATCCAAGAATCACGTTATCGAGTACAAGCTTACACTTGATTCAAATCCTGAGTTCACAGGTTCTGTACTTACAGCTTATGCAAGAGCCGTATACCGCATGAATGAGCGCGGCGAAAACGGTGCAAGAACTGTATTCGACGTAGCACCTGCTCTCCTTTCACCACTTTCAGGTGAAGATATCAGAGCACACATGCTTTAAATTTCTATTCACAGCATAAAGAAAGCGATGGCTGTCTGCCTACTAGTAAGCACGACAGCCATCGCTTTCTTTATTACTGCGTAGCAGTAATTACTAATGCATGAAATAATGTGTCTCCGAAGGAGACAGCAAGGCACGAAGTGCCGTCATTATGAATGCATTTGTAATTGACTGTGAATATTTTCATTTCGATTATCCTACCACAAAATCACTTTCATCTTCCACGATCGGAATCTGACTCACATCCACATCTTCAATATATATGAAATGTCCCGAATTAATCTCGGCCAGCATTCTCGGAATGAGCTCCTGGTCTCCCTGAATCTCCATCTCAACTCTTCCGTCATACAAATTCTTAACAAATCCCGTAAGTCCGAGGCCGCGTGCTGCATGATATGCTCTGTATCTGAATCCCACACCCTGAACAGAGCCTGATATGTAGTAGTGTCTTCTGACTGTCATTAATCTCTCCCCCAATGTTAGTAATTTAATCTTCTATATTTAAAATCCTTTCTTCTTCAGGTCAGCCACAAGCTGAACGTAAAACTCTCTTACATCAAATCCCGGGATATTCTCGCGGTTAAGATCGATCATATCACCGTGTGATATACCTCTGGTAGATTTCTTATTTTCAAGAAATGTGTAATTCTCTCCGAAATGGAACGAAGGCTCTCCAACAAGTCCGTCATTCGGTCCGTCAAAATGCTTTACCAGAAGGTAAGACATATTTAGAGGAAATGCACCGCTCCCCGCTTCCTTCATCCAGGAGCCGACACTTTGTGTATAAACACCGTGCTTCTTATAATCATAATCACCGATCTCATCATTCAGTCTTCTGCAGGCTGATGCCGTAAGATCTGATACCGCTGCTATAAAGGACGGATCCTTATCTCCCAACTTCTTAAGCGCCGAGTTGTACGCCTTAGCAACTTTTTCCTTCATACCCTCCGGTGCCTTGCTCAGAAGATAATCAGCAAACTCACATCCGTTATGCGGTGTATTTATTGTAGTAAGAGATGCGATATGCTTATCCATTCCCAGTTTCGCTATAGCATACTTGGTATCAAGTCCGCCCTTGGAATGCGCGATTACATTTACCTTATCACATCCTGTTTCTCTGACAATGTCTTTGATCCTGTCGGCAAGCTCCTCGGCACTGTCTGCAACCGCTGCAGCTGACTGATGCTCACCGTAAAAAATAGTAGCTCCATTTTTCTGAAGTTCATCCGGAACACGTCCCCAGTAATTGAACTTCGGAAAATCTCTGAAGAACACTCCGTGAACCATAAGTATCGGATACTGTGTTCTGCATATCTGCTTATCTATTCTCTTGTCATTCAGCTTCATCTTTTTCTTTTCAAAGCGGTACTCCGATCCCGTTACACCGATGATTTTTGTAAGTACAACCAGATTAACGATCGGAATCCATCCCGTAAGAAGTCCAAGGGCTCTATACTTTATGCCCATCTGCTTTGAAGAAATGTTGACCAATACCATTCCTATAAAGAAGATCAAAAGCTCACAAACTATGAACAGAACAAATCTTCCCCAATTCCCCGTCCAGGCAATCTTTATACCGTCTTTCACAATAAGAACGATAAACCATACAATGGTTGCAACAAACGCCAACAAAAAGAATGTCAGAAGCTTGTTGCCGAGACCAAGCCTGCTCAGTCTCTTCCTTTCTTTATAAACCAACTTTAATACCTCACTTTCCTTCACTAATACTATTTCATTTATCCAGCTTTCTGATATACAGAATATTACTGAATATATAATTATCACATTTTTTCACGTAGGCTGTGTATTCATTATAATCTATATAATACTTCCTGCCCCATGAAGATATCTCCAGCAGCGTCCTCTCATCATCCTCTATGATACCCGTTACAGTTACATAGTGATCCTTTGTGGTACCGCGTCTTTTGATGCTGTACCTGAGATTGCCGTATTCGATCTCGCCCTCCTTATCAAGCTTCGTGACATAAAGCCCGAGCCTGTCCTTCCTGAAGAATCCCGGACCGATTCCCAGCGTCGCAGGAATATCCGCATCCAGCATTTCCTTCAGCCTCGGAAGAAGCTTCTTTCCCGACATTCCCCATTTAGCTCTGTAGGGCAGCTTCTTCTTTCGGAAAAAGCGGTTCATTTTACGGGCAAGCCTTGTACCCGGAATTCCGAGCCAGTAGCTTACATGGAAATGTATCCTCTCGAATTCATTTATCTTCTCTCTATAGTGATCAAGGGAAATGTACTCCTCCGCAGCATCCTTCCTCTCAGCATCAGTCTTCTCTCCCGGTGCATTATCCTTCTGTTCAAGATAAGACAGGATATCCACTGCACTTATGAGTCCGCATCCGAATGCTCTGATGATATTGTTCTTCGACCGCTTGGCGGAACTGTCCTTGATGACCCAGCCCTGATTACCACCGAAGCTGATGCCTCCGTCCTCCTCGAGAACCTTTATGTAATTTGATTTAAGACTGTGCATCTGCATAGACAAATCTCTCACATTTTCTCTGATACAAAACATTGTATTATCCGACAATAATGTGATATACTGAATCGTCGATAAAGTAGCGACAGATAAAAGACATATCACTCGCTATATTATATATATTTTTTGTTTTTTCGGCAACGGAGGATTATTATGATTAAACAGATTTCGGTTTTTACAGAGAACCGTAAAGGCGCAATGAAGGATATTACAGAGACTGTATCAAGCGAAGGCATCGACATCTACAATGTTGTAACAAACGACAGTGCAGAGTACGGAATTGCCCGTATGCTTCTTACAGATCCTGACAAAGGACTTGAGCTTCTCTCAAAAAAGGGATATATGTGCAAGATTGATAAGGTTATCGGTGTACAGATTCCCGATGATGTAGGAAGCCTCACAAAGCTTCTCAAGGATATCGAAGCTATCAACATAAACATCGAGTACCTGTATGTTTCATATAGTCGTGATTCCAAAACACCTCTTGCAGTTATGAAGGCTGCAGGCTATGCAGAGATTGAAGAATCACTGAAGAGCAAGGGATATGTAATTGTATAACTGCTCACACATTTATAGCAAAATGAGCCGCTGCACTATCTAGTGTAACGGCTCTTATTATTTACAGTTGTTCTGCGATATCGAAGATAAGCTTCTCTGTCTTCTCCCATCCGAGACAAGGGTCAGTGATTGACTTACCGTAGATTCCTTCTCCGATCTTCTGAGCTCCGTCTTCGATGTAGCTCTCGATCATAAGTCCCTTCACGATACTCTTTATCTCAGCTGAGCTTCTGATTGAATGAAGAACATCATTTGCGATTCTTATCTGCTCAAGGTACTGCTTATTTGAATTTGCATGATTTGTATCTACTATGATTGCAGGATTCTTCAGATCCGCTTTCTGATACTCTTCATAAACATACTTGAGATTCTCATAGTAATAATTTGGCTTGCTGTGTCCGAGGTCATCTATATAACCTCTCATGATAGAATGTGCAAGCGGATTTCCAGGTGTTCTTACTTCCCATCCTCTGTAAATGAAATCCTGAGCTGATTGAGCTGCAGTGATTGCATTCATCATAACTGAAATATCTCCACTTGGAGGATTCTTCATACCTACAGGAATTCCCACACCACTTGATACGATTCTGTGCTCCTGATCCTCTACACTTCTTGCACCTACTGCAATGTATGAAAGAAGGTCTGACAGATATCTGTGATTTCCAGGATATAACATTTCCTCTGCACATGTAAAGCCTGTCTCTCTTACGATTCTTGTATGCATCTGTCTGATTGCCACAAGACCTTCGAGCATATCCTCATGCCCTTCAGGATCCGGCTGATGCAGCATTCCCTTATAGCCTGTTCCCTTTGTACGAGGCTTATTTGTATATACTCTTGGTATGATAAAGATCTTATCCTTAACCTTCTCGGAAACATCTGCAAGTCTGTGCATGTAGTCTACAACTGATTCCTCATTATCTGCTGAGCAAGGTCCTATTATAAGAAGGAACTTATCATTCTTTCCCATGAAGATATCAGCTATCTCAGCATCTCTTACTTCTTTTATCTTTTTGATCTCATCTGTGACAGGAAACTCTTCCTTCAGCTCCTGAGGAGTAGGAAGCTTCCTCACGAATTCCATTTGCATTTCCATAATTTTTTCCTCTTTCCAGCATTACTATTTGGTATGCTTTGCAGTTTATCACACTAAAGCGATAAAGTAAAGCATAAATTTATATATTTTGATCTATAAGCTTAAGTTCTTCCACACTGAACTCATAATCCTTGCCGCAGAAATCGCAGTGAAGGTTAATTGGCTCACCGTCAGCGATCATTGACTGAAGCTCCGTGTGTCCGAGACTGATAAGCGCTTTTGTTACACGCTTACGGTCGCAGTTACATTTATACTGAATAGTTCTTCTATCCTCTATAACTATGTCCGTAAGAAGATGCTCCATCATCTGTTCCGGAGTCTCTCCCTCATTCAGATAGTTTGTTACAGAACCAAACTTGCTTACCGCATCCTCAAGCTTTGAAATAGTCTCCTCCGAAGCAAACGGCAGAAGCTGGATTATGAAACCGCCCGCATGCTTTACTGTCCAGTCTGTATCCACAAGAACACCAAGCCCCGTAACCGTAGGTATCTGCTCACTGTTAGCAAAATAATATGTCAGGTCTTCTGCAATCTCACCGGATACTATCTGTGTCTGTCCTACATAAGGATCCTTAAGTCCTGTATCTCTGATGACCGAAAGTGTTCCGTGCCCTATGGCTCTTCCTACGTCCAGATGATTATCGGATTCTCTCACCGGAAGCTCAACATGAGGATTTGAAATGATACCCTTCACGTTAGACTTTGAATCAGATGTAACAGTAACTGACTTCGCCGGACCGTCTCCGTTAAATCTTAATGTAAGAAGGTCTGAATCATTCTTCAGCATTGCTCCCATCATCGCACCTGCTGTAAGCGTTCTTCCGAGTGCTGCAGTACATACCGGAGTTGTATCATGTATACTTCGCGCTTCCTCAACAAGCTGTCTTGAATAAGCTGCGAAAAATCTTACTTCGTTATTAAAGGCCATGCCCTGTACTAAATAATCTTCCACTATATATCTACTCCTTATATTTATAATCCCGAGTATCTGACTCAGGCTTATTCCCAATTTCTGACAGCATCATTATAATACTGTATCATAACCGGCTTTGTAAGCTGATTAATATCTATATCATTCATATCCGCCGGCTTCTCATCCTTTCCGAAGATGAAAAGTCCCGGTATATTGTCATTCGACAGATATCTTGTCTCAACATTTTCATCAAGACTTATCCTGTCTGTATCTATCTTTGTTCCCTCTGCAGTCTCAATAAGATATTCATTATCATTCTTAACTGCCATGTTAAATCCCCAGTCACCGAATGCCGGAACCTGAAGGTGATAAGGTGCTACCGTAAACCCTTCTCTTTCGAGAGTCTTCGTTACACACCAGAAGGATTTTGTAGCGTAGTACGGACTCGTTGACTGAACATTTATAATGCCGCCCGGCTGCAGCACATTTCCGCAGAGGCGATAAAATACATTTGAGTAAAGCTTTGCCAGAGCTTCGTTATTAGGATCCGGAAGATCTACTATTACGACATTATATTTCTTGTCACAATTCTCCAGATACTCATAAGCATCCATATTTATTATGGTTAATCTGTCCGAGCTGAGTGAGTGCTCGTTGAGCTCCGCTATAACCTTATCCTCGCTGCAAATCCTTGTCATCTCGCTGTCAAGATCGATCAGCGTTATATTTGTGCCGGGATACTTGAGAAGCTCTCTTGCTGCCATTCCGTCACCGCCGCCGAGGACCAGCACCTCCGAACGGCTCGAAGCGATGCTCATCGGGATATGTACAAGCGCTTCATGATATCTGTATTCATCCATCGAAGAAAACTGCACATTTCCATCGATATAAAGTCTTACATCATCCTTATGTCTTGTAACCACTATCTTCTGATACGGTGTCTGCTCAGACATTATCACGTTATCTCTGTAAAGTCCGTGCTCTATAAAATTGCCGATATTCTCAGAAAGGAACATGCCCATCAGCATGACGGTAAGGAGCACAATTGTCGTCATCTTATAGTAGCGTGCACCGCGGATCCTTTTCTGATATTTAAATACTATAAGGCTGGCACATATCAGATTAAAGCTTCCTGCCATAAAGGCTGTTGCGAAGAATCCCAGCTTCGGAATGAGTATCAGAGGAAATGCGACCGAGCCGATAAGTCCTCCGATATAATCAAAGCTGAAAAGATTTGAGAGCGTAAGTCTAAGATTCTTCTTATCCATTTCTATGATACGTGTCAGTATCGGTATCTCCGCACCGACCAGGGTGCCAATGAGGATTATCTCAACATACATTACCAGCTCATAGGATTCAAGATATAGATTAGACAAAAAAAGAAGAAGTGAGCTAAGTCCGCCTAATACGCCCACTCCGATCTCTATATTCGTGAACCAGTTGAAAAGATCCTTCTTTATGTACTTCGAGAGATAAGAACCGACTCCCATCGCGAACATATAAAGTCCGATGGTTATTGAATAATGCAGGGTGCTGTCCCCTACAAGATACGAGCTTACCGCACTGATGATCAGCTCATAGACCATAGAACAGCCCGAGATGATCAGTGTGGTAAGCATAAGTAATCTATAATTTTTCATAAATGGAATCCTTTCGCCTTATGCGATAACTCCGCTTATAACAAGACCAAGTCCTACAAACATACCGAATACCATGATTCCTGCTGCTGTATTTCCCTCTCCTACTTCTTCATTGAGATTGTACTTTCTGTTGATAAGCTTGAGAAGCACATATCCGATCATAAGGAATATAGCTCCCAGTGCATAGTAGAATACAGTGCTGAGAAGACCTGCTGCAAGGCTGTTCTCGATTGCTTCAACTACATCTGCCGGTGAAGAGATTGCTGCTTTGATTATAAAACCTACTGCAATATAAACACCTGCCGAGATCCATCCGATTGCTCTGTTGCCCTTCTTGATCTCTTCAGGGAATGAACAAGGGATTACAAGGTCAACGAGAAAGCTTCCAAGAAGCATGAGTACAATTCCAAGTACCGAATATATTGCTACACTGACTAATTCGTGAAGTACTAATTCCATTTTATAAAACCTCCTGTTAATACATTTAAATGTGCTCTAAACCTTTACTTACCGCTGCTGAGTCCGCCGCCCGACGAACTTCTGGATGCGGCACTTGTTTGTCTTACACTGTTCGAATATCCATTCAGACTGTTGTTCGAATCATAACTGATGGTTCCGTCTGAATATCCGCCGTAGGATGACTGAGAACTTGAATATGTACTTGAGTCGCTGCTATATCCTGTAGAATAGTAGAAGCGTCTGTAATATCTTCTTGTCCTGGTTCTTGAATGATAAGGTTCCTGATCGGAAGTATATGCATACTTTCTGGTGGAAACCTGAACATATATCTTATCATCCTCGCCACGGTAGATGATACAGTACTCTTTATTTGTAAGGATAGCTATCGTCTGATCGCCTTCCTCATCATTCTGCTGAACCGACTCGGTATTACCATCAACTCCATCTATAATGTCCTGTGCCACAAGAGTAAGCTGGGCATCGGTTGTCCCTTCGGTAGATAACGGAGAGCTGAATTTATATTCATAAACATTTGCTTTCTGTTTCTCAGAACCGGTTATCGAAGTGACATATTCATAAGAACTGCTGCCCTTCACATATTTTTCTATCTTCTTGTTTCCGTTAAAAAGCGTAGGAGCATATTCTGCAATAAATGCGATTCCAATGATCAGCATAACCAGGATAGTAGTGACTAAATTTCCGATTTGAACCCCACTTTTTAGTCTGTGCATAGTCGCACTTTCGCCATCTTTACCGAATTCCCACGGATCCAGATAATAACCTCTGGAATACTCAGGACCGTCATCCCAGTCTTCGATAGATACTATTTTTTCTTCTTCATTGTCTTCATACTCTTCAAACTTTGCAGTATCTCCGACCTCAACGTCTCCCACATCCCCCGAGATAGCTATGACCTGTTCAATGCCGCTATCTACCAGATGATAGCCCATTACGCCTGTCAGCGAAACTGCTGTCGGATCCACTCTGGAGATTGAATACTCTTTATAGTATTCATCAACAGCGAGCCAGCGCTCCTCATTGGAATACTGAACCGAACGCAGTCTGTATTCATCCCAGGTCTTTCCATCTGCTTTGTTTCTGAACGTTATTTTTCCAAGTATTGTGTAATAATCGCCGTCGGCCTTAATCTGATCACCGACAAAATACTCTCTTTTTGCCATCTAATTCTTAACCTTCCTTATCCGGCTTTTCCCCTATCACGCGTTCAACCTTTCGGATCTTTATATCCGATGCCTTGAACGCAGTCCTAAGCAGCTCCGATATCTTCTCCGTAACCTCTTCACCGCACGAGAAAACATCAACTGCAGCATATCCGTACTCCGGCCATGTATGAACGGAAAAATGAGAAGTCGTTATAACAGCAAAATAAGTGATTCCTATAGGCTGAAAGGTATGTACGCATTCCTCGACAATTTCCGCACCTATTTCAGAAACCACTTTTCTTGCAATCTCTTTAATATCATTCTCATTATTCAGAATTTTAACATCGCAGCCATACAAATCTGCAAAAAGCTGACTAGCCATCAACAATCCACCCTGTTTTCATATAATATACGTATACGATGATTCACATCAGTATATATCGGCTATTTTACTGTAAAAGCATTATTCTTGCAACTATTATACAGGTTTTTTCATATAAGCCGGTGAATACCACAGATATGCGTTTCGGCCGCTTTCCTTAACAGTATACAGCGCGATATCCGCACATTTCTGGAGTTCCTCGATAGAATCGGCGTGTTTCGGATATGCCGCAACACCCGCACTGAAGCTGATCATGAAATCCCCTGAATCCGCCTTACTATCCGAATCAAGTCTTATGGAATGTACATCTTCCGTAATCTGCTTGAGCTTATCATTCAACGTCTCAACCGATTCGGTTTTTGTAAGCACCACAAACTCATCTCCACCGAATCTTGATACAAGTCCTGTCTCCGCAAAATACTTCTTCAGTATTCCCGAAAACTCCTTCAGGAGCTTGTCACCCGTATCATGTCCGAACGTATCATTAACCTGCTTAAAGTAATCGATATCAAAGAACATAAATGCCGATTCTTTTGTCTCATCGAGCATTTTGTCCGCAGCCAGATCAAACGCCCTGCGGTTAAGTACTCCCGTAAGTGGGTCGTTGATTGAAAGCTGACTCAGAATATTGTTTTCTCTCTTACCGGATATATAGAGAAGTGATATGAGGATTATAACTACTCCGAGAAGAACAACCAGAAATCTCAGAACATAGTTACGAAATGTGCTCATAGTCGCAGATAGTGCATTTCCCGGTATACGTACAACAACATACCATCCCTGCATGTATTCGATAGCCGAACAGCACTGTGAATAATATGTTCCGTTAATTCCGTAGCTTACGGTTGCACTCGGCTCTCCATTCAGCATCTTTGCATACCATTCGTCATAGCTGTCTTTGTCTGTGGAATCGATATTACTCATGGCGAGATACGCATTTGCCCAACTGCCCGATGCATGCGAGTCATAACCTACGCACTGTATTATGTTTGCGGATTTTGCATCCATCAGCCATATTTCTATCTCATTCGATAGCGAATCAGTCTCAGCCACATCCTGAAGAGTGCTGAACAAATATGTCATAAACATATATCCGTGCTTTGAATCACCATAATCAAATTTGGCAAAAAATGAAATAACGGGCTGTCCCAGTTTGGTCGATCGATACGGAAAAGAAATCGAAACCGGATCTGCTTTCTTAGCTGTATCCAGAAGATTCCATTTTTCAAATTCCATGGCTTCCGTCTCGGAAAGATACATTTTATCTTCCTCATCGATAAATCCTACACTTACGATATTTCCTTTTTTATATGTCTTCAACACATCATATATTTCTTCCGGTGAATCAAAGTCCTGAGCCGAAAGAACAGATGAAACGTTATTTACCGAATCAGTCATGAACAGAATTGCACTATTCATCTTTTCCGATACCAGATTACATATCTCATTCGACAGCTTCTCATCATGACTCAGCATGAGACTGTTAAAAGCCGCAATAAGTACTGCTACTGCTATAAAGAATACCAGTAGACATAGTATTATCGTAGTGTAAAATGACCTTCCGCCTTTTATGAAATTCAGCTCATTCTTGTTATTCATACGCTTAGTTGTTTTCCAATACTTCCTGTACTTTCGGATCATTCAAGTTATCTCTGTTAACCACAACAACGCCTGTATCCGTAAACTTTGTTTCTATTTCAGCTCCGTCTATAAGCTGAAGCGCGGATTCAACGCCCTCATAGCTCATATAATACTGTCGTTGCAGAATTGTTGAAGCTTTGTAATCCGAAGACTCAATAAGTGATTTGATCTCATCCGAATAATCATAACCGACTACCACTATATCCGTACGATTCAGATCGGTAACTGTCTGAGCAAGTGCCTTTGTCGGTCCGTTATTTGTTGCATACAGTCCTCGGATATCCGAATTCTCATCCAGAAGTGATGTTACCAGTTCTCCTCCGAGAGTTATATCTCCGTTACAATTCTTTATATCCGATACAATACGCCAGCAGCTCGGTGCATTTGCCGTCCAGTACTGATAAAACCCGGCCAGACGTTCGTTTATTGTCTGTGAAGTGTCCGATCCTACCAGAATTCCGACGGAAAGATTCTCCAGTTCAGAATACCCGCTCTTCTTCAGCTTATTAAGCATTTCCTCCGCAGCCTTGTTTCCCGCAAGCAGATTGTCCGTCATATAGCATATGTCATATCCGTCTGAGTTTACTGTGGTATCGACCAGGATAACGGGAATACCTTTTTCATGGATAGCCTCGATATCCTGTGCAAGCTCTATCGAGTCATTGGGTGCAAGGACTATCGCATCTGCGCCCTGCTTTATACATTTATCCAGAAGGCCCTTCTGACCCTGCCAATCCATCTCATTATATGTTCCGCTGTAATATACATTGCATCCAAATTCCTCACCGGCTTCTGCGGCGCCCTTTACCACGACATCCCAGTAATTACTATCGAGCACCTTCGTTATCAGATAAATATCCTTACGTCCCTCAACCACCTCGGTAACAGGAGTAAACTCAGGTATTTCCTTCTTTGGCTCTTCGCTCTTTTCATCATCCGATTGGGCGCATGCACATAAAACAGCAAGCATAAGACATATCAGAATTAATAAAAATTTTTTCTTCATAAGTCGTCTCCGAAAATATCCTTGATGTAAGAATAGATATAATTATTATCATCCTAAACTAGCGTTAAATCAAGAAAAATTCGTTTAGAAATGTGCATTTTCCTATAATATAACAGCACCCGGAGATTCATCTACGAGTGCTCGATTCTCTTAGACTATAATATTTTAATAATGCGACTTGACCATCTCTTAGATTCTTATGAATACAAAAATACAAAAAAGACGTCTTGCAAGAAATCTTGCAGACGTCTTTTGATTTTTGTATTCGCAATAATACACTATCTCTTTGAGAACTGTGGTGCACGACGAGCGCCCTTGAGACCGTACTTCTTTCTCTCCTTCATACGTGGATCACGTGTGATGAATCCGGCCTTCTTGAGAAGTGGTCTGTAATCTTCACCTGCTTCGCAAAGTGCTCTTGAAATACCATGACGGATAGCACCTGCCTGGCCTGTGAAACCACCACCATATACATTTACATATACATCGAACTTACCTTCTGTACCTGTTACAGCGAATGGCTGACGAACGATAACCTTAAGTGTCTCAAGTCCGAAATAATCTTCAACATCCTTCTTGTTTACTGTAATCTTACCTGTTCCAGGTGTTACATAAACACGAGCTACTGAACTCTTTCTTCTTCCTGTTCCATAAAATCTAGAAGCTTTAGCCATTATAGATTACCCTCCATTCCTTAAAATTTAATCTCGAGTGCTTCAGGCTGCTGTGCCTGCTGCTTATGCTCAGGTCCTGCATATACGAAAAGCTTCTTGTACATCTGACGTCCAAGAGGTCCCTTCGGGAGCATTCCCTTTACTGCATGCTCGATAACGAATACAGGGTTCTTCTGAAGTGCTTCCTTAAGATTCATGCTCTTAAGTCCACCAACATAATCAGAATGTCTGTAGTAAATCTTGTCGTTAAGCTTGTTTCCTGAAACCTTAATCTTCTCAGCGTTGATTACGATTACGTAATCACCTGTGTCAATGTGTGGTGTGTAAGTTGGCTTATTCTTTCCTCTTAACACCTTAGCTACCTCTGAAGCAAGACGACCAAGTGTCTGTCCTTCAGCATCAACAACATACCATTTTCTTTCAATGGATGATGCGCTTGGCATATAGCTCTTCATCTTTTGTTCCTCCTTTTTCCTTTAGACAGCCTCGCGACTATCCGATTCGTCTGCCGACTGGTGATGAAGCCCATCGACAGAGTAGCTTACTCAGGTGTTCACGCACCGTTTTCAGCTCCATATTTATACGTCACACAGATTTGTATTTTACCCCATCTATAGGTACTTGTCAACGGTTTTCTTCGCATTTAAGGGCATTTTTAAATACAATCCCTTTTAAAACAAGTCCCTTTGCAGGGGCAGTCGGTCCTGCAGCTTCACGATTGCAGGCCTCAAGTGTATCCTTAACAGATTCTACCGTTCTAAGCCCCGTTCCGACCTCAATAAGCGTTCCTGCGATAATTCTGACCATATTGTATAGGAAGCCTTTTCCACTCACTCTGATGGTCACATTTCGCTCATCCCTGTCATCACGTCTTACGCTGATAGCCGTAATCTCTCTGACTGTTGTAAGAACATCTGC
The DNA here is from genome assembly GCA_017634555.1 of Eubacterium sp. Classification (GTDB taxonomy): domain Bacteria; phylum Bacillota; class Clostridia; order Lachnospirales; family Lachnospiraceae; genus Eubacterium_Q. Next base: position 10,848 of record JAGBNF010000029.1, on the reverse strand, counting down.
CTTAGGAGAACAGAAGCTCTTAAAATCATGCTCACCCAGTAGATACTGAGCAGCTCTATCCATTGCTTCGACATCCATTTTCCTATATATAAAATGTGCATATCTGGAAATGAGCGGATTATCGAAGTCATTATTCCATATATGATATTCATAAGTCTTTTCGGAATCACAGTGTCTCGGATGAAATGTATCCTCCACCTCCACAGATTCCCATACTCTTATGGTATCAGGCAGTCCGGTATTAACGGCATAACGGAACTTCTCAGCAGGTATTCTTGAATCCGTGTCAAAAACACAGACCGCACCCTCGGCATGAACACCCGAATCAGTTCTGCTGGCACCGATAACTCTGATCTCTTCTCCTGTGATCGCACTGAGTGCTTTGTTAAGCTCACTCTCCACAGTCACTTCATTATCCTGAAGCTGCCAGCCACAGAAATCGGTTCCGTCATATGAAATTCTCAGCATTATTCTTCTCATATAAGCTTTCCGTAAAATCTGATACGAATCTCCAGATAAATAATTGCAAATGCATATAAGACCGTTATTCCGAGACAGATGAAATCAATTGCCTTAAAGCTGAGAGGCTTTGTTCTGATTCTTCTTGTCGATACATCATAACATCTGTCATCCATGGCCTTAGCTGTTCTTTTAGACTTTACATTGGTATTCTTCCATGCAGGTCCAAATACCCTGACATCACCTATGAACGATTTGATCCAGCCCTTTCCTTCAGGACGCTCACCTCGCGCAACTCTGGAAGTCTTCATTCTGTCCAGCTCATGTCTCAGCTGCGGCAGAAAATCGATCACGAGATAAAGCTCCTTCGCAGTTGATGCTCTGAGGAAGAAGGCTCCTACCAATCCATCGAACACATCTACCTGCTCTGTCGTCTTCGAAAAGACAACTCCCGAAATAAAGATGGAACTACATTTCAGAAATCCGTACAAAGCATTCTTCGGTTCAATCCAGATCATCAGGATCAAAAACACAAGAAATGTGACCGCCAGCACAAAGCCTGTACTTTTAAGAAATGCATCAATCTTGATTCGTGACATATAAAGTACAGCTGCAGTAAATACTACCGCAATACCCATAGCAATCGGTGATGATATGACCAGAACCAGTATTGCATTTATTATAACAAGATATATCTTAAGTCTTGGGTCAATACTCTTCATAAATTCAACATCACTCCACTACTACAACACATTTACGTTCACGAAGCAATTCATCTATAAACATTCTTACTTTATAATACCCCTCTGAATCAAGTCCTGTGAACGGCTTGTCCAGAAGTATGATATCCGCATCCGCGGCAAAAACTCCCGCAAGTACTACGAGACGCTGCTCACCCATGGAAAGCGTAAGCGGATGTCTCTCCCAAAGTTTCTTCGGAACTCCAAGCTTTGTAAGTATCATCTCTGCCTCCAGACGTGCATCAGCTCTCGACACACCGCTTGCACGCTTCTGGTACATTACATCCTCTATAACCGAATCGTCAAAAAGCTGACTGCTCGGAAGCTGTAATCCGCATACAAGTTTTCCGTAGGTATCAATCGATCCTGCTGTCGGCTTGATCAGTCCGGCAAGCAGTTTAAGAAATGTGGACTTTCCGGAAGATGCAGGTCCTGTGATACGATACATTCTTCCTCTGCCCAGTGCACCGCTTATTCCCGCTATGATACGTTCTCTTCCATAATTGAAATGTATATCTCTGAATACAGCCAGAACACTATCCTCCGTAAGATCATCGTAGATTGGTGTTCCGTCAGGTCCGAGGGCACGAATACCGAACTCCGCACCCGGAATAGTATCCTCTACCGGTGATGCACCCTTAGGCGCTACATTTTCAATATCATCCAGCTGCTTAACTGTAGCTGTTCCCTGCTTCAGCTGAATTATCCTGTCAGCAAGTGCAAGCTCATCATACTTGCTTGAAGTATAGATGACCGTCTGTCCTTTCTTCCTTGCCGAAGAGATAATGCTTTTAAGAAGCTTTACAGCCTTCTCATCATCCATCATAGAAAAAGCATCATCCATTACGAGTATATCGTGATGCATAATAAGAACGCCTGCTATACAGGCTCTCTGCTTCTCTCCAAGGGAAAGCTCGTCATATCTTCTCTTCTGCTTACCTATAAGCTCAAGACTCTTAAAATATGTGAGGGCTCTTTTCGATATTCTCTGCTTTTCAAGACCGATATTCTCCGGCGCAAATGCAATATCACGGATAACCGAATCAAAAACGATATCATCATCCGGATCCTGCTGAACTATACCGCAGAGTCTGTGTATCTTTCTCTCATCAAGCTGAGAGAACGGATCAAGACCGTCTACCAGAACCATACCTATCTTCTCAGGTCTTCTGATTCCGGCAATACAGCTGACAAGTGTTGTCTTACCTGAACCACATGCTCCGGTAATCGCAACAACCTCGCCCTTGGCAATCTCCATAGAAAGAGCACTTCCGGGTATTCCCTTCACTGTTAAGTTGTGGATCTTAATGTAGTGTCTCATAATACAAAAATAATAGGCGATATCCTCACGGATACCGCCTTAAAATCAGTATGATCTATTATACGAGCTCAAGGATTACTTCCATAGCTCCGTCACCTTTTCTCTGACCGATCTTTACGATACGTGTGTAACCACCGTTACGGCTCTGATACTTAGGTGCAATCTCTGTGAAAAGCTTGTCTGTGAGGTCAACCTTCTTAGCCTTCTTAGAACCTTCAGCAGATTCCATAACAGGATAAAGAACCTTAAGCATTTCTCTACGAGCATGAAGTCTTGAAGGATTATCCTTCTTAACCTTCTTGTCCTCTGTATGGTACTTTGTAACTTTCTTGCCGTCTACAACGACCTTTACTCTCTTACCATCTTTATCCTTATCAGCTACCTTAGCCTGAACAGTAACTTCTTCGAAGTTATCTTTCTCCTTGATAGCCATTGTGATAAGATGCTCAGCAATACGTCTAACTTCCTTAGCTCTTGCCTCTGTAGTCTTAATCTTACCATGATAGATAAGCTGAGTTACCTGATTACGAAGAAGTGCCTTTCTCTGATCTGACTTCTTTCCAAGTTTTCTATACATTGCCATTTTGACTTTCCTCCTTACCTACGGTTTTACCGTGGTCTTCACTGTGCCTACTCCATTGAGCGATAGCGAGATGGAGATTACGCCGGAGGCACAAACCTATGCCGACGTTCCATTAAGCATTAGCGGTATGGAGATTACGCCGGAGGCACAAGCCTGTGCCGACGTTCCATTGAGCGCTAGCTCCCTTCAGCGTGAGTGGTAACATTTAATTATTCACTATCCTTAAGTGCAAGTCCAAGCTCCTTAAGCTTAGCAAGTACTTCTTCAAGTGACTTACGTCCGAGGTTACGAACCTTCATCATATCATCAGGAGTCTTGTTGCAAAGCTCCTTAACTGTATTGATGCCGGCACGCTTCAGACAATTATATGAACGAACACTGAGCTCAAGCTCATCAATGCTCATATCAGCTGACTGATTATCCTTCTTATCCTCAATCTTCTCTGTGATGATCTGCTTATCCTTAACATTCTCAGAAAGGTTAATGAACAGATCAAGATGCTCGCTGAGGATCTTAGCAGCATAGCTGACAGCCTCATCCGGACCAAGTGTTCCGTTTGTGAATACATCAAGTGTAAGCTTGTCATAATCTGTGATCTGACCAACACGTGTATTCTCAACTGTCAGATTAACTCTCTCAATTGGTGTATAGATAGAGTCAACTGCAATAACATCAACTGCATTGTCATTTTCCTTATTCTTGTCAGCACTTACATAACCACGGCCGTTGTTGATGGTAAGCTCCATCTCAAGACGTGCCTCCGGTCCGTTAAGATTTGCAATAACAAGATCAGGATTAAGGATTTCGATATCTCCGTCAACCTTGATATCAGAAGCCTTAACTGTGCAGTCACCTGATGCTTCTATATATCCAACCTTAGCTTCATCACTAGAACTATTGTTCTTAATGCAAAGTTCCTTGATATTCATAACTATTTCAGTTACATCTTCCTTAATTCCAGGAAGTGAACTAAACTCATGCAGAACGCCCTTGATTTTGATGAAAGTTACGGCTGTTCCCGGAAGAGATGATAACATTACACGACGGAGTGAATTACCGAGTGTAGTTCCATATCCTCTCTCAAGCGGTTCGATAACGAATCTTCCATACTTGTTATCATCAGACTTTTCTACGATTTCAATTCTAGGCTTTTCGAATTCAAACATTTAAATACCCCCGAATCATATCTCGATCAATAGTTACTTATAAAAACTATATTTTTCCTAACTATCCCGTAGGTTATGCGATACGCACAACCCACAGAATCGTTAATATCTTACTTAGAGTACAACTCGACGATAAGTGTCTCATTAACAGGAACATCGATAACTTCTCTTGAAGGAACTTCGATAACCTTTCCTGTCATCTTCTCAACATCACCCTCAAGCCATGATGGGATTGACTGTGCGCCTGTAACCTCAAGGATGTCCTTGAATCTCTGAAGAGACTTTGACTTCTCCTTGATCTCGATTACATCACCCGGCTCAACTCTGTATGATGGGATGCTTACAATCTTTCCGTTTACAAGTACATGTCTGTGTGTTACGACCTGTCTTGCTTCACGTCTTGTTCTGGCAAGTCCGAGACGGAAAATGATATTATCAAGTCTGAGCTCGAGAAGCTGCATAAGGTTTGTACCTGCAAGTCCCTGCATTCTCTCAGCCTTCTTGTAAAGGTTTCTGAAAGGCTTCTCCTGAACTCCGTATATAAACTTAGCCTTCTGCTTCTCACGAAGCTGCATTCCGTATTCACTAACCTTCTTGCCGGCTCTCGGATTCTTTCTGCGTGATTTCTTATTTACGCCAAGATACTGAGGCTCCAGCTCAAGGCTCCTGCATCTTTTAAGGACAGGTGTTCTATTAATTGCCATTTGCTTCTATACCTCCTAATCAGACTCTTCTTCTCTTTGGTGGACGACAACCATTGTGTGGTACTGGTGTTACATCCTTGATTGACAGAACCTCAAGACCACATGCAGCGAGTGCTCTGATAGCAGCCTCTCTACCTGATCCCGGTCCCTTAACCATAACATCAACTGTCTTCAGTCCATAAGGAGCAGCTGCCTTACAAGCAGTCTCTGCTGCCATCTGTGCTGCATAAGGAGTAGACTTCTTGGATCCTCTGAATCCAAGTCCGCCTGCACTTGCCCAAGACAGAGCATTTCCTTCAGCATCTGTTAATGTTACGATTGTATTATTGAAAGAAGACTGAATATGAGCCTGTCCATGCTCAACTGTCTTTCTGCTACGCTTCTTAGTAGCTTTCTTTACGCTTTTATTATTAGCCATTAACTTTACTCCTCCGGTTCAAATTACTTCTTCTTGTTAGCAACTGTCTTCTTAGGACCCTTACGTGTACGGGCATTATTCTTTGTATTCTGTCCACGTACAGGAAGACCCTTTCTGTGACGGATGCCACGATAGCAGCCAATTTCCTGCAGACGCTTAATATTAAGCGCTGTTTCTCTTCTTAAATCACCTTCAACAGTAAGTGACTCATTTATGATATCACTGATTTTCCTTACTTCATCATCGGTCAGGTCCTTTACTCTTGTATCAGGATTAACGCCTGAATCAGCAAGAATTTTCTTAGATGTTGAAAGACCAATACCGTAAATATAAGTAAGACCTATCTCGACACGCTTGTCTCTAGGTAAATCTACACCTGAAATACGAGCCATTAATTCTACCTCCAAAATTCTACTTACAAAATGATTTTCTGATGATGTATTCACGGGATAACTTCTGTATGGAATCAGAAGGTGAAATGTATATCCTTAAATACATTCTTCCATATATAACCATATACGTAATAATGATACGTATAATCCCAGAACAGCAGTATCTACTGCTGCAGCCGCTTAACTTAAAGAACTGATATGGAATAATATCAGTATTTGCACCAAAGGGATATATCATAATGGCGGGCTAATCGCCTGGTATATCTCCTCATGAATGGCCGGACTATTAGCCCTGACGCTGCTTGTGCTTTGGATTTTCGCAGATTATAAGTATTCTGCCTTTTCTTTTAATGACTTTGCACTTATCGCAAATCGGTTTTACTGATGCACGTACCTTCATTAAAATATCTCCTTTCCATGAGAAGTCACTTGCGAAACAAAATAATATCAAATATGTATATAAAATGCAAGCTTAAATTTCAAATGGCTTCTATAGTTACTTTTTGTTACTTTGCTCTCCAAACAATTCTTCCCTTAGTAAGATCATAAGGAGAAAGAACTACAGTAACTTTATCTCCCGGAAGAATCTTGATGTAGTACATTCTGAGCTTACCACTGATATGGGCAAGAATCACATGACCATTCTCAAGTTCTACCTTAAACATTGCGTTAGGAAGTTTTTCAACTACAACTCCTTCGCACTCTATTTCATCTGCTTTAGACATACACACTCACCTCATTAAATCAGTCAAAGATGTCATTAACCAAGAATTGCAACAATATCAGCAAAAACATCATTCAGATCTTTTGTTCCGTCAACGTCCTTGATATTGCCCTTCTCTGTATAATAATCAATAAGTGGCTGTGTCTCCTTGTGGTAAACCGAAAGTCTGTTAAGAACTGTTTCCGGCTTATCATCTTCTCTCTGAACAAGCTCAGAACCGCAGGCATCACATACACCTTCAGTCTTAGGAGCGTTATACTTAATATGGTATGTAGCTCCACACTTAAGACATGCACGTCTTCCTGACATACGGTTTACAATATTCTCATCAGGAACATCCACATTTATCGCATAATCAATTGACTCACCTGCTTCATTTAAAGCGGCATCAAGAGCTTCAGCCTGTGGGATAGTTCTTGGGAAACCGTCAAGTACATAACCATCCTTTGCATCGTCTTCATGTATTCTGTCAATAACAAGATCTACAACGAGTGAATCCGGAACGAGGAGTCCCTTATCCATATAATCCTTTGCTTTTCTTCCAAGTTCTGTACCGTTCTTAATATTTGCACGGAAGATATCTCCTGTGGAAATGTGAGGCACATTATACTTCTTGGCAATCATGTCAGCCTGTGTACCTTTGCCGGCACCAGGTGCTCCAAGCATTATTATTTTCATTAGATGTCCCCTTTCTGAACAATAACGACTTTAAGCCGCCTCAATGAAGAGCGTTTTTCCGCCCTCCATTCGATGCGGCTGTAAATTTTTAACTTAAGAATCCCTTGTAATTTCTTACGATCATCTTTGATTCCATCTGCTTGATAGTTTCAATTATAACACCACTTACGATGATGAGTGATGTACCACCGAAGGATACATCCGCACCAAATCTTCCGTTGAAGAAGATCGGGATAATTGCAACTATTATAAGTCCGACAGCACCGATAACGACGATGTAATTAAGAATATTATTCAGGTAATCCTGTGTCGGCTTTCCAGGTCTGATACCCGGTACAAATCCGCCGCCCTTCTTGATGTTGTTTGCAATCTCCATCGGATTGAAAGAAATCGATGTATAGAAATAAGCAAAGAACAGAACAAGCAGGATATAAACGGCAAGTCCGATATATGCCCATGGATAACCCGGTCTGAACCAGTTATTTGAATTAAGTCCTTCAAGAATCTTAGCTCCAACCGGATTCTGTACCTTAATATCAAAGAAGTTAATGATGATTGAAGGTATAGACATAAGTGTTGAAGCAAAGATGATAGGCATTACATTTCCTGTATTAACCTTGATAGGAATGTGTGTCTGACGACCACCAACATTCTTACGTCCCTGAATCTTCTGTGCATATGATACAGGAACCTTTCTAATAGCTTCATTCAGTAATATTGTAAGAACTGTTGTGATTACAACGATTGCAATGATTATAACTGCTGCCATAACCATATGTACAATGTCCTTACCCTTTACGAACATCTCATAAAGACTGATAAAATCCTGAGGCATTCTTGAAACGATGTTTATAAGAAGGATAATGGAAATACCATTTCCGATTCCCTTTTCTGTAATCCTCTCACCGAGCCACATAACAAATGTACATCCTGCTGTAAGCGAAATGATTACGATTACTAATGTCAAGAATGACTTGCTGTAAAGAAGTCCGGCATTTCTAAAGCTTATTGCAAGACCAGAACTCTGAATGATTGCAAGAGCAACTGACACAATTCTTGTGATAGCTGTCATCTTCTTACGACCATCCTCACCATCCTTCTGCATCTCTTCAAGTGCCGGAATAGCAATTGTGAGAAGCTGGATGATAATTGAAGATGTGATGTATGGTGTTACAGATAATGCAAACAGGGCCATCTGTGATATTGATCCACCGGTAAGTGAATTAAGCAGATTGCTTGCGGATGATCCGAGTGCATTATTAATGAAATCACCTATTTTTGCTGTGTCAACACCCGGGGTAGGAATATTCGATCCAAGTCTTACAATGATCAGTATGAACAGAGTGAAGATAAGACCGCTTCTTATTTCCTTAACCTTGAGTGCATCCCTGAGGGTTTTTAACATACTAGATCACCTCGAATTTTCCGCCTGCAGCTTCAATCTTCTCAACTGCATTTGCGCTTGCTGCGCTTACCTGAACAGTAAGCTTCTTTGTGAGCTCTCCATTTCCTAAAATCTTTACACCATCTCTTGGGTTCTTAACAATTCCGATCTCGATAAGTGAAGCTGTTGTTACAGTTGCACCATCTTCGAAACGATTAAGATCTGAAACATTAATTGCAACGATATCCTTTGTGTTTCTGCACTTGAAACCACGCTTTGGGATACGTCTGAAGAGTGGCATCTGACCACCTTCGAAACCAGGTCTTGGAGCACCTGAACGAGCCTTCTGACCCTTATGTCCCTTACCTGCAGTCTTGCCGTTACCTGAACCATGTCCACGTCCACGTCTGAAATCGTTGCGTGTCTTAGAACCATCAGCCGGCTTTAATGTAGATAAATCCATCTTTATAGTCCTCCTTACTCCTCAACCTTTACCATATAACTAACCTGAGCAATCATACCCTTAGTTGCAGCATTGTTAGGAAGCTCTACTGTCTTATGCATCTTTGTAAGTCCAAGTGCTTCAACAGTTCTTCTGTGCTTTGGTACTGCACTGATAGGTGATTTTACGAGTGTTACCTTAATTGTATCTGCCATTTTATTGCCTCCTATTTGAGAATCTCGGCAACAGTCTTGCCTCTCTTCTTTGCAATTTCAGCTGGATCCTGAATGCTTGCAAGACCGGCAAGTGTAGCAAGAACTACGTTCTGCTTGTTGTTTGAACCGAGTGACTTTGTACGGATATTCTTGTATCCGGCAAGATCAAGCACGCTACGTGCAGGACCACCGGCGATGATACCGGTACCTTCAGGTGCTGACTTCAGAAGAACCTTAGCACTTCCGAACTCACCTGTAAATCCATAAGGGATACTTCCGTTCTCATTAATAGGTACTTCGATAAGCTTTTTGATAGCATCTTCCTTTGCCTTACGAATAGCTTCAGGAATTTCTGCAGCCTTACCAACACCAGCACCTACGTGACCATTACGATCACCAACTACGATAAGTGCTGAGAATCTCATATTACGACCACCCTTAACAACCTTTGTGACACGCTTGATTGCTACAACGTTGTCAAAAAGTTCGCCAAGTGCGCTTGCGTCAACTTTTGTATGCTTCATTTATGATCTCCTCCCTTATTAGAATACCAGGCCGGCTTCTCTTGCAGCATCTGCAAGTGCCTTGATCTTACCTGTGTAGATAAAACCGCCTCTGTCAAATACAACTTCTTCAATGCCAGCTGCCTTAGCTCTCTCAGCAATTACCTTTCCAAGGTAAGCTGCAGCTTCAACATTGTTTGTCTTCTCTAATTCGGAAGCTACCTTCTTCTCAACAGTAGAAGCACTAACGAGAGTCTTGCCTACTGTATCATCGATAACCTGAGCATACATATGATTGTTGCTTCTGAAAACTGCAAGTCTTGGTCTCTCAGCAGTTCCGCTAAAACGGTTACGAATCTTTAAATGCTTCTTTTTGCGAATAACGCTTCTTGATTCCTTGTTAATCATGCTAACTCTCTCCTTCCCTTACTTCTTACCTGTCTTACCGACTTTACGTCTGATAACTTCATAATCGTACTTAATACCCTTGCCCTTATATGGCTCCGGTGCTCTCTTCTGACGGATCTCGGCTGCATACTGTCCAACCTTCTCCTTGTCAATACCTTCAACGATTATCTTGTTATCTTCAACAGTTGTAGTAAGTCCCTCAGGATCCTCCATCTCAACCGGATGTGAATATCCGAGAGAGAGAACAAGCTTCTTACCCTGCTTCTGAGCTCTATAACCAACACCGTTGACCTCAAGAGTCTTCTTGTATCCATCTGTTACACCTACAACCATGTTGTTGATAAGTGTTCTTGTAAGACCGTGAAGCGCTCTGTTTCTCTTAAGATCGTTAGGTCTCTTTACTGTAATTTCATTTCCTTCAAGGGTGATCTCCATTTCAGGTGCAAGTACTCTCTCGAGTGTTCCCTTTGGTCCCTTGACAGTCACCTTATTATTTTCTGCTATATCTACAGTAACGCCTGCAGGTACAGCGATAGGCATTCTACCGATACGTGACATTTCGCCTTTCCTCCTAATTTATAATCAATTATATATATCTGTAAACAGATTACATCCTAACTACGTTCGGGCAATCCCCTGGATTTACCATACGTAGCAGAGCACTTCACCACAGCCTTTTACTTTCTCAGGCGATTTTGCGTTTAAGGCACT
>JAGBNF010000028.1 GCA_017634555.1 Eubacterium sp. | reverse complement strand
GAATAGTTGGTATGATATATAACATATCCAAGGTTTGCAGCCGGCGGTTTCTTAAGATTCTTCCTTTCAGTATAGTCGATTTCCACCTTACTACTCTCTACAGATGAATAAAATGCAGCAAGTCTTGCAGCCTCAAGATAGGTTGCATCAGGTATCTCTTCATCCCTGTTTCTCCTGACGATAACATGAGAACCCGGAGCCTTCTTCGCATGAAACCACATATCTCCCGGACCCGCTATACGGAAGGTCAGATCATCATTCTGAATATTGTTCTTTCCTACAAAGATATCAAATCCATCCGATGACACATAGTGAAGCGGCTTACCCTTAGATTCACGCCTCTGTCCCTTCTTGCTCTTATCCATGATTCTCTCGGCAGCACTTCCTCTCAGGAAGCCCGTACCTATAAGCTCTCTTCTTATCTCAGCTATATCCGTTTCATCAGAAGCGATATCCAGCGAAAGCTGTACACTCCTCAGATATTCAAGCTCAGCCTCAGAATCCTGCAGCTGCTGTACAAGTGCGGCAGCAGTCCTCTTCTTCTTGTTGTACTTATCAAAATATTTCCTGCTCGCTTCCCTTGCATCACAATTCTCCGGAATCGGAATCGTGATCTCATTATTATTATCATAATAATTCATGCATACAAGCTCTGTCGCACCTTCCTCCAGCGAATATCCGTAGGTATTAAGAAGCTCTCCGTAGATCTTATACTTCTCTCTATCCTCCGTATCCTTCATCTGATTTCTCTGAAGATCCAGCTTCTTTGCAGTTCTCTCTACCGCCTGATTCACAACATGTCTCAGCTCAGTCGTCTTCTGCTTGATTCTGACCTTATCGTTCTTCATCTGATAGAAATTCTTCAGCATCTCCGAAACCGAATCGCAGGAAACCTCTTCAAGCCCACGATATATTGAGAAAGGAACTGCACTGTAATCCTTAGGAATACCGTTCTCCAGATAAATGTGCGGCTCCGCAGTCTCATCAAGCATAGCTTTAAGCACATCGAAAAGTGCTTTCTTCTCCGATGCGCTGAGTGCCGTAGAATCAGCACCGCCATCAACACCGGCTCTCTCGCATATTTCATTTGCCGTGACTGTTGCAATACCGTTAAGTGAAGAGCTTATCAGCTTTGAAACCTTGCCAGCTTTCGCGAGTACATTTTCCATAAACTCTTCTTCACTTATCTCTCGCGGATCGGACTTGTCAGGCGACTGAGGAGTTTCATACTGCATTCCCGGCAGCACCTGTCTTACAGAGCTCACATCAAGTGGGATTCTTTTTATTGAGTCAAGAATTCTTCCCGTATCATCAACGAAGATAATGTTGCTGTGCCTTCCCATAAGTTCGATAATGAGACGTTTTTCTCTGACATCACCCATTTCGTCCAGGTGCTCTATATGAATCTCTATTATCCTGTCAAAGCCCGGCTGGATTATATCTTTGATTCTGCCGTTACCCACATGCTTTCTGAGCAGCATGCAGAAATTCGGTGCGGTCATAGGAGCCGGCTTCAGACTGTCTGTCAGGTAAACCAGCGGAAGACTCGGATTAACGGATATCATCAACTTCAGATTATTATCCTTACCGTTCTTTATGACCATATCTATCTCATCAGCCTCTGTCTGCTGAATCTTGTTTATCCTTCCGCCGATGGCTCTTCCTCTGAGTTCTCTGACCATCGCATTTATTGTATATCCGTCAAATGCCATCTCTAACCTCTTTTCGAATAGAAAAGACCAGTAGTAGCCGCTACTGGTCTTTTTGTTTTAGGTCGTCTTTCGGACTATCCTAATCGCTTTTCATTTACATTATATCATATTATCTGCTGTTTTCAACTCTAATAATACTACAGTTCCTCATACAGCTTCTCATAAATTTTTGCAGATGCGATCCAGCTGAAATCCTGCTGCATAGCTCTCTTCTGCATCTCTGTCCAGGCATCCTTATTCTCGAAGAATACCTTCTTAGAATAGTTGATCGTGTTGAGCAGATCTCTTGCATCATAATTAGCAAATGAGAATCCTGTTCCCGTGCCCTCGAACTCATTATAAGGAATAACCGTATCCTTAAGTCCACCGGTCTCTCTTACTATCGGAAGCGCACCATATCTAAGCGCCATAAGCTGTGTAAGACCGCACGGCTCAAAACGTGATGGAACAAGCACACTGTCGCAGGCTCCGTAAATCTGATGTGACAGCTCATCACTGAAGTAAATGTTTGCCGAAAGCTTAGCAGGATGAATACCCTGATAGTACTTGAACATTTCCTCATATCTTCTGTCACCGGTTCCGAGCACAACAAGCTGCGTTCCGTCTGTCATTATATCATTCATAGCTCTGTCGATCAGATCCAGTCCCTTCTGATCCGTAAGTCTTGAAACTATACCGATCATATAAACATTCGGATCCTCAGGAAGACCGAGCTTATTCTGAAGAGCAATCTTATTCTTTATTCTGTTTTTCTTAAAGGTCTTAATATCATACTTTGCCGGAAGTGCATTATCCGTCTTAGGATTATAAACCTCATAATCGATACCGTTTACGATACCCCAGAGAGACTGCCATCTCGCCTGAAGAAGGCCGTCAAGTCCTTCACCGTAATAAGGTGTCTGAATCTCATGAGCGTAGGTATTTGATACGGTAGTGATCTTATCGGCATATACGAGACCACCCTTAAGCATACTCGCATCCTTATGCCACTCAAGCTTATCAGGTGTGAAAAGCTCATCCGGAAGTCCCGAATACTCCTGAACAGTCTTGATATCCCAGCGTCCCTGGAACTGAAGGTTATGTATAGTCATAACCGACTTGATTCCCTGATAGAAAGGATTGCTCGCAAAAAGAGTCTTCAGATATACCGGAACAAGACCTGCCTGCCAATCATGGCAATGAATGATATCAGGTCTGAAACCGATACCCGGAAGAATAGAAAGTGCTGCTTTACAGAAATAGCAGAACTTCTCAATATCCCACTTTACGTCTCCGTAAATGTTATATCCGTTAAAATAATATTCATTATCGATGAAGTAAACCGGAACACCTTCATATTCCATGTACATAACACCGACATACTGCTGTTTCCAGCCGATGTCCATATGAAAATGTGTGATATACTTCATGTTATTCTTAAATTTCGAAGGAAGACACATATAATTAGGGATGATTATCCTTACATCATATTTCGTCCTGTCAAATTTCTTAGGAAGTGTTCCGACTACGTCAGCAAGTCCGCCGGTCTTAATAAAAGGTACGCACTCGGAAGCAATAAAAGCTACCTTTTTCATAGTAAAACCTCCTCACGAGCCCTAAATCTATAGTGTCATTTTATCATACTGAGCGACTTATGAAAACCGCATTTCAGCATACTTCTTGATATACTCCACACAGCCTCTGATACCGAATTTTTCGCAGTCTACAGAAAGATCGTACTGCGTTACATCGTACCAGCTTGAGCCTGTATAGTTCTCATAATACTCAGCCTTCTTGTCATCCGCTCTCTTAAGATAAGCAGCAAGCTCCTCATCACTCATATAGTGAACGGATGATGCTCTCTTGATTCGGAATTTCTCAGGAGCATGAATAAATACGCTTATGGTATCATCACGGTCCTTAAGTATGTAATTCGAACATCTTCCTACTATGATACAGGATTCACGCTCAGCGATATCCCTTATGATCTTTGATTGATATTCGAAAATGTTTGAGCCGTCAGAAACATCATATAGTCCGGTTCCCTTAAGTCTCTGATCATGTGCAGCCTTATCCTCTGCGCCGTCATCAGAAGAAACCAATGTGAACAGCTCGCTGTCATAGCAATGTACCCCCAGCTCTTCAGCCAGAAGCTTGCCGATCTTAAGTCCACCGGTATAATGTTGTCTTGCTATCGTGATCACAAATTTCTTATCCATAAGCGTCCCCCCTTTTTTGCCTTAATAAGTAAGTATATATACGTGGATTATATAAAACCCATTCATAACGTCGGCACTACGTGCCTAGCCGCCTCCTTCGGAGGCACGTTATTTCATGCGTTTTATATAACCCTGCTACGCAGGGTTTATGATAATTGCACAGACAGCTTAAAATATAAATATTCCCGCTGTCTATGCAATTACCATAATCCACTAGCAATTACTCCTCTTCCCAGTTGGTGTAAACGTCCTGTACATCATCATCTTCATCAAGAAGATCAAGGATTCTCTGAAGCTTCTTTATATCCTCTTCGTCTGTAACAGAAACATAGTTCTGTGGGATCATAGTAACTTCAGCTGATACCATTGCGATTCCCTGCTTCTCAAGTGCTTCACGTACTTCGCTGCATGCTTCAGGAGCTGTGATGATTTCGAAAGAATCCTCTTCCTCTGAGAAATCCTCTGCACCTGCATCAAGAGCCATCATCATAAGCTCATCTGCATCCATATCACACTCTTCCTTATCGATGATGATCTGTCCCTTCTCATCAAACATATAAGATACGCAGCCTGTAGTTCCTACATTTCCGCCGCCCTTTGTAAAAGCGCTTCTTACGTTAGCTGCTGTTCTGTTCTTGTTATCTGTAAGTGTCTTAACGATGATTGCTGTACCTGCAGGGCCGTAGCCTTCATATGTATTATAAACATAGTTAACGCTCTCAAGGTTACCTGCAGCCTTCTTTATACCTCTTTCGATAGTATCGTTAGGCATGTTGTTTGCCTTAGCCTTAGCGATTACATCACGAAGCTTTGCATTGCTGTCCGGATTTGGACCGCCTTCCTTAACTGCTACCGCAATCTCACGTCCGATTACTGTAAAGGCCTTTCCCTTAGCAGCATCGTTCTTCTCCTTCTTTGCTCTGATGTTAGCAAATTTTGAATGTCCTGACATTTTTATTTTTCCTCCATTTTCTTTATCTTGACCGACTGAATGACTCTGTCTTTGATTTCCAGTGCCTCGAAGGTATACCCTCCGTAATCGATCTTGATAACAGCCTCATCCTCCTCAGGGAGGTGGCCGTATTTATAAAGCATAAATCCGTTCAATGTTTCTATATCGCTCTCCGGAAATTCAAGGTCATCATACAGTCCTTCCAAGTCGTTAAGAGAGATAAGTCCATCTACCTGATATCCGTCGTCCTGGGTATGTCTTACCTCTTCCTCCTCGTTGTCATGCTCGTCCTGAATGTTGCCTACTATTTCCTCAATTATATCTTCAAATGTGACTATACCGTCTGTCTGTCCATACTCATCCAAAACTATGGCCATATGCTTCTTTTCCTTCTGCATCTTCTTAAGCAGCTTGGAAATGTCATATGTCGGATGTACAAACATCGGCTCATCTATGATCGTCGAAACTGAGATTGCACTGCTTCTGAGAAATGCTTCTACCATGTCCTTAAGATGAAGGACACCGATAATGTTATCGATATCATTCTCATAAACAGGATATCTCGAAAATCCGCTCTGAAGACAGTTTTCCAGACACTCACCTATTCTTGCACTTTTTTCGACCGCAAAAATCTTGTTTCTACTAGTCATTATATCACGAACCTTCTTATCATCGAAGTCCAGAATGTTGGAAATCATTTCTGCTTCATTCTCGTGAATAAAGCCCTGTTCGTGACCTTCTTCAACAATAGAGAGAATCTCCTCTTCTACTTTATCTTCTTTCTTCTTAAACATACAACTCCCGCAGATAATTTACTTCACTAACTTCCCTGCCGTCACGATAGTATACTCTCGGAACGCGTCTTGCTATATTACAAACAAGCTCATAATTGAAGCTGTTGGCAGGTTCTGCAACCTCTTCAACCGAAATAGTTTCATCCCCCTGACTTCCGAAAAGAACTACTTCATCTCCGACCTTAACATCGTCAAGTCCCGTGACATCAACCATAAACTGATCCATGCAGACTCTGCCGAGGATAGGAACCCTCTTACCATGAATAAGAACCTCTCCCTGTCCGGACTGTGATCTCGGATAGCCATCGGCATAACCTGCCGATACAGTCGCAACCCTGGTCTCACGTTCCGTAGAATAGGTCCATCCATAGCTGATACCTTTTCCTGCAGGAAGTGTCTTTACATGCACAACCTTTGACTTAAATGTCATCGCAGGTTTGATCACAACACTCTTATCCATTTCATCTGATGGATATAATCCATATATTACAATGCCGAGCCTCATCATGTCAAACCCGTCCGAATGAAGTTCCATTGCACCGGCACTGTTATCAAGATGCTTAAGCTTGAAGGATATACCCTTCTTCTCAAGTTCATCTATAAACCATCTCATATTTTCAAACTGCTCTTTAGCAGATGTCTTGTCATATTCATCGGCCTTTGCGAAATGTGAGAATATTCCTTCAATCTCAATTCCCTTAAGGTCCTTCAGCGTTTCCGCTTCCTTTACACCGGCTTCATCACAGCTGAATCCGATACGTGACATACCTGTATCAACCTTTATATGAATCTTTGCTGTTTTGCCAAGCTTCTCAGCTTCTTCAGAAAGCACCTCGGCATCTTCCTTTGAAAAGATTGCCGGTCTTATATCATTTTCTATAAGCTCTGCATAATGACTTCTGTCAGTATATCCGAGTATCAGGATCGGCTTTGTGATTCCTGCTCCTCTGAGCTCCATTGCTTCATCAACTCCGGCAACTCCGTAGAAATCTGATATGGAATCAAATTCCTTTGCGAAGGTTACCGCTCCATGTCCGTAGGCATCAGCTTTTATTACCAGAAGTGTCTTTCTTGACGGAGGATTAAGCGCCTGAATAGTTTTAATATTATATTCAACTGCATCCAGATCAATGTCCGCCTCAACTCTTCTTTCGAAACCCATTTTGTGTCACCTCTTGTTATCGTCTTTTTATAATACTTTTCCCAATGCATCAATGATGTCCGTGGCAAGCATTCCGTACTCGCCCTTAGCATCTCTCGCTATATCTCCTGCTGCTCCGTGAAGCATAACGCCTGCCGCAACAGTCTGGGTGAAGTATCCCGCACCGACTTTTCCGGTACGATTAATTCCGGCCAAAACAGCCGCAAGTATTCCCGTTAATACATCTCCCGAGCCGCCCTTTGACATACCTGAGTTGCCCGTGAGATTTACATACACTTCTCTGTTATTGTTGTAAGAAGCAATATGTGTTCTCGCATCCTTAAGTACAACCGTGATACGGAAGTTCTGTGCAATATCAAGTGCCGCAGCACCTCTATCCATAGCAATGGCTCTGACCGTATCCTGCATACTCATTGCATTAACAGCTTTTACAGAATCACCGGACGATGCATCATTCTTAGCTCCGTCAACCGTCCGATGCATTACTTCCTCAGCCGCCCTGCTTTCAATCTCTGCCGCTCTGACCAGTCGTGCCATCTCCGCCATATGAGGAGTGATCACCACATTTCCGTCATAGCTTTCGGATGCTTTTCTCAGAAGATCAAGTCCCGTCATGCCGTTTTCAAGAACAGCAGAACAGATATTTATAGCATCCGCATCGATCACAAGGCATTTCCCCTGCTTTCCCGCGGATACAACTTCTTTCAGTATCTCTTTTGATTTCTTTCCCGTACCGAGTCCCGGTCCCACAGCTATCACATCAGCCCATTTTATCGCCGAGCGAAGCTGCTCTGCTTCCTCATCCGAAAGCTCATCTCCTGTCTTATAACAGCTAATCATAGCTTCGGGAAGCATGCTCATCAGATTATCTTTATTTACCTCTGATGTAAATATCTTTACCAGACCTGAGCCTGTCTTATATGCTGCCGCAGCAGAAAGATATGCTGCGCCGTATATTTCTTC
The DNA here is from genome assembly GCA_017634555.1 of Eubacterium sp. Classification (GTDB taxonomy): domain Bacteria; phylum Bacillota; class Clostridia; order Lachnospirales; family Lachnospiraceae; genus Eubacterium_Q. The sequence goes on along the minus strand of JAGBNF010000028.1, from coordinate 3,748 downwards.
ATTTCCCGCTACAACAAGGACCTTACCGTATGTACCCTTATTTGAATTGGGATTTCTTGAAGGAAGAAGCAGTTTCAGACGTTTCTCCGGGATAGCCCTGAAGCTGATATCGTCATCGTCATAGCCCTCAGGTGAAACCTCAAGTCCTATCTCAGAAACAGTTACCTTACCGGCATAATTTCTTCCATCATTTACCACAAGACCGTACTTCATGAATCCGAAGGTTACAGTCTCGTCGCACTTAACCGCTCCGCCTCTTATATTACCATTATCGCAGTCGATTCCCGATGGAATATCAACCGCTATCTTATATGCATTTGTACTGTTGATTATCTCAACTATATCACAGTATTCCTTTGAAAGGTCTCTGGAAAGCCCGACTCCGAAGAGTCCGTCGATAATTATATCTGCAGCTTCCACAGCCGATCTGAATGCATCAAGTTTATTCTTATCCCCGTCAGGTACGAAGCTGCACTCCGTCTCCACGCAGAGATTCCCGGCAACCTTAAGCTGCTGCTTCATCGAATCGGTAGCCTTTTCTGTATTGCCGACAAGAATGAGAGATGCATCAATCTCTCTCCGGCAAAGAATCCTTGCGGCCGCGACTGCATCACCACCGTTATTTCCCATACCGGCAACGGCAATGACCTTTACTCTGCGCCTGAAAAACCTGTCTTTATCCTCTTTGATCAGGTTCTCTATCCTCTCGGCTATACAGAGAGCTGCCCTCTCCATAAGAACAAGACCGGGAATCCCGATCTTGCTCTGTGTATAATCATCATTAACTTTTGCCTGTTTACCTGTTAAGAGCAGCACTTTACTCTCCTGCGCCCTCTGTCGTTGCTTCCTCTGATGTTTCTGTCGAAGCTTCAGTGGTCTTATCCTTCGAAGCATCGGTTGAAGGCTTTGCTGACGGATCGACGCTGAGCGCAAACACAGCCATCATTCCGTTCTCTATATCTTCAAATTTATACTTTTTACTGCTGGTTTTTTCATTAGCCGGATCGTTAATGAGGAATCCTCCCTCATCGTATCCGTAAATAACAACATATTGATCTGTAGGGTTATCGCCCAGCGTCTTTTCAAGGATACTTGCGATAAGTATCTCACCCTGATCAAGTCCCGCCTTCAGTCTTTCCTCATCATCGGTAGCCAGCCATTCGCACTTAAGTCCGTAGTGTGTACAGCCTTCTGTGAAGATAGCATATGATGTGCCCTCCCCGTCCATATAATATCCGGTTTGTGCACTATACTCAGCCACTCTCGGAGGAGTCGCCTCAAAATCCTTCTTCAGATAAATGACTGCCATCGAAAGGCATGTCGGGCCTCCGCCAAACTGGCCCACAGTACCGTTGCCATAAGGTGCATCCTTCCATCTCGGATCATTCTGAAGCAGCAGGATATTCGGTGTATTCTTTTCATCCTCGGATAAATCATAGCCTTCAGTCGGCTTTGAAATCCCCGGCTCCTCTGTTGTTGCCTGCTCCACAGCAAATGGTGCGAAGGCATCCGAAAGAGTCGCCTTCGGTTCTTCCTCTGTTTTCACCGGCTGCTGTTTCTGAGGCTTTGGAGCTCTCTTATCAAACGCTCCGATTATGATAGCAGCAAAAATAAGATATGCCGCTAAACACAGAAAGACGATCTTGTAATTAAGATGGTCCAGGATAAAAAGAAGCCTTTGTCTTTTTGATATCTTTTTGTTGTTCCCCATATTACCTTCAAACCCCGTTTTAGTCTAAGTCGATACCAATAACTCCGTTACACACTATAAAATTATTAATCGTGAAGCTTTCTCTTATCTATAACTCTTACAGCTTTACCCTCACTTCTGGTAATTGACTTAGGCGCAAGCAGGTGTATCTTAGGTCTGATACCCAGCAACTGAACCATAGCACCTGTAAGGCTCTTTCTTGCAGCCTCATCATTATCCTTGATTTCTCTGAACTGTTCCTCGGAAAGCTCTACATTTATATCAAATGTATCCTCATTTCCGATTCTGTCTACATGAATTTCATAGTTAGGTGTGTAGCCTTCCTTGAGAAGAACTGTCTCAATCTGTGAAGGGAATACATTTACACCTCTGATGATAAGCATGTCATCCGAACGTCCCTTCGGCTTGAGCATTCTTACATGTGTACGTCCGCATGAGCACTTCTCTCTGGTAAGAACTGTAAGGTCACGTGTTCTGTATCTGAGAAGCGGAAATGCTTCCTTATCAAGGCTTGTAAATACAAGCTCACCTTCCTCACCCTCAGGAAGAACTTCTCCTGTCTCAGGATCGATGATCTCAGCAAGGAAATGATCTTCATTAATATGCATACCATGCTGCTCCTCACATTCGAAGGATACACCCGGTCCTGAAATCTCTGTAAGTCCGTAAATATCGTAAGCCTTGATTCCAAGGCTCTTCTCGATATCACGTCTCATCTCTTCTGTCCAAGGCTCAGCACCGAAGATACCGGCCTTAAGTCTTATATCATCAGTTGTAAAGCCAAGGTCTCTCAGCTTTTCACCGATATATGCAGCGTATGAAGGAGTACAGCAAAGGATTGTTGAACCAAGATCTCTCATAAACTGGATCTGTCTCTCTGTATTTCCCGAAGACATTGGAATTGTAAGACTTCCTACCTTGTGAGAACCACCGTGAAGTCCCGGACCACCTGTGAAAAGTCCGTATCCGTAGCATACCTGAACTACATCCTCATCAGATCCACCTGCAGCTACGATTGCTCTTGCGCAGCATTCCTCCCAAATGTCAAGATCGTGCTGTGTATAGAACGCAACAACTCTTCTTCCTGTAGTTCCGCTTGTTGACTGAATTCTTACGCAGTTCTTGAGCGGAGTTGAGAGAAGTCCGTAAGGATAAGCCTCTCTGAGATCATTCTTTGTAAGGAACGGGAGCTTATGAAGATCCTCAAGTCCTTTTATATCATCAGGTGTAACACCCTTTTCTTCCATAAGCTTATGATAATACTTATTGTTATCATAAACATACTTTACCTGTTTAACAAGCTTCTCAGCCTGAAGCGATCTGATCCAATCAACCGGAGCAGTCTCAATATCCTTCTGAAAATACCTTTTCATACTGTCCTCCTAAAAAATAAAAAACATATGGGTGACGGCAAAACCATCACCCATAAATTTTACATTGTTTATATTACTTTTTCAACAGTTTATACGGATTTCACGGGATTTTTTACTATATCTTAAGCTTATCACCATTTCCGCATTATCCTGATATTAAGCTTTCTTTCTGCAGGTCAGTTCTCCGTTTTCCTCATCCAGAAGAACTGTATCTCCCGAATTGAGTGTATTGCTGAGAATAAGCCTTGCAACAAGTGTTTCCACATTCTTCTGAAGGTATCTCTTCAAAGGTCTTGCACCGTATACAGGATCGTAGCCTTCATCTATCACAATATCCTTTGCCGCATCTGTCAGCTCTATGGAAATGTTTCTGTCAGCAACACGTCTGTTCATATCCTTCATAAGAAGCTCAACTATACCGGCGATATTATCCTTTGTAAGCGGCTTGAACATGATGATCTCATCAAGTCTGTTGAGGAACTCCGGTCTGAAGTGGAGCTTCAGCATTCCGTCAACCTTCTCAGCCGCATCATCCTTGATATTTCCGTTTTCATCAATTCCGTCGAGCAGGAAATCCGAACCGATATTTGAAGTCATGATAAGTATCGTATTCTTGAAGTCAACGAGGTTGCCCTTGGAATCTGTGATACGTCCGTCATCAAGT
>JAGBNF010000027.1 GCA_017634555.1 Eubacterium sp. | reverse complement strand
TGCCGGGGCTTCCGGGGATGCTGATGAAGTGATTAAGTCTTATATTTCAGGTACTCTTGCTGAAATTGGAGAAGCTACTTGTGATCATCATGAACATGAAGGTCATGGGGAACATGGTTGCGGTCACGGTGGTTGTCATTAATGAATGATTTGATTGAGTTGTTTCTTACATTTGCTAAAGTAGGAGCGTTTACATTTGGTGGTGGATACGCAATGATATCTCTGATTGAGGATATATGCGTAGAAAAGAAAAAATGGATTACACACGGTGAAATGATGGATATTACAGTTATAGCTGAATCAACACCAGGACCGATAGCTATTAACTGTGCTACATATGTAGGATATAAAAGGAAGAAGCTCTTGGGAGCTATATTTGCAACTATAGGAATGGTTCTTCCATCGTTTGTTATTATCTTTCTAATTTCCAAATATCTGGATAGGTTTCTTGAAATAACCTGGATAAATAATGCATTTCATGGAATAAAAATAGCTGTTGTTATTCTGATACTGGATGCAGCTGTTAAGATGCTTTCAAAGGCTAAATTGACAGCACTTAAGATCATTATAATAATTGCATCATGTATAGCAATGCTTGTGATAAACTTTTTTTCCTTACATATTTCATCGCTTGTAATTATGCTTTTTGCCGCATTGGTCGGACTGGTATCCTTTCTGATAAAGAATAAAACAGAAAGGAGTGAAACTGACTAATGATATATATTGATTTATTTATAGGATTTCTAAAGGTTGGTCTTTTTTCGTTTGGTGGCGGATATGTCTCAATCGCGTTAATTCGAGAAATTGTTTTATCGTATGGATGGTTGGATGATGAAATGTTATCCTATATGATTGCCGTAAGTGAAAGTACACCCGGACCAATTATGGTGAATCTTGCAACATATATAGGGAGTTCTCAAGGTGGGATTCTTGGCGCATTTATTGCTACGGCAGCTGTTGTTCTTCCTGCATTTCTGATAATACTTATTATATTGCTTTTATTTAAGAGCCTTTTGAAAAATATAATGTTTCAAGGGGTATTAAGTGGTTTAAAACCTTGTATTATTGGTATTATTCTTGCGACTGGAATATATATGATCTGGAAGAATTTCAATATTTGTTCGGGTGCAGTACCTGATGTCCCGGCTATTGTTTTAACTATAGTATTGGGTGGATTATATTTTGGATTAAGAAAGCTTATAAAAAAGAAAATTTCGCCTATAATGTTAATATGTGTATCAGCAGTGTGTGGGATGATAGTTTATGGATTATTATAGTATCATTAATGAGGAATAAGTAAAGTTATGACACATGATTTCACAATAAGAGAAGTTCGTTTAGAAGATGCAGCAAAATTGGTAGAGATATACACATATTATGTACAAAATACAGCAGTTTCATTTGAATATGCAGTTCCAACAGTTGAAGAATTTAAAGATAGAATAAGCCATATTATTGAAAAATATCCATACCTGGTTTGTGAAGTGAATAATAAGATTGTTGGTTATGCATATGCCAGTGTATACAGTGTTCGTGATGCATATGCTTGGACTGTTGCAACTTCAATATACTTAGATAAGAATTATAGAAGGAAGGGGATAGGTTCTGTCCTTTATGAGGAGTTGGAAAATAGACTTCGAGAGCAGGGAATAGTGAATATGCTGGCTGGCGTGGCATATTGTGAAAAGGAAGATGAGTATTTATCTCATGATAGTTTCAAATTTCATTCAAAGATGGGTTATTCTAAAGTGGCTCATTTTGAAGCTATCGGAAAAAAGTTTGATAGATGGTATGATCTTTTGTGGATGCAAAAGAAACTTTAACTTTCAGTATTATCTTCTAGGTCCTGGACCATTATCAAAGATAAATCCAAGTAGAAGAAGCGGGATCCAGAATATAGCTTTAATGAACCATCCCATGATTCGTAATGGTAAAATGAATAACTCAAAGAATAACTTAAACATAAGCGCAGCTCCTTTCTATCGAATGTTGTATAGCAAACAATAAGTTTTATATAGTATCAGCGTATTTTTAAAAATCAAGTTGACTTTCTATCTCATGCGCGATATTATCATAATGATATTAACGTTACGATAATAACTTTCAGGGTGATAAATCGCGAATAATCAGCGAAAAAATAATAAGAATGTGAGGGATTTAAATTATGAGCATAGGAATGATTCTTGTAGGATTACTGTTACTTTTTTTTAATCTAATAACAATTTATTTTTTATTCGATGGTTTCAGAAAATTATTAGTATGCACGGTAAAAACATTTGGCAGAGTAGTGTCGGTAACATCAAGAGAGAAAAGAAGGGAAGATTCTCAAACTGGTAAGACAACATATTATACAGAGTATACAGTTCAATATGAATACGAATATAATGGTCAGACGTATCTTGATGAATTGTTTTATACCGACCATTGCATATACTCTAACGGTGATAGTTTTGAAATAAAGATAAATCCACGCAAGCCGAAAGACGTTTGGATGAAGAGGGATATAAAAAATATAGTTATCCTAATTTGCTTTTTAGTTCTTTTGGGATTTTTTGATCTTCTGTATATTGAAGTGTTCTTTTTTTAATACTTTAACGCATCCCGATAGATGGTCCTTTTATCTCTTCTGGTTTTGTATTTACCTTAACGTTACCTGCACTTATAATCATGTTTATATTACGCTTCATAGTAATCATTCCTATTGTAGATTTTTTTGAATCTAGAAAGGAAAATAATCTGGACTACAGAGAGTACTTAAATGAAAATAAATAATATTGATGAACTAAAAGTGGTTTACAATTTTTCTCAATAGTCCATAAAAACATACCATCTGATCCGTATCACTTATAATAAGTGGAATCTGAGAGGTGGAATTATGAGTGTAAATACTGCAAGAATGTTGAATAGGATATTTTCAAATACGGCGTGGAAGCTGCTGCTTGTTATGGGGCTTGCGGCATTTATCGCATGTTTTTTCATAAAAGGGAAAAAAAGAGCAATCCCGATTATTGTCTGTATATTGTCACTGTGTTTATATCTTGTTACGGCAGTAATAAGTGGAAGGGCGAATCATTTGATAAGCCAACAGGCAGGACAGGAACCTGTACAGATCAGTGATATGAATTCGCAGGAACCGGAAGAAGATTTACAGGTTGCGGAATCAGAAAATGAAAACGAAGAAATGGATAATTCCGAAATCGAGATTACGTCAGAGGAATTCATGAATGAATTGTCAGAGGATATACCGGAATCGAAAGATGATACTATAGCCGTTATGATGAGCGTATCCAATGTTACACCTACCGGGCTTACGGTACATTTTCGTCAGTATGATAAACGAGAGAACATGAAACTGGTCTATGTAGATAATTACAATCTTGAGACTCTGAATGGAGATACTTGGGAATATGTACCGATGATCATTGAATTACAGGGAAATGAAGAAGACGGATTTATTAATATGCCTGCAGAAGGCGAATCTGAGCTGGAGATTAATTGGAATAGAATGTATGGGGAACTGTCTCCGGGAACCTATCGGATTACAATGATTATGTTTGAGGATCAAGACAACCCGAGCGCCAGTGCTCCGGTATATCGCCTTAAGGCGCAGTTCATTATCTCCGGTCCGGATGGAGTTGTAAGGACATATGAAGTGACTGATCCGGATTTGTCGGAACAGTACTTTGCTGAAGATAAACTTGTTACAATAGTGAAGTATTATGAAATGAGCGATGGAACCTGGCAGGTGGATGGGCATTCCTATAAATATCGACTAGAAATTACCGGTCGAATGAGCAACGCAGTGAAGGACAGCACTTTTGTATATCTCAGCAACATAGAAGAGATCAGCTTTGAGCAGGCGTGGAAAGCCGCCGGACTCAGCAGTAATCAGGATGATTATTTTGATCCGGAAGAGGCTGTTCTGGTGGAGATGAAATAAAAAGTGAGTATACCTTTTACATCATTATTATATTCATTCACTCCATAATTGCTATATAAGAAACTATAAAGCTGTTGGTATCTATATGGCTTGTATATTAAAATATATAGTGTCTGACTATAGAGATGATAACGATTACGTATAATTCGCAATTACAGGAGGTATAAACGATGATGCCACAATTTAACCAGACCCCCTATGCTAACGAGATGATGAACGAGCAACAAGTTAATCAGATAAGTAACGCTTTATATAGCTACTGCAAAGTAATGAGTGTGCCTAAGATGGGAGCGGCTCCCGTTGTGATTGTTGGTCTTATAGGTTTGGTAACAATTCTTCTCTTTGTAGCTCTCGGAGAGAGTCTTTTGACGGCTGTGGCTATAGCCGCCCCAATATGTGCTGTTTTAGCTTTCCTTTTCTGGCTCGCCTACAGATATCGAGTAGGAGCCTCAAAAAGGTTAAACTCCTACCTTGGTGAAGATGGCGGGCAGATAATGTTCAGCGACTTTGCCTCGGCGCAGCCATGTATGGGTGACCAGTTTAGGCTTGGAAGATATTATCTGTTTATCAATAACGGAGCTGTGCTCAGGCTTGACAGCATTGTCGAAATAGTAAGGGTAGCAACTCGTTCGGGTATCGGTGTGAGCGTTACTGTTAAAGATGAAAACGGCAGTATGTCATTACCGCTTTGCAAGGTGCATAGGTTCAATGACAGGGCAGAGATTGATGAGATACGTAAAGCGGTGTTGCAAAGGCAATAAAACGGTGTAAGTGAGAACATTGAATGGGTAATGTTAAATGACGGCAGAAGAAGTTATTCAAATGATGACGTGTTATATCTTGTTGGAAGTAAAGATGGTATAGATGTATACAGGATTTATCATCTGACATATAGCTCTACAAATACAAATAGATTTCCGCGTTATCAAGAGTTTGTTGGCATAGAGAATGTGCGTGAATATATAGAAAAACAATATATAGAAACCAGATAAACATCGGTTGTTTTCAGCCTGCGGGAGTGAATCTGCTTCCGTGGGCTCTTTTTTAGAAATACACATTGACAAATGTCTATGTGTATCATACAATACATAGATAGAAATCAATGTGAGGTGAACGATATGAAAGCAATGGATGTGGCACTAATCTGTAAAGCTCTTGGTGATCCGAACAGATTAGAAATAGTCAGAATGTTGTCGGATGGAGAAAAATGTGGTTGTAAATTATTGGAACGCTTTGAAATCACACAGCCTACATTATCCCATCATATGCGAATTCTTGTTGAATGTGATCTTGTAAAGGACAGAAAAGAGGGAAAATGGCATCATTATTCCCTTAATAATGATACTTTATCAGCGTTCAGAGAGTATATCGATAACCTAAACAGCTGATAGGAATGGCATGGAGGCATAAAATGATGGATTTCAAAGGAAAAAAATACGTGGTAACAGGTGCAAGCTCAGGTATGGGGAAGTCATGTGCTGAGATGCTCTTAAATGAAAAAGCCGTTGTTTGTGGATTTGACAGAAGCGAAGGGAGCATATATCACGATAATTATACGCATTTTCAGGTGGATATTACGGATGAAGATGCAATAAAGAGATGCATGGAAGAGATTGCCGGAAAATATGAGAGGATAGACGGTCTGGTAAATGCTGCGGGTATATGGGGAAACAGCAAGCCGTTCTATGCGATTAGTACGGAGGATTTTCAGAGGATTTTAAACGTAAATACTATAGGAACATTTGTTATGTCCAAGTATGTATCAAATGTCATGATACCTCAAAAGAGAGGAAAGATTGTAAATATCAGCTGCATCCGATCGACTATCTTTCGCGGAAATATGGCTGATTATGCTGCGTCTAAGGGCGCAATCGTATCTCTGACTTCGGCAATGGCTCTTGATCTTGCACCCTTTAATATTCAAGTCAATGCAGTTGCTCCCGGATTTATTTATACGGGGATGACGGCAAAATCTTTTGATAATCCTGAGATTCGTTCGCAGTCAGAAAGCCTGATCCCGTGTGGCAGGATTGGAACCCCGGATGACATAGCATCCGTTGTGATGTTCCTTTTATCGAATCTGTCAGACTATATGACCGGAACCAATGTTTTCGCAGATGGCGGATACCATATACAAAAATAAAAGGAGAAATCTGTTTTTCGGATTTGAATCGATTCGTAATGCAGGCTGAAAAGATATACGACAAGGAAAATGATAATTTCGAGAGAATTCTTTGTAGTTTGATTCAATTTGATATTATTGAGACTGATGAATTACCGGATTATGTTTATGATAGAGATATAAAAAAGCTTTATAGACCTCGATATAATTAAATAGGAAGATGTTAAATAAAGAAGATGAATAATGTAAAACTTATCCTGTTAGAAGATTGCGACAGAGAACAATTTATATTGGATAATCAATTTCCTGATGGAATGTTTAGATTTGAGAAAGTAATAAAATGAGGAAGAACGTGTCTATAACAAAGGACCTTGCCTGAGTTTACTCAGTGGCAAGGTCTTTTTCTGTGCTCACTTATATGGTGGGAGTATCGTCAGAAAAATTATTTAATCTTTGCTACGGTTTGCTATAATACTACCTGATGTTTATTCGATAGGATATTATTGGGATAAAGGTTTTAATATGGAAAAGAAAAAAGATAAAACGAAAAAGCTTATACCATATATATGTACAATAGTGATTATAATAGCCATGGTGTTGATGGCTGATATATTAGATAATAAAGAGATAATCTTTCCTGAAATAGCAGCTCTTGCTGTGGGTTATATGGTTGCGCCTAAACGAAGCTGGAAGGTTAATGGCAAAAGGATGGTGATTCTAATCACAGGATGTGCCATTATGGGTGTTTTAATAGTACGTTATGCAGGATTAGGAAGAGATTTGGAGGTGCCTATTGCATTTTCAATAGCACAAGTAATATTTATGTTTTCCGGAACTACATTTGCACCTTTTGTGTCAGCAATCGTTCTTCCGGTTATGATGAGAACTACAAGTATAATATATCCTATAGCTGCATTTTTATTGACATTACTGATAGTTCTTTTTCATAATCTGTTTTTGAAAACAGGAATCAGAAATGATGAAGAATATGTTCCAGTAATGCTTAATTCCGTTGATGACATAATTGATACAGTACTTAGAATACTTTGTGTAAGTATAGTAAGCTATATATCATTTCAGGTAGGGCTCAACTTTATTGTCGCACCACCGCTGTTAGTTGCATTTACTGAGTTTTCACGACCAAGAAATAAAACTAGAAATAAACCGTTTAGAACAATAAGTGTTATTACAGTATGTGCTTTAATGGGTTCTTTATGTAGATGGCTTATATGTGTAAAATTATCGTTTCCTCTGGTTGTCGGAACATCAGTGGCTATATGTTTTATGCTGTTTATAATTCATTATACAAAGATGTATATGCCACCGGTCGGAGCTATAGTTATGCTGTCAATGATTATTCCGGAAGAGACTTTGATGTCATATCCTATTCAGATATTTATAGGAAGTACAGTTATTATATTCCTTTCGAGATTATTGTTTATGAAGAGACAGGACAAAAAGAAATATGATATGGAGCATGAGTTAAAGGCAGAAAGATAATATAAAAGTAGGAGAGATGGTTATAAATTCAGTCTCGCTCTAACATAACGATATATTCAGGTGTACCTTCTTCTGATTGCCTTTTTCCGTTAAGCTTGAAGCCATGAGCCTCGTAAAACCGAATGGCGTCTTCATTCTTCTCTAGGGTCCATACGAACTTGGTATCAAACTTTTCTTTTGCAAATTCTACCAGCTTAGATCCGATGCCCTCTTTCCAGAAGAAGTAATCTACATACAATTCTGCGATCTCATTTCCCTCCAGATGAATCATTCCCTTAACTATACCATCATCGTATACCCAGACTTTATCAAGGAGTTTCGGATCCTTGAATTCATCGGCGACCTTAACTACCTGTAACTCGTTAAAAGAGTATTCATCGTTATGAAAGATTGATCGGTACTTTATTCTTTTTGTAAACACCAAAATCTCGGCAATTCTGGATGAATCTTTTGATTCTGCTTTTCTTATCACGTTTCTGTATCCGCCTTCTCATTCATCGTAATATATTAATAAATATATCATAATTTGACTTCATGATACAGAAAATCCGCCTGATATATAATCAGTGCGGATTGTAATAAGAACGAAGTTGAGACAAAAGGGAGATGGATTTGGTATAATTTGAAAATATAGAATTAAAGAATATATTCATAGATGAGAAAGAGGCTTAATGAATATGGGAATGCTTGATCTGTTTAAGAAAAAAACTAACTCAAAATCAATTACAGAAAAAGCGAATACTTTAAAGGAGCGTAATATAGAATCTTCTGTAAAGAAAACTCAACCTAAACCGGTAGAAGTAGATAGTAAGATAGTTGCTGAAGGCTTGAAAAAATATGAAGAATATAAAGAGTATCTAAGTGAATATGAAAATAATGGCACGTGGATACAACTCAGAGCACAAGGCTGGACGAAACTTGTTCATGAGATACTTGATAATAAGATTGCGGAGGATTTTCAATTAAAACCAATAAAGGAACGGTGTTGGGCGAGTGAATATGAGGAGGGAAGACGAAAAGTCATTTCACTATTTCTGGTGAATGATATGTATGCAACTATAAAATGGGGCTGGAATTTTGAATATATTCCACGAGTTTCAGAAAATAAAGTTGCATGGGTGAGAACCGACAAAACTATCTATACACATACTTTTAGATTATCCGAGGAGTTTTATAAAAGTAAATTAGGAGATGAAAGAAAATCTGTTTTAGGAAGAGATATCATAAGAAAACCGGAAGAGTTTTATAAATTGATTGAAGGTATAAAGGAAACATATGATTTTGTGAGAAATGATATAAAAATGTACTATGAAAAAACAAGTACATATGAAGGTATGCTTTCTGAACTTAAAGATATTTGTGATAACGGATACTACAATTTTTTGCATTATGAAAATAAATTAGTTTATATTGGTGTTGAAAAATATATGGGAAAAATAGACAAGGCCAAGGAAGATTTAGAAAATGTTGTTTTTCGAGATGAAAAGCAGAAGCAGGAATTTAAGAAAAAAATAGGATTATAGATTAGGAAAAATTATGGATAAAAATATTATTGAGAGCTTTATCAGGAAACAGAAGGTTGCTTTTATCTGTTCTATCGATGAAAATGGATTTCCAAATGTGAAAGCCATGCTGAAGCCGAGAAAGATTGAAGGCTTACAAAGTTTTTATTTTTCGACGAACACATCTTCAATGAGAGTAAAACAGTATATGAATAATCCCAATGCCTGTATCTACTTTTATCATAAAGGCTTGATAAAGTACGTAGGTGTTATGCTGAAAGGCAAAATGGAAGTGCTGACTGATCAAGAGACAAAAGATATGATTTGGCGAAAAGGCGACACGATGTTCTATAAGGGTGGAGTTACTGATCCTGATTACTGTGTATTAAAGTTTACCGCTGAAAGTGGAAGATACTATTGTGATTTGAAGACTGAAAGCTTCACAATCAATAAGAATGACAAATAACTGATAAAGGAGAATTGTATGATAACAGTAAATCTGTACTATAAAGGCATAAATGGAAATGCTCGTGCATTTGTTGAAGAAATGGAATCATCTGGTATTGCGGATGCTATTCGGGCAGAAGAAGGGAATCTGCGATATGAATACTTTCAGCCAATTGGTGATCCGGAAACAGTATTGCTTATTGATTCATGGGTTGATCAGGCATCAATAGATGTGCATCATGCATCTCCTATGATGAAGCAACTTGCTGAGCTTCGCGATAAGTATGATCTTCACATGACCGTGGAACGCTATGTGAGTGATGAATATGAATCGGATGAGAAATACTTGAGGAAATAATAGCTTCAGGGATGTTTTAAAGCTTAGAATTCCGGCTTTTTGTGTATGGGCGGTATCAGGAATTATATTTGCCGTTTTACTGATTCTACTGGCTATAGAATCCCATCAGGACAACGTGTTGAATGAAATCGCCATAGAAGAAAACAAGAAAAACGGCGAATTATAAAGAAGTATCGGAGTAAAGGATATAATATGGATGATAATAAAAGAAGATGGCTGTATTCGAGAGATAACCTGATGACAGCAGTCAAGTCTCTTGGGTTTCCGGATGAACTTGGTGAAGCTATCGTAAAGAATCTCGGCAGTCCTAAGGCGATGGACAGAATGACTTCGTATTTGGTAAATGTGAAGCCGACCACGCCTGAACTGGTTGTAGATGAAATGCTTGCGATATGCAGCGAGATAGAAGCCTGGAGAACTAAGAAAGATAGTGAGGATGCAAATGCCAAGTATAACGAAATGCTTTATTATGGCTTAGGAAATGAAGATGAGTGATTGGCTTGGAGGCCTTTAGTATGGAAAATGAAGCACAGTTTGATAGTTGGTTTCCGGAAAGCTTAAGAAAAGAATTCACATATGTGATGTCGATTATAACTGGAGAAGTAGACGATATCACTTCTAAAATATCGGATGGTTATAACTCAGATAAGGAAATATATGTTTTATCCGACGGAACAAAGATAAAATTTCCGTATAGAATATATTTTCAGGATGATGATCAAGTGTATCCGCAGTTAAATTATTGTGAAAAACTGATTTATGATTGTATCTTTACGAGAAGCGATAATGGTCATATTCGAGAAAAACATCTCAGGAGATTATTTGCGGCAGATATTCCGGAGTGGTGTTTGCCTTATATAGTACGGTCGTCAGCTGATTACGTATTGGAAATAGTAAACACAATATATGACCGTTTAAAGATGAGTGATAATAGTTTACTCCAAACGTTTTGCAGGAACAACCCGGAAATTATAAAAACCAACTATAGCAGAATGCAAACCTATTGGAATGAATACTATAGAAAAACTTTTCCTAAATTTGAAATGTATATCGGACAGAAATTGTTTTCAGAGTTTTTGACGCCAGATTTACGCAGCAAAGATAATACATTGCAGATTGACGATTATATAGAACTATACAAAAAGGGCGGATATATCAGGGAAATGCGCAAGCACGTTGGTCATGCTCCTATAATGACATGTGCCTGTGGCGTGATAATTGAAAATGATAAGGGAGAGATCCTACTGCAGAAAAGAAAAGATAATGGATGCTGGGCTATTATAGGCGGCGCCATGGAAATGGGTGAAACCTTTGAGGAGACTGTCAGACGGGAAACCAGAGAGGAATCCGGCCTGTCACTGGGAAGACTGGATGTGTTTAAATTATACTCCGGTAGGGATTGTATCATAGAGTATCCAAATGGAGATATTTGTTTTGGACCGGGGATAGTGTTTATAACAAATGAATACGATGGAGCGATATCAAATAATCCTGAAGAAGTAATCGAACATCGTTTCTTTAAGAAAACAGAATTGCCTGATAATCTGAACAGATATGATAAGGATATCATACTTGAATGGGCAGGCAGAGATTAAAATGTAAATATGACAAATTTCCGCAAACGGGGAAATGCTGTGATCATGAACTTCTTATACAATAGGTTCATCAGGAGGACAAAAGTATGGAATGGATAGCGACAATACAAAAGGCGATAACCTATATGGAAGATCACATTTTGGAAGAGATAAACTATGAAGAAGTAGCGAAGCATGTGCACACTTCAAGCTATGAATTTCATAGAGCCTTCAGCTTCCTTACCGGAATGACAGCAAATACGTATATTCGCAATCGAAGACTTTCCCTGGCGGGTAAAGAGATTTTGGGGAGCGATGCGAAGATTACAGATATCGCACTTAAATACGGCTATGAAACCCCGGCAAGCTTTACCAAAGCATTTACAAGGTTTCACGGAATCTCGCCTAAGACTGCCAGAGAAGACGCCAGCCAGCTCGTACTTTTTAATCCTATAACCATTAAGCTGATTGTAGAAGGAGGCAAAAGCATGGATTATAAGATTGTACAGACAGATCAGAAAAAGTTTATTGCACTAACCAGGAGTTTCAGAAACGAGATTATAAATGATGATGATAATCATGAGATTCCTGATTTTTGGGCAGAGTGTAACGCAAACTCTCTTCTTAGCCCTATTTGGATGCTGAGAGAGGATGGAAAGAGAGACCTTTATGGATTATGTACTCCGACCACCGAAGGATCGGAAACATTTGATTACGGAATTGGTATCATAGTAGATGATGATACTGCAGAGTATGATGCGAAGGAGATCGAAAAGGCAGGTTTTAAGATATGGGATGTGGAGCCGGGAACATACGTAGTATTTGAATGCTATGGTGAAGACGGTGACTGTATCAGTAAAACATGGGAAATGTTTTATAAGGAGTTTCTACCACAGACAGGCTTTGAGGCATCGGAGCAGACAGACTACGAAATCTACTTTGATGAGCCAAACAGCAAACCGGGACTTATGTGTGAACTGTGGATTCCCGTAAAAAAGAAATAGGATTGATGGGGTATACAGAACGCTTTAGGCTTGAAGCTTAAAGCGTTCTTTTTTCTGTATAGAATCTGATATCATTCTTAAACTCCAGTTTTCTGCTCAAGAAAGTCATGCTCCATTTAAGAAAACAGAAGTTACCGATCATTAGTATTATACCGACAATAATGAAAATAATAGTCGTAGTGTCAAAGGTCATTATCATAGCACATTTATAAAGTATGATCATACTGATCGGAATACCGATAATGCTGGTAATGACTGATGGTATATATTTTTTTATCTTTATTGACAGACCTATATGGACGAAGAAGTGTCCTATAAGTGCGAGAAAGAAACCGAACCATATCGAATAGAGTATATTGTTTGGAAAATAGTATGCCAGCAGGCTGACTCCGAAGAAAGGAATAAATTCCTCATATACGCCGAGCTTCCATGCCATTTCTTTCAAGTCGCGATACATATTCATCATCTTAGGATATCGGTCAAACAACCAGGGATTATTCCTGAAGAACCATCCAAATCCAACAATCTCTTCCATATCATGAATGATAAAAATAATAGGTAAAAGCAGTAAATATTCTCTCATAAGATCCTCCGTAAAAATGTGCGGCCAAGACGTAATTCATGTTACAATTTAAATACTGATAGCTCAAAAGTAAATACATAACGCTAAAGATACACAAATTTATGAAAAAGTGTCACTTGAATATACAAGGTTGTAATATGATATACAGCCTTGTATTTTTTAATTGACAAAAAACAATCAAGATCATAATATATGAACGAATGAACATATATCAATATGACAAAAATCAAAGGAGATAACCATGAAGACAAAAATCACAGTAGGTATAGATAATATTCCATCCGATGGATTAAAACAGGAGTGGGGATTATCATTTTTTATTGAATATGATGATAAGAGAATCTTGCTTGATACAGGAGGATCGGACCTTTTCCTGCGAAATTACGGAAAGCTGGGGATAGATATAAATGATGTGGATTATGGTGTGTTAAGTCATGCACACTGCGATCATGCAAACGGTATTCCTGCATTTTTTGAACATAACAGTAAGGCAAAGTTTTATGTAAGCGAGAATACTGCTCCGGATTGTTATGGACAGATATTGTTTGTCAGGTTTTATTGCGGTATACCAAAGACTATGTTGGATGATTATTCTGACAGGATAGTGAAAGTCTCAGATATATATAAGATTACTGACGGAGTATATATCGTTCCCCATAAAAAGGGAGGTTATCCTGAAATCGGTAAGAAGGGCCATATGCTGAGAAAAACTAAAAGCGGATTCGTTCCGGATGATTTATGTCATGAGCAAAGTCTTGTTCTGGAGACAGACAGAGGCCTTGTGATACTTAATTCCTGTTCTCACAGCGGTCCGGGGATAATCATTGATGAAGTAAGGAAGGCATTCCCAAACAAAAACATCTATGGGTATCTTGGTGGATTGCATCTCTGGAACAGTCCTGAAAGTGATATTCGTAAGTATGCTCATGTTTTTAGAAAAGAAGGAATTAAATATATCGGAACAGGTCACTGTACTAAAAACAGGGCGTTCAGGATACTGAAGGAAGAACTTGGTGATATGATCGAACAATTCAGAACCGGAATGGTCGTAGAAATTTAATAAAATTAAGGTTATTGATGAGCTATTATGTTATATTAGAAAAGTAAAGGAAAATGATAATGAGAGCAGAAGGGAAATGTTATAGGATGGAAATATGGAATTAAAGAAATTAGATTATAAATTGACAGTATGTAAGGTCGCAGATGTTTCGGATATAGATATGTCGGCGGGCTTTTACTTCATCGGAAAAACGGATGAAGAGTTTTCGTTGGTATGCAGGACGGAAGATGTTCCGGATAATACCATAGAGCGCGATGATGGTTGGAGAGGATTTTATATCTGCGGAGTACTTGATTTTTCTTTGATAGGAATACTCTCAAAACTGTCCGGTATTCTTGCAGAGCATAAAATCGGAATATTTGCTGTATCAACATACAATACGGATTATATTCTTGTGAAGGAAGAAAACTTTGAAAGAGCATTGGAGTTGTTAGCGTCCGAAGAATATGAGATAATTGGTTAGAAGGTAGTTGAAACTTAGTGGGTTGAATGTCTGATATGTAAAAAGGGGTGACTATGATTATTGATAATGAAACAAATAATTTAATAGCAATATCTCTGGCAAAGCATTACGAATGTGTATATTTTATCGACATAGAGACAAACAATTATATTGTCTTTACAGACAGTGAGTCTGTGAAGAATACGGAATATCCTAATGAAGGTGAGGATTTCTTTGTTGATGCTAAGAAGAATGCCGATCTGTTCATTCATCCTGATGATGTTGAGTTTATGCTTAAACTCTATGACAAAGAAGAAATGCTTTCGAAACTTTCAGAAAGCGATGTTTTTAGCATTATCTTTAGAGCTGTTATTGACGGCAAAATCTATCATATGCGTCATGTTGATATAATGTGCAAGGATAGAAAGCACATTGTCTGCTGCCTTGAAAATATAGAAGAAGAGATTATGAGGAGTGAAGAAAAGGAACGTGATCTTCAGTCAGCAAAGAGAATAGCACACCATGATGCGCTGACCGGTGTCCGTAATAGTAATGCCTTTAGAGAGTATGCCGATTCGATAGATTCGAAACTTGAAGCTGAAGGTAATCATTCACCGTTTGGCATTGTTATGTTCGATATCAATGATCTTAAGCGTATAAATGACACAAGAGGACATAGTTTTGGTGATGAGGCTATTCAGAATGCCAGCCGAATTATATGCAACATATATAAGCATAGTCCGGTATTTAGAATGGGCGGAGACGAATTTATAGCGTTTCTGTCAGGCCATGATTATGAGCAGCGAGATGATCTCCTGAAGAAAGCTAAAAGTGAGTCGCTTGCCAACAAGCGTTCGCGTTCAGGACCGGTAGTAGCATGCGGCATGGCTGTTTATGATCCCCAGATAGATCATAAGATCGATTCAATATATGATCGTGCCGATAAGAAGATGTATGAGAACAAGAAAGAAATTAAAACCTTATCGGTAAAAGATGGGTTTAATGATATGGAGAAGATTAATGAGCCGATCCCTGACGAAAGAAAACGTTTATTGGATGGGCTTTTTGGAGCTATGTTTACTGTAGCAGGTGAAGGATACGTATATCTGAATGATATGAAATACGATTTTTCTCGCTGGTCATTATCATTGATCGATGATTTTGGACTTGAATCCGTATATATGTACCATGCGGAAAAGATATGGGAGAATTACATTCATCCTGATGATATGTCTGCATATAAGGATGCGGTAGATGCTGTATTAAGCGGTAATGCTGAAGTTAAACCGATAGTATATCGAGCAAGAGCCAAAGACGGAACTTATGTTTTTCTTACTACAAGAGGCTTTGTATTAAGCGATAAGGAAGGGAATCCTGAGTATTTTGGCGGAATAATGATCAGGAAATAAAAATATCATCCATTTGTATAATGTCATATTTGAATCTCGTCCGTATAATAAACCAGGAAATGTGCTGATGCAGTACATGAAAATAGTGTGGCATAGTCATAAGCTATGCACATGATACGGAGGGAAAATATTATGATTAAAAGAGGTTTTAAGTCCACAGCAATGATTCTTTCGGCGGCACTTATGTTATCGGCAGTAGGATGCGGCAGTAAGGAAGCAGAGACCACAGCAGCAACTGAAGCTGTGACAGAAGCTGCTACAACAGAAGCAGATACTGAGACAGCGAGCGAAACAGATACTGAAGCGGCTACCGAGGCTGAAACAGAAGAAGCTACAGAAGCAGCGTCAACTGCAAAGTTCGAAAACGCTTCTTATGAGATTGACGGCTGGGGCGGTGGAAAGACAGTTGATATAGTCGGAGCTGACTTTGTTGAAATCAAGGAAGAAGATAAAGAAGATTATGACTGCGACGTTCTCAGAATCTGGTACGAAATGACCAACACACTTGACGAGCCGTATAATCTGAGAGGAATTTACTGGCATTGCTATCAGAATGGTGAAGAAGTTGAAGATCCAGGTTTAAGCTTAGACTATGATGAGTGGGATATCTATGAAATGCAGCGTTATCAGATGATTCCTGGTGCAAGACTCCGTCATTACAAGGACTTTGCAGTTCATAAGGATCAGGGACCTATTAAGCTTGTAATCTCCGGCGATGACAAAGAAGAGCAGAATGTAGTAGAGATTGATCCTAATGGTGAATTTCCGGGAAGACCGGCTGAAGATTTTGTAATCACAAAGATTGAAGATCCTTCATACGGCGGAAAGCTGGATATAAGTGAAGCTGATATGCGTGACGGACAATATCATGTCACCTATAAGAGTCATGAATATACTTCAAAAACGGATTATGTTGACGGTGACACTATAGAAACTCCATGCCTCAGAATCTTCTGGACATTTACTAACAATTCTGATAAAGAAAACAGCATGTTCATGGCTGTAAACAGCAATTGTACTGTATACCAGGATGGTATTGAGCTTCAAGAAACAAGACCTACTGACTGGGGCGATATTGACAGCGCACAGTCTGAAGACATTCAGCCTGGTGAATCAATCGACTGCTGCTTCAATTATGCTCTTAGAAGCGACAGCCCTGTTGAAATAGTTTACGAGGAAATGTTTAACGGAGTACTTATCGATTTCGTTATTGATGATATACCTGCAAAATAAAGACATTGATAATTGACATATCGTAATTCAACCTTTTGGTGAGTTGCGATATGTTTTTTTTGTTTGGCGAATACATTTTCTTTACAATACTACGTATACGTAGTAATATAAAACAAAAAACGAAAGGATAGAGAAATGCTTTCTAAAACTTCAATAGTAATAATGGGTATTCTTATGGAGGGTGGAAAGAATGCTTATGATATCCTCAAAATGATAGACAGAATGAATATGAAATACTGGCTTCCGATAGGAGCTACAACGTTATATGAAACTTGTCTCAGGCTGGTTAAAAAGGGATATATAGCTGATACGGGAGAGACAGACAGTAAGGCAGTTTATTATATTACGGAAGAAGGCAGAGCAGAGCTGAAAAAAAACATCTGCGCATTATATGAACGGGTGGATTTTGATTCTGTTTGGTTCTGTCTGGCGGTTATGTATTCTGATATCTTAAGTAAAAAGGAACTGGCAGCAGAAAAGAAAAAGAGGAAGATACTTCTGGATGAATATGAAGTGGGAACAAAAGCAAACAAAGAAAAACTAATGGCTGAAAATCCCTCATATTCAAGCATCTGCGCTATTGATCGAATGCTCCATATAATCGAGATGGAAAAGGAAACGTTGAAGAATTTATAGAGGTTAGAACAAATTGGAAAAATATTATAAGTATGGATGGATAGCCATTATGATCGCGATGGCAGGTGATATCATAATTTCACTGGTGCTTCCGCTGTTTTATAAAGAATACAGTTGTTTAAAGATGTCGATCAGTGCACTTGGAAATCCTCAGAGTCCCGTGCGAATCACATTTAATATCTGGATGCTTTTAGAGGGACTGTTATTTCTGGCAGCTATACCGGCTATATATATGAGGTATCGTTCTGTTTCGGCCGGTCTTACATATACGGTGATTACTTTTGTGGCGATATTTGCAGTGGGAGCATGTATCTTCACATGCTTTTTCAGTGTTAATGAATCTAAGGAAGTTGTTACTGCAGCCTCTCAAATACATGGTGTGGGTTCAGTGGTCGGATTTATGTTATTTCTGTTTGTTCCGCTTCTTATAGGAATTCTCTCATTTAAGGCAGGAGAGAGAGGCGTGGGAATCGCAAGTATTATCAGCTTTATTATTGCTATTATCTTCTTTACATTATTCGTCATGTCTGATAAACCTGAGTTTTCAGGCACTGTGATTGAGTGTGAAGGCTTGTGGCAAAGACTGAATCTGATATTTATGTATCTGCCGTTTTTTATGGTTTCAATTAAGTCAGTAAAATAGCATTGAACATTTGAAGCCCGGGAGGAATAAGAAAATGATAGACTGTACATTTAAAAATTATATTGATATTGCAGCGCTTTTCGAAAAGAATGGAACATTCGAAGTGGTCGACCTGTATAGGGATAATAAAAATGAGAAATTAGATGACAAGAATATGATGTATATAAAAAGATTTTGCAACTTGTACATGTGAAAGTGCAACTTGTGCATATTTGAATACTCGTGATTTCTATATCTGATAAGGTAATGCCATCAAAGAAAAAGGAGCATTACTAAAATGAAAGTATTTGGAAAGAAACACGAATTAACAGTAGAGCAGAAAAAGCTTGAAACAAATCTTTGGATCATAGCAATTGTGTCAATGCTGGCATATGGCGCTTATGCTGCAATAGGAAAGAATCTGACGGCGTTCTTCAAAGACAACAGTATCTCAGTCTGGCCGCGTCTCTTAACTTCAGCAGCAATGGAATATGGAGTAGCAGGACTTGGAATCACATTAGTTTGTCTGATTCGTAAGGAGTCATTTGCAAGCTATGGATTAAAGAAAGAAAATGCTTTTAAAGCTGTTATTGGAGCAGTGATCTCTTTTATTCCGCTTGTTATGTTTAAAATATTATCCGGTCAGTTTGAAGGATATGAACCACTCAGTGTTATGGTTACAGCCGATCTTCATAAGGCAGGAATAATTACTACAGTAATTGGTACACTTGTTATCGCAACAGTATGGGGATTCTTTGAAGGATTCAATTATGCAGTTATTGCTGAGATTATTTCCAGAAGATATCCGACAAAGAGTAATTTATTCGACTGGGGAGTTCTTGTGGCTGCAATCATGGGAATTATGTTCCATCCGATCCATTTTGATACAATCGGAATAATAGATTTGATCGTTACATTTATCGCATTATACGGAATGCTTATAGTAAGAAAGTTTACAGTTAATTCCTGGGGATGTGTATTTGCATTCATCTTTATCTGGAATGCGTTTTAAAAGGAAGATAGGAATATGAAACTTAATCTCTTTGAAGATAAAAATATAAAAGAAGAACATGTGGAACTGTATTTTTCAAATATGCGTCCGGTCATCAGTCAGATAATGGATGCAGTAAATTCGGAACGCCCTACATTTTCAGGTCGTCCTGCTGATGAGGATCTGGATGATTGGGAGGAAACAATACTTAATCCGGAAGAAATATATTATTTCGATTATGTAGACAGAAAGCTCTTTGCATACACGGAGACAGGGGTGTTCCGTCTGATGAACACACTGGCTTCCTGTGAGGAAACTTTATGGAATTATGGATTTGTAAGAGTTTCAAAGTCTAATCTCATAAATATATATAAGATTAAACAGCTGAAACCGGATATCAATATGAAGGTATATGCCTTCTTTGATAACGGAGAAAGAATCTGCATAAACAGAAGTTATAAGAAAGCATTTAATGAGTATCTTCAGAGAATGAGGAGGGCTAAACAGTGAAAGAGTATTTTAAGAAATTATTTTTGGGAATATGTATAAGCTATACGGCAGTTTCAATAACAGCAGCAGTGATCAATGCAATAACAGGAATGGAAAACGATAATTCCAATACACTTGTAATGTTTACATTTTGCGTGATAGCATCGATTGTTTTATCACTTTATTCGCTTTTTGATAATGTAAGTCCGCTGGCGATGATGATAATCCAGTATGTAGCAGCATGTCTGTTTTGTGGTCTGTTTCTGTTTATCATCAGCAGATATGAACCTATATCACCGAGAGGATGGTTTGAATATTTCAGATCATTTACGATACCGTATGTTATAATAGCGGGAGTATTCTACTATTACCTTTTCAAGGAGGTAAAGGAGCAGAATAAACTGATCCATGAGATTCAGGAGCAGAATTAATCGTCTTAATGGATAGTTCTATATTAGGATACTCTGTGGTATACTAGACGTGTATGCGCAGATTGTGAAGGTGGCAGGGGAATGACTATGATTAAGAATGTATTCAGACAAATGTATCCTGAAGAGATAAACTTAGAGCGTATCGAAGATCTTAAAATGATACATATCTATGATCTGACGGGGGCAGCCAAACCGAATGGTAAATACGGTGTAACGGCTGTGCTCGTTAATTTTGGTGATAACGAGCAGCTGAACTATACGGAGAACGATCACTGCTTTGATGATTTTGTAAATAAGATCTTCGAGGTTTATAACTCGACCGAGGATAAAAGCAGCATCCTTATGGATGAAACCACTCAGAAGATGATGGAGGCCGGAGAGGTTCCGAGGCACGAATCTATCCTGAGTAAGTATTATGACGCGGAGAAGCTTGAAGTGCCGATCCTCGTAAATGCATCGACTCTCAGTAAACGCTTTGGTCCGCTTGTGGAATACCTGGTTGTGGGACTCTATAAGACAATGGGAACCGAAGTGGAAGTAATAGACAGGAAGTGTGGATGGCGCGGGTCCGGAAGGCTGATAATTCATGCGGGCGCGACCAATCGTACGATCTACTTCAAGGCTTTTGAGGTAAACGACAGCACATTTTCCATAAAGCTGAACGGATGCCTGACGGAGCAGGGAGACCTTCTGATAAATGTGGTCCTGTACGAGGATGTAATATCAATCTCATACAGATCGGAATCGGCAGATATAGAAGGAAGCAGCTCGTTTAAATTCAGTAAAGACAATCTTCGTGAGATGCATCAGATAAAGAAAAACGGCGAGCAGATATTCTATGATGTGAATTTATACGAGAATACATTTACTGCAGATTCAAAGATAGAAGATGTGGTATCGGTTGTCTCGTTGGGATTGCTCCCGGAGAATATAAGGCCGTGTGCAGCTTACAGCCTGCCGATAGGACTTACATATCTTTTATATGATATAGCCGAGTCGGATGATCAGGTTGATGTGAAGACCTTCTGCGGTACATTTCTGTGGCCGGATGCAAACTATTCGGATACTAGAGGATGGTCGGTGATAAAGAGCCTGCAGCAGGGACTTACGCTAAAGAATGAAGCCTTCAGAATCATAAACCTGACAGACAACAGGGAGTTTGTTCAGAGTTCATTTCTGACAGGCACGGGAAGCAGATATAAAGAGATACTCGAGGGTAAGTATATTATTAGTGAAAGAAAGAGTGTGTAGATTATGGGAATATGGTCAAGATTTGAAAAGGATGCTAATGCAGAAGTAATAAGAGATACAGAACGTATACTGAGTACACATTACAGTGCAGAAGCAAAAGAGTTTTTAAATAGATTTTTATATCTTAAGAGTCATCCGGATAACAGAATAATCGAGCCTTTTGGCTTATATGCAACGGCATTGAATATACTTATGGTCAGCTCTGCGGTACCTCCGGAAAAGTACAATGATGCCATGACTTATGGCGAAAAGGTTTATTCGGAAATGTTCCCATATGAGGAAAAGACTCCGGATTTCGAAGAGCTCAGCACCATCTTCCTGGAAATGTTTAACAAGGATGGTGTTGTTCCGAGAAAGCTTTTTAATGTTTCAATATATGATCTTTTCGGCGACAAGTTTAACTATATGAAATGGGTAAAGTGCATAATTGGTGACTATTCGGCTCATGGCATGATCGATGCCTATGTTAAGCCTTATGCGATCGAAGCCAGAGTGTACTTCCTTGATGAGGATTGCTTTACGGCAAATCTTATCGATGTAACAACAAAGTTTCAGAAAACTGCGGATCAGCAGGCAGTATACGATGAAGAACTGGAAAAGCTGCGCCGCATGTCCGGAATATATGACGTAAACGAAGCATCGCTTCTTGATGCGGTAAGAAAGATTCAGATGGCTCAGGTCCTTCATGATAAGGTTGTTGAACTGGTCAAGGTTGTAGAAGAAAGAGTAACCATACTTGATGCTACCTCAAGAAATTCCGTAAGGGATGTAAAGACCATATGTGAAGATGAGGTTAATAAGGCAAAGTATGAGCTGGGTATAATAGATGATAAGCTGAAGCAGGCTTATGATGACTGTCTGGCTGAGCAGAAGCAGGCTGTACTGTATGAGAAGAGAAAGCTGGTTGATGAAACATTTGCGGAAGCAGAGGAAAGACTGAGTCAGCTTAAGCAGGCAGCGGAAAAGGTTATAAATACCGTAAAGCTTGAGATGCCTGAAGGAATCACACAGGTTCAGATCGATGCGGCACAGAAGGCGGCTGAGATCAGAGTGGCAGCGCCTGTTTCCGGTGCAAGGATAGCAGCGGGCAGACCGGTAGGTGCAGCAGGCGGACCTGCAGGTGCATCACCGGCATCAGTTGACGGTATCAGTACAGCTGCAGACTATATGGGTTCGTATGATGAGTATGCGCATGTATATGAGTCTCAGCCAATGGCAGTGGATAATGATATAGAGATACCTGAGATCAATCCTTTACTTGATGAGTCCAAGAGCTTTACTGAAAGATACAATAAAGCTATGGATAAGAAGGCATATATGATCGCAATGGGCGAGCATTTCCATAACATGTTTGACGATGTTCTGGTTGCTGTTATGGAGAATTCAAATCCTTATCTTATTGGACCTTCCGGCTGTGGAAAGACCTACATGGTTTCTCAGATAGCAAAGATTCTCGGAATGGAATTTATCGATATCGGATATATAAATGAGGAATATGATATCCTCGGATTCCAGACAGCAAACGGCGGCTACAGCAGACCGAACTTCTACAGATGCTACAAGTACGGAAAGATTGCCTTCTGCGATGAGCTGGATAACGGTAACAGCAGGGCAACTGTTAAGCTGAATTCATTCCTGTCCAACATTAAGGATGCAAGCTACAACTTCCCGAACGGTGAAAATGTAAAGAGACATCCGAACTTCAGACTGATCGGTGCAGGTAATACAGACGGAAACGGTGCCGACAGCAATTACAATTCCAGAGAGAAGATTGAGGAATCGGTTCAGCAGAGATTTACACCTATATACATAGGCTATGATAACGAAGTTGAGAAGAAGATCCTGAGTGATTATCCTGAGTGGTATGCATTCCTGGTACTGTTCAGAGGGGCTACCGATGAGTGGGGCAGAAACAATTACGGAGATGCACCCGGTATCATAACAACAAGAGATGCTACACGTATTAAGAAGTATCTTGATAACCAGAGCTTTAATATGAATAAGATACTTGAATATGAGTTCATCCAGACAAAGGATGCTACATATCTGGCCTTTATTCAGGATTATATAAGGCAGCACATTTCGGAGCAAAGAGGTGCTGATGAGATATTCAGAACATTTTCCGATATGATCTATGCAAGAAGAGGATAATATATGAAGGGTACAGGGGTACAACCTGAAGATTGCAAATACCTCACATTATCAAACCGAGGTAACCTTACGGAATATAAAATGTACTTTGATTCGATAGGAGCAGTACAGACATTCCTTGCAGGTGATCCTGATATAAATTCTGAGGTGTTCTATGAACTGAAAAGCCGGACGGCAAGCGTTGAATTTGCCGGGGCTCCGCTTCCTGATGCAATAAATTACTGCATCGGCGGCTACAGCGATAACTATGATCAGTTTCTTAGTCTTGCAAAACAGCTTGAACAGGTAAACAAGAAAAATGTGAGAGTCAGAAAGACTGTAACATCATTTGTGGGACAGCGTCCGAATGTGCCGGCATATATTGCCGGGGCACCGAAGAATATGTACAGGCTTGATAAAACTGAAGAGAAGAAGCTGAAAAGAATATGGATGAAGGTTACATATGAGGCTTCCACAACTGAGGAGCAGATACGAAACAGAGGTATCATTGCCTTGAATCTTATCAACCTTCTTGAAATGAACAACTACATGGTCGACTTCAGACTCTTTGAGGTCTGCAGTGTAGACGATGAAGTATTCAGATGTGAGATCGAGCTTAAGAAGCCGGGACAGAGGCTATTCCCTAGGCTTTGCTATTATCCTATGTGCGGCAAAGCATTTGTAAGAAGAGTGCTCTGCAGGATCAAGGAATCCATGCCGTTTAAGGGCGGATGGGGACTCAGCTACGGAGTTGTGGTAAATGAGAAGGTCACCCGAATGCTCATGGATATAGGTGATGAAGACATATACATAGGCTCGCCGAGTGAGATGAATATAAGCGGTGAAAATATATATATTGATGCGGATGCTTTCTTGGATAAGATCGGAATATCTGATAAGATAGTATTACCGGTATATACCGATGAAGCCTTTATTAATCTCAATGGGGGTTAAATGAAATGGATGATTTAACTTTGCTCAGGCAGTTAACCGATGATCCTGAGTTTTATCTTGATGATGAGTCTAAGGCTCAGCTTCAGGAAAATAGGGAACTTATAGATCTCAGCCAGGCAAACAGCATTACCATTTACGGATCTGATATCCAGAAGAA
The DNA here is from genome assembly GCA_017634555.1 of Eubacterium sp. Lineage (GTDB taxonomy): Bacteria > Bacillota > Clostridia > Lachnospirales > Lachnospiraceae > Eubacterium_Q. The sequence goes on along the minus strand of JAGBNF010000027.1, from coordinate 63,922 downwards.
AATGGCTGAGCTTTCGGAAATGATGATCAAAAATATCGGAGCAACAAATGTTGACGAGATCAGCGGCACTATCGATAGGACTGTAGAATATCTGGAAGAGATGGACGGCCAGCAGAAAAAGAGCTTCCTTCCGTGGAAGAAAAAGAAATCCAATTCTCTTACACTTCAGAATAAATACGATATAATCTCCCAAAATGTGGAAAGGATTGAGAGTTCCCTTGAGGGCCATCAGATTCGTCTTATGAAGGATACGGCGATGCTGGATCAGATATATAAGATGAATCAGGAATACTTCAAACAGGTTAATCTGAAGATTGCGGCAGCGAAGGATAAGCTTGAACAGATCCAGGCAGGACATTATCCTGAAGATTGTGCAGATATCGTTCCGGAACTCATAGATAGACTGGAAAGAAAAATCCTTGAGCTTGAAACCACAAGAACCATATCTCTTCAGCAGGCACCGCAGATCAGAATGCTTCAGGCAAATGCGGTTGCTATGGCGGATAAGCTTCAGTCAACGCTTTATACGGTCATTCCGCTTTGGAAGAATCAGATTGTAATAGCATTCGGAACAGAGCATACAAGAGCAGCTATCAAAGCAGATAAAAAGCTGACAGACATGTCAAATCAGCTGCTTATCAAAAATGCGCAGAATCTCAAGATGCTTACTGTGGAAACTCAGAAGGCAAGGAATGAAAATAACTTAGATCCGAAGGCATTGGGAGAGGCTAACAGAATCCTTATCGAAAGCCTTGATGATATTTCGAAGATCCAGCAGGAAGGAAAACTGCAGCGTTATAGAGCAGAACAGGAGCTGGCGAGAATAGATGAGGAGATGAAGGGAAAACTGTACCTTGCATCAACCGAATAATAAACGGAAAAGTAAGATAATATAAAAACTATGAAATACAAAAGACGTTATAAACGAAGATGTTTATAACGTCTTTCTTATCATTTACAGAAGTCCGCGGATGATTGTTGCAGTCTGCTCTGCAACGGCTTCGATTCCCTTTTCGTTCAGGTGAAGCTGATCTTCACCGATAACCTGTTCCTTGATCGGAGAAACCACCGAATAGAGATCGTTAACGGCCGCATTTTCTTCAGCGGCAACCTTCTTCAGGATGTCGTTATAGAGAAGAATGTCTCCGTGATCACCATGCATTGTAGGTGTAGTTGTTGCTATAACAATCTTGAGATCAGGCTTCTTTGTCCACTGACGAAGTATCCTGCATATACGGTGACAGGTCTCCTCATACAGATCCAGGGGATAGAAATGTCTTCCTTCCTGATAATCATCGCCCATATCCCAAAGACCACAGTTCCACTGAACCAGATCAGGTGAAGGAAGATCCGGAAGCCAGAAACGAAGTGAATTAAGAGTATATCCACTCCAACGTCCGTTCTCTTCAGGACCGCTGACAGTTGCAATGTCAGCAAGCTTTTCGCCTACAGGTCCCTGGTACTGCATTCTTATAGAATCTCCGAGCAGAATTACATTTTTCATATTTATAAATACCTCCATAATTGGATTATTTTCTGATTTGCAGATTATCGCGTGTCAAAAACTCCCGACACGCACATTTTATTATAACACCGATAAACAGGATAAAGATAGTCGGTATTGAAAATAGATTGTATGAAATATGCGGAATATATTATAATCGATATCAGTGTTAATCATTTGCGGAACAGAAGGGACAGTTATGAAGAAGATTTATTTTACCAGACATGGTGAGACATTCTGGAATGTTGAGAATAAGATCTGCGGAGCAACGGATATCGGGCTTACGGATAGAGGACATGAACAGGCCATAGAGCTTGGTGAAAGAATAAAGAAGATGATTGATGCAGGTGAGCTTCATATCGATGAGATAGTGGCATCACCGCTTTCAAGAGCCTACGATACGGCTCAGCATATTGCGGATATAACGGGGCTCAGCCTCAGACCGGATGAAAGATTGAGAGAGCAGAACTTCGGAAAATATGAGGGCTCGGCGCGTAACGGAGAAGTGTTCAAGCAGGACAAGAGAAACTTCGTCAATTCCTATGAGGGCGGCGAATCCATGCTGAGACTTGCGCAGAGAATTTATAATCTGCTGGATGAACTTTCAAAGGATGATAAGATATATCTGCTTGTGGCACATAACGGAATAGTAAGATGTGTGAACTCTTACTTTAACGATATGACAAATGAAGCTTATGGGGATTTCGGAATCAAGAATTGCGAATTGGTAGAGTACGATTTTGGAGGGTAATTGCATGACACTGGACTGGAAGAAATATGAGGGTCTGGCAAGAAAAGCGGTATGTGAAGGAATGGTCCTTCTCAGAAATGAAAACAACATACTGCCGTTATCAAAGGACGTAAAGATAGCGGTATTCGGCCGTATGCAGAACAATTATTATAAGAGCGGAACAGGATCAGGCGGTATGGTAAATGTACCGAAGGTCTGGGGAATCCTTGACGGATTAAAGGAAGAAAAGATTCAGCTTAACGAAAAGCTGCTTAAGTTATACGAAGAGTTTGAAAGCACACATCCTTTCGATGTGGGAGTTGGTTTCGGCAACGAGCCATGGTCCCAGGTTGAAATGGAGGTCTCCGAAGAGCTTGTACAGGAGGCGGCCGGAGTATCCGATACAGCACTTGTCATCATCGGACGTACTGCAGGTGAAGAGCAGGACTACGTAGATGAGAGAGGGGCTTACAGATTAGGTGAGCTTGAAGCTGATATGCTCCGCAAGGTAAGGAAAGCATTTGACAGAGTCGTGCTTGTAATGAATGTAAGCGCGGTTCTTGATATGCAGGAGATTGAGGAGATAGCTCCGGATGCGGTACTTTATGCTTGGCAGGGCGGCGAGATCGGCGGACTGGGATGCGTAGATGTGCTGCTTGGAAAGGCATGTCCGAGCGGAAGGCTTACGGATACCATAGTTCGAAAGATTGAAGATGCATCGGCATACGGATATTTCGGTGACACCGAAAGAAACTTCTATTCTGAGGATATTTATGTTGGTTATCGCTATTATGAGACCTTCAATAAGGATGCGGTAATGTATCCGTTCGGCTTCGGCCTTTCATATACCGAGTTTGATATAAAGCCGGGCGAGATAAGCTTTGCGGCAGAAACAGAGAGTGTCGGTTCTGAAGGATTTACAGGAAAGGAAGGCAGTCTCAGCCTTTCGGCAAATGTGCAGAATACGGGCAGCACAGCAGGCAAGGAGGTTGCACAGTTCTATGTATCGAAGCCTCAGGGTAAGCTGGGCAAACCGGCCCTAAGTCTTATAGGCTTTGCAAAGACAGAGGAGCTGAAGCCGGGAGAGACTACAACACTCAGCGCAGAAGTTACACCTTACATGCTTGCCTCATATGACGAGACAGGTGCCACGGGATTTGAGAGTAGCTATGTACTTGAATCGGGAGAGTACACATTTTATGTTGGAAAAAATGTGCGCGAGCTGCAGGAAGCAGGCAGATTCATACAGGAAAAGACAGTCTGCATAGAGAAGCTGAGCCATCAGATGGTACCGAATACTGCATTCGAAAGAATCAAGGCAGAGTGTTCGGAGGACGGATATAAGATCGTAAAAGAGGCTGTGCCTACAGCACCGCTTAAGGATTTGGAAGAGGCAAAGGCCGACAGCCCTGAGGCTAAGGACTATACTGGAGACAGAGGAATCAAGCTGAAGGACGTTAGAGACGGCAAGGCTGCTATGGATGACTTCCTGGCACAGCTTTCAGATGATGACCTTTCGGCAATCATCAGAGGAGAAGGAATGGGAAGCCCTAAGGTTACACCGGGAACGGCTGCAGCCTTCGGAGGTATCAGCCCGAATCTTAAGGCTTTCGGAATTCCTGTAGGCTGCTGTTCGGACGGACCGAGCGGAATGAGACTCGATTCCGGTGCAAGAGCCTTCAGTCTTCCAAGCGGAACGCTGCTCACATGTACATGGAATACAGAACTCAACACAGAGCTTTATGCTATGCTCGGACTTGAGATGAATAAGAATGACGTTGACTTCCTGCTGGGACCTGGAATGAATATTCACCGTTATCCTTTGAACGGAAGAAACTTCGAATACTTCAGTGAAGATCCGCTGCTGACAGGTAAGATGGCTGCGGCACAGATCAGAGGCCTGAAGCAGAGCGGAGTATCGGGAACGCTCAAGCATTTCTGCGGAAATAACCAGGAGACAAACAGACATAACGAAGAAAATGTAATCTCTGAAAGAGCACTTCGTGAAATATACCTGAAGGGCTTTGAGATTGCGGTCAAGGAAGCAGGCGCAGATTCTGTAATGACCACCTATGGCCCGGTAAACGGAATATGGACAAATTCACGTCATGACCTCGGTACCAACATCCTCAGAAATGAGTGGGGCTTCAAGGGGATAGTTATGACCGACTGGTGGGCAAATATCGGAGATGTGGGAGGAAAGGTTGATAAGACATCATTCTCAAGACTGGTTCTGGCACAGAATGATTTCTTCGCTGTATGTCCTGACGCAAGTATAAACTCGTCGGGAGACGATACACTTGAGGCTCTCGAGAAGGGAGAGATAACCAGAGGTCAGCTTGTTCGTGCAGCCCGAAATATCTGCGAGGTTCTGATGCATACCAATGCAATGAAGAGATTCTGCGGTGAAGACTACAAGGTTGAAGTAGTCAACTTCAAAGAAGAGATGCAGGGTGCTGATCCTTCGGATGTTCAGTACTATGAGATCACTGATGGTACGGTCATCGACCTTTCGAATGTAGATACGACAAAGGGTGCCGTATGCTTTATGGGCTTTGATGTTCAGGACAGAGGCTGCTACTTTATCGATATGATCGGTCATTCCGATCTCTCGGAGCTGTCACAGATCCCTGTCGGAGTATATTATCAGGGAACACCATGTGGATCCTTTACCTTCCACGGCGGAGGAGAGGAACTGACCGTTCGAAGAAAGATTCGTTTTGCTTCACGTTACGGAGTAATGAGACTTCGCTTCATGAACGGCGGACTGAATCTGAAGGAGCTGAGATTCACCTTTGAGAAGGAACTTGATGACGAGATAAACTGGGATGATTTTGAAGAGTATATCTTCGGTTAAGCAAAAACTATCAAAAATGTAGTTGACGTCAAAGCATAATTGGAATAGAATACACACTGACAATTGCACAGGAGGGAGCCGGTAGACCGGCTGAGAGGAAGGTGTAACCTTCGACCTGTTAACCTGATTTGGATAATGCCAACGTAGGGATGCTGATTTATAGAAGTGTTATTTATGAAAGCTGTTTCTGATTCAGGAACAGCTTTTTTGTGCGTTATCGAGCCGAGGTCGCATATGCGCAGCATATGCATGTGTTATACATATGCTCGCACGTTTACGTGCAAGAGCATAAAGGAGGGATACAATGCTCAAAATAAACGGTACAGAATACGACTTTGCGGGTCGTACGGTTCTTGATGTTATCACCGAACTCGGATATGAGAAGACTCGTATAGCCGTTGAAAGAAATGAGGAGATAGTTCCGAAGGCGGCATATGAAAGTACAGTGCTTGCGGACGGAGATACTGTGGAGGTAGTCAGTTTTGTCGGAGGTGGCTGATATGGAATTAACGAGAGATGAATGGCTCAAGGCCCTTACCGACAGACACGGTAAGGAGAGACAAGAGAAGTTCCTGAATGCGACTGTTGCGGTATGCGGTCTCGGAGGACTGGGGTCAAACATTGCGATATGCCTTACTCGTGCCGGAATCGGAAAGCTGATACTTATAGATTTTGATAGGGTGGATCCGACTAACCTCAACAGGCAGCAATATAAAATGTGCCAGCTCGGAAGGTTTAAGACTGAAGCGCTGGCTGAAAATCTCAGAGAGATCACTCCGTATGTAGAACTTGAATATCATACGGTGAAGCTTACGGAAGAGAATATTCCCGAGCTTCTGAAGGATGCGGATATAGTATGCGAAGCATTTGATAAGGCAGACAACAAGGCGATGCTCGTAAATACTGTACTCGAGAAATTCGAAGATAAGATCATCGTATCCGGTTCGGGGATGGCAGGCTTCTCGAGCGCAAATACGATACAGACACGTAAGATCATGAAGAGGCTTTATCTATGCGGAGATACTGAAAGTGATGTGAATGACGGAATAGGTCTTGTTGCATCAAGAGTTATGGTGTGTGCGGCACATGAAGCGCATGCGGTACTGAGGATCCTCGCAGAAGAGAAGGGAAACATATAAAACAAACGTATAATAAATATAAACAGGAGTAATACAATGGACGACAAATTAGTTATAGGCGGAAAGGAGTTCAGTTCACGTTTCATACTGGGCTCAGGAAAATATTCAATGAAACTCATCGAGGCAGCAGTAAGGGATGCCGGCGCTGAGATAATAACACTTGCAGTAAGAAGAACAAATACAAAGGATCAGGAGAATATCCTCGACTACATTCCTGAGGGAGTAACACTTCTTCCAAACACAAGCGGAGCAAGAAATGCGGAGGAGGCTGTCAGGATAGCCCGCCTCGCAAGAGAGCTTGGCTGCGGAAATTTCGTGAAGGTAGAGATTATGCGTGATTCCAAGTATCTGCTTCCGGATAATCAGGAGACCATCAAGGCAACCGAAATCCTTGCAAAGGAAGGGTTTGTGGTAATGCCTTATATGTATCCTGATCTTAATGCAGCAAGAGATATGGTAAATGCGGGAGCGGCTACCATCATGCCTCTTGCCTCACCTATCGGATCAAACAAGGGACTTGCAACCAAGGAATTCATACAGATTCTGATCGATGAGCTTGATGTTCCTATAATCGTTGATGCAGGAATCGGTCGTCCTTCACAGGCTTGTGAAGCAATGGAAATGGGTGCTGCAGCGATCATGGCAAATACAGCACTTGCAACAGCAGGAGACCTGCCGCTTATGGCGTCCGCATTTAAGGATGCTATTAACTCGGGACGTAAGGCATATCTTGCAGGGCTCGGAAGAGTACTTTCAAGAGGTGCGGCTGCATCCGACCCGCTTACAGGATTTTTACGTGATTAGGAAATAAAGAAGGTAATGACATGGAAAACAATTATTTGATCGACTCGGATGATCTCTCTCCGGAAGCACTTTCAAAGAAACATAAGCTAGAGACTGATCCGTCCGTAAGAACAGACCATATGGCATATATGCCGGGGATGGAAGTTATCGAATCCGATATCTGCGATAAGGTAATCGGAGAGATGGAAGCCTATGATTATTCCAAGTATACGGTGAAGGATGTAATGGCCGCCCTTCAGCATGAGACTTGTACCATCGAAGATTTTAAGGCGCTTCTTTCACCTGCGGCAGAACCGCTTCTTGAGAAAATGGCCGAGAGAGCGAGACTTGAAACAGGAAAGCATTTCGGAAATACGGTCTACATTTTTACACCACTTTATATAGCGAACTACTGTGAAAACTACTGTGTTTACTGCGGCTTCAACTGCTACAACAAGATCCGCAGAATGAAGCTTTCGATGGAACAGATAGAACAGGAAATGAAGATCATCGCTGACAGCGGTATGGAGGAAATTCTCATTCTTACAGGTGAGAGCCGTGCCATGAGTGATGTCAGCTACATCGGAGAAGCATGCAAGCTGGCACGAAAGTATTTCCGTCTTGTGGGCGTTGAGATTTATCCGGTCAACACAGACGAATACAGATATCTCCATGAATGCGGCGTGGATTATGTGACAGTATTCCAGGAGACCTATGACTCTGACAGATATGAGCAGCTTCATCTTATGGGACATACGAGAGTATGGCCGTACAGATTTGATTCCCAGGAGCGTGCACTTATGGCAGGAATGAGAGGCGTTGCATTTTCCGCACTTCTCGGACTTTCGGATTTCAGAAAGGACGCACTGGCAACCGCACTTCATGCGTACTATCTGCAGAAGAAATATCCTCATGCCGAGATGTCACTCTCATGTCCGCGTCTCAGACCTATCATCAACAACGAAAAGATAGATCCGCTGGATGTTCATGAGAAGCAGCTGTGTCAGGTACTTTGTGCCTACAGGATTTTCCTTCCGTTTATCGGAATCACCGTATCATCAAGAGAAACAGCTGAGTTCAGAAACGGTATAGTGAAGATCGCGGCAACTAAGGTTTCTGCCGGAGTATCGACAGGAATCGGCGATCACGAAACCAAGTATACCGGTAAGGAAGATGATGCAGATCAGGGCGATGAGCAGTTTGAGATAAGCGACGGAAGAAGCCTTGATAAAATGTACAGCGATATATCTGAGGAAGGTCTTCAGCCGGTACTCAACGATTATTTATATGTATGACATAATGAACATAGGTCGCAGCTACAGATCAGATATATGTAAGATACTTTGAGAAATGTATGGAGGCGGAATGAACAGCAAAAGCGATATCATCTGCGTAACGAACAGACACCTTTGCCGTGGCGATTATAGAGATACTCTGGTGAGAATAGCAAAGGCACATCCACATGCTGTAATCCTTCGTGAGAAGGATATGAGTGAGGATGAATATAGAGAGCTGGCAGCCTGGTATCTCGATATCTGCAGAGAAGAAGGAACAAAGCTTTATCTGCATTATTTCTACGAGGTGGCAAAGGAATTAAAGCCGGATGGACTCCATATGCCGCTCAACAGGCTCGAAGAGTTAGTTGGTGACAATACTGAATATCAGGATGCTTCCGAACAGCGTGAAGGAACTACGCAGCTTGAAAATGTGAAGCTCGGAACTATGCAGTTCGGCGTTTCATGTCACAGTGTTGAGGATGTAATTCGCGCCGAGGCGCTTGGCTGCAGCTATATTGTGGCCGGGCACATTTTCGATACGGACTGTAAGAAGGGACTGCCGGGAAGAGGACTTGAATTCCTGAAAAGCGTAACGAGTAGGAGCACATTTCCTGTATATGCCATAGGCGGTATTACGCCGGAAAATATAAATGAAATAAGAAAATACAGCGCTGCGGGAGCATGTATCATGAGCAGTGCCATGGAAAGTGAGAATGTTGAGGAACTGCTGGATAGATTCAGACAGTGACCTTATACATAAATTGCGGTACATCGGGGGCACCACCTTGTATCGCAGAAGAAAATTAATGCAAGAAGAAAAGGAGATTATCATGACAGAAGCATTAAACATCACAGAGAAGAAGATCAGTGAAGGCGCCGGTGAAAGAAATTATACAACTCAGATGGATGCCGCAAGAAAGGGCATCATCACACCGGAGATGAAGGTAGTAGCAGCTAAGGAGTACAGAACAGAGGAGGAAATCCGTGACCTTGTTGCCAGGGGACAGGTGGCAATCTGTGCCAACAAGAATCATAAGGGGCTTGATCCTAACGGTGTAGGCTCCATGCTGAAGACCAAGATCAATGTTAACCTTGGTGTTTCCCGTGACTGCAAGGATTATGACATTGAGATGAAGAAGGTTATGGAGGCTGTAAATATGGGAGCCGAGGCTATCATGGATCTTTCATCTCACGGTGACACACAGCCTTTCAGAAGAAAGCTTACAAGTGAGTGTCCTGCGATGATCGGAACAGTTCCTGTATACGACAGCGTTATTCATTATCAGAGAGACCTTGAGACACTTACAGCAAAGGATTTCCTTGATGTAGTAAGACTTCATGCTGAAGACGGTGTTGATTTCGTAACACTTCACTGCGGTATTACACGTAAGACTATAGAGCAGATCAAGAAGCATAAGAGAAAAATGAACATCGTATCCAGAGGTGGTTCACTTGTGTTTGCATGGATGTGCATGACAGGTGAGGAGAATCCTTTCTACGAATACTATGACGAGATACTTGATATATGCCGTGAATATGACGTAACTATATCACTGGGTGATGCATGCCGTCCGGGATGTCTCGCTGACGGAAGCGATGTATGTCAGATTGAAGAGCTTGTAAGACTCGGTGAGCTTACAAAGCGTGCATGGGAAAAGGATGTTCAGGTAATGGTTGAGGGACCGGGACATATGCCTATGGATCAGATTGCAGCAAATATGAAGATTCAGCAGACTATCTGTATGGGTGCACCTTTCTACGTACTCGGACCTATTGTTACAGATATCGCACCGGGATATGATCATATCACTTCGGCAATCGGCGGAGCTATAGCAGCAGCTTCAGGTGCAGCATTCCTTTGCTATGTGACACCTGCAGAGCACCTGGCACTTCCTAATGTCGATGATGTTAAACAGGGAATCATTGCATCAAAGATTGCCGCACACGCTGCGGATATTGCAAAGAAGATTCCTCATGCCATGGATATGGATAACGCCATGGGTGATGCAAGAAGAGCCCTTGACTGGGAGAAGCAGTGGGAATGTGCACTGGATCCGGAGACAGCAAAGAAGATCCGTGATGACAGATCCCCTGAGCATGACGATACATGTTCTATGTGCGGAAAGTTCTGTGCCGTAAGAAGTATGAACAAGGCATTAAACGGCGAGCATGTAGATATACTGTAATAACAGCACGAACATTAAGGTGCTTTACGGGAAGCTTAATTCTACATTAATTCGAAAACCCGAAGTCGGATCTTTAATAAAGAATTAATACATGACTAATTTCACTTTAATGAAAATAAACTCCCGCTATGTTATCATTTCATATGTGATATTCGGAAAATGTACCGGATACGCCGCGCGCGTGAAAATGTATCTATGAAAGGAAATCGGTATGGTAGGAGTTTATTTTAGCGGAACCGGAAATTCCAAGCTGATCTTAGAGGTGTTTTGCGGGGAATACGATAAAAATGTGAAGGTTTTTTCTATAGAGGATAAGCAGGCAGTCGATGCCATAAAGAACAACGATATGCTCGTCTTTTCATACCCTGTATATTACAGCACCGTTCCAAAGATATTGAGGGATTTCGTTGAGAATAACAGCAGCCTGTGGAAGGGCAAGAAGGTCTTCATCATCGCAACAATGGGACTGTTCAGCGGTGACGGCGCCGGAATGCTGGGCCGTAAATTAAAGAAGTACGGGGCTTATGTAGTCGGCGGTCTGCATGTCACGATGCCGGACTGCATATGTGATGTTCCGCTGCTCAAGCATTCTCTGGAGAAGAACAGGGCAACAGTGCTTAAGGCAAAGCATAAGGCAAGAATCTCAGCCAGACTCCTGAAGACGGGAAAACCAACGAAGGATGGACTCGGGACATTTAGCCGCATGGCAGGCTTCTTCGGTCAGAGACTTTATTTTGGCCACCATACCGGGGATTATTCAAGTAAGCTTAAGATCAATGCCGATAAATGTGTAGGCTGCGGCAAGTGTGCGAGTGTATGTCCGATGAAAAATATATCTATCGAGAACGGAATCGCTGTACAGCATGATAAATGTACCATGTGCTACAGATGCATCAACCGGTGCCCGAAGCAGGCTATCACGCTGATCGGTAAAAAGGTTGTGGTTCAGGGAACTATAGATAAGTACATTTAAAAATAATTCTAAAAAAAGCAAAAAGATATACCCTGGGTATACTTTACAAATCGGAATATCGTGCTATAATGCAGGTATCTATTTTAAAAGATAAGGCATTAAGCCGAAGAAATTATGAAAGGAAAATACGATGAATACATTCAGAAATTTATATCTGCATAACAGCTATTCACTCCTCAGCTATGAATCATCCCATAGTTTAGGAATAATTGTTATGCATTGATATAAGTGGAAGAATGAACAGTTGATCTTACATATAAACCGCTTATGTTGAATGCATAAGCGGTATTTTTTATAGGTGTATTAGTTCTATGGAGATACTGCGATAAGTAGTATCTCCATTTTTTTTGATAATAATTCAGAAAGGAAGTGTCTGTTATGATAACTATCGACATGACTGCAACCGGAGCAAACATTAAGAACATGATGAGAGCACGTAATATCAAGGTGAAAGACGTACAGGCAGTATGCGGATTCGGTACACCACAGGCTATATTCAAGTGGATGCGCGGCGACTGTATGCCAACAATTGACAACATGATCATCATAGCTGATATGTTTGGATGTACTATGGATGATATAGTTGTTGTAAATAAGTAATAATTAATAATTTTATAAGATGATAATAAAAAAATCTTCTGTTATAATTACGATCGTTAAAATATTTATAAATATTCATTTATTTCAGGGGGATGGAAAGATGAGTATGACGATGGTAAACAAAAGAAGACTTGTTTGCTTGCTGATGGCCGTTGCGATTATTATCGGAGCCTTTCAGGTTAATGCAGCAAAGGTTAATGCTGCTGAGACGGGATCGGGATATGCTACGGTGTATCAGGGAGTAGACTACAGCAGAGTTTATGATTATTACTACTATATAAGTAATAATGCAGATGTAAAGCTTCAATTTGGTGACAATAATGCAGCGGTACTGTGGCATTTTGTGAATTACGGAATGAGAGAAGGACGCCAGGCAAAGGCTACATTTGACGTAAAATCATATAAAAACGCATACAGTGATCTTAGACTGGCTTTCGGAAATGATCTTAGAAAGTATTACGAGCATTACATCAGATGGGGATATAAAGAGAATCGTGTGACAACAGGCGTTAAGACTGTTAAGGATCCTATAACGAAGCTTGATGGCGTAGATTACAGTAAGGTCTACGATTTTCATTATTATCAGAAGAAAAATGCGGATATAAAGAAAGCATTTGGCGATGATGATATAGCAACCTTAAAACATTTTGTAAAATATGGAATGAAGGAAGGACGTAAGGCGTCTCCTAAATTCGACCTTAAGATATATAAGAAGAATAATAAGGATCTTGTAGAAAAGCTCGGTAACGGGAAAAGCAGCAATGAGGCATATTATTTGAATTATATAAATGAAGGATATAATCTGGTCAGAAATGCGATGATTTTAGATGATACCTTCTATGTGGATGACAGCTCCGATATAGTTTTTGTAGGAGATTCAAGAACCTTTGGAATGTTTAGAGCATGCTATGGTTTAGGAGGTTCGTTTCTGGCAAGGGGCGGAGCAAGACTGGATTGGCTGAAGGAACAGTTACCGAAGCTCTATGATCTGAAGGGTAAGAATATCTTCATCAATATGGGTGTAAATGATCTTTACAACGCAGCTGAGTATACGAAGTTTTATAATAGTCTGCCGAATAGTTTTGTAAAGAATAATAAGATCATATTTTTGACTGTCGGTCCGGTAGATGAAGAACTGGCAAAAAAATGCCATATGACCAGATTGAATAAGAATATTGAAAAGTTCAATCATAAGGTAAAAAATGAGATCAGAAGTGATATCCTGTATCTTGATTCCTATAATTATTTGAAAAAATATGGATTTTCTACTTATGACGGACTTCATTATACTGATGATACAATGAAGAAGCTTTATAACTGGGCAAAGTATAATGCTTCGGATTTACAAAGAAATAGCAATGAAAATTGTGAAAGAATGTTAACTACATATAATAACGTGAATTACTACCTGGTATATGACTACTGGTATTATATGGATCATAATCCGGATTTACAGGCAGCGTTTGGGGATAATGAAGCTGCAGCGTTAGAGCATTTTGTAAAATACGGAATGAAAGAGGGAAGACAGGCTAATCAATTATTTAATGCGAAAATATACAGGAGCAATAATTCGGATTTAAGAACAGCTTATGGTGATGACCTTCAGAAGTATTATGAGCACTTTATGAAATGGGGCTTTAATGAGCACCGTAGTTATTGCGGCAGTTATTATGTTAAAAATCCGGCCACAATATGGAATGGTGTCGATTATAGTAAAGTATATGATTATAATTACTATATAAAGCGTTATCCTGATCTGAGAGAAGCTTATGGAAATAACGATGTTGCAGTACTGAAACATTTTGTAGAATATGGTATGAAGGAAGGCCGTCAGGCTATAGCATCGTTTAATGTAAAGGTATACAGAAAAGCAAACAAGGATCTGAGAGCAGCATACGGAAATGACTTCAGAAAGTATTATGAGCATTACATCAAATGGGGATATAAAGAAAAGCGTGTTACTAAATAAATGTGCGCTTAAGTAATAGTACTGAGGAACGATACACATGAATAGTAAAAGACATAAAACGTTATTAGTTTCTCTGGTAATAGAATTTGGAATACTGATTACAATAGTAATATTTAAGATTATATACTATATAAATATAGCCATGTATCAGTACGGATTGATTCGATATAGAGTATTAATTGAATTTATTGAATCTTCGTTTTGGTCATTTATGGGATTGTTGTTATGGACAGTTGTAAGTATAGCCTTTTCGATAATTCCTGTAGTACTCCTGATTAAACCAGGAGTTGCAGAAGTAAGGAGAAATGATTCAAACGAAAATGATCCGAGCGAATATAAGCCGAATGATTGTACGCTGTATTTAAAATTTGTGGCACTGAATATAATACTGGAAATTGTATCAGTCATTGGTGCTACAATGTGTCTGGACGGACTGTGGTTGAGTATTGCAGTGAAGATGTTTCTTTGCCATGTGATATCCCTTATTCCGTATATAATGACAAGAGATCGTCAAGAGAAAAAAACTTATATATGTAGAGCGGCAGTGGCATTAATGTTCATTGTGATTATATACATATATGTGAAAATTGCTTCTGTAAGTTGAGTATAAGATATAAAACTGCATCCGTTGTGATGCAGTTTTTTTATAAAAAATGAACCTTTCTTTTTTTCGTGAGAATATATGAGTGAAGGGCAGAAATGTGTGCCTTACCATAGATAAGTGAGGATAGGGTAAAATGTTTAATGTGGTTAGGAAATCTTTAGCAAGGGTAGGAGTTTTAGTGGTTTGTTTCCTTTTGACACTGGAAATGACTGCATGTTCATTGGGAAAGTCGAATGATAAACAGGAGGAAGAAACTGCCGTAGAGGTTACGGTTGATCAGGCAGAGGAAACAAAGAAGGAAAAGACTGATAAAGCATCGGCAGATAAGAAGGATGATAAGTCGAATAAAAAAGACGATAAAAAAAATGATAGTGCCGATAAGAATGCCGACAAGAAAAATGATAAGAAGAATACAGTAAAGGCTGATGATAAGTCAGGAAAGAGTGAAGGGAATAACAATACAGGCGGCAACGGCGGTGGTTCATATTCCGACAACGGCGGAAGCACAGTTGTGTATGTAGAGCAACCAAAACAGGAACAGCCGAAGACTGAGGAACCAAAGCAGGAGCAGCCAAAGGTTGAGAAACCAAAGCAGGAACAGCCGAAGGTTGAAGAACCAAAGCAGGAGGAGCCGAAGACAGAGGAGCCAAAGACTGAAGAGCCAAAGACGGAGGAACCAAAGACAGAGGAACCAAAGACAGAAGAGCCAAAGACAGAAGAGCCGACTACAGAAGAACCAAAGCTCACAGAGCAGAGGATTGAATTCAGCGGTGATCCGGATGATGTTGTAGTCATTGATGTAAAATCATATTATGAGGGTGAGAAGTTTGTACTGTATTTGGGAGAGGGCTGTAAGGTTCATGGCGATATTGCAATTCAGTTTGCAACTATTATGGATGAAATTGAAAACTGGTATGGTTTGAAATATGCTGATTATACATTCCAAGGGGACTCTGATTGGAGAGAGTTTTATTATGACGGTGCATTTCAGGGGATAAATACAGATTGCAGTAAGGTGAATATTTTACTCAGGGTTGACCCTCAAAATGGGGAAGTGGAATGTGCGTCTTCTAATATGACGGTGCTTTTTGATGAGGACATGGATCCGGAAAATGGCAATATTGATATTGCTTACCATGAACTGACGCATGTTCTGCGTTTGAGACAAAGTAATTCGATGGGAGATATATTTGAAGAAGGCGTGGCTACGTATACACAGTATAAATATGCTATGGAGAAGCATCTGCCGATGTGGCCCGTTTACATATATACCAGAGATGATTCATGGTTGTATCCTTTCGACGAATCTGTAATTTTTGCGGATGCAGAGCAGGCGTTCAGAGATATTGAGAATTCAGAGCGTGATATATATCAGAAGGAATACCAGTACGGAATCAGGTTTGTTTATTTTCTTATAGAGGAATATGGTGATGGTGTCATAAGAGATATCAGTATGGCAGCTAAAAAGAACAACCTGGAGTATGATGATGTTGATCAGACAATAAGAGCTATCAAGGAAGGAACTTCAGAGGACGTGTTTGAGAGATTCAGCGCATGGCTTCCTGATGGCTGGGACAAATTCACTGAAGATTATAACAACTACATGAAAGAGTTTGATGATTATTATTAAGGGCAAGTGAATTATCTGTGAAAGAGTTGACATATAACGTTCGTTGCGTTATATTCCATAATTGTTGAGACATGCACGAGTCTCTATGTAACTATCGACCCAAGACGAAAAGGAGGACAAAATGCGAACACTTAGAATGAATAACAGAATAGTAACAGCAGAGGCAGCAGTTGTCCTTGATGTGTCATTGAGATAGTTTTAGAGACTTATTAATTTCATATTATTAGGATAACCGGCACCTCTTTTAGTGTGGCATTACGCTACGCTGAGAGGTGCTCTTATTATGCAAAAAATTAGGAGATTACAAAATGAAAGATAGATTAGAACCATGCATCTATTACGTTTGTAAGGATGTGGATTGTAAAAAGGGATATGTAAAAGTTGATTTAAAGAAGTGCAAGAACTGTCCGAAATATCAGCCGCGAAAGACTTCTAAGAAACAAGAGTCGGTAAAGACAAAACGTCAGAAGGATAAGGACAGGCACGACAGATGGAATTAGAAATGAGGGATTTATATGTTAACAATATACGGAAAATATACAAATGCTACTGTGTATACGGTAGAAAATGAGCTATATGCTCTTGAAGATTATGCCAGAAAACAGCTTCAGATGATCTGCAATCATCCGAGTGCTGAAGGCAGTTCGGTAAAGGTTATGCCGGATGTTCATCCGGGTAAGGTGGGAACTATCGGGCTTACAATGACAGTAGGAGATTCAATTCTTCCGAGTCTGGTGGGTGTCGATATCGGCTGTGGAATGACGATGGCCAAGGTTAAGACGAAGGGGATACATTTCCAGCAACTTGATTCTGTGATAAGAGAAGCGGTACCGGTTGGCCCGAGAATCCGTGAGAAGGAGCATAAGTATGCAGACAGGATCGACCTTTCGGAGTTGAGATGTGCAAGGAACATCAATGCTAGAAAGGCAAGTCGAAGCGTCGGAACCCTTGGCGGAGGAAACCATTTCATAGAGGTTGATAAGGATGAGGAAGGAAATGTGTACCTGGTCGTTCATTCGGGAAGCCGACATCTGGGAATGGAGGTTGCAGATTACTATCTGAGAACGGGCCAGAAGGAAATGCAGATGAAGAAGCAGGGATATGCTTCATATGAAATGACCTGCCTCACCGGACAGCTGATGGAGGATTACCTTCATGATATCGAGATAATTCAGGAGTTTGCGCGTCTCAACAGAGATGCGATCATCGATTCCATAGTAGGAGGAATGAAGTGGAAGATAGAGGAAAGCTTTACCTGCATTCATAACTACGTGGATTTCTCGGATGTGAAGCCGGGCAATGATGCAAAGCCGATACTCAGAAAGGGTGCGATAAGTGCCAAGGAAGGCGAGAAAGTTATCATCCCGATCAACATGCGAGACGGAATAATCCTGGGAACAGGCCTTGGAAATGTGGACTGGAACTGTTCTGCACCACACGGAGCGGGAAGAATTTACAGACGCTCGGAGGTTGCTGAGCATCATACTGTATCGGACTTCAAGAAAGCTATGGATGGAATCTACTCCATATGCATTAACAAGGATACACTTGATGAGAGTCCTTTCGCATATAGAGGAATAGAAGATATCGCAGCTGTTATCGGAGAAACGGTTCATATAGATAAGATAATAAAGCCTATTTATAACTACAAAGCAGAGGGACAGAACTAGAGGTATATGTTATACTTCAAGATAGTACGTATCGATCGGACTTATCAACTCATCAGGAGGTATTGTTATGAAGATGATCAATATTGTTGGGGGACCGCAGAGTGTTTCTGCGATTATTCAGGGGTGCATGAGAATGCCGGGACTTAGCAAGGAGGATGCTGCGAAGGTTATAAGAACCGCATACGACTGCGGCGTGAATTTCTATGACCATGCTACCTGCTACGGTAACGGTGATGCGGAGATAAGATTTGCGGAGGCATTTCCGCTGACAGGAATCAAGAGAGAGGATATCTATATTCAGAGTAAATGTGGCCTCTGTTTTGACCGTAACGAGTTTGACTGGACAAAGGAAAATATACTGGACAGCGTTGACGGAATACTCAGCCGTCTGCAGACAGATTATCTGGATACTCTGCTGCTTCACAGACCTGATGTGCTATTTGATCCTGAGGAGGTTGCGGAAGCCTTTGATATTCTTGAGAAGGCAGGAAAGGTAAGATGGTTCGGAGTAAGCAATCTTGTTCCGATGCAGATAGAGCTTCTGAAGAAATATGTTAAGCAGGAGCTTGTGATCAATCAGGTTCAGCTCTCCCTAGAGCAGTCTCAGCTGATAGATCAGGCTCTTTATATGAATAACAAGACAACGGATTTCTCAGTAAACAGAGACGGAAACGCACTGGACTACTGCAGACTTAAGGATATAACGATCCAGGCATGGTCGCCGCTTCAGTTCGGAATGTTCGGCGGATCCTTCATCGATAATCCGGATTTCCCTGAGCTTAACAAGGCACTGGGTGAGCTGGCCGACAGGGAGGGCGTATCCAAGGCTGCAATCGCTATCGCGTGGATACTTCGTCATCCGGCTAAAATGCAGGCTATAATCGGATCTATGAATCCTGAACACGTAAAGGATGCGTGTGATGCTGCGAAGGTAAAGATTTCACATAATGACTGGTATAAGCTCTATCTTGCGTCAGGTAAATTTTTACCATAAAAAATTCACAATAAACTCTGAAAATTTGGTATAATGATTTTATATATGTAAATATTTTTTGTTGTTTAAGGTGTTACAATAAAATTTTCAGAGGGGTAGTAGTATGGTGGATAGTGAGAGATATAAGTCTTTTCTCGAACGCCTGATTCGGGTTACCCATGTTGAGCCATATAATCGGGAGAGTTATGTGGAGCTCATTAAGGAAATGTGTGAGGAATTCCGACTGGCTAAGGGAGTTACGCACTTTTATCAGACGCCTATGATGGAGTCCAGAGGTATAGGCGAGAGTTATTGCGATTTTGATAACGGCAAAGCTGATAAGATTTTGTTGAATATCAGAATACTGACAAAGACAAAAGCTATCATAATCGGTACGCTGTATGCTGAGACGGATGAATGTGATCGCGATGAAGAGGAGATAGCTCAGCTTGATACTTTATTCAGGATCATTCTGGGATTTGTAAGCCGTCGCAGACTGCTTGATATGATCGAAAAGTTCGGATTCTATGATCTTGACGGGTATAGGAATTTCCGTGCATTTGCCAGGTATCTGGATATAATAAATATGGAAAACAAGCTGGGCGGAAAGATCGCATTTCATATAGATCTTCGCAACTTTACCATGGTAAATCGTGAGATAGGAAGAGCTAACGGAGATATAGCTCTGCGTAATTATTATGAAATGCTCGGGGAATCCATAGGTGATGAAGGTATTATCGTACGCCTTGGCGGTGACAAGTTTGTCGGTGTCTTAGACAGAAGTGTTAAGAGAAAGGTATTTGAAATATTTTCCGGATACCCGATAGCTTATGATGAAACGGGAGATAAGAAGATTGTAATAACCGCGTCGGCTGGTGTTTATATGCTGCCGGATCCTTTTATGATGAAGTCATACGGGGATATCATGGATAAGATCATGATCGCAGGTGAGACAGCGAAGCGTCAGGCTTCGGGCGGAGTTATCATCTATGATGATAAGATGAAGGTGGCAAAGGCTCAGATCAAGCAGGTTCAGAACGAATTCAGAGCTGCACTTGTGAATGAGGAGTTTGCAGTATATTATCAGCCGAAGGTTGATATAGAGTCGCGTAAGCTTGCAGGTGCGGAGGCACTTTGCAGATGGATAAAGGGTAAGGAGATAGTTCCGCCGCTTAACTTTATTCCTATACTTGAAATGAATACGGACATCTGTGATCTGGATTTCTATATGCTGGAGCATGTGTGCCGCGATATCAGAAGATGGATTGATGAGGGGCGCGAGGTTGTTCGCGTATCGGTCAACTTCTCCAGAAAGCATCTGGTTGATATAGATCTTCTGAATAAGATAATAAATGTGGTCGATAAGTACAATGTTCCTCATGAATATATCGAGATAGAGCTTACCGAGACGACTACAGATGTAACATTCAAGGATCTGAAGCGTGTTGTATGCGGACTTCAGGAGCAGGGTATCTGGACCGCAGTAGATGATTTCGGTGTAGGATATTCATCACTGAATCTCATCAGTGAGATTCCCTGGAATGTACTCAAGGTCGATAAGAGTTTTGTTCCTAAGAACAATGAAGATCAGGACGACATATCCAATAAAATGTTCAAACACGTTATCATGCTTGCTCAGGATATCGGTCTTGAATGCGTTATCGAGGGAGTTGAGAGTGTAGATCAGCTTGATGTTCTGAGACAGAACGGCTGCAATATAGTACAGGGATACTTCTTTGACAGACCGCTTCCGCTTACTGATTACGAGGAGCGTCTGGACAGACAGTATTATCCGGAGTCAGGTGATTAGGTCTGATATTAATATTTAAATAAGTACGAGAAAAGCCGGAAGCGATGTGATATCGCTTCCGGCTTCTTTTGTTGGCAGGTTGTCTCGCGCAACCCTGATGTGCATAGTTTAAGAAACAACTCGTCCGAATATCTTGAAGTCGCTGGATTCCTTGATACGTATAGGCTTGTAATCGGGATTGAAGGACAGAAGCTCGAGGAAGCCTTTTCCCTTATGAAGCTTCTTGCAGTAGGCCTGTCCGTCGAGGTAGAAGATACCGATATCTCCGTCGAAGAGCTCGGTAGTTCTGTATACCCATACTATCTGGCCGTCCATATATCTAGGCTCCATACTGTTACCGTTAAGCCTTATGCCGAAGCTGGCCTTCTCGGGAACCTCACTTCCTACGATAACCATCTCATGAGCTTCGCTGTCCAGAAATTCACCGGTACCTGCGGATGCTGCAAGCAGGAAGAGCGGAAGCTCTCTGGTTCTGACAGGAAGGACAGTGACATTATCCTTTTCCTTCTTATCAATACTGTATTCATCTGTAAGTCCAAGGATCCTGATATAGTCCAGGACTTTATCCTTTCCCGCGTCATTAAGTGAAGCAAGCGGATTATCCGGATTCGGCTCTATGAAAGCAGAGTAGATATCGGTTATTCCATACAGTTTGCAGAGAAACAGAAACTGCGTCGGATTAGGAGTAGACTTGTTCTTCTCCCATGCATAGATGCTTTTATTCTGTATCGGATATCCGGCTTTGGTAAGCTCGGCTGCAACATCAATCTGTGTATAGCCGGCCTTCTTCCTGTATTCGGCTAAGGTTTCTCCTATATTCTTCATATTAAATCTCCATGATTTGAATATTCTCACAAGTGAGATCGTGATTTGACTTTTGACACTTATGTCATATACCCAATATACATTAATATATAGATAAATGCAAGAAAAATCCACAAATAAATGCAAAAGAAATTAAAAAATACACTTGAAATCTAAAATAAATAGATTTATACTGTGACTATAGTGAAAAAGTATCGATTACTGTGTGGGGGAGAGTGTGAATGAATATATGATATATAGATTTGGAGTTGAGGAAAATGTTTGAAGAAAGTCCGTATAAGATTTACGTCGATGTGAACGTGGAGTTCACGAAGGATGGAGAATTGATACCGAAGGTCATTCACTGGAGTGACGATAAGACTTATGAGATACAGAAGATCACAGATATAAGGCGAGCGGCCAGTCTCGTTGCGGGAGCGGTGGGGGTAAGATATACCATTTATGTTGAAGGTTATGAGAGCCATCTGTACTACGGTGATGATCACCGATGGTTTGTAGAAGCGAAGAAGAAAAAAATGTGAACAAATTCGAAAATTATACCACAGGTATAATGACAAATCCTATCATATATGTTATTATCAACAAGGTTGTTAAAAAAAGGGGTAACCATACCCCGGAAAGGATAAAATTATGTTCACGTATATTAGATTAAAGAATAATCTGAATAATGACATTAAAGCGGCGCTCCTCAGATCAGCGGGGAAGTGCGTGAATTTTACGTGCACATATAAGATAAGCAAATTTAGGTGTATTGGCCGGCAGCAATGCTGGTAAACAGTAGACTGTAAATATTGGAGTTACTGTACAAAATACATTTGATTATTAATCGCTTATCTTTATGTGAGGTAAGCGGTTTTTTTGTTATTAGAGGTTTATGGAATGATTATTAGATTAAAGATCAAAGAGCAGGTTAAAAATACACGTTATACTTACAAATTTATGGCTTCAGAGTAGTGTGAGACACCACCGGACAGGCTGCGTCTTACTCACGAAAGAGCAGTCTGATCTGAATATGATAAGCAAATGGTGCTACTCAGATTAAGACTCCTCCAAGAAGTCAGAACAGGAGGACAAGATGGAAATGATACCGATGATTGACACTGTAGGTACTGGTAGAAATATCATTATTCTACGCAAGAGAGCGGGTCTCACAGTTGCAGATCTGCAAGACATTTTCGGATTTACCACACCGCAGGCTATTTACAAGTGGCAGCGCGGAGCGGCACTTCCGACCATCGACAATCTGGTAGTTCTCGCTGCTGCATTTGGGGTGACTATGGATGATATAATCGTAGTCGGTCAGACGAATGCGGCCGGCCTGACTGCCTAAGTCAGCAAAAAACAAAAATATACAAATAATTACATCGTATATAATCGGCAGCTAAACGGATTTACTTCTCTAGGGGTTGGATGTTGCGGGTTCGAGTCCCGTCGACTGCTTCGGCAGTCGTAGCTCAATTGGTAGAGCACCAAATTTTAATCCGTTGATATCGCCGAGAAAACGATAGCTAGTCGGATTTACTTCTCCTTAACAGTTAATCAAATTTAATCCGATGATATCATCAAATTATATAGAGGTAAAAAAATATGAAGCCAATTTACGAAATGCATCTTTTTGATAAGCATTACCTGGTTTCTGAGGGTGAACAGCCTGAGCATCAGCTTGAGGTTCTGTTTGCACTTGCGAACCTTTTTAACATAAGAATAATCAAGGGCGAGAAGCTTGTACGTACGGAGATGATCAGATTTGCGTCAAGTCAGCTGGGTGAAAGAGTACCGGAGCCTTTCTACAGAGGGTTTCCGGAATCAGTAAGACAGCTCCTTCCGGATCAGCTTCTGTTCGATCAGCTGGTTCACTATGCAGTGACCTACGGATTCGGACATTTCTCTGAAGCAGGACACTCGCTGTTTGAGGAGCAGTTTGAAAGAGCTGCATTTAAGGAAAATGCCGAGATCAAGGAATTCTCGGTTGTTACGGAAGAGGAAGCAATAGTCCTTATCGGCGAGATCGTCGCAAACCTGCTTGCAGGTACGAGACCTCTGAGTGATATACAGTATAGGCTGGTAAAGGAGTATGTTATAGATTTCGGACTGAACGGTATGGAGATTGCATCGAAGAATACCATAGTCCGTCTTATGGTTGATACCAAGAATTTAGAACTGGCTGACCAGCTCAGTATGTCTGATGTAATACGTCTCGTTGATGAGATCAATTACATAGAATATCATAACAATAATATAAAGAAGCTCAACCTGAAGAATCAGACAAGAAAGTTTATTACAGGTGTGATAAACCGTATCTTTGCTAACGGCAGGGTTGATATCATAAACTGTTTCGAGAAGAAGAAGCTCTGGAACGGTCTGCTTCACCATATCCATTACAAGGCAGTGTCTGAAGAGGCACAGCAGTTTGTTGATGCTATGCGAGGCAGTGAGAATAAGTCAGTGTACTCTGAGTTCGAGAGACACATGACAGAGAAGAATATTAAGGCTGCAATCGAAGCTCTGAAGACAGGCAAGGGCTCAGCGGCAGTCCTCAGAAATATGAACTACATCATAAGCAGATGTGAGTCCTTCGAGGATATGCAGCATCTTTGCGACTGCATCGATACAAAGAATGTTATCGTATTGATCCAGCTGCTGATCCAGTACTCACAGAGAAAGGGCAGCGCTGCGAGAAACTTTGTATTTACAAAGCATAATATGCTGAAGATTCATACAGAGACTCCGGAGGAGCAGCAGAGAAGAAAGTCTGTAATCTCAGAGGGTCAGGTGGCTATGCTGTCGAAGTATATTTCTGAGAATCTGCAGAAGATTCTGAAGGGCCGTCTCGGTAAGGTATACATCGATCCGGACATGAAGAACTATGCACTTCCAATCCAGGAAACTACTTCTCAGGGCGGCTTCGGTGTACTCACAAGAGGTTCGAAGCTGAAGATGCCGGAGACTAAGAAGATACGTGCATTCACCTACTGGGAGAAGGTAAATGATATCGATCTTTCGGTTTTCGGAATAGGCGATAACGGAACCAGAAGAGAGTTTTCGTGGAGAACTATGGCTGATAAAAATTCCGATGCTATAGTTTACTCAGGCGATGAGACCAGCGGATACAACGGTGGTTCGGAGTATTTCGATATCAATTTTGAAGAATTCAGAAAGATGTATCCGGATATGCATTACCTCATATTCTGCGATAATGTATATTCAGGTATAAATTTTGAAAAGTGCTTCTGTAAGGCAGGTTACATGACGAGAGATGTTATTGACTCAGGTGAGATATACGAGCCTAAGACAGTTAAGTCTTCATTCATGATAAACTGCGACAGTACATTTGCATATCTCTTCGGAGTTGATCTTCAGACAAATGAGTTCATCTGGCTCAACATGGCACGTAACGGCTCTATGACAGTGGCAGGCACAACAGATATGAGCTTTATTACGGACTATTTCCATGTGACCGACATCATAAACGTATATACATTCTTTGAAATGATGGCATCAGAAGTGGTTTCGGATATATCCGAGGCTGAGATCGTCGTTACAAATAAGACTGTAGAATGTGCTGAAGGTGTGGAGGTTATCAGGGAATATGATGTTGATAAGATGATCGCGCTTATGAACAAGTAATTCTACCCCTGGGGCCGAATAATATCGGCCCCTTATTTAAATTGCACGAAAAAGGTTGGGCAGTGCGAATAATTGCGTTATTTTTAGCATTGTTTTATAATATACTGCATGAAAGAAAAGACTGAAAAAAATATAAAAAAAGATATAAGAAAAGATATTAGAGAAACGTTAAAAAAACTGATAATTAAATACCGAAAAGAACTGCTGATATTGGGTGCGGTATTTCTGGTATGTATCATAGCCGTATTCGGAATAAATGCATATGTAAAGCTTGCTGTTGCAGACAGAATCTTTACAGGAGCTGAACCGGGACAGATAGAAAACATAGATTGCATCATGGTTCTGGGCTGCGGAGTAAACGATGACGGAACTCCGTCATATATGCTGAGAGACAGGCTTAAGAGAGCAAGCGACATATATAAGATCAGAAAGGATACTCTGGGTGAGACTACCAAGATTCTCGTTACGGGAGATCACGGAACGAAGGGATATGATGAAGTGAACTGTATGAAGCAGTGGCTGATGGATAGCGGAGTTCCATCTTCTGATATTTTTATGGATCATGCAGGCTTTTCAACATATGACAGTATGTACAGAGCGGCTGAGATTTTCGGATGTAAGAGGATGCTGATCATTTCTCAGGAATATCATCTTTACAGAGCAGTATATATAGCTAAATCACTTGGAATAGATGCCTACGGATGCGGGCCCGCTGACTTTTATGTTGGTTCTAAATACAGAAGCTTCAGAGAAATCCTTGCCAGAGATAAGGATTGGATAAAATGTATATTTAAGCCTAAAGCAGAATTACTGGGCGAGAAGATCGACATTCACGGCAACGGCGATGTGACGAACGACTGATAAACAATGAATGATTGGTGAATGACGAACAATCAATCAGTGATACGCAATCAGCAAATAACGTACAATCAGCGATACTTTGTATCGGTTTGGAGGAACAGTAGATGGAAGGGAATTCTCTGAATTTACTGACAAAAATATATAATTCAACAACGATAATGGACTTCGGGGCACTCTTCAGTGATGTAACTCCGCAGTTCGTTACGCCGTCGGAACCGGCTATAGGCGATGATGTGACTATAAAGTTCCGTGCTGCACGAAATAATATCGATGCAGTATTTTTCGTGTCTGACAATGAGAAGACTCTGATGAGTCATACCGAATGTGACAAGATATTCGATTATTATTCGGTTGAGGTAAAGAAGGCTACCAACAGGATCAGCTATCACTTCGAGGTACATTGCGGAAGGCTTGTCGTATGCTATAACAGAGCCGGCTGCTGCAAGGAACCGAACATGGATTTCGAATTTGTCATCGTTCCGGGCTTCAAGACTCCGGACTGGGCAAAGGGTGCGGTATTCTATCAGATCTATGTGGATCGTTTCTGCAACGGTGATAAGACCAACGATGTTGAGACCGATGAGTACAGCTACCTCGGTCAGCATGTAAGAAAGATAGATGACTGGAACAAGCTGCCTGACAGCATGGATGTAGGCAACTTCTACGGTGGTGACCTGCAGGGTGTTCTGGATAAGCTGGATTACCTGAAGAGTCTCGGCGTTGATGTTATATATTTCAACCCGATCTTTGTTTCACCATCCAATCATAAGTACGATATTCAGGACTATGATTACATAGATCCGCATTACGGAAAGATCGTAAACGATGAAGGCGAGCTGCTCCCGTGGGATACAAACGATAACACGAGAGCAAGCAAGTATATAAACAGAGTTACAAATCCGGAGAATCTGGAAGCATCAAATCAGTTTTTCATTCATCTTGTTGAGGAAGCCCATAAGCGCGGCATCAGAGTCGTGCTGGATGGAGTTTTCAATCATTGCGGTTCCTTCAACAAGTGGCTGGATAAGGAAAAGATATATGAGCAGAATCCGGAGGAGTATGAGAAGGGCGCCTATATCGCAGGCGACAGCCCTTACAGAAGCTTCTTCAGATTCAATGACGAGTATGCATGGCCGTACAACAACAGCTATAACGGCTGGTGGGGACATGACACACTTCCGAAGCTGAATTATGAGGAGTCCGAGCTTCTCCATGACTATATACTTGAGATAGGTAAGAAATGGGTTTCTCCGCCATACAACGTAGATGGCTGGAGACTTGACGTTGCTGCAGATCTGGGTTACTCGGAGGAGTATAATCACAGATTCTGGAGAGATTTCAGAAAGGCAGTCAAGTCCGCAAACCCGGATGCCATAATACTTGCCGAGCATTACGG
This sequence comes from Eubacterium sp., assembly GCA_017634555.1. Lineage (GTDB taxonomy): Bacteria > Bacillota > Clostridia > Lachnospirales > Lachnospiraceae > Eubacterium_Q. The sequence goes on along the minus strand of JAGBNF010000027.1, from coordinate 36,508 downwards.
AAATCCGAGATCATGGCTTCAGGGCGATGAGTGGGATACCATAATGAACTACGGTGCATTTATGGAGCCTATCACCTGGTTCCTGACCGGTGTTGAAAAGCACAGCGACGAGTTCTGCGGAGATTTCTTCGGAAATGCGGACGTATTCCAGGGCTCCATGAAGAGCTACATGGCCTGCATGCTTTACAACTCACTCTATGTTTCCATGAACGAACTCTCGAATCATGACCATTCGAGATTCCTCACGAGAACGAACCACAGAGTAGGTCGAATCAACACATTGGGACCTTATGCGGCCAACGAAAATATCAATAAGGGAATCTTCCGTGAGGCGGTTGTATTCCAGATGACATGGCCGGGTGCGCCAACCATTTATTATGGAGATGAGGTCGGCGTATGCGGATGGACAGACCCTGACTCGAGAAGAACCTATCCTTGGGGCAACGAGGATATGGAGCTGCTCAAGTTCCATAAGAAAATGATACAGATACATAAGAAGTATAAGTCACTCATCACAGGAAGCCTGAAGTTCCTTCATGCAGGATATAAATGTATCGCTTACGGCAGATTTAATTTCGAGGAAGCGGTTGTGGTTATACTCAACAACGACTATGCGGATAAAGAGGTTAAGATAAATGTGCGTCAGATCGGCGTCCGCAATAATAGAAGCATGAAGAGAGTCATCCTCACAACAGAGGAGGAATTCATCCAGGATGATCAGACCTGTACGGTAATGAACAGCGTTATAAATGTAACCTTACCGAAGCTTTCGGCAGCGGTATATGTTTGTAAGCTTGTGTAGGAAAGAAAAATGGAATTCAAATTACATAGCGATTATCAGCCCACCGGTGATCAGCCGGAGGCGATAGAATATCTGGCAGAAGGCTTTAAGAACGGCAGGAAGAAGCAGACACTGCTCGGTGTAACCGGTTCTGGTAAGACCTTCACCATGGCAAATATCATACAGAAGCTCGGAAAACCGACGCTCATCATTTCACACAACAAGACACTTGCAGCTCAGCTTTACGGTGAGATGAAGGCTTTCTTCCCTGAGAATGCAGTTGAATATTTTGTGTCATATTATGATTACTATCAGCCGGAGGCATATGTGCCTTCGACTGATACATATATAGCTAAGGACTCATCCATAAACGATGAGATAGATAAGCTGAGACACAGTGCGACATCCGCTCTTATCGAGAGAAAGGATGTTATTGTTGTGTCATCCGTTTCATGTATCTACGGAATAGGAAATCCTGAGGATTATAAGGGCATGATGCTTGCACTTCGTCCGGGAATGACTATGGATAGAGACGACCTGATAAGACGTCTCGTGGATATGCAGTACAGCAGAAATGAAATGGATTTCAAAAGAAACACATTTCGCGTAAAGGGTGATGTGGTGGATATCATTCCGGCAAATAAGGCGGATGAAGCAGTCAGAGTCGAGTTCTTCGGAGACGAGATCGATAGATTATCAGAGTTCGATCCCCTGACCGGAGAGATAAAAAGAGACGTCAGTTTCTTCAGCATTTTCCCTGCATCCTACTACGTACTTGCACCTGAAAAGATGAATAAGGCACTTGAAGAGATCGAGGCTGAAATGGTGGAGAGAGTTGCTTACTTTAAGGCACATGATAAGCTCCTTGAAGCACAGCGTATTCAGGAGCGTACGGAATATGATATAGAAATGCTCCGCGAAACAGGCTTCTGTTCCGGAATTGAAAATTATACAAGGATACTTGCGGGCGGAAAGCCGGGAGATCCTCCGGATACACTGATCGACTTCTTCGGAGACGATTTCCTGATAATAGTCGATGAGTCACATATGACACTTCCACAGGTCAGGGGAATGTTCGGCGGCAATAAGGCGCGTAAGGAAACACTGATCAACTTCGGTTTCAGACTTCCTTCGGCAATGGATAACAGACCTCTAAATTTCGAGGAATTTGAGTCGAGAGTTGATAAGATCCTCTACGTATCTGCGACACCTGCGGAATATGAGAAGGAGCATGAGGAGGGCAGGACCGAGCAGGTTATCAGACCTACGGGACTTCTTGATCCTGAGGTTGATGTGCGTCCTGTTGCAGGTCAGATCGAAGACCTCTTCAGCGAGATACAGAAGGAAACATCGAAGGGCAACAAGGTTCTTGTCACAACACTTACAAAGCGTATGGCTGAGGAGCTTACAGATTATCTGAGAGGGCTTGATGTTAAGGTCAAATATCTGCACTCGGATATAGATACCATGGAACGTATGGAGATCGTGCGTGACCTGAGACTGGGAGTATTTGACGTACTCGTAGGAATCAACCTTCTCCGTGAAGGACTTGATATTCCGGAAATCACGCTGGTTGCGATCCTTGATGCGGATAAGGAGGGCTTCCTCAGATCCGAGACATCGCTGGTTCAGACCATAGGACGTGCCGCAAGAAATGTGGACGGCCACGTTATCATGTATGCGGACACCATAACAGATTCCATGCGTGCGGCTTTGGATGAGACCAATCGCCGCCGTGAGATACAGCAGAGATATAACGATGAGCACGGCATCACGCCACAGACCATAAAGAAGGCTGTAAGAGAGCTCATTTCAACAAGTATAGAAGAAGAGAAGCAGAAGGCTTCATCACGTGACCGTATCGGTAAGAACCCGGATCTCATGAACAAGAAGGAGCTGGGCAAGGAAATAGACCGACTCACGAAGAAGATGAATCAGGCTGCCACAGAGCTGAACTTCGAGCTTGCGGCAATGCTCAGAGACGAGCTGTTTGAGCTGAAGGTGAAGCTGAGGGATTATGATAAGTAAGAACAAAGGAATAGTATAAATGTCAGAGTTGAAATATATAACAATTCAGGGAGCACGTGAGCATAACCTGAAAAATGTAAATCTTAAGCTTCCACGCAACAAGTTCCTGGTATTTACGGGACTTTCGGGATCGGGCAAGTCATCCCTTGCCTTCGATACAATTTATGCGGAGGGTCAGAGACGATACATCGAGTCGCTTTCTTCGTATGCTAGAATGTTCCTCGGACAGGCAGATAAGCCTGACGTGGATAAGATAGAGGGCCTTTCGCCGGCCATTTCCATCGATCAGAAGTCGACCAACAGAAATCCGAGATCCACAGTCGGTACAGTAACGGAAATATATGATTACCTCAGACTTCTCTATGCGAGGATAGGTATCCCACATTGTCCGAACTGCGGTAAGCCGATCGAGAGACAGACCATCGACCAGATAGTTGATTCGGTACTGGAGCTTCCCGAGAGAACAAAGTTCCAGATTCTTGCACCTGTAGTAAAGGGCAAGAAGGGACGTCATGAGAAGCTCCTTGAAAGAGCAAAGAAGAGCGGCTTCGTAAGAGTTATCGTAGACGGTGCCATGTACACTCTCGACGAAGAGATAACACTGGATAAGAACATAAAGCATAACATAGATATCGTTGTAGACAGACTTGTGATCAAGGAAGGAATCGAATCCCGACTTGCCGAGTCCCTTGAGACTGCGCTCCATCAGGCGGAGGGTACGGTCAAGGTTGAGGTGATCGACGGAGAAACAAAGACTTACTCCGACAGCTTCTCATGTTCGGACTGCGACATTTCGATAGATGAGATCGAGCCAAGAAGCTTTTCCTTCAATAACCCGTTCGGTGCGTGCCCTGTATGTATGGGTATCGGCTATAAGCGTGAGCTGGACGTGGATCTGATGATCCCGGATAAGAACCGCTCACTTAATGACGGTGCCATCGCGGTAATGGGCTGGATGAACAGCGGTGACTCAAAGAGCTTCGGTCATGCGGTGCTTCAGGCACTTGCCGATGAATACGGCTTCTCCCTGGACACACCGTTCAAAGACCTTTCGGATAAGGCGAAGGATGTTATCATCAACGGAACCGGAGGAAAGAGCATAACAATACATTATCAGAGTACCCGTTCCAGAAGAAATGTGTTCCGTCATCCTTTCGAAGGCCTGATCAATAATGTTGCGGAACGTTATAAATATTCGGGCTCCGAGGATATGAAGAGTGAGTATGAATCCTACATGACCTTCACTCCGTGTGAGGCCTGCGGAGGCAAGAGGCTTAAGCCTTCATCACTGGCGGTAACTGTCGGTGACAAGAACATTTTCGATGTGACTGAAATGCCTATAGATGAAATGTGCGATTTCGTGAGCGGACTTGAGCTGACGGAAAGACAGCAGATGATCGGCCGTGATATCCTGAAGGAAATCCGTGCACGACTCAGCTTTATGGTGGATGTGGGACTTAACTATCTGACACTCAGCCGTGCCACAGCATCACTTTCGGGCGGAGAGGCACAGCGTATAAGACTTGCAACCCAGATCGGTTCGGGACTTGTGGGTGTGACCTACATTTTAGATGAGCCTTCCATCGGACTTCATCAGAGAGATAACGACAAGCTGATCGCTTCACTGAAGCGTCTGCAGAGTCTAGGAAATACACTCATCGTCGTTGAGCATGACGAGGATACAATGCTTGCGGCGGATGAGATTATCGACATCGGACCGGGAGCGGGACGTCAGGGCGGCGAGGTTGTTGCTCAGGGAACCGCGAAGGAGCTTATGAAAAATGAGCGCTCAATCACCGGTCAGTATCTTGCACACAAGCTCATCATTCCTGTTCCGGAGGAGAGAAGAACACCGACGGGCTGGATCAAGATCAAGGGCGCAAGAGAGAATAATCTGAAGAATATAGATGTTGAGATTCCACGCGGAGTCTTCACAGTTGTAACCGGCGTATCGGGTTCGGGCAAGAGCTCGCTCATCAACGAGATTCTGAAGAAGAGACTTCTCAGAGACCTGAACCGTGCACGTATCAAGCCGGGCAAGCATGATGATATAGAGAATTATCGTGATCTGGATAAGGTCATCGATATCGACCAGTCACCGATAGGCCGTACGCCGAGATCGAATCCGGCAACCTATACGGGAGTATTCGATCCGATCAGAACGCTCTTTGCCGAGACCAAGGATGCAAAGACCATGGGTTACACGAAGGGAAGATTTTCCTTCAATGTTGCGGGCGGACGATGCGAAGCCTGCAAGGGTGATGGTATAATAAAGATTGAAATGCATTTCCTTCCGGACATTTATGTTCCGTGTGAAGTGTGCGGTGGTAAGAGATATAACCGTGAAACACTGGATGTAAGATATAAGGGCAAGAACATTTTCGAGGTACTCGATATGACGGTCGAAGAGGCCTGTGATTTCTTCGAGAGCGTTCCGTCCATAAGGAGAAAGATAGAGACACTCCGTGACGTGGGACTTGGCTACATCAAGCTGGGACAGCCTTCCACGACTCTTTCCGGAGGTGAGGCACAGCGTATCAAGCTTGCCACCGAGCTTTCCAAGAGGAGCACGGGAAATACTATCTACATCCTGGACGAGCCGACAACGGGACTGCATTTTGATGACGTAAAGAAACTGCTCCAGATCCTGCAGAGATTTGCGGATGGAGGAAACACAGTCATCGTTATCGAACATAACATGGACGTCATCAAGCAGGCTGATTACATTATCGACATGGGACCTGAAGGCGGAAACGGCGGCGGTACCGTCGTAACCCAGGGTACGCCTGAGGAGGTTGCGAAATGTAAGGCTTCATATACAGGCAAATACCTGAAGAAATACCTGAAAGGGTAGTTTGGAGTTTATCTATACAAATGCGGGAGTGAGATGAGATGGTATACACGGTTACTTTCAATCCATCCCTTGACTATATAGTCACTGTTGATGATTTCAGGTTCGGGAAGACCAACAGGACCACCTCGGAGCAGCTGCTGCCGGGAGGCAAGGGTATAAATGTATCAATAGTTCTTTCAAATCTCGGGGTTGAGAATACGGCAATCTACTATTCTGCCGGTTTCGTGGGAGATGAGATAACAAGACATATCAGCGAGCTCGGGATAAATGCTGAGGAGATTCGCATTTCCGAAGGGTGTTCGAGGATAAACCTGAAGCTTAAGTCTGTTGAAGGTACGGAAATAAACGGTATGGGGCCGGACATTTCCAAGGCTGATATAGATAAGCTTTACGATAAACTGGATTCGATCAAGAGCGGCGACGTTATAGTGCTGGCGGGAAGCATTCCGACCACCATGCCCGACTCGATCTACAGCGATATCATGGAGAGACTTGACGGACGGGGTGTCAAGATCATCGTGGATTCTACGAGAGAGAGGCTTACAAATGTGCTGCGATTCAAACCGTTTCTAATTAAACCGAACAGGCATGAGCTGAGCGAGATTTTCGATGTGCCGCTTACGACAAAAGAGAGGATAATACCGTATGCAAAGAAGCTGGTAGAACTTGGAGCGGAAAATGTTATCGTATCCATGGCCGGCGACGGTGCGGTTTTCGCCTCCTCTACGGGAGACGTATTTACAATGGATGTGCCGGAGGGGCACCTGGTCAATGGGGTTGGCGCAGGTGACTCGATGGTTGCAGGCTTCCTGGCCGGATATCTGGAGAATGGTGACCTGCAGCATGCATTCAAGATGGGGATTTCAGCCGGTTCGGCGAGTGCTTATTCCGAATACCTTGCAACGAAGGAAGAAATCTATCAGCTGCTTGCGAGAGTGGAGTGAGATTTTGAAAGGGGTGTTACTTTGAGACAGATGCTTACAGAGGAACGTAAGACAGAGATTTTAAATCTGGTAAATGAGAAGAAGAGTGTTACCGTTAAGGAGCTGGTGGATGCATTCGGTGTATCGGAAGCCACAGCCAGAAGAGATATAACGGCGCTCAGCAAGGAGGGAAGACTTGTGAAGGTTTTCGGCGGCGCGGTCGCACTTGAGGATCCGGTTACTCAGACCGAGCTTTCGGTTATCATGAGAGAATCCATCAACAGAGATGCGAAGCTTGAAATTGCAAAGTACGCTGCATCACTTATCCAGCCGGGCGACTACATTTATATAGATTCCGGAACAACTACGGAATACATGATAGGATTTATAAACGAGAAGAGAGCAACCTATGTGACAAATGCTTTCGCGCATGCGAGAGACCTTGTCAGAAAAGGAATGAAGGTGCTGCTGATCGGCGGAGAGCTGAAGGAGAATACCGAAGCGATAGTCGGAGCCGATGCCATACTGCACATACAGAAATACCATTTTTCAAAGGGCTTTTTCGGAACAAACGGAATCGACCTGAAGCAGGGCTTCACGACACCGGATGTGAGAGAAGCACTGATCAAAAGAGTTGCAATCCAGAATACAAAAGCCGGAGAAAGATACATACTTGCCGACCATGATAAATTTGGCGAGACAAGTGCAGTTGCCTTCTCCGATTTCTCGGGCACGGTTACAATAACCGACAAATATCCTGAGGAAAGCTACAGAACCAAGATGGAAATTAAGGTTGTGTGACATAAAGAGTGTCTGATATAAAGGTTGTCTGATGAATATTTATCTGTATAAGTTTGATAAAGAAAAGATAATAGAAAACGAAGAAAGCCTGATGCTGCGTTTGCCTGAGAGCCGCAGGGCTAAGGCGGAGAAATATAACAATCCGTCTGTACGTGCGGTGTCGATCGCGGCGGGCCTGCTGCTCGGCTATGCCGTAAAGGCGGAGACCGGGTACGATGCAGATCAGTACGAGATAAGGGAAAGCGAGAGCGGTAAGCCCGAGATATATGTAACGGATAATGCAATACACATAAGCATTTCCCATTCCGCAAATTATGCGGCGGTGGTGGTGGCTGACAGTCCTGTGGGCATCGATATCGAGGAAAAACACGACACCGAATTCAGAGTTACGAAGCGAATGTTTTCCGAGCCGGATAAGGAGAGAGTCTTCTCATCAGAGGACCCTGACACGGAATTCAGACAGATATGGACCGAAAAAGAAGCATATTTGAAATGTACCGGCGAAGGAATTTCAATTCCGATGAAGAGTTTTTTTACAGATCCGGAAAGTCGTGAAGTGCTGAGGATGAACAAGGTCGAAAACAGCGGGAAGGCCGATGCAGTAAGGAATTCCGAGCCTGCAGAATATCTTCCGACGGGATATTTCATATCAATTCCGGAGGCTCGAAACAAGGATTTCAGCATATCAGTTTGCAAAGATGAAAAGTTAGCTCTTGACATTATGATAGTAAGTGAATTATAATGTTCAAGCTGTGGAACAAACCACATAAAAAAATATGCGTGCTTAGCTCAGCTGGATAGAGCGTCTGGCTACGGACCAGAAGGTCGGGGGTTCGAATCCTCTAGCACGCAAAACTAAGGGAGTTCTCGAAAGAGAATTCCCTTTTTTAATGCCATTTTTTATGGCTATTGATACCGGGAATCTATGGCGATTGTAACTTAGACATGCTGTGTTGCAACTTACTACAGGAATTGTTGAATGGCGGATTTTCTTGGTGTAAGGTATGTCCATCAAGCGAAACACACATAGTATTATTACTTAAAGGAGCTTAAACAATGGATATGGTAATGGAAGCAAAAACAACAAAGTCAAACAGATTCAAGGAAGGACTCAGTTTCCTGTTATATGCTCTCGAGGCATTCGGAGTTGTGGGACTGGAACTTCTGATCGGAAATGTGATAGAGCCGAAATTATATGGCGTTGAAATGAACAAGTTTACAGCATGGCAGTCGATATTACACTGGATCATCACCTGTACAGTATGGGGCATCGGTGCATTTCTCGTAATGAAGGACTGCAAGAAGAGCATGGGTGTAGATCTTTTTGAAGATATAAAGAGCAAGAAGTTTATCACAAAGGACATCAAGGTATGGCAGTGGATATGTATCGCAATCGGCGTTGTTATCTGCCTTGTATCCACTTGGATCGACTGGAACGGAAGCAAGGTTGCAGCTGAGTTTAAGAGCCGCGGACCTCTTCTTTTCCCATTTCAGTACATTTATTATTTATTCGAAGTAAGCCTTGTACTTCTTATAATCATCTTCGGACAGATGGCATTTGAGAAATGGTTCAATAACTCAAAGATTCCTTTCGGCGGAATCCTCGTAGGTGTTACATGGGGCCTTGCACACTGGGTATCAAAGGGTTCTCTCGGAGCAGGACTTTACGGTGCAGCAGGTGGATTTGTATTCGGAGCAGCTTACGTGCTTACAAACAGAAATGTGAAGCTTTCATATTTGCTCCTTTGCATAATGTTTATCCTGTAATATAATGACAAAAGTGTCAAAAGTCAAAATGCGATCTCACTTGAGAGAAAACATTTTGACTTACTGACTATATGTCATTATTATTCTGGGAAATGTTATGAAGCTTATTAAAACAAGAGAAGAGAATATAGAAGAAAATTATCTGGAACTTCACTACGACAAGATAGATGAGGAAACAAATGCAGTGCTGGACAGACTCAGAGATACTCTGAGATATATAGAGGGATCCACAGAGCAGGGAAAGGTAACCATCGCACTTACCGATATTTTCTATATTGAAACTGTGGACAGGAAGACCTTCGCATACACAAAGGATTCCTGCGTTGAGATAAAGGAAGCACTCAGAGACTTCATAGAAGAGTTTGAAAATATCGGATTTGTCAGGATCAGTAAATCTTCAGTCGTAAACATTTATAAGATACAGAAGCTTCAGGGCGATTTAAATATGAGAGTGATCATCTACCTGAAAAATGGAGAGCAGCTCATAATGAACCGAAGCTACAGAAATGATTTTTATGACAAACTCAATAAACTTCAAAGGAGGAAAAAGTGATGAAGCTGATAAACAGAAAGAATTTTTTTCAGATCGTATGCATCAGCTTTACGCTGCTCGTATGCTATAAACTGATATATGAATGGATCGTCGGATTCAAGGATCCGAACTATACGATGAACATTTTTCTTAACCTGCTGTTTTCGGTGATCATAACAGCAATACTCGCGATACATTTTTATCTGCAGAAATATCCTTTCGTACCGGTATTCTTCGGACAATACTTCTTTACGATGGGCATTACTTTCCTGTTTGTAAAGATAGGTGGACAGTTCGTGGAGCTGGCACCGACAGCCTACCGCGACATGTTTGTGTCGGTCACGGTTCCTTTCTTTGCCGGTGCAGCAGTATATTACATCAGTTTCTTCAGACAGATCAGAAAAGCCAACAAAATGCTGGAGAATCTTCGTTAAATGTAGGTATGTGAAATGATATCATATATGCTATATAATTGAGATAATAGAGTGTGTTAGGTTATGTTGAAAGGAGCGTTAATATGTCAGAGAAAAATGAACTGGATTATACCTGTGGTGTGTCTGACGATGAGTTGACAGAGCTCTTTAAGGAATCTATCAGGATAGACAATGAAATAAGGAAAATCAAAGGGCTTCCTATATCCGGATTTGATATCCGACTTTCTCAAGAATAAAATCCTGAAACAATGGAAGTGTAAACTCAGCTATGCCGAAATCGTCGCCAATAAGACCTTTCTTTATAAGTCTGTTTTTATATGGGTTGAACTGGTTATTAGTGATTCCGAGATTCTCTCGTATATCTGAAACTTTTTTTGATGATGATCTGGCAATTCCGATCGCGATTTCCTTATCCTTAGGTGATAATTCAGACCAGATTTTCTCATATGAATTCTCTTCAAGATATTGCTTGAACATTTTTAATGCAGAATTGTTATCGGCATCGTCTTCCCAGCAAAAATATCCCAGAACTTGGAATGCAAAGGAGTATCCTTTGGTGATTCGTGCCATCTCAAGAGCGCGTTCTCTTTCAATACCCAAGCTTTTCTCATAGCTATCAGCCATTCTGCTGATATTAAGCGGGGCAAGAATGATTTTTGGCGCTCTGAGAAGAAATGTCATATTTTTTTTATTCTGTAATTCTTCAACGTTCTCAAACAAACCGGTCATTAAAAGGAATATTGGAAGCTCTTTTCTGATAAGAATTTGAAATGCACTGGCGAACTCTCGCATATTTTTATTGCCCGTAACTTCATCGATTGTAACTAACAATCGCTTGTTGTGTTTCTTTAGAGTCTCAAGCATTTTTGTGATAGCTGTTTCGATGTTTGTAATAGGTGCAGTGCCGTTGATTTCAAGACCGAATCCGAAGAATGAAAGGTTTATTTTTGATTTTCTGAAAAGCTCTGCCAACTCATTCTCGCTTGATAGTTTTGAAGCCAGATCTTCCATAAGATTTGCTTCCGGATTTAACTCTATAACTATCCAGTTTTTCTCTTGGCTAATCTCTTTCGAAACATCTGTCATAAATACAGTTTTTCCGGAGCCTCTTACACCGGTGATGATATATAGCTGCTCGGAATATTCTGTATCAGTAAACTGCTGGACTATCTTCATTTTATCGCCAAGTCTTGGAATAGCTTGTTTCGGTAATTTTCCAAACATCAATGTATAAGGATTTTTATTTGATTTCATGGCGTCCTCCATTCAAAATGTTTTACTGTTCTTTACTACTTTTAAAATGCTTTACTGTTCTTTACTACTTTTAAAACATTTTACTACTCTTTACTATTTCTGTAAAGACGTACATCCGCTGCAAAATACCTTTCCCTTTTTTGTTGTTAACACTTCTTATGGAGAGTATAATTAAAGGGTATTTTTACAGTAGGAGGATTAGTGATGTCAGGAAGTCATATAGCTATACCTACGATACTGAAAGTCGGTAAGGGAGCAATGGATAATCTCGGGATGTATCTTAAGGATAATGGGTTCGATAATGCGGTAATTTACTTTGGAAACGGCCTCATCGACCTGTTTGGAAGAGGCATCATAGAAAATATAGAAAAGTCGGGCATAAACATACTCGAGTATAAGGAGCTTGATACGGTTGATATTTCGGATATCATAAATCTCGCCTTCGACATAGATTCCAAGGCACAGGTAATCCTGGGAATCGGCGGAGGAAAGGTTATTGATACAGCAAAATATGCGGCTTATCTGAGAAAGCTTCCTTTCATCAGCATTCCGACATCGGCGTCCAGCGACGGTTTCTCTTCGGCAACCGCATCGCTCATCGTTAACGGAAGAAGAACATCTGTTCCGGCCAAGATGGCTTACGGAATAGTTGTAGATACAGATATTCTGAAGAGTGCTCCGGAGCGATTCATTTATTCGGGAATCGGCGACATGGTAGCTAAGATCACAGCATTATATGACTGGGTTTTCGAAGCAGAGAAGGGCTATTCCGAGCTGAACGACTTCTCCGTTATGATTGCAAAGAAGGCAGTAAACAGCTTCGTCAGAACGCCGTTCGAGACCATCAAGGACGACCTCTTCCTTAGAGAGCTTGTTGATTCACTGGCAATGAGCGGAATCGCAAATGAGATCGCAGGCGGCAGCACACCGACCAGCGGAAGTGAGCATCTTATCTCACATGCACTCGACAAAATGCTTGAGCAGCCACAGCTGCACGGCGTTCAGGTGGGTATCGCAACCTACATCATGGCCCGTGTTCAGGATCACAGATATGTAAGAGTTAATAAAGTCTTCGAGAGAACAGGCTTCTGGGACTTCGTCAGCACCCTAGGTCTTAATAGAGAAGACTATGAAAAAGCGATAGATATGGCTCCGACTATCAAGCCTCACAGACACACTTATCTGCATGAGGAACAGTACAGGGAGCTTGCAAAGAAAGTATTGAGAGAGGATGAAGTTCTGAAGAGAGTATTCGGGGAGGATTAATACATGGTATGTAATGTATGCGGATATGCCAATACAGAAAATGCACCAACATGTCCTATTTGCGGAAACAACCTGATGCAGTATAGTCAGCAGGCAAATGTACCGCCAACCGCTCAGCCACAGCCGGGCCCTGCAACACAGCCACAGGCTCAGCAGACAGGAATGGCAGCACAGCCGAATGTGCAGGCAGTACAAGCTGGTCCAGTACAAGGACAGCCTGGACAGTCACAGCCAACTCAAGCACAGGCTCCGCAGATGCAGCAGCCGACTCCTGCACCACAGCCGACTCCGCAGTTTGCACAACAGCAGGTACCGCAGTACGCACAGCCGGCTGGCAATTCACCGACTCCTCCGCAGGCGTCAGCCGATAAGAAGAGCAAGATAATTCTCGGTTCAATAATCGCTGCAATCCTAGTAGCGGCAGTGATTCTCTTTGTCCTTGTTCTGGGTGGTAAAGACGAGGGAACGGCATCAAATACACCGGGAACGGAAACAGCAAAGTCTGATGATGCTGATAAGAATAAAGACGGAGATAAAACCGATAAAGACGGCAAGTCAGATAAAGACGGCGATACAACCGACAAAGACGCTGACAAGGATAAAGACAGCGATAAGAATAAAGACGCAGACGGCAAGGACAGCGTAGGAGTAACAGATGTTACTACAATCTCATACATGAAGCGTCCTTCGATCATCGGAGATAACATGAACCTTGACTATACAGAGGTTCAGCCGTCGGTTCCGGCACAGACGCTTGGAGATATCAGTGAGCTTGATAATCATGAGTATATAGATTACTGGGATCAGGACATGAAGGACATGCTGATGAAGAATCAGTTCATCGTAACTCAGGGTTATGATTATGAGTTCTTCGAGTCCTACGAATATAACAGATACGACTACACACCGAGCTTCGTAACGGTAGACTCGATAATGCATACCTACCATCTCTACTTCGCACACGTGCTGAAGAACACCGAGATTAATTATCTTTCATATGATCTCGCTGAGCTCGGCGACAAGATGCAGAAGAAGTCAGAGGAACAGTACCAGCAGCTTCAGGGTACAGAGTGGGAGGAGTCAGCAAAGCTTAATCTGGCATACTTCACAGTAGGTAATATGCTTATGAACCCATCAGCTAAGGTTAATCCTGCAGTAAGCGATGTGGTTAATTCTGAGCTGGCACTTATAAACGAAGCAACACAGGTTGTAAACTCACCGCTCATGCCGGGTTCAATGGAGGATTACAGCCAGTACAAGCCACGCGGCTACTATGAAGGCGATGAAAGACTTGAGAAGTACTTCAGAGCAATGATGTGGTACGGAAGAAGAAACTTCACTCAGAATGAAGAACTTCTCGACAGATCGGCGCTTCTCATGACGCTGGCTCTCGATAATGAGACGCTTCCGCTCTGGGATGAAATCTATACAGTAACCTCCTTCTTCGCAGGAGCATCTGACGACAGCGGCTACTATGAGTATAAACCGATAATTGAATCTGCATACGGTGCCAACGTAACTATAGCAGATCTTCCCGGAAATACAGCAGCATGGGATACATTTCATAGGCTCACAGGAGAACTTGAACCACCACAGATCAACTCGGTGGTTGTTTTCCAGAGCGACAGCGATGAGGAAAGAGATAGCAAGATCCTCGGTTACAGATTTATGGGTCAGAGATTCTCGATAGATGCAACGATCTTCCAGAACCTCTGCTATAGAAATACACGTGAAAATCCGGCCGGCGAAAAGAGAATGCTTCCGAATGCGCTCGATGTACCGGCAGCCATGGGTTCGGATGAGGCACTCACGATCCTTGATTCAATGGGTGAGACAAGCTATGCGAACTACAACGAAAACATGGCAAAGATGAGAGATATGGTCAGCACTGCACCGGATTCCACATGGGAAGCAAGTCTTTATTCACAGTGGCTGAACACACTTCGTCCGCTTCTCGATAAGAAGGGCGAAGGATATCCGACCTACATGCAGTCTGAGGAGTGGCAGAAGAAGAATCTTGTTACATTCCTAGGAAGCTACACAGAGCTTAAGCATGACACCATACTTTACTCAAAGCAGATGATGGCTGAAATGGGCGGCGGCGAGATCCCTGTAAAGGACGACAGAGGTTATGTTGAAGCCGAACCGCTGGTTTATGCAAGACTTACGGGACTTGTAAATGCGACATCATCGGGACTTGAAGGATACGGAGTCCTTTCCGCAGAGGATAAGGAAAACCTGAGACTTCTCGCAGAAATCACAACGCAGCTTCAGGTTATAGCTGAGAAGGAGCTGAGAAATGAGCTGCCTACGGAAGCTGAATTCGAATTCATCCGTTCCTACGGCGGACAGCTCGAGCATTTCTGGCAGGAAGTAAATAAAGATAAGGCAAGTGAGTCACCATACGGAAGCCTTACAACGAAGGAATTTCCGGCAGCGGTTGTTGTAGATGTTGCAACAGATCCGAACGGTTCATGCCTTGAACTCGGAACAGGACGTATAAACGACATCATAGTTGTTGTAACAGTAGACGGTGTAAAGAAGCTGGCTTACGGAAAGGTTTATTCCTACTATGAATTCGAACAGCCGTTAAGTGACAGACTTACGGACAGCGAATGGAAGCAGATGCTGGGCATGGAGCTTCAGAGTGATAACACCTATCGTGATTATAAGGATAGACCTAAGGAAGTCGAGTGGGCAAAGAGCTACAGACACGACAACGATTAATGATATTCATGCATGAAAACATTGACATGAAAGTATAATGAAGTATTGATATATATGTAGTACAGAATGTTTATAACACATGGCAAAAAGTACGGATGACACAAAACAGAAGAAAGTTATAAAGATCATAAGATGGCTGCTGCTTGCTGCGGCAGCCTCTTTAGTATGCTTTGCTGCGTTTCGTGTCATGTGGAAGAGAGGATACTTCCTTCCGGGCTGGATCAAATGGGAAGAAAAATCCGAAGAGCATTCTTTCACGGTAAGCAGTGATCCGAGAATGCCGGTCAGGAGCAGGTCTGCGTCAATGACGCTTCCGGCACCTAAGGAAGGTGAAGAAGCAGAAAAGATTACCGAGACAGTAGCGGTGGAGCTTGATAACAAAAAGCTTACTGTGACAAGACCGGACGGCGAACTTCTCTGGGAAAGCGATGAGGGCTGGCTGGTTTCGGATTATCTTATCGGAGACATAGATCATGACGATGAGGATGAGCTGACCCTGCTTGTCTGGAAGGTTGGAAGCTACGGCGAATATAAACCTATCTGGGTCGAGGAAGATGAAAAGAAATGGTCGGAGCACATTTTCATATATGACTATGATGTAAGAGAAGATACAAGAATTTTTCCGCTGTGGATGTCCTCTAAGATGGGCATCGAGGCGCGGTACATTTCCCTTGATAACGAGGAAAAACTGCATATTACAATCCCTGAAGGTAAGGAAGCTATATGGGTTTGGGAAAATTGGGGCTTGACACTACAGGAATAATTATTAAGATAGACAGAAAACACTAATAGGAGAAGCAACATGTCTGCCAACAAATACAAATACCTTTTCTGGGACCTTGACGGAACACTGACACAGTCGGAATTCGGAATAATCGATTCCGTTATCTACGCACTGGAAAAGATGAATATAGAACCGGATCCGAGAGAGCAGCTCAAGAAGTTTATCGGGCCTCCGCTTTACGAATCCTTCAAGAATTTCTACAACATGACATCTGAGGATGCAGAGGAAGCGGTAAGACTTTACCGTGAGTTCTATAGGCAGGAAGGCATTTACAGAGCGCCGCTTTACGATGGGATCAAGGAGACTCTGGAGGAGCTTACAAAGCAGGGCTTCAGACATATGGTGGTTACTTCAAAGCCGGCAGAGCTTGCCGAGGTTGTTGTAACGAGCAACGGTATCAGGGAATATTTTGATGCGGTTGTGGGACCGACGCTGGCAGAGAAGCACTCCGATAAGACATTTCTTATCGAGGAAGCACTCAGGATCGCTGCGAAGGGAAGTGTAGAAACTTCAGGAAGTACCATAGCGACAGCAAATAGAGATGCAGTGGGAGATTCTGCAGTGACAGAGAATGTAGAAATACCGGACAGCATCAGATCATCAGCAGTCATGATCGGTGACAGACATTACGATATAGATGCAGCAGTTAAATGCGGCATTGATTCTATAGGAGTTCTCTTCGGTTACGGCTCTGAGGAGGAGCTGAGAACCGCAGGTACGACATACATAGCGAAGACAGCAGAGGGAATTATAGAATTCGCAACATTATAGCTTGCGATATTATATAACTTATAATTTTAATCAGAGATGCTATATAATCAGCTCGAGATTTTATTAGAAGGGGCAAAACGTATATGCGTTTAGAGAGATCTGCCAACACAAAAAGAAATATAATAATCGGCGAATTGGATAAGATCACAGGCATTCTCCTTCCCTTCATTGTAAGGACTCTCATTATCCATATAATGGGAGAGAAATATCTCGGACTTACAGGACTCTTTTATTCAATATTACAGATGCTCAATCTCGCGGAGCTCGGCTTCGGTACAGCTATCGTTTACAGCATGTACAAGCCGATCGCGGATGGAGACACCAAAGCCATAAATTCATTACTGAGATACTACGCAAAGGTTTACAGACGTGTCGGCGCCGTTATTCTTGTTGCGGGACTCGCAGTAATGTTTTTTTTGCCTTATCTCATAAAGGATGAAGTACCAAAGGATGTAAATGCATATATCCTGTACTTTATCTATCTTTTCGGAACGGTAACGAACTGTTTCCTCTATCCGAACAGAAGAGCACTTCTTTCGGCATTCCAGCGAGATGACATGATCGGAAGAACGCATATGATCACGCAGACCATCATGTATGTTCTCCAGGCGGTGAGCATAGTCCTTGCAAAGGATTTCTATCTCTACGCCATAACCGTGCCGATAACATCCATACTTTTCAGTCTGCTCTCAAAGTACCGTGCAGACAAGATCTTCCCACAGTATAAGGAAGAGGGTGAACTCGACCCGGAGAGAGACAGCGAGATCAAAAAACAGGTTACGGGTCTTATGATAAGACGTGTTGCCATGCTTTCGAGAAATGCCTTCGACTCCATGTTCATTACGGCATTTCTGGGACTTGGCATGAATGCCATTTACGGCAACTACTATTACATAATGGATGCAGTAGTAATGATCCTTGCGGTTATGAGAAGCTCCATGGCCGGCGGCGTCGGCAACAGCATCGCTATGGAATCGGAGAAGAAGAACCTGAAGGATATGAATACCATCAATTTTCTTTTCATGCTTATAAGCGGCTGGTGTGCTATAATCATGCTGTGTCTGTATCAGCCGTTTATGCTGTTATGGGCAGGAAAGAAGCTGGTGCTTCCGCTGGAATTTGCGGTAGTATTTGCGGTATATTTTTACATTTTAAAAATGAGTGATATACGTTCGCTTTACTCTGAATCGGCAGGAATCTGGTGGGAGATGCGGTATATATCAGTTCTGGAAGCGCTGGCAAATCTGGTGCTCAACTGGTGCCTCATTAAATGGCTCGGACTCATGGGCGTAATACTGGCATCCATGATCTCCTACTTCATCTTCAACTTCATCTGCGGAGCGGTAATGCTCTACAGATGCTACTTCACAGAGGAAAAGATAGCGTTATATTTTATAAAGCACGGAGTATACTTCGTGATAACAGCAGTGATCGGAACGGCTACATTTTTCATAGTATCACTAATCGAAATCGACGGAATCCCAGGACTCATTGTAAAGGCTATAATGAGCACTGTTATACCTGCGGCCCTTTATGCGGCAGTGTATATCAGGACAAAGGATATGAAACAAGCTGAGCCTTTAATAAAAAAAGTAATCAAAAGAAAGAAGAAAGTTAATGAACAGGATTAATGTTTTGGACTGTACCCTCCGCGACGGAGGATGGGTCAACGGATTTGAATTCGGCCGAAATGAAATGCGGGAGATACTGTCAGGTATTGCCAGAGCCGGCATTGAGCATATCGAGCTGGGTTATGTCGATAAGGATGCGAAGGCTGAGGAGGGGTACTCCATGTATTCCGATTTTTCAATGCTAGAGAGGAACTTTGCAGATATGCCGGGCCTTTCGGATATTGAGAAATATGTGATGATCGATTACGGAAAGTTCCCGATCGAGAAGGTGCCGGATGCATCAAGCGAGTACGGACGTTACGTTGACGGTATCAGACTCTGCTTCCACAAGAAGGATTATAGTGATGCGATAATGATGGGTAAGAAAATCCTCGATAAGGGTTACAAGCTCATTGTTCAGCCGATGGTTGTTTCACGCTACAGCGACGACGACCTGAAAAGCCTTATGGAGCTTGTAATGCAGGAGGTTCCGGCGGCGAAGGCATTTTATATAGTTGACAGCTTCGGAGTTATGGATCCGGAGGAAACGACTCACAGACTGATGCTGGTTGACGGCTTCATGGATGAGGCGATTTCCGTGGGAACACATATCCACAATAACCGTGATCTCTCCATGATAAATGCGGAAGCTGCCTGCAGGCTTACGAGAGAGAAAAGCACAGAACATTTCCAATCCGGCAGAGAGCTTTATATCGACAGCACTCTCGGCGGTATGGGAAAGGGCGCAGGCAATCTGGAGACGGAGAAGCTGGTTGAATATCTGAACAAGAAGTTCTACAAGGGCTACAATGAGAGCATGATCGTGAATCTCTATGAGAAGTTCATCGCACCTTTCAGAGAGCGCTTCGTATGGGGATTCAGCGAGGAGTATGTTCTTACCTCGGTATACCGTGCGACCCCGTCTTATGCTAAGACGCTTTACAGGGAAATGGGTCTCACGCTGGATGAACTGAAGGAGTTTCTGATGAACATGCCTGAGGATAAGAAGGATTCCTTCGACAGAGCTTTTGCTGAGGCATATGTGAAGGAAATGCGAGGGGAGTACATTTAACACTATACGAATGGATGAGGGTATGGACGTTTTGGTTTCGGTTGTTATACCGGTTTATAACGTTGAAAGATACGTGGCTGACTGTCTGGACAGTGTAATTGCCCAGACGCTCACCGACATCGAAATAATATGCATAAATGACTGCAGTACAGATGGTTCGCGTTCCGTGGTGGAGTCGTATCTCGGGAAGGATGTGCGGATCAGTCTCTATGATAATGAGGTGAACCGCGGGCTTGCGACGACGCGTAATCGCGGA
This sequence comes from Eubacterium sp., assembly GCA_017634555.1. Lineage (GTDB taxonomy): Bacteria > Bacillota > Clostridia > Lachnospirales > Lachnospiraceae > Eubacterium_Q. The sequence continues at coordinate 16,648 of JAGBNF010000027.1, read as the reverse complement.
CTTGAGCTGGCACAGGGAAAGTATGTCTACTTCCTTGATTCGGACGACATGATAGAGGCCACAGCACTGCAGGAGCTTTACACTGCCGCTGAAAGAGATAGTCTTGATGCGGCTGTTTTTGCGGCCAGATTTATATATGAGGATGAGTCGATGCGCCCGAAATTCGGCACAAACCCTGCGGCCTATAAGGGTGATTATCCGGATGTGATAAAGGGACAGGAGCTTTATAAGAAATGGATGAAGCTCTGGGACTGGATGCCTTCGCAGCCGAGATATTTCTATAGGCGTGAGTTCCTCATAGATAACAGGATCAGATACATCGACGGAATGCTTCATGAGGATGAGACCTTCGCATTTGATGTTTTGATGAATGCGGAGAGAATCAGGGTTCTGAAGGAAGAATACTTCATCAGAAGATTCCGTGCATCATCGATAATGAGCAGCGTCCCGACTATGAGAAATGTGGACGGCTGCATTACGATCCTTTCTCACGTCGACGGTTTTAAGACGGACGATGATGAACTGAAGAAGGCGATAGAGTTTTACAAATATAAGATTTTCTCGGACGTGACGAGGAAATATAAGGCGGTCAGAGACAGCGGGCAGAGTGTGGAGCTTACAGCGGAAGCGGTTGGAGATGCTGTATGCGAGAATGTTGGCGATGATGCCGGTGTGCGTTCGAAGGAAGACTGGCTCGAGAAAATCGCCGCCGCTGCAGATAAGAAATATGAAATGTTCGCGTGCTCATCCTATTATCAGGTTCTTGTGACACTCATGATCGCAATGACGAAGGGACTTAGGGTTGATATAGTTCTTGAGAAGCATGGACTTGAGACAGCTGAGGTGCTTGCGGAGCGTCTCATGGAATGTCTTCCGGATGTGGTTGGATATGCATATGTTATGCCTGACAGTCCGCTCGTGGATCCTTATATACAAAGGGAGACTGCGGCTGATGAGAATCTGTCGGCACTGTTGGTTCACCATGTGGATAGAGTGATAAGACAGAAGAAATTCTTTTACGATAAGATAAATGTGTTCTGGGATCTGGGTTACTTCGGAACCTATCTCAATATAAAGGGTATAAAGTACAGGCTGCATGAGGACAGTCTCAACTCCTATCAGCATATAAGGGAGAACCGCCCGAACTATGCATACATCTTTAATGAGGAAGAACTGAAGGCTCATAAGGGCGTTGTGCCGTTTGGCTATTCGGAGTTTGCCGAAGAGGTTGAGGTAAATGAAGCAGAGGGCATTCAGGTTGAACTTGGCGAAAAGCTGGTGGTAAATCCGAGAGCTGAGCTGATGAAGGCACTTACTGATGAGGATAAGAAGCACATTTTCGATGTATTCCTGCCGAAGGATTTTAAGGCGGAGAGAGTATCACTGCTGATACTTACGGATCCGCTTGCGGTAACGGGACGTCTGCCGGATGAAGAGACGCAGATAAGGCTGTATAGGGATATCATAGAGAAGTACGGACAAACATCTAATGTGGTGAGTGGTACAGATAGTGATGGTACGGAAAAGGCTGCGAGCGGTGACGGTGCGGCAATCGGCACCGGCGTATTCATCAAGGCGCATCCGCGTGATTCAGTCGATTATAAGTCCGTCTTCCCGGAGGCTACCGTGATAGAGAAGACAATCCCAATGGAGGTCATGAACTTCGATAAAAATTTCCATGCGGATAAAGCAATCACTGTTTCATCGTCTGCGATTTACGGACTGGAGCAGGTGGACGAGAAGATTTATCTCGGATCGGAGATCCTGGATAACTATCGGAGAGACTAAAAATCAGGGCGGCGAGGCTCATGGAAAATGAGTCAGCGTAGAGTCAGGATAAATAATAAAGAACAATAACAAAGTGATCAGATAATAGAGTGATTAAATAAATGAGAGTGTGAGGTACAGATATGAAGATTGTGGGAGTTATTCCGGCCAGATATCAGTCATCAAGATTTCCGGGTAAGCCGCTGGCACTGATCCAGGGCAAGCCGATGATCTGGTGGGTTTATCAGCAGGCATCAAAGGTTACGGATTTCGCAGAGCTGATGGTTGCAACCGACAGCGACAAGATATATGAGGAATGTCAGAAGCTCGGAATAAATGTTGCTATGACCAGTGACAAGCATCCGACGGGAACAGACCGTCTCGGTGAGATTGCGGAGAAGAGTGATGCAGATTTCTTCGTAAACATTCAGGGTGACGAGCCGCTCATCGAGCCTCGTGTTATTCAGAGCATTATCGATTATAAGAAGGCTCATCCTGAGGTTGAGGTTATCAATACCATGGCTGCACTTAAGCCTGAGCAGGATGTGGAGGAGCTCTCCATCGTAAAGGCAGCTGCAGCAAAGAACGATGACCTTCTCTATCTGTCACGTTCACCGATCCCAAGATCGAAGAAGGGTGACAAGGTTGATTACAAGAGACATCTGGGACTTTACGGATTATCAAGAGAAGCACTGCTTTTCTATGCACACACAGACCGTGGATATCTCGAAAGTATTGAGGATGTTGAAATGCTCCGCTTCATGGAGAACGGCTACCGCATTAAGATCCTTGAGGTTGTATCCGACAGCATCGGAGTTGATAATCCTGAGGATATAGATAAGGTAGAGGCAATCCTTGCAACGAACTAACAAACTGACGAAATAAAGAAATAGAAAATAAGATAAATATGGGGGTGTCGCAGAAGCTGCGACTTATAGAAACAGGAGGGTATATGCCGAAGATTTCAGTACTGATCCCTGCTTACAATGTGGAGCCGTACATCAGAGAATGCATCGACAGCGTTCTGCATCAGACCATGCAGGACTTCGAAATCATATGTATCGATGATGCGTCGACTGATAATACGCGGTACATTTTACAGGAGTATCAGAAGAAGGATAACAGAATAAAGGTTTACTGCCACGAGAAGAATCAGGGGCAGTCATCGGGCAGGAACGATGCGCTCTCCCATGCGACGGGCGAATATGTCTATATGCTTGATGCGGATGACCGAATCGTGCCGGAAATGTTTGAGGAGCTTTATGCCCTTTGCAGCCGCGACAAGCTGGATGTTGTGGGTTTTGAGACCAGGAATTTTTCGGATGATCCGTCCTTCGAGAAAAATGTGCGGATCAAGACTATCTCATATCAGGATACGGATGTGATGAACGGCAGGGCGGCACTGGTTTACTGCATGGAGAATGAGTCATTCTCTCTCAGCACGCCGACCTTCATGATGCGCCGCGCATATCTGAATGAGAAGAATATCCGATTTGTTGAGGGAATCCTGCATGAGGATGTGGGCTATATCCTGGAGCTTATCGTAAGAGCGGACAAGGTGCGATTTGTCCATAAGATTTACTTTGAGAGAAGAATCCGCAGCAACTCCACCATGACGAAGGGCTTCACAGAGAAAAATATCGAAGGCTATCTGAAGAGCTTTTATAAGTCCTTTGAGATCGAGGATTCTCTGAAGAATTTCTTTGACGATGAGAGATTCAAGGCGGCCTTCGGAAAATGGCAGAGAGATATTTTCGGACGCCTGAACCAGATAATGAGGATGGTGGCAGGCACAGACCAGCCGGTGGAGAGCAATAAGACACAGTCAGAATCAAAGAGCGGTCAGACGAAGACAGAGACACAGAATACACAGTCGCAGACGAAGAGTCAGAATGACGGTGCGAGTTCATCAGGCGGAGCGTCATTTTTCAGTGAGGAAATTAAGCGTGCCCTTGAAACTGTAAAGCTCATGCATTGGAGAACCGAGAAGCTGGATATTACCGAGTGCTATCTCTGCGGCGTCGGACAGTATACCGAACGCGCCATTGAGGCACTGGGAGCACAGAATATAATCATCCGCGGAATTATAGTGCTGGATAAAACAGCGCCTGCCTTCAGAGGCTTCCCTGTTATATCCGTTCAGGAAGCAGACAAGAGCATTCCTGTGGTGCTCAGCGTTTCTAAGTACTCGAAGGATGAGTATAAGGAAGCAGTCGGCGCCAACGGAAACAGGATAATAGAAATTTTTATGTAGTTGCACATTTATTAATGCAATTTTAATCTTCTTTAAAAGACCATTTAAGCTTGCAATGTTAAATTTACACCATCAAATGAAAATTTACATTTATGGAGGGATTGAATATGAAAAAGTTTAGAGGTCTTGTATGTGTGGCAGCTATTGCAGCAACTATGTGCTGCATGAACGGATGTACCATCAGTTTCGGAGCAAAAACAAATTACAGCTATAAGTCAGCAGATAAGTATGTAGCGGGCGACCGTGAGATTTCAGATAAGATTGAAACCATCGAGGTTGATTACCTTTCAGGCGATGTAAAGATTGTGCAGGCTGATACAGACAGCATTTCAATCAAGGAGAAAGCAAACAAGTCCATCAAGGATGACTTAAAGGTTCATACCTGGGTTGAGGGTTCAACCCTTCATGTAAGATATTGTGATTCATCAAGGAAGATTAATCTTACAAATCTTGATAAGAAGCTCGAGATCACAATTCCTGAGGATGTACAGTATGAGAAGCTTATCGTAGATATGGCTTCAGGAAATGTGGACGCAGACTGTGATGCTAAGGATTATGACCTCAGCGCAGCATCAGGCGATATCGTTCTTAAGCAGAGCGGCAAGAGTGATGAGATCAAGATCGATACAGCATCGGGCGGAATTGCAGTTACTATGGAAGAGGCTGACAAGGTTGATGTTTCGGCAGCATCGGGAGACATTCTCGTAAATGCAGATAAGGTAAATGATTTTAAGGCAAATACAGCAAGCGGAACAAATGAGTACCATTTTGAAAATGTACCGGAGAAGTCGAATATTTCTTCAGCATCAGGTGATGTAAAGGTATTCCTTCCTGAGGATGCAGATGTGGCAGCATTTATCGACACAGCAAGCGGCGATATATCATATGACTTCGCATTCGAGAAGAAGGGTGACGATTACATTTGCGGCAAGGGAAGCAACAAGATGAAGGTTGATACAGCTTCAGGTGATGTTAAGATCAAGAAGAACTAATACAGATTAGAGGATACAGACTATCAGATATACTATCTGTCCGAATAAATAAGAAAAGTTTCATAAAAAGCTCGGTCCATTTTTTACGGGACCGGGCTTTTTGTATGGTGAAAGAGCGCATAGGATATGGTAAAATATTAAACAGTCGGCGGTTTAGGCAGTTTTGAGAGATGTACCGCCAAGTCAAAGTATGATGTTAATGTCAAAATTACATTTTGGCGTGTTATGTCATGACGTTTGTTGGGAGCGGGCAATGCTGAATATAAAGAATGAATGCACCGGATGCATGGCATGTGTAAACAGCTGTCCGATCGGTGCGATAGAAATAAAACAGGATGAATACGGATTCGTGATGCCCTATGCGGATGCTGAGAAATGTATCGCTTGCGGACGGTGCGAAGGGGTCTGCCCTATCGAGAAGCTTCCTGAGGGAAGTGCGAAGGAAGAAGCGATAAGGACGGGGGCATGGAAGAGCGAACCGAAGCCCCTTCGGGCATGGTCCATGTTCCATAAGGATGCGGAGGTTGTGAAGAAGAGTTCGTCGGGCGGTGCATTTTATGCGCTGGCTGAGATGGTGCTGGAAAAGCGGGGCATCGTCTTCGGATGTTACTACGACATCAACACCAGGTCCGCATATCTGGCAGATACGGACAGTCTTCCGCTGGATGCGCTTCTCACAAGCAAGTACGTGGAGAGTTACATCGGTGAAGATGGACTGAACCGTGTCAAGAGAGAGGCAGAGAAGGGAAGACGGGTTCTCTTCTGCGGAACGCCTTGTCAGGCAGCGGGTCTCAGAAGCTTCCTCGGCAGAGATTATGAGAATCTCATCATTGCTGATTTTGCATGCGGAGGAGTTGCGGCACAGCCGTATCTATCGGATTATATAGCGTCACTGGAAGGGGAACGCGGTTCGAAGATTAGGCGTATCAGCTTCCGTGACAAGCATTACGGATGGGGACAGTACTGCTTCCTCGCTGAATTTGAGGACGGAAGCATTTACAGGAAGACAGCGATGTCGGATCCTTACTTCTTCTCATTCCTACGTTCATCCATGCAGAGACTTTCTTGCCATGGATGCCATTTCGCAGATGCACATAAGTCGGATGTCTGCCTTTCGGATTTTTGGAGATGTGATTTCTTCGATGTGGAAAGAAACGACAGAAAAGGACTTTCGATGGCGCTCGCATTTTCCGAGAAGGGCTGCAGAGCTCTTGAATCACTGGAGTCCGTGATGCATATGGATGAGCTGCCGATCGAGGGTGCGTCCTATCACCTGAGAAGCAGGTTCTGCCCGGAAACAAAGCTTGAAGAAATACGTAGAGATATGACGACAGCACTTCATAAGGGTGTGAAGGTGCTTCGGGAATCCCTTCTCACAGAGGAGCAGCTGGCAGCCTTCGAGGAACGCCAGCGGATAATGGACGACGAGAACGAACGACGCCTTCATCCGGAGGTGGTAGGAAACGGACAGATCGTTCCTAAGCCATAGAATAGATTATTTGAAAAATTCACAAAAAAGTACTATTTCTTAAGGCACTAATGTAATAAAATAAAAAAGAATCCTTTGACCCTGAATACTTATTTGATAGGTGGAAAAATGTACAGCAGTCTGGAAAAAATAGCTGAAGGCTTTTTAGATAAGAATATTGACGTGGTGAGCTTTGACCTCTTCGACACGCTGGTTACGAGACCGCTTGAGTCGGAGGTGGATATTTTTGAGATGCTTGACCGCGATTTCGGAAAGATGAACAACGCATCGCTCAGCTTCAAGAAGCTGCGAATGGATGCGGAGGCTGCGCTGCGCCGCAGGATCATCAGCGGTGAGATAGAGCAGGAGGATATAAAGCTTTCCGACATTTACGATCTGCTTGTTGCGGATTTCGGAATAGATGAGGAGACCGCACGCGAACTGATGGAGGAGGAGCAGGCTCTCGAGATCAGTCTCTGCCGTACCAGAGAGAGCGGCAAGTGGCTGTGGGACCAGGCCCTGGATTCAGGCAAGCAGGTGGTCGTAATTTCAGATATGTATCTCGATAAGGAATGCATTTTAGGCATTCTCAAGGAGAACGGTTATAACGGATTTCATGATGTTTATGTTTCTTCGGAAATGGGCAAGCGCAAGATCACAGGCAACCTGTACCGCACTGTGTCAAATATTCTGCGCCTTCCGCCGGAGAGGATTTTCCATATAGGTGATAACGAGGAATTCGATTACAGAATTCCTATGGAGGTTGGATATAAGGCGGCTCTGCTTCCGTCTACAATAAAGGCATATGACAGCCATGGCTGCGGACATCAGGTTGAGAAGCTGTGCGCAGACCTTACCGACTGGGAAGCTGCAAAGCGTTCGGCCGGTATCGGTGCCATGAGACAGATGGCTGCCAACAAATATTTCGATAATCCATTCAGAGAGTTTGATGACAGCTCTGACTACAACGCCGATCCGTATTTCGTCGGATACGGTGCTCTCGGCATGCATTTACTTTCCCTGGTTAAGTGGCTTGCGGAAAATGTGCAGCGAGACGGTATTAATCAGCTTATTTTCATGGCCCGTGACGGATATCTTCCAAAGAAGGCCTATGATGTTTATAGACGCATTCATCCGGAGCTTCCGGAGTCGATGTACCTTCATGTTTCAAGAAGGTCACTGCTTCCTGCGATAATCAGGGAGCCTGAGGATCTCTATGATCTTCCGGTTGATATCACATATCAGACTCCTTCAAAGCTTCTCAGACTTCTGGCATTCTGCGACGGACAGGCAGATGAAAATGCGGACGTTAAGTATGCTCTGATGGAAGCAAAGGCAAATGAGGCAGCAAAGGCGGTAGAAGCAGCAGCCAGCGAGGTGTCTGATGCAGACAGCGCCATAGCAGCATCCCTCAGCGCCGGCGGAGTTTTCCTGGATGGTGAGGACGGCAGTTCAAAGAAGAAATCACGTACCAAGAAAAAGGATGCAAAGAAAGATGACGGTGAGGATGAAGAGTCATTCACACCGGACAGCTTTAGAATGTTCATAAGTAACTTCATCAAGACAAGATACGACAGCAACAAGCACGTGGCTGCCAAGATGAAGATCTCAAAATATATAAAGAGTAAGACAGGAAATGCACTGAAGGAATCCGCAGCTCTTTTCGACATGGGCTACAGCGGACGTATTCCCGCGGCCGTTATGGACGTTACCGGAACACATCCTTCGGTTTACTATTTCCATGCTGACGGAAGGAACCATTTCAGATACGAGAAGCGTTCGGGCATGAAGATCAGAAGCTTCTTCGATTTCAATCCATACATGGAGGCATCCCTCAGAGAGTATTCATATCTTGAGGCGACTGCGTCATGTATCGGATATACAGAAGATCTGGAAGAAATATATGATGCGGGTCCTGCAGAGGGATATTATAAGGCAGCTCTTCAGATGCAGAAGGGTGCCATGGATTTCGTGGAGGATTATCTGGGATATTTCCGCGACTATGAGTCAGAGATTTCCTTCAGATGCCATGATGCTGCAATGCCATTCGAGGCATTCATCCGTTATTGCAGAGGAAAGGACCTCAGCATTTACGATAAGGTGCTTATAGATGATGAGCTCTGGGGCGGACGCCGCGATATAGATCTCAAATATCTGATCGAGGCAAGAAGAAGCAAGCTTCCTGAGTATGCAATGAGCAGCGAAGAGCGTGCGGATGCGGCACTGCTGCTTCGTCAGGAAGGCGGAGCAAATACAGTTTCGGCAGGCGGTACATTTGTTGGCACCATAGGAGCAGGCACTACAGGTGTAGTAAGTGCCGGTACTGCGAACGGTGCGGGCGCAGGATTGGCAAGTGCAGCAAACGGAACTGTAAGTGGCATGGGCGCAGGCTCAGCATTCAGCGCAGACGGTGACGCGGAAAGCTCATCCGATAACTGTCCTGAGTGGGATACCGAAATGAAGTCCAGTCCGCTTCGCGAGTCGGTGCTTAACTGGTACGAATTCAGAAAGGGCAGCTATGCTCTTTACGTTGGTTCTGAGGATGACGTTCTTGCAAGGCTTCTCAGAAGAAGATGCAAGCATGTTGAATGTACCGAAGCCAGCACACGTCCGAAGGATGCATACGATCCGGACGGCATTACACAGGTGCTTGTGAGCGAGGACAGCTCTGCACCTAAGGTTTATGATTACATTATCTGCATGGACGGCAAGAAGCTGGGTGAAGAAGGACCGGCTCTGCTCGAGGAGTGGAGCAAACGACTCTATCCGGGTGGAACAATTATCATCGGAGCGGATAACAGATACGGACTCCGCAACTTCTGTGGTGATGAAACGGGAATGGACAGCCGCGATGATTCTATGAATCGCGAAGGCCGTTTCAGCAAGCTTGAGCTTGAGAAGATGATCAAGGATGCTGACCTTCCAAACTACAAATTCTTCTATCCTGTACCGGATATGAGAATGCCGCAGATGATATTTACCGACGAATATATGAACGGAATAAATACCAGAGAGCGCCTTAATGATTATAACTATCATGATCATCCGATGCGTGTTATGGAGCACAGGCTTTTCGGCGATGTGATCGACGGCGGTGCACTTCCTTTCATGTCGGATTCATACATTGTTGAGATTACAATAGACGGACAGCTGTCCGATATAGATTATGCGGTCGTTACGACTGACAGAGGCACTGAGTTCGGAATGGCTACCACCATAAGGGGCGGCAGTGTCGTGAAGAGACCGCTTTATTACGATGGAGAGGATCAGCTGAAGCTGCTCAACTCCTACACAGAGGAACTGAAGGCCTGCGGCGTTCCGGTGGTTGAAACCTCACTCAAGATGGATGCCAGAGGAACGTATCTCGATATGCCGTACATTTCCTATGAGGGAATGACCAGCGTGCTTGAGAGACTGATAAACACAGACAGGGAGCAGTTCCTGGAGATTTTCGATGCAATCTACATGTACATCAGACGCAGTTCGCTGAAGGGTCACGTGTTCCTCGACCTTGCGCCGTGCAACGCATTTTATGTGCCGGGCAAGAAGCGTGCCGAGGAAAGCATCCTGTTCTACGATCAGGAATTCGTGTCCGATGATGCGACTCCGGAATTTGCGATGTACAGGGCAATCCGCTATTTCTTCGAGTCTTCGGCTGTTGCAAGAGATGCGATGCATGCGTCTGAAATGTACCAGCGCTACCGCATTTCCGAAGAGGACAGGAAGGCCTTTGCGGAGAAGGAGAGAGAGTTCATCGCGAGCGTCAGAAATACTGACCAGTTTGAGTGGGTGACACGTGCGTCTGCGCCGAACATTACGGACGGTGTTGAGGAGCAGGAGAAGAAGCCTTATCATATCGGTTATGTGCCGGGCGTTTTCGACCTCTTCCACAAGGGACATCTGAGACTTATCGAGCGCTGCAAGGAGCGTTGCGACATTCTGATCGTCGGTGTTCTGACAGACGAGCTGGTTGAGTATTACAAGGGACGCAAGCCGGTCATTTCCTGCGAAGACAGAATGGAAGTGATCAGGGGACTGCGTGCGGTTGACCGGGTTATTCCGGTTGACTTCAGCAATACCGATAAGCTCGATGCGTGGGATCAGCTACATTATGACTGCCATTTCTCAGGTGATGATCATGTGGGCCACTGGAATGACATAATCATGGAGCTGCATAAGCGCGGTTCGAATATGGAATTCTTCTCGTATACCAAGGGCGTGAGCACAACGGAGATCAGGGAAGAAATGCAGTCGGGAGAGGCTGAGAAATAGTAGAAAAATCAGATGCACAGGGATGATACATGTGCGTCGGCGGTATGGGGAACAGAGATGGAATACACTCAGGAACAATTGAAGAAGATTAGGGAAATTGAGCTTGGACTGTATCACGAACTTGCCCGTATCTGCGAAAAATATAATCTTAGATTTGTAACAGGCTTCGGAACAACCCTCGGTGCAATAAGGCATAGCGGTTTTATTCCGTGGGATGATGATATGGATTTTCTCATGCCGAGAAAGGATTATGAGAAGCTGATCGAGGTTGCCGAGAAGGAACTCTCACATCCATACAAACTTCTGGAGCCGAGACTTACGGATGGATATGTCATGGGCTTTGCGAAGCTGGAGCGTGACGACTCAACCTTTGTTGAAGCGGTAGACAAACATTTCACATATCATTGCGGAATCTATATCGACATCTTTCCGATGGATTACTGGCCGCAGGATATAAAGAAGAGAGACAAGGTGGCGCTGAGGTGCTACGTGCTTCTGAAGTTAATGGTTCTCGCAACCTATCTGCGTCCGAAGTTTCCGAAGGGCCTGAAGGGAATAAAAAAGCTTTTCTCAATCATCGGATGTGGTATGATCAGCGGATTTTTGAAGCTGTTCCGCATTTCAACGAGGAAGCTTTACAAGAAATATCTGAAGAAAGCGACGTCCACCTCACGCGAGGAAGCAGGCGGCTACGTTACCGATATGTGTTGGTGTTGGATCAGAAACAAGCACATGTTCGGCCTGCAGTATAAGGACGAGGACCTTTTCACACAGCTTTATCATGACTTCGAGAACGACCAAGTGCCGGTCCCGAAGGATTATGACGGCTATCTGACAACAGCATACAGAGACTACATGAAGCTTCCGCCTGAAGGAAGCCGCCACTGCCACATGCCGGAAATATTGAAGTTCCCGGGTGAGGAGTAGAGTCGGATACAATCATAAATTGATCTGTGGGTGAGCGCGGATGGCTGTTGGAATACAATAAAATAAGCGTATTTCTGCGTTGTACTAATAAATTAAGCTTATATAGTTGATTTATTAGTATGATAGGCAGTTTTAAAGGCCTAAAAACCGGAAAATACTACCACGAGGGCTGAAAAACAGGAGCTGTGGTAGTAGCACATTTTTTATGGAGGGCTGAAAAGACCGAAAAATACTACCAAATGACCGAGTAGCAAGTGGGTTGTTAGTAGTGCGACAAAATCAGAAATTTTGTCGGAGTGGAAATTACTAACAAAAACGTCAAAAACAGCAAGCTTGGTAGTATTGTCACAGAGGAGTACTAACACAATCGGTGTCAAATGGCGTCTCGGGTAGTATTTCTCACCGGAAGCTAAGGAAAGCAAGAGGTCAAGCGGCCACCCGTAAGCCAAATATATAAAGCAAATACATAAAATAAAAACATAAAACAAATATAAACAACAAATATAAACAACAAATACAAACAACAAGTACAAATAATAAATACAAACAACAAATACAAATAATAAATACAAACAACAAATACAAACAACAAATACAAACAACAAGTACAAATAATAAATACAAACAATAAAACAAATACACAAGGAACACATCACGTAGGGGCTTGAAGATAAGTGATTATCGAAAAGGAGGACGTAATATGCAGGTATATTATGCCGTCTGTTTGGCTCTTTCAGTTATCGGACTCTTAATTTTCAAATGGAGATGGAACAGGGATACGGATATCAACATCACCTTCATTTTCCTGTTTATACCTATTGCGGAAATAGGCTATCTCATGCGTGCGATTTCATCCAATCTCGAGGAGGCGCTTCTTGCCAACAAGATCATATACCTCGGAGGGTGTTTCCTTGCCATGTTCATTACCTTCAGCATCATGAATCTTTTCCAGCTGAAGATCCCAAGAATAGTTGGACTTATTATGACGGCGTCGTCCGTTCTCATGTACGGCGTCATTCTTATGATCGGAATCAACGGAGTCTTCTACAAATCCGTTAAATTCGACATCATCGACGGAGAGGTTGTGCTCACAAAGGAGTACGGCCCGCTTCACACGGTTTTCTATGTCATGGTTGCGGTCTATACAGCCATCGGCGTTGCACTTCTCGTTTACAGCATGACGAAGAAGAAGGGCGTCGTTTCTTACAGGACAACACTTCTTATGATCCTGACAGAAATCATTTCTGTCATATCGTTCTTCTTCGGGCATTCCGTTTCAAAAAGGTTAGAGCTGCTTCCTGCAGCGTTCATCGTGTTCCAGGCCATTTTCCTGATCATCATGGAAAGAACCGGAATGTACAACATCAGCATTACCGAAGCATCTGCCATGATCGACAAGGCAGAGAACGGCTTCATCGCACTCGATATCCACAGAAGATTTATAGGCGCAAATATTACAGCCAGAAAGTTTTTCCTTACCCTGGCAAACCAGGAAGTTGACGAATGGTTCAACATTGATAAGGAACCGCTGTCAAATGTGGACGCCTGGCTCGACGAGTTCGACAGGCTCGCAAAAAACAGTAAGGGCGACAGGAAAACACTGGAAATCGAGCATTCGGTAGAGCATCACGACAGATTCTATAAATTCATCATCAATTATCTCCGAGACGACAGAAGAATAAAGGGTTATCAGATAGTAATCATCGACGAGACAGAAGAGCGTCGATACACAAATCTGCTTGAAAAATATAACAGCGACCTTGAGGAAGAGGTTGAGAAGAAGACCGAGCACATTCAGGAAATCCAGGACAAGATGGTCCTCGGACTTGCAGAAATGGTTGAAGGCCGAGACTTCAGTACCGGCGGCCATATCAAGCGAACCAGCCAGGGCGTGAAGTTCCTCATAGAGGAAATGCTGAAGGACCCGGACTGCATGGTGGACAAGCATTTCAAATCCCTTATGGTAAAGGCGGCTCCTATGCATGACCTGGGCAAGATTGCCGTTGATGACAAGATCCTTCGAAAGGAAGGCAGATTTGAGCCATGGGAGTATGAAATCATGAAGACCCACGCTGCAAAGGGTGCCGAGATGGTGAAGAAGGTCCTTACCGGTGTTGAGGATCCGGAGTTTGAGCTCCTTGCGGAAAATGTAGCCCATTACCACCATGAACGAATGGACGGTTCGGGTTATCCGGATCATCTGAAGGGCGAGGAGATTCCTTTCGAGGCCCGCATCATGGCCATCGCGGACGTATATGATGCGTTAGTATCAAAGAGATGCTACAAGGACAAATACAGCTTTGAGAAAGCATTTGAGATCATCGAAGAGGGTATGGGGACTCAGTTCGATGAGAGCCTCAATAAGTATTTTCTGGCGGCAAGACCGAAGCTGGAGGAATACTATAGCAGTCTGGATGACGACGAGGAATAATCCCGGCAAATCATACTTTCGAACTCAAATTCCAACTACTCATACATTTTCCTTGTAGCAACTTTGCTCTACATTTTTGCACTGGTGATTTGCGTAACCATGGTATCCGAAAAAAATACGGGAAAATAGTGCGTAATCAAGAAAAATTATGGGAAAATGCGCCATGTTAAATAAGACTAACAAAGTTTAATTTATATGAACAAAATATAAATACAAAATAGCTGACTTATCAAGTATAATTGTCTGTGGTATGTCAGTTTTTATATTAAATGCATATATAAAAATATATAATCTAATAGGAGGTCAGATATGGCGAAGCTGAATGCTGCAGCTGCAGCAAAGATCGAGGAAATCTGTGACAGATACACAGATGAAAAGACTCCTCTCATGATGATACTCAGCGACATCCAGAACGAGTACGGATACATTCCGCTTGAGGTTCAGGAGCTGGTATCAAAGAAGACCGGAATTTCGGTTGCTGAGATTTACGGAGTTGTAACATTTTACTCATTTTTCTCTTTAACGCCGAAGGGAAAATATGTAATAGGATGCTGTCTTGGAACAGCATGCTATGTTAAGGGGGCTCAGCAGGTTATTGATAAGTTCTCAGAACTTCTCAACATTAAACCGGGTGAGACTAGTGAAGACGGCCTCTTCACACTTGATGCCTTAAGATGTATCGGTGCATGTGGTATTGCGCCGGCTGTAAGTATTAATGGTAAGGTTTACCCTAAGGTAGCCGTTGGCCAGGTTGCAGAAATTATTGAGTCTTACAGAAAGGAGGCATCAGCATAATGAGTAAAATTACTTCAGTAGCAGAGCTTGATCAGTGCGCATCAACATGTACAAAGTGTCTTGATGACAAGCTTAAGGGAGCAGACGACAAGCGTCATATCGTTCTCTGTGGTGGTACAGGATGTCTCTCAAGTAATTCTAAGGAAATCATGGAAAAATTCGTAGAGGTTCTTGAAGCTAAGGGTCTTTCAGACAAGGCTACAGTAAACCAGGTAGGATGCTTCGGTTTCTGTTCACAGGGACCTTTCGTAAAGATTTATCCTGAAGATACACTTTACCGTATGGTTTCTATCGACGATGTTGAAGAGATCGTTGATACAGATATCGCTGGTGGTCAGATTGTAGAGAGACTTCTCTATGTTGATCCGTCATCAGGCGAGAAGAAGACAAAGCAGGAGGATATCAACTTCTACAAGAAGCAGCGTCGTGTTGCTCTTCATGGTTGTGGAGTTATCAATCCTGAAGATATTAACGAAGCTCTCGGTATGGGAGCATTCCAGGGTCTCAAGAAGGCTCTTTCAATGACTCAGCAGGAGGTTCTTGATGAAGTACTTGCATCAGGACTTCGTGGACGTGGAGGCGGCGGCTTCCCAACAGGAAGAAAGTGGCAGTTCGCATACAACGTTGAAGCTGATCAGAAGTATGTTGTATGTAATGGTGATGAGGGTGATCCGGGTGCATTCATGGACCGTTCTATACTTGAGGGTAACCCACTCGGAGTTATCGAGGGTATGATGATCGCCGGTTACGCTTTCGGCGCTTCAGAAGGTTACTTCTATGTACGTGCTGAGTATCCTATCGCTGTTAATCGTCTTAAGATTGCTATCAAGCAGGCTAGAGAGATGGGTCTCCTTGGTGAGAATATCATGGGTTCAGGCTTCAGTTTTGATTGTCATATCAGACTTGGTGCCGGTGCTTTCGTTTGTGGTGAGGAGACAGCTCTCCTTAACTCTATCGAAGGTAAGCGTGGTATGCCTAGACCAAGACCTCCTTTCCCGGCAGTTAAGGGACTTTGGGGCAAGCCAACCTGCGTAAACAACGTAGAGACACTTGCTTGTGTGCCATACATTTTACGTGAAGGCGCTGCAGAGTTCGCAGCAGTTGGTACTGAGAAGTCAAAGGGTACTAAGGTATTCGCTCTCGGTGGTAAGGTAAATAACGTTGGTCTCGTTGAGGTTCCTATGGGAACAACACTCCGCGAGCTTATATATGATCTCGGTGGCGGTATCCCTAACGGTAAGACGTTCAAGGCTATCCAGACAGGTGGTCCTTCAGGCGGATGTCTGACAGAGGAGTTCCTTGATGAGCCTATCGATTTCGATAACCTCGTTCAGAAGGGATCTATGATGGGTTCCGGTGGAGCTATCGTTATGGATGAAGATAACTGTATGGTTGACGTTGCTAAGTTCTACATGGAGTTCATCTGTGATGAGTCATGTGGTAAGTGTTCACCATGTCGTATCGGTACAAAGAGAATCCTCGAAGTTCTTACAAAGATCACAGAGGGTAAGGGAACTATGGAAGATCTTGATACTCTTGAAGAGCTTTCAAAGACAATCCAGAAGAACTCACTTTGTGCTCTTGGACAGACAGCAGCTAACCCGGTTAATTCAACACTTAAGCATTTCCGCGATGAGTACATCGCTCACATCGTTGATAAGAAATGTCCGGCTCACGTATGTAAGAGCCTTATGCAGTACAAGATCTATCCTGATAAGTGCGTAGGCTGTGGTATGTGTGCA